>NZ_SWCN01000051.1 GCF_005116575.1 Desulforhopalus sp. IMCC35007 | reverse complement strand
TTTCTCACGCCGTTCGCCGACGTGAGTTTTTCCTGTTATTGGTTTAGCCATGAATAAACTCCCCTTTAAAATGTGCGTATAATCATAATACGTACACGTAAAAAAGCAAGAAAATAGCACGGTTTTTTCAACTAAACCGTGCTTATGGGGGTGTTTTTTTGGCTTAAAGTGTGCGCTTTACCCGATTTTCAGGTTAATATTTTGCCATACACAGCAGGAGCTAAACTTCAGTGAAATCGGAAGGAGCCTTTTTCAGATATTTGAGGAATTTAGCCTTTTCTACAGCATTGGAATATGCGTCATCGGTACTGATCATTTTCTTTTCCAGCAGATACATGATCGCATCATCGAGGGTTTGCATTCCATATTTTTTACCCGTCTGCATGGTAGACAGAATCTGAAAAGTTTTTCCATCCCTGATCAGGTTTCTTACAGCAGGGGTTGCGACAAGAATTTCCAGAGCCGCACATCGCCCCTTTACATCAGTTCTCTTAAATAATGTTTGAGAAACTACGGCCTTCAATGCATCAGCAAGCGTCGATCGTACCTGCCCCTGCTGGTTTGCTGGAAATATTTCAATAATACGATCAACAGTTTTCATGGCATTGATGGTATGCAAGGTACCAAAAACGAGGTGACCGGTCATAGCCGCTTCCATGGCAAGTGAAATAGTTTCCAGATCACGCATTTCACCGACCATTATGATATCAGGATCTTCACGTAAGGCCCCTCGAAGAGCGGCAGAAAAGCTGTCTGTGTGGGTTCCTACCTCACGGTGATTAACTATACATTTCTGGCTTTTATGAACAAATTCTATGGGGTCTTCAATTGTAAGAATATGATCCTTACGGTTCCTGTTACATTCGTCCACAATGGCTGCAAGGGTTGTAGATTTGCCGGATCCCGTTGGTCCGGTAACGAGAACAAGCCCTTTGGGTAGATACGCTAATCGGGAAATAACAGGAGGCAGACCGAGTTGTTCAACCGTCATGATATCGCTCGGAATCTCCCGAAAAACAGCACCGACACCGTACTTTTGCTGAAAGAAGTTACAACGGTATCTGGCAAGTCCTGGAATTTCATAACCGAAATCGATATCTCCGGTTTCTTCAAAGACCTTAATTTTTTCTTCCGGACAGATCTCGTACAGCATTGCCCGAAGTTCATCATTGCCCATTTTCTTAAATTTAACTCTTTCCATATCTCCACGGATACGGAGGAGCGGCTGCTGTCCTGCAACCATATGTAAATCTGACGCACCTTCGTCGTTCATCAGCTTAAAAAAGCCATCTATCTGAGCCATTATTTTATCCTGGATTCAATTATTGAAGTACTACCCATTAAAAAAATTACTTCTCACCGCGATTGTTTTTTAAGTATGCAACAACTTCATCTGGATCGTCAAGTACCGTGAGAAGTGAAATATCTTCATCACTGATATTGCCATTCCCAACCATTTTATCTTTAATCCATTCCACAAGTCCACCCCAAAATTCGCTGCCAAAAAGGACAATGGGAAAAGGCTTGATTCTCTCTGTCTGTACAAGCGTTAACGATTCAAACAGTTCATCCATGGAGCCAAAACCGCCTGGCATACAGACAAAGCCGGAGGAATATTTCATCAACATTACTTTTCTAACAAAGAAATACTTAAAATCCAAAGAAAAATTCACGTATGGATTCAAGTCCTGTTCATGGGGTAACTTAATATTCAAGCCCACAGAAATCCCCCCAGCATTAAACGCTCCTTTGTTTGCTGCCTCCATGA
The DNA here is from genome assembly GCF_005116575.1 of Desulforhopalus sp. IMCC35007. GTDB lineage: Bacteria > Desulfobacterota > Desulfobulbia > Desulfobulbales > Desulfocapsaceae > Desulforhopalus_A. The sequence continues at coordinate 4,389 of NZ_SWCN01000051.1, read as the reverse complement.
TGCCAGGACCTCCCCCCGTTATTACCGCAAAACCTTCCCTTGCAAGTTCTGCTGCTATTTCTTCGGCCAAAAGATAATATTTGTGATTTTGGGGTGTCCGGGCAGAACCATAAATAGTCACCCCTGGAATATCGATTGCTGACATCCCATCAAAACCTTCAACGAACTCAGACATTATCCTCAGCATTCTCCACGAATCACTGGCGACTGAATTATCAAGGACATATTTAGGCTCTTTAATTATCCGACCGTTACCGTTCTTCATTCATTCCTCTACTTACATATTTCTTTGAATAGCTTGGCAGGATTGTAATCCGTGCTTTACTCTGTTTTTAATATGCTTCTCTAATTTTTCTTGTTTTAATGCTTTTACAAACCAGCCTTCTGCCCTTTTCGCCATTCCTTCCTTTACATATCCCTCCGCCATGAGCAATTGTGCAAAAGCCCTGTACTGCTTTTTCTTAAGACAAACTTTTAACAGCTTCTGAGCTGAGAAAAACGCTCCTATGGAGACATAAATTTCGGCAAGGTACAATTTGTACTCTGTGTTATCGGGATCAAGCTCTATACTCTTGAGGCACAGAGATAACGCAACATCCGTTCCTTCCTGCTCCTGGAAGTACAGCCTGCCCAACAGGTTGAGAGCCCTGTCATCAAAGCCATTGAATCGCAAGGCCCTCTCCAGGGATTGTATGGCTCGTCGGGGCTCATTGAGATTGAAGTAATTCACTCCAAGGAAATAATGTACCTTGCCGGTATCAACTGTCTCTTTTACATCTGTGAGCCATTCCTCTATATAACAGATCGAAGAATCGTAGAGACCTGTCTCACAACAGAGCACCCCAAGTTGCAGCTTCAGATCACTGATAAGACGGGGGTCGACGTCTGCCCCATCTCGAATCTGAAATGCTTTATCCATATATTTCACAGCTTCTTTGTTGCTTCCCTGAGCCTGTTTGGAAAGACCCAGATTATAAAGGGCCATGAAATTATCTTTATCAGTGGCCAGAGCACTTCTAAAACAATCATCCGCCTGCCTGACACGATTCATCAATGCCAAAGTCACCCCAAGACTATTGTGAAGATTAACATCACCGGCACAGCTTTTAAGACCTCTCCTATACTCTTTAACGGCCAGGTTGAAATCACCTTCGCCAAAATAAACATCACCACTGATATTAAAGGTTACATGGTCGAAGATAGCATAACTTCTAGGACCAAAAAATTCAGCGTGGAGAAGAGCCTTCTTACAGCAGAACGGGGTTTCTGATATGCTTATATCTGAAAAAGGGTAGCACGTGACTCCAGCAGAAATAGAGACAGCATCGCCAAGCGCCGATACTTTTCCTAAAATTTCTCGCACCCAGTTCGTTATCTGAAGTTTGTCCATCTCAGGGCAGAGAACATAAAGATCACGCCCCATTCTGGCAGATTTATAGTTACAAACAAGCGGTTCAATCAACTCAACAACTCCACCTTGCCCGGAATCACAACGAAATAGCACCAATGAAAAAGAGTTTAACGGCTTGCACCACCGACTGATTTTGCGGACCACAGTAGCATCTGGATGAGCGAGGGGCTGTTTTTCTGGAAAGGCAAGAGATGTGTAATCACAGAAGCTAAAAGGCCCTCGCTTTGAAGCTTTATTTAATGCTGTCCAGGCTTCATCCAGAAGATTTATCCCCTTAGGGCAATCTTCTTCTCCGAGGCGTCCTTTGCGCATCACACTGGAACCTACATGCACCCGGGCACACCCCTCTGTTTTTAGATAGGAAACCAGACTCGATTCAAACGCCGATCTATCTTGCTCCTCTCCCCGCTGAAGAACCAGAGCGAAGGTGTTATGTCCTATGTAGTGGAGTATCGACCGACCACGGATAAAGGTTTTCAGAAGAGAAACGCAACGATGTGTATATTTTATGTTTCGACGAAAAGAAGTCGACACCGGCGGAAGCTCAACCAATGCAAGCATCAGGTTTTGCGTCACGCTTGCGGAGTCCAGCAAAGAATAGAGATTGGTTAGATTTAACAAGCCCGTTTGGGCATCAACTCGTGCCTGCTTGAGGAGATGAAACTCTCGCTGTATGAGAACGATTTTCTCATCCAGCCAACTGTTACTCATTTTTTGCAAAAACAAGGGATCAGCTCCCGCCAAAACGACAACGACACACGCGTTATCCTTCGTGACCAAGCCGAGAAGAACAAAACCATTATTTATTATGTACGGAGACTTCTCCTTTTTCAGGGCTTGAAAATACTCAACAAACTCAGGATTCTGCGAGAAAATTTCCCTGGAGGCAAGGAAGTCACCTTCAGACTCGAAAATATCAACCTCTTTAATGGTTGGAATATGCCTGTGCAGTATCTCAGTAAAACTTGATGAAAACACAAAATAATCTTCGACCAGCAGCTCCATACCAATAACGGGGAGCGGAAACTTTTCAATCACGATCACTCTCATCCTCGAAAAAATGAACCAGTAGTTCTGACAGAGCAGAAACTTCTTTATCCTGAATCGTCCTCATATCTAAGAGAAATTTATCATTTTCCATACGCCCAATAACAGGTGTCGCTAATTTTCTCAGGCCTTTTTCAAAATCGCTCAACCTCATTGTTTTTGGGGAAAATGCCAGGGCCCAACTCTTTATATTATGCTCAGGCAACGCACCACCACCAACCCTTGATACCGTGGATATCAGCTGTATTTCGCAAACGTTGGTTACCTTGGATTTAATTCGGCGTAAAAGGGACCGGCCTCTTTTCTTGACGATGTCAGGTGAGCTGGTAAGCATTCGCAAGGTAGGCAGAGATTCTATAGCTTTATCCATGTCATAGTATTCACGCAATACACTTTCAAGTGCAGCCAAGGTAAATTTATCAATGCGTAATGCTCGGTTTAGAGGATTCTTTTTTATTTTACCAATTATCTCTTTGGTCCCGACGATGATCCCAGCCTGTGGGCCACCTAAAAGTTTATCTCCACTGAAAGTGACCACATCAACGCCTGCTTTAACAATTTCCTGAACAGTTGGTTCTTTTGGAAAACCGTATTTTGAAAAATCGACGAGACTGCCACTTCCAAGATCTTCCATGGTGGCGATACCGTGTCGCCTTCCCAACTCAACCATTTCTGTTGCGGAAACATCAGAAGTAAAACCGATTATTCGAAAGTTTGAAGTATGTACCCGCAGCAGCATCGCTGTGTTTTCAGTAAGTGCGTTTTCATAATCACGCAGGTGGGTTCGATTCGTGGCACCAACTTCAACCAAAGTTGCACCACTTTTGGCCATTACATCTGGAATTCGAAATGAGCCTCCGATCTCAACGAGCTGACCTCTGGAAACAATGACCTCATGACCTTTAGCAAGAGTATCTAGAGAAATTAATACTGCAGCAGCATTGTTATTAACAACCAGCGCAGCTTCAGCTCCGGTCAGGTCGCAGATAATATCTTCAACAAGACTGTATCTACTTCCCCTCTGGCCGGTATCGAGATTAAACTCAAGGTTAGAATAATAGCCACCTGCCTGAACAAGCTGATCGGTAGTCTGTTCTGGCAGTACAGAGCGACCAAGATTTGTGTGAATGACAACTCCAGTACCATTGAATACATGCTTGAGATGAGGACTTATTTTCTTTTTTATAGCAGAAACAAAACGAGCTATCCACTGTTCGGTGGTAAGTTCGTTACACTCAGCTGAGGTAAGAATTTTCTCTCTTTCTTTTGCGGTAACTTCCTGAATAGCCGACTTAATGATAGTATCAGGTGCAGTCAGACTCTCTATGCTTCGCAATAGAGATATACATTCATCCACTTTAGGGATACCCCTCAAGCATTTCGATTTTGGATCCATAATATTATATTACATTTAACTGGTCTTAATGATTGAAAGAGAAACGCAAAGACAAAATTAATAAACTTTAAAGCTGCAAGAACAATCTTTCATATATAGTATGCCAGATAACCATCAGGCTAGAAGTTTTTTCATTTTAGCCAAATTAATTATTGACGAGCTGATGGAGATCATGTATTTTGCCGCTCGTTCGTGAGTAACGGGATAAACGCTTCGCCTGATAGCGGGACGTCAACCCAACAAATTGCTCACAAACGAAAATAAGATAAACTTTTTATTGACATAAGGTTTTAAGTTTATTAGATTTAGCCGCTCGCCGCGACATAAAGCGCGGGACACTTCGGGAGTTTGGGAGTGTTAAACGATCCTTGAAAACTAAATAACAACACATAAGCAAACGGGCCCAAGGTAGTTTTAGCGAACTACAATGGAGCAAGTTTTCGTAATTCGAAAATAGAGCTCTTATATACATAAGCACTATATAAGTAACTATCTCTTGAGTGAGGTAGTCTAGGATATCAAACTGGAGAGTTTG
>NZ_SWCN01000050.1 GCF_005116575.1 Desulforhopalus sp. IMCC35007 | reverse complement strand
GCCCTATTACAATGCATCTCAGGTGATTGTATAATTGAATCAAGCTGTTACAAAAAATATTGCCAAAAACCTGTCAAGCATTTTCTTCATCCCCATAAATTATTTTTAAAGGGGGGGAAGCAGTTACGAATATTCATTATCTCTGAACGATGACAGAGCAGGGAGTATAAGACATAAAAAAATCTCCCGATCCTCATAAGATGAAGTGTCCCCTCTTTTAACATCTGAAGAGAGAGGGGAGCTGTCAGCGAATACCCTGTAATTTATTTCATAACTCATATGTACCACCAGCCTTCAAGACACAGGTCGTGGCGTTGACCTCTGAGGTCAGTCTCTGCAGGGCATGGTCGCAGGTATCGTGGCCGGAGAGGAACATATATTTTGGGTTTATTCCATTGAGATGCCTGATGGTTGCCTGCAGGTCATCGTCTGTTATTTTTTTCCACGGTGGTTTTCCTGTTCCCCAGATCATCTGTACCTTGAGGCCCGGTTTGCGTAGCGGGCTGTCGGTGACCGGGAAATGCAGCCCGCCACCAATGGCGTAAATCGGTTCACTGGAAATTCGCCTGACCATTTGTATGATGGTTTCAATGGTTGGATGGCCGCATCCGGTAAGGACAACCAACCCCTTATCTTTAAGACGGGCAACAATGGCCTGCTCTTCGGTTAAACCCATAAGAAAAAGACTGCGTGCCAGTGGTCCGGTGGAGGCAAGACCCGCTGGAAGCAATCTTGGTACTGTTACTATTTCAGGTGTAAAACCTTCTGCATCTGCAGGTTCGGGTAAGAAACAGGGCTTTTGCCGTGAGGAATGTACGGCAATCGGCAGCCGGACCTGTTTGTTGCGAACAGCTCTAAAGCCACCCATGTGATCGGGGTGCAGGTGGGAGATAACAAGGCCGTGCAGTGTATCCATGGAAAAACCAAGGCGCTCTGCATTGCTGGCAAAGACCTCATTTTCTGGACCGAAGCCCACGTCAAAGAGAAGCTGGCCCAGATTGGTTGTAATCAGGTACGAAACGCCGGGGGAGCCCAAAAATCCAGGCTCAGTTTTGTACTCGACGATGGGTGTCAGGGAAAATTGTGTGAGTTCGGGTAAATCAAGTTCACGTGCGTTCTGCATCCGGCTGGTGTTGAGCCGTTCTGCCTGGACAAGGTTTTGTTTATAGCGACTGTTTTTGATATAGAGTCGTGGCAGAAGAACAGGTGCTGACAGGGCCAGAACGGGCCACCAGAGTGGTGAAATGCGGTAGGTCATCTATCTTTCCTCCTGACCCGCATATCCCATGAATTTTTTGATTACCAACTCAACGACATGATTTTATTTTTTAAATTGACTGTCGCAGAAAACAATGTGTTTTTCGGTGCAAATCAAAAGTTCATTGATGAGAAATTTGGGCTACGTTAATTTAACCTCGAAGCAAAAATAATTATAAGTGGCAGGGATGATTCCAATGGTATCTGGTCAATCTAAGTTACCGTGGCACACAATCCCTGCTGCCGGGCGCCATGAAAGGTGGCGGTTGTTGCCACCTTCCATGTGCTATCCTTTCACCTCAGCCTATTTTTTGGGTGGTGCGGGGGTTTTCTTTTGTTCCTCAGAACTGTCTTTTTTCCAGCGAAAGCCGTATTCAACCCAGCCCTTTTCTTTGGTAAAACATTGCCAGCCCCACTTGGTCCATTTCAGCAGGTTGAAGGCAAGCCACAGGGCCCAGAGTAGCATTAAGATCCGGTAGGCCATTATGGGTATGGAGACAATGACCGGCTGCGGCAGGACCGTTAAGATCCGGTCCTGATACCAGCGCAACAGATAGCTTCCCGAGCCATTACCGGCAATGCGCATGTCCGGATGGCCAAGCAGACCATGCTGGACGGCAAAAATTATTGCCCCAAAGGTAATGAGGGTCAGAACCACCAGTAGGACCTGTACGCCATTAAAGACGCTGTCTGAGAGTATGTTGCCCTTTTCGGCGCGGTACCAGAGTGCGGTAAACCAGACCACGATAATCAGGCAGGGCACAAGACCGCTCTGGCTTAAACCCAGGCCTAAAAGCAGCCAGTGAAAGATATTGAGCGGGGAGATTTTTAAAAGACCCAGGACGATTGCCGCAAGCAGGATGATCAGCAGCTCGCTGTAAAAGAGAATGGCGGGACCATTCTGGGGGCCTTTCACGTACCAGACCCAGCGATTGCCGATTTGCACCTCAATGGTGGAGTTTACACTGTTACTGCCAAGATCAATCTTTGGTACCTGAAAAAGGGTCGAAATTCCATCTGGAGTATTCCAGTTGACCTCTATTTTCTGTGAGCCGGGAACAAGCGGGATAACCACATTGCTGTCTTTTTTGATGGGCTGTTCCCGGTCATTAATCTTTACCGACTGGATAATGGCATTGCCCGGCAGGCTGATATTCTGCTGATCTCCACGGGTTGAGCGAATGGTAAAGGTCAGCGCCATGGAGGTGGAGCGAATACCTGGATTGATCTTGAGAAAGCTTGATTCGATGGTCTTGGTCTCACCTTCAACCCCTTTGGGGCGGCTGATAACCATTGAGATTTTTTCACCTGCCCACGGCTGCCATTCGGGCTGCCAGGTTCCGTCACCCGTATGATGATGGATGGGATGTATCCCCTCTGTTTCAATATGCCAGACCGGGCTGGCATTAAGTCGCCATACCTCGGTCCACTCTGTTGTCTCAGGGGCCATAAGAGAAATGGACGAGCGCTCTTTGAACACAGAGTTCCAGCGCTTTTGCTGTTCGCCCGGGGAAAAGTTCACCTCAATAACATTGCCGGTAACCTTATATTCTCCGTTGGTGACCGATTCGCCGTCAAGAAGAGGAATCTTCAGATACACGGATGTGCCGGAAGGGGAGAGCCTGGTCACGATGGTTTCAACATTCCACTGCAGACCGAGATGAAGGATCCTTCTCACCTCCATGAGAGGTGGTAGGGTTGAGGTACCAAAGCTGTTTTTATCCGCCTCTACTTTCTGTTGAACAAACTGTAGCGGGCCGCCTGGAACCTTGTTGGGGTCAAGCCCTGAGACGGTCCACTGGCCACTTCCTTCAAAGTCGACGAGGTGGGGTTTTACAGGCAGGCCCAGTTGCAGGTCTGAGCGGTTGACCCGGCCTGACATCCTGAGTACATGCTGACCTGCCGGAACGGGCACCCAGACCTGGTCATTATCGGCAAAGGCAGGTATCTCGGACATTTCAGTGTTCTTGGCCTTCTCAGTATTACCCAGCTCAAATGACTGCCAGATAAAACCCTTACCGCCGGGCAGGGGCAGGGCGGATTCAACGCTTGCATTGATGGTCATCTGCAGCTGAACAGTTGATTCTTCCATCCTGATCTGCATGGTGTTGATATCTGCACAGTTTGGAAAACATCGGGCTGGTTCGGTGAGCCTTGTCCGCAGAGAGTCGAGAAGTTCCTGACTGGGATAATTAGCACAGACCCCAGGCGTCGCGGCTGCCCCTGAGATGAGCAGGCAGAGTAAAACCGCCCCGGTGAGGGTGGGCGCACTGTCTGCTAGTTCAAATTTTACTGATTTTCCTGGTTTCAGTGCCCCGAAATCCTTGCGGTTCACCATGAAAAAGGCCAGGAGGAAGAGGGCCGCCACCTTGAGCAGGGAGAGGATGAGATTGACCAGAGGTGAGATGAGATACAGCTGGAGCTGCAGGGCAGCGTCAACCGGGCCATTCCATGACAGACGCACCGCCCTCCATATTTTGTCGGGTACGCCGGGGCCTGCCTGTAGCTTTGACTGGGTGTCGTATTGTTGTAATTCCGGCTCCTGTGGGGTGTAAGCCATGCTGGCTGGAGCCGCGGAGCGCATTGCTTTGCCTGCATATTCCATGGTTGATTGAACCATGTTTTCTTTTAGGGCATCGGTGGTCATATCCCTTTTCTTGTTAAGGCCGACCGAAGGTGGGCTGTAGGCGTTGTAAACCCTTTCCAGTTGCGGATAGAAGCCTTCACGCAGCTGTGTGACGGAATAGGGGAGAAGGACAATAACGGTTGCGATCAGCAGCAGTATCCGTGCTGCCTTGATAAATTTAATAAATTTCAGGTCAGGTGCTGCGCTCAGGATGGCAATGCAGCAGAGTATGGCCAGCCAGAGAAAAACCGGGGCCTGCTGGTCATGATAGGAGAGAACAAGGGCGATAAGCGCCACCAGCCCTTTGAGCGGGCCAAGCAGCTTAAAGGTGGTGGTGACGATGATGAGTACGATAAAGCAATCCAGCAGGGTCCAGCGGGAAATCCAGCTGTTGACCGAATCAACCCCTGTTGCGTGGAAGACCTTCCAGCCCGGCTGGAGGATGAGATCGGCGGAGAGTTTCTGGATGTTCTGGCCCCAGCCACCCGCAGGAAAGGTGGTCGTCTGGACGACACGGCTGACCGCCAGGGCATTAATCTGCCCCTGCCGCACTTCAACTCCGGCTGGACCTTTCTGCTCACCATCTTGTAGGGTGGTTATAAGCTGGTCGCGATCGTTTATGACCATTCTGCCGAGTTCAGCGGGCTCCTGCATCTCAAGACGGGGATTACGGTAAACGGTGCCTGTGAGATTATCCTGAACGGTTATTCCCTCACCGTCACTGTCGAGCCAGAAGGTACGGTGCAGGGTTAGGTTGTTGGGAGCCGGTTCGGGATTGCCTCTTTTTAAGGTATCAAAGACCATCGATTGACCTTTTTCCACCTGATAGGCGGGAAAAGAATGCCAGGCGGGAGGAATGGTCGTCTGGCTCGGATCGATTGCAGGGACTCCTGATATTTTGACCATGCGCAGTTGATTCTGGGCCTCAAAACTCCAGTATTCTTTATCCGGGCCAAGCGGACTGTTGTCAAAGAGAAGGTTCTCCACGGGGCCTGTACTACGGGATCTGTAGATGATTGTGTAGTTCCCGGGGCGTGCCTGCATATGGATCTGGCCATCAGCGCCTATTTTGACCGGCAGTGGACATTGCAGGTCAAGGGGAATCTGACCATCAGGTAACTTCCAGTCGATGAGGATTTCCCGGGGCTTTCCTGAGATCTGCACGGCAATATGACTGGTCATGACCATGGGTATTGTGTCTTTTACATGCCGGTAGACCTGGGTCTGCACGGTGTCCTGTTCTTGTTCCGGGCCAGTTGCGGTTTTTCTTGAAAGCCACAGAACATCCTTTGCAACATCCGCCAGACGCTCAGTACCATCCACCGTAAACGGCTCGATTATGGCGGTTCCTGCCGGGATCTGGATGGATTCAGGCAGGGCCTGCCAGGTAAAGGAGCCTTTGACTTCATACGCTCCTGGGCTGTCGATAAAGATGGCGGGTGACCCGCTTTGATTAACCACCAGGGCTGGCTTGTTGTTGATCTGTACATCCTGAGGCCAATGACGTTCATTGCCTGGCAAAACGATCCATCCCTTTGCTTTCATCTGCCATTGCTGATGAAAGGTGCCGCCGGTCGCGCCCAGATCAAGACCCAGCGGTGTCGGCCAGACACAAAACTTTTGCTTGCCGTCAAAGGCTGCGGTGCAGAGTCTCTGATCCTGATCGTGCAGGACCCAGGGAACCCATTCTTGCAGGGATTCGGGTATTTCGGTGGTGGAGGACACAGAGGGGAACAATAAAGTGAAAAGGGCCAGGAATAAAGAAGCCCATTTCGTTGTATGAAAAATCATAACATACTCCTGAAAACCTTGGTTAGACGATTAAAGACGTAAATCACGACGCACGGCTGGACTATTTTATCTCTGAATACATTCAATGTTAGTGGCCAATATACTATCATACTGAGGAGTTATTAGAAACGGGCTTGAGAAATAACTCCGGGTACAGAAAAAATTCCCATAGAGTTCGTGAGCAAATGAACTGTCTTTAATGCCTGGCAGGTTCTGGGTTCATCAAGGAACAACCAGCACCGGGCAATATATCGTATTGAGCACCTTATGTGTAACGCTGCCGAGAAAGAGACCGGCAATATCTGAGTGACCGTGTGAGCCCATGACAATCAGGTCGTACTCCTTTTGTTTTGCAAGATTCGTCAACACGACCCCCGGTGATCCGTAAACAGCCTTAAGTTGATATTCTACTCCCCGATCCGCAAAAATCTCTTCCGCTGTTTTTAGTATATCCCGGGCATGCCTCTCGCTCGTTGCTTCAAGATCTTTGATGAGCGGGCTTGGGACTTCCAGGATACTGGCATTCCATTCATAACAGTTGATAATGGTGACCTGGGCTTTGTGGAGTTTGGCGAGATTGAGCGCGTAGCTGCAAGCGTTTATAGAATGAACAGAACCGTCAAAGGGAAGGAGAATTTTTTCAATTTTCATGAGAAGTCACCTCTTAAAAGAATTGAACATCTGAAATGTCTGTTCTTACTGATAACCTATCAGACAACAATATCACCCTGTGTAATAAAACAGCTGCAGAGAAAGTATGTATAAGAAGACCCGGTTGCAACTTTTGAGATTTGTGCAAGAGCCTTTTCGTCAGAGTCGTGAATAATGAGAGTTTAGAGGTATTTTAATGATTTCACATTAATTTTGGGTAATCCATTTCAGCTGTTATGCTTGCAAAGCAGTCTGGACAAACACCATGACTGAGCTGGGGTATTGTAATATTACCAAAAAAATTTAAGACCCTGATCGCCTCTGCTGTCTCTACCCACTTGCCGTCTGAAACGGCGATTTTTTTACAGAAGCTGCAAATTTTGACAATATCCTCGCTTCGAATAACCGACGCATCCAGGATTTTGATATACTCCCTTTGGCGTATTTCCACTACTGTACTGGAAAATTCTACAGCCCCGTCATCCATTGCAGTCATGGTAATTTGAAAGACTCGTTGCAGCTCGGGTGAGTCGCAGTTGATAGATATTACCGCAGGCTCAAGGGTTTTCCGCACCTCGGTCAGTACAAGCGTGTATATATAGCGGGTATCATGATCTGCAATGAAACTCCACAGTGATTTACCGAGGATCAAGTGCGGAACGCTCATTGCAATAGCATCATTTGCAAGGGCAAACTCACTCCAGTTATCGGAGAGGTAGCTTAGGTTATCAGACTTGTCTATTCTGTATATATAAGAACTGTCATCTGTTTTATTATTGTTGGTCATCGTCTTCTCTGAGGTTAGTGTACCATTCCTTCTGTAAATTCATATAAAGCTTGGCAAAAGGCAGGCCAAGCTTATCCTTTCGGGGCCAATTATCAACAACAAACCGAAAGGAGAAAACAATGACCTGCCAACAGGATT
>NZ_SWCN01000004.1 GCF_005116575.1 Desulforhopalus sp. IMCC35007 | reverse complement strand
CGGTCCGAGGAGTGAAGGTTGTTGCCAATGAAGAGGCGATGGCTGAGGCAAAACGCAATTACGGATATTTTGCACTGTTGAGCAATGAGATCAAAGATGCAGTCGAGGCGCTGGAGATCTATCGAAACAAAGACCTGGTGGAAAAGGCCTTTGATAATCTGAAAGAACGGCTGAATCTACGCCGGACGGTCGTCTCTTCGGAACAAAGTTTGAACGGTAAGCTCTTTGTGCAATTCATTGCTCTGATTTTTTTATCCTCTATCACGAAGAGAATGCAGGAAAATAATCTGTTTAAGAACTATACGATGCAGGAGGTGTTGGACGAACTCGACATCATTGAATGCTTTGAAGTGCCGGGACAACAGCTTCAGATTGGAGAAACCACAAAACGCCAGATTGAACTTTATACTAAATTGGGTGTCACGCCACCGGCATCGTTACAATAGCCCGGGAATTTAGGTTTTCAGACAGTAGTTTAAGCTATGCGCAATCACCCGCCTCCGGTTTTACGGGTAGAGATCGAGAAGCCAGGCGGGGTGGCTTCGACCATTGGGTGGTACTCGACCACAGGGGCACCAGCTGCGGTGGAGACTGTATCAGATGTGCCAGCAGAAGCTAAACGGGGGCAGCGCCGACCAGCTGTATTTGAAGTTGAATGTGTAGCTTAAACTCAGTGTGCTTTTGTCTTGACCAAGGGGCCATTTTAGAAAGTAAGTATGTGATTGATGGCGAAGTGTATGACCAGGAAGATCTTAAGAAAAAATCTTTCCAAAATCTCTCCGAGTTTTTTGCTGAAAATTGATTGTTGAGAAACTGTACGAATAACCAGGCTGACTTTATCACCATATTGTTATTCATTTTTAATTCAACTATATATCAACCGGATAGCATTTGTGGTGAGCTTGACAAGTGACTTAATATTGTTATGTGTATTGAGCATAGAGTAATGAATTTATTTGATAGAAATTATATGCTTTTCTGCTGAATCTCTGGTGCTGTATCAGTAATAAGTTTTACTGTTCTTTTTGCTCTTATACTGAGATGTCGTAGTGCTCAAATCGTGATCGTTTTTCCGGGTCAAGGTTCAACCCCATTTATAATTCCATCTCCTGCGATACGAGCCTCTCCATAGAGCAAATATTGAATGAATAACATTTTTGTTATTCACCACGGTTGTTTTTGGATGTAATGTCTAAAAAAAGCAATTATTTCATGTGATTATGATAATAAAATTCACGAATAATAAAAGGAGATCCATTGATGAAATCAATCAATAATAAGAGGATTGCACTAACTATACTATCACTTTTTTCTGTTATTTTTTTCTTTGGAAACAACGTAATGGCTTCAAGTCATGAAGCAGCGCAAAAAGAGATCAGTGAAGCCGTTGCTGCCATCAAAGATTACACTATTGAAGAAAGAGATGAGGCCATTGCTAAAGCTCAAGAACTTTTGGATAAATTTGATGATAACAAGCATGTTTGGGAGGGTCGAATGAAAGAAAAATTGGACAATCTCAAAGATTCATCAAAGGACAACTATGAGGCTTCTAAAAAATCGCTGGAAGAACAGCGAAAAGAGCTCTCTATGTGGAAGGAGAAAATGCAAAATAGCTCTTCTGAGGCATGGGATGAAATTAAAACTGGTTTTGAAGGAGCTTACGATTCACTGGTCGAGGATTGGAAGAAGGCTGAACAAGGGGTTGAAGATGATATGTAGCCTAACTTCTAATTAGCGTTTAACTCTGGATGTGTTGGTGTTGAGGTGCCTGAAAATTTTTCTTCCTGGCACCTCTACTGGCACCTCAATAGTAAGCTTTGAAAATAGTTATTTTGTGACCGAACAGTTTTCACTTATTTTTTAGAGTGAAACGATCAATGGAGGTCTTGCATGGGGATAGAAACGGAAGGAATCTTCGGAGTATTGATTTTGAATCGCAGACATTTGGGTCATCAATAATGTTGTACAGAGTAGAGCTTCAATCGGAGGAAAAATACTATGGGTGCTTCGTGTTCTTGTGCTCCCTGTAGTTAGTTGGCCTCATCCTATGGTTTTTCCTCGGGCCAAAATCTTCTGCTAAAAGATGATTGTCAAATCAATTAGCCTTTTAGGCATAAAGCAAGACCAGCAGCTGAAAGTGTTACTTATATTGCAGGTGAGAGCCTGATGAAACAAGAATAATCTCACATCCAGAGTAGTCACATTGTAGCCATATATCGCATATAAAATAGCAAGATGGCGTATGCTAAAAACAAAAATGCATAAACATGCCCACTTGGTATCACTTCGTCGCTTATTGATGTCTCTTAGCGATTAAATTTTAATGAGTATTGACTGTTATGCTGCAGATTAATGATCTTAAGAAAATTAAACGTTTTAACGACATTGTCTTAATTTTAGCCAAATACGGTTTCGATGAAGTTCTCGACCGGCTGGACATGCCTGGGGCTGATCTGTTGCATAAGATAAGTTCCGTTGAAGAGAATTTAGATGTATATCAACGAATCTGCAGAGTTCTTGAAGAATTGGGCCCAACATTTATAAAATTTGGCCAAATCATGAGTTTGAGACCAGATTTGCTGCCCGAAGAATTGCTTCGTGAGCTGGAGAAACTGCAGGACGAAGTAGCCCCAATCAGTTATAACGAGATTGAGCAGGTTATCGTTGAATATCTTGGACCTCCAATCAGTAAACATTTTTCAAAATTTAATTCTGAACCACTGGCTGCGGCCTCTCTATCCCAGGTTCATAGGGGCAGGTTGCGTTCATCCGATGAGGAGATCGTTGTTAAAGTTCAACGTCCGGGAATAGAAAAGAACATTCTATCGGATCTGGATATTCTTGAATCGATAAGTGTTTTTCTTGACCTTCAATTTGAAGAACTGAGGTGCTATGAACTGCCAGAAATAACGAGAACAGTGCGGAAAACTCTGTTATTGGAGCTCGACTTTACACGTGAATTGGACAATATGAATATTGCCCGCTCTTATATCGAAAATGGTGATGTGTATATTCCAAAAGCATACAAAGAACTCAGTTCGAAAAAGCTCTTGGTGATGGAGTTTTTCGATGGTCTGAAGTTTAAGGATATTACCGCATCCTCAGATAGTAAGAGACGAAGGGTTGCAGAAAATGGCTTGCACGCAGCAACCAAGCAGATTCTAGAAGATGGATTTTTTCATGCAGATCCTCATCCTGGCAATTTACTCGTGGGTGATGAATTGCAGCTCTGCTTCATTGATTGGGGGATGGTCGGCAGGTTGACTGACGAGGATCGATTTGAACTTATTGACCTCCTCGGAGCAGTCGTAGATAAAGACAGCCGAAAGCTGACTAAGAATTTTGTTCGAATATGCGCAAAGAAACAAAGTGACATTGACTTAAAAAAGGTAGAGCGATCATTCATGGAACTATTGGACAGGTATCACTCCATTCCTATTGCTCAGATGAATATAGGGAATTTTCTGATCAGCCTTCTCTCAATTTTGCGAAATTTCCAGTTAAAGTTACCCAATGAATATATCATAATGATAAAAGCTTTAATTACTGCTGATGGCGCTGCACGTCTTGCATATCCGGATCTCAATGTAGTTGAGGAGATCAAGAGTCAAATACACGCTATTTCGCGTAAAAGATACAGTCCCGAAAATGTGTGGAAAAACATCAAGGGGTCTTTGGGTTCTATCCTGGCAATAAAAAGAGAACTTCCCCTTCAACTGATGAGTATTGTCGAAAAAATAGAACAGGGTGATCTGGGGTTCACCTTTCGTTTTGAGCAATTGGAGAAGCTGGTTAAATCTTTGGAGAATGCATCAAATCGGCTGACAATCGGAATCATAACAGGTGCAATAATAATCGGTTCTTCAATGATAATTACAACGGGAGTAAAACCTTTTCTTTTTGGTTACCCAGCTTTGGGGGTTATCGGGTATTTGATATCGGTAGTACTGGGATTATGGTTAGTTGTTACTATACTAAGAGATAAAAGATACTAACGTGTTGTATTTCAGTCGATATTTGTGAAGTAAAAGTAAGAGTAGATCTGGGTGATTCCTCTTTAAAAAGTGAGTACGGCAATAGCGAGGCCTTGAATACTTTAAAGCACTGCTGTCTCATAGTTAACTTCACAATAGCTGCGGAGACATTTGTTCATTGTGAGCCTTGTCAGGCGGTTTCAGGAGATCAGGTGACCGTCGCCTCTCAAAAAAATTTAATAGTAAAAGCTTGCCCGGATATCAAGTGGTCTTGCCCATTCAAGATCATGTGTTTTGCCATCTGTCATGTCCGTGCAAGCTGGTAGATAACCATCGGTATCAAGACCGAGATGGAGTTTAATCGCACCTTGGGTTTTGCGATAGGTCGCCCATGGAAATACATACCGGCGAAATTTCATTGTTGTCGCAGCGAGGGATAAAATTTTCCTTTGAATATCTTTGTACTGCCAGCAGTAACCTTTCGACATTGAGGTGTATGGATTTTATCGGGAATGTTTAAAGTGTTGGGATTTGATTTTGCCGCAGCAAAAAGATACAATGTAACTGAGGGGTAAAGCAACAATTGTTCACCGAGTTTGGTCTATTTCCAGTACGATATATAACGTAAAAGGGGAGTAGAAATGAAAATTGTTATTGTTGGTGGTGGAACAATAGGCAGGCTTTTCGGATCTTCTCTAGCCAGGGGCAACGCTGAGGTAACCATAGTGGATGTGGATAGTCAGGTCGTTTCCGCAATACAGGAGCACGGTATCGGTTTGATGACCGGTGGTTTGGACGATCCTGATATGGTAACGTCGATACCGGTGACGGCAATCACAGACACATCACTCATCACGGAATGCGATCTGATACTGTTGATGGTAAAATCGTTTTCCACCCACCAGGCAACCCAATCGGTTGCTCACTTGATCAACGAATCGTGCCCCATTCTCAGCGTGCAGACAGGTCTGGGTAATATTGAAGCGATGGCGCAGATCGTTTCCCGAAAACATATTCTTGCCGGGTTTACGTTCATGACAGGGGCAGCCCTTGGAAATTCAAAGGTGCGTCGTGGTAGTGCAGGAAAAACCTATATCGGAGAGCTTGACGGTCAGATTTCAGAGCGTGTCAAAGAGATCGCCGGTGTTTTTCAGGCAAGCGACATGCCAACCCAGGTGGTGCGTAGAATTGTCGGTCGCCTTTGGTGCAAGGTTATTGTTTTTTCAGCAATCAATCCGCTATCGGCTCTCCTGAAGGTACGAAATGGTTACCTTCTCGATCAGATGGAATCGATCTCTCTGATGAAGCGACTGCTCGATGAAGGGAAAGCGGTTGCCGATGCACTTGGTATTGATCTTGTCTATACAGATCTCTATCAGTTGCTCTTTGATGCGTGCATGCGGAGTGCCAGGGATCTCTCTTCCATGCTTCAGGATATTTTAGATGACAGGATGACAGAGGTTGATGCTCAGAACGGAGCATTATGCAAGTTTGCGGCCGATTGCGGGGTCCCGGTCCCTACCCATCAGAGCATGGTAGAGCTGGTGAAGCTCTTGGAACAGTGGCGTCCTGGTATGGAGAATTTGTAGAAAAGTATACCTTAGGAGGCTCAAAAAGGCGGTGGTGTTATTTATAGCCGCCAGTTGCACTTTTGACCAGAGAGGGCGACGATGAAAAACTGGCAAAAAATATTACTTGCTGTGGATGGGAGTGAAACCTCAGCCCGCGCGGTGCAATATGTATGTAATATTGCTCCCCTGCTGGATAAAGGCGAGGTCTGTGTTTTAAATGTTTACCCCCCACCGCCACCCCATTTTTATACCGAAGGTGGCAGATTGAACGAGTATCAGGCAATGCGTGAGGCAAGGGGCAAGGAGATGCTCGATAGCGCAGTAGGGCTACTGCTTGAAGCCGGCCAGCCAGAATCACGAATAAGCAGGCGGGTTTGTATGGCGGAAGGACACACCATCAGCGAGGTGGTTCTGCAAGTCCAGGCCGAGGGTGATTTCGGCACAGTGGTGGCGGGAAAACGCGGGGTGTCAAAGGCAGAGGAGTTCTTGTTTGGCTCCATCTCCAATGCTCTGGCCAGACATTGCAAAAATTTCACGTCCTGGATTGTCGGGTGAGGCCATGGTTGACTGGAGCCATTTCCCCAAACATATCCTGCCAAAACTCCAAGGCCATGTGGCGGTACGGTCACTGCGGCGACAATCACGACTCTGGTCGAATACCAGTGATTTTGCCAATATAGATTACGGCGATGTGATCCATGTGGACGACCGTTACCTGCTGATTGTCGGCTACACCAAAGAGGGACGCTTTGGGGTGGAAGAACAGCCAAAACAATGGGTTCCTAAGGTTTATGACCTTGTGAGTGGTGAGCGGAATATCCTTAAACTGGCATTTCACGAAACCTATACAATCCGCCTGGGTGCGTTGGAGGTCACCTGCTATCGGAGTCCCGAAAAAGAGGCTCAGGTAATTGAATTCACAAGGGGAAATCGATCCTTCATGCAGGGATATACGACCCTTGATGATGCAGGAAACTTGGTCAGAATTCTGGATATTGTCAACGGTCAGCGCCTCGATAAAGTGGTCTACAGGATGGGAGACAATCATCTTGACTATTTTGAACATTTTCTGCCTGATCTTCTGCGTCAGTTTCTGATTTCAGTTGATGGGATCGTTCTGCTCCATGCCAATGGTTTTAAGCATGGGGATATTCGTCGGGATCACATTTATGTGGACCGGGAGGACGGCCACTTCTGGTGGATCGATTTTGATTATGATTACTACCTGCCAGAACGCCCCTATGCCATGGATCTGTTTGGTCTTGGCAATGTCTTACTCTTTTTGATAGGCCAGCAGAACTTTCGGCCAAGTGCGCTCCTGAAAGATCCGGCGTTTGGAGAAAAGGTCTTTGCCCGGATATCTGAAGGTGATCTTGCACTGGTTTCCCGCGACCGGATTTTCAACCTCAAAAAAATATATCCGTATATCCCCGATCCCTTAAATGATATACTGCTCTACTTTTCCGCAGGTGCTGAAGTGATGTACGATAGTGTTGAGGAATTTTACAACGATCTTCGGCGTGCGGTGGACAAAATCTGGTGATTTTCTATAATTTGAGGGAGGAGAGCAGAGAAACAAGATCTTTTATAATTGTATTTGTTTTGTCTTTGGCCAAATCGTGTCCGCTTCCATCCCGCATGAGAATAAACTTTTTTTGAGAGCGTTTTTCGCCTTGACTGCCGATACCTGGTTGAAGGGGACGTTCATAATAAAAGTTTGCTCGACATAACTGAAAAGTATTCCTCAAAGATGACCAGCCTTCCTGCAGATGCACCTATTCCGACAATCGGAAAGTTGACCGTGTTTTTTCCAGCTGTTGCAGGCCCACAATTTTAAATTGGGATTTTCAAGGGAACTGCTCCCTCATTGCAGAATCTATAATGCACCGCTCACAGGTCTCCATCGAAACAATACAGAAATATTTGATTGGTCAGTGCAAGATTGCAGCCAATGGCCCAGGTGCGCCAGTCTTGGTTTCTGAAATACTTCGTAGGCTTATAAAAATTCCGGGGCTACCTGTCAGCTACAACTGACGGAGATCTCGAATTCACATTGTTTACATTGAATCCGGCGGCTGGCCGTCTCCTGCAGGGAAACTTATTTGTCATGGAAAATCTATAACATTTATGCTATACAAATATATAATTATTATGTTATTAAAATATATACCAAAAAAGATATATAATTATATAACATTATATATATATATATAAATCAATTTTTACTACTGGATTTAACGATGAAAATAATAGTACTTAATCAAAAAGGCGGAGCCGGGAAGTCAACGGTTTCGACAAATATGGCGTATTGTCTGGCGATGTCTGGAAAGAAGACCCTTCTTGTAGATATGGATCCCCAGGCACACAGCTCAGTCATCTTCTGTACAGATATTCCCAGAAACCAGACAGTCAACGAATTGCTTTCCAGTAAAGCATATAAAATTGACCAGGTTATTTATCAGGCAGTGGTCGGTGAAAATGAGGAACCCGTTGAAAATCTCTTTATCATTCCTTCCAATATTCATCTGGCCATAACTGCAGAACAGATCACCACAAAAATCCATAGGGAAAAGCTTCTCCATAACCACTTGAAAAAGATTGAGCAGGATTTTGATTTCATCATCATTGACTGTCCTCCAACTGTTAATGTCCTGACGATTAATGCGATTTATACCTCTGAACTGATTTTGATCCCGACTATTTACGGACGTTATTCCCTGGATGGTATCGCAGATCTATTTCGGTCAATAGAAGATGTTAAAGAAGCGAGCGACTTCAGTTATATGATTCTCAGAAATGCACGTGACTCACGCAACAAGCTCTCTAACGTATTCGTTGAAGAGCAGTTGGAACCTTACAAGAAGAATGTACTACAGACCGTGATTCGCAGGAACGAGGCCATCAATCAGGCGCAGATGAACAGCGAACCTGTGATGGTTTTTGACCCACGATCTTATGGTGCTGAAGATTTCAAAGAACTCACTGAGGAGATTCTGAGTTATGGCAGCTAAAAAAATAACAGGACAATCCAAACTTGCTCAATCGACGGAGACAAAGGCTGATTCTAATGAACGACTGGATTTGGTCGCACCAAGCAAAAAAGCGTTATTGAAGGCATACCGACTGTATGGTGATGATATCGCCCGACTCAAAGAAATCACCGCAAGCATGAATAAAGAGAGTCACCGGCACATCAGTGAAACGGCTGCAATCAGGGCTTTGATTGCTCTCGGAGCCAGTACAACTGGAGAAAAACTTCTAAAAGCATTACGAGAAACGATATAGCTTTGTATGTATACATAGCTATACAATAGTATATCTAAATGTATCATTAAAATGATAGCTTTAGAATATGTGGCAGTGAACCTCAGACGCCAATAATTTTCGATGGTAGGATTATCGGCAGGTAGCCTTGCGTGATCGATCAAAATAAAGATGCCTGTTTTACAAAAAATGTCGTTGGTGTTGCCCTCGTCGAGTTCTTTTGGGGACTGGGCTTTCCTATTGTAATGGAATCCACTTTTCTCCAGCTTTTTCTCAAAAGTCTCGGCGCTTCCAGTTTTACTATTGGGATCGTGCCTTCTCTTTTTATCTTCGGTGTTTCTACTTTTCCTCTCCTTTCCAGCTATATTTCCAGAAACCGGAGGTTGAAACGGCCCCTGGTGGCAATACTCCATATTGTGTCTGGCCTGTCTATCTTCCTCTTTGGAGTAGCTTTATGTTTCGTCCATGAAGTGAAAGATGTCCTGGTTCTTTTTTTTGCAGCTTATACGGTATTTTCTCTTTGTATGGGACTTACTATTCCAGTGTGGCTCAACTATCTGGTGCGGATTTTTTCTGAAGCAAAAGCAGTATCTGGCTTTGGCTATATGATGCTGGCCCAGAATATCGGCAAGGTCGCCTCGAGTTTTTTGATCCTCAGGATAGTTGATACCTATGCATTTTCCCTGGCATCATCGGCCTGGGTATTCATGGGAACCGGGCTGCTCTTTATCGTTGGCTCCTGCTGCTTTTTTCTGACAGTCGAAGTGGCTGATCCTGGAGATCCGGAGCGAGATGATTTGTCCTTTGTTCGCCACACCAGGCAGGCATTGGCAGAGATTTTCAAAAACCGCAGGTTTTTGATCTTTCTTGTTGCTGACCTCGATTTCTATGTGATTCTTACAACGATGTCGTTTTACGCCAATTACGCCACCGGTTTCTTTGGGGTTTCTGCACCGGTGGCCGCCGGTACTTTTGTCGGGTGCATATATGCAGGCTCGATTACGGTCAATGTTTTCCTGGGAGTGATGAATTTTTTAGGCTTAAAACAGAAATTCGTGCTGTCAAAACTCATCACACTCACGCTTTTGATTCTTCTCACCTTTTTCCCCAGCTACTATTCATTTTTCCTGATAAGTTATCTGCTCGGCTTCGTCAGAGCAATCAGGAACATGATCTATGCCCCTTCGATCAAAAAATTCGCGGGAAAAGTTGATGTTACTTCCTATTTTGCGCTTGCGCCGATACTCACCATTCCGGTTGGCTCAGGTTTCCCCCTTCTTTTTGGCAAGTGCCTCGACCTCCTCTCATTCATGGAGGCGGACGCCTATCGGCTGCTCTTTGGTGGATCCGCTGTGTTTATCTTGATCACCCTCTATTTCAGTCTAATAACGGACTACCGGGATGCAGCAACAGCTGGTCGTTGATCGTCTGCAAGCAGAGAAGCGGACAAAATTTCAATTCTGCGAGATGGTCTATAGTCTTTTTAAAAGAGTATCGAGAAGTTCGGTAAGGGTTGTTACGTGCCGGGAGCTGAGATCTTGGGAAATTTCATTGGTAAACTGCTGGTGAAATTTATGGTGTCGTTCATACACTTTTTCTCCCTTTTTCGTTAGAACAATAAGCCATGAGCGGCGATCATTTTCATGGGGTTTACGTTTGACGAGCCCCAGTTTTTCGAGTTTATCGACACTCACAGTGAGAGTTCCCGTGGTCACACCGAGTCGTTCAGCCAGTTCCTTCATCCTGATATTTTTATTGAGGCCTATGATTTCTACAGTGTGAATTTGGGTCGGAGACAGGCCACTGTCTTTGACAATAGAGTGCTCCCAGGATGACATTTTATCATATAATTCAGCCAACTGATTTGAAAGAACTTCTAAACTCATTTTTTTCTCCTCCTCAAAGGCTATTTACGCAGCGGCCTGATATATTCCATATACAGAGAAGATCACTATGACGAGTCCAGATAATCTCATAACAAGTGGTTCCACCCAACCCTTTTGCAGGGAGTTCACCATGTTGGTTGCTTTAAATATGAGGAAAATCACACCACCAACGGCAATTGCTGTTGACATAGCATAAGTTCCAAAAACAAGCGTTGCTTTTACGGCATTGCCTGCATTAAGTGCATAACCGTACATGATTGCAGCGGTTGGGCAGGGTACGATCATATTGACAAACCCGATGCCAAAAAGCGCAAATGGTAACAGATTGGTGTTGTTGGTTAACCTCTGGAGCGTGGAAAACAGTCCGTGTCGCCCTTGGCTATCATGACTGTGGCAATGTGCTGTACACTTGTGGTGATTATGGTGATCATGGTTGTCATCCTGTCCAATACCATTTTTATGGTGATCATCGTGTTCATGGTTGTGCAAGATATGTGGATTGTATATCAGCAGCAAACCAAGAATAATCAGGATAACTGACGTACCAGTTTCCACCCATGCGCCCAGGTACAACGGTACAAATCGAGAAATTGCCCCGATACTTGCGCCTAATGCAAGGCAGGCAAGAGCCGTACCGCTGACAAAAGCGAAGGTAAGCAGCGCCACCCTGCCACCATTCTTCTCTCCCGCTACAAAAGGTGCTAATACCAGCCATGAATGTCCGCATGGATTAACTCCATGAAGAAGGCCAAGTAGAAAGCTTGACTGGATAGCTGCAAAAAGTATCGTTTCAAATTCCATCTGTTATATCTCCTTACAAAATAGGTAATGTTGAGGTGAATATCACAGAATATAGTTTGTTTGTCAAGATACTTGTTTGTCAAGATATATATGAGGTATATCTTGTAAGTCTGAAGAAAAGGAAAGACACCGATGTTACAGCGATAATTATTCTCGACGACCGACCAGGCCGTTGGCAAAAGTTGCCCAAAAAAGCTGGAGGATTTATCTCTGGAGCGGCTTGCCGAAGAACTGTTGCGACTGCCTGACGGATCAATTATGTTGTTGCTGGCCTATCTCCTGGACAGGGAGGGTGTGTACTATGATCCGGTTCACACCGCCGAAGTTCTCAGCATTGCAGGATCGGTACCCATCTATAGTGTCTGGGATTTCAATTGTAATCATGGTATTGTCATTGGCGTGATGACTTCTGGATATTTGCTGGGTGAAGCTGCCGCTAACCTTGCAATGGCATATTAAACGGAGAGGATGTGTTCACTCCCACTGATTACCACAAGTCCGGTGACAAGAATTCTCGATTATAAAGTGCTGCAGCGTTTTGGACTTGAGGAGCTGAAACATTCTCAGGATATTCTGATATTCAATAGGCACCCTTCTTTGATGGATGATTACACCTATCTCATCTATACAGTTTCTGGAAGAAAAGGCATTTGCTTCTTGCAGAGGCAGGAAACAAATATCTGCTCCATCTCGTCGAGACCCTTCAAAGTCCTATCCGCGCGGCTGATGTGATGTACTGAATTGTCGGCGACGAATATGTAGTTGACCTGTCCCGTTGTTCCAGAAAGAAAATTGAACAGTTGTGGGACTGTATCAACAGCGACATTCAACTGAAAAAACAGAGCAGAGTTATAACGATTCAAGCAAGTATCAGCATATGGCTATACTGAACTCGACCCGTATTCTCCGGTCACCCCTGAGGTCTTAATGGAAACGGAAGACCACAATAATTATCCTCGTAAAATGTCGAAAAAGGGTCAATTGTGGCGGCTGTAATGTCTTCCTTTTAAAAGGCTTGAGCATTGCGTGCCTGTGCCGCTCTAGTTGTCCTTTTTCGAAAATTCATCTTTTGATGCCCCACAGACCGGACATGTCCATGTGTCGGGCAGGTCTTCAAATGCGGTGCCCGGGGCAATACCGTCATCGGGTTCACCGAGAGCGGGGTCATATACATAGCCACAGAGGGCGCAAACATATTTCTTCATCGTAGTCTCCTGGGGGTGTTTTAATTAGGGGAAATTTGTGTTCTGGTTTTCGTCAATCCTGTGCGTTACTGATGAGCTACATATTTTGCCCGGAAACAGGGTAGTCTCTTTTTCCTGGTATAACTCCCCGAACTCCACCACGGGGAGAGGGGGTGTCACCGTCTCTACGAGGGATCAGATGAACATGACAATGGAAAATTGTCTGTCC
Source organism: Desulforhopalus sp. IMCC35007 (assembly GCF_005116575.1). Classification (GTDB taxonomy): domain Bacteria; phylum Desulfobacterota; class Desulfobulbia; order Desulfobulbales; family Desulfocapsaceae; genus Desulforhopalus_A. The sequence continues at coordinate 345,055 of NZ_SWCN01000004.1, read as the reverse complement.
CGCAGATTCTCCACAATTTACACCAACATTAAAGCCACTGACGGTCGGATCTTCTGACATGATATTTAACCTGCAGATCGCAAGTAGTGCATCGATATTTTGTTTTTCTTTGCTGGTGAGCAGGAAATAATCGACCACATGACGTTCAGGTAAAATGAGCAGGTGACCTCTGGTTACCGGGTTGCGATCCTGAATGGCCATCGCTGTTTTGTATTTTGCCACTACTGAATCTTGAACTGCAGACGAACAAAACCGGCAGCCTTCTTTTGCACTATGAATAGACTCTTTGGTCAAGAGAGGGGGGCTGTGCTTATGCTTTTGCTGACCCGTCATATCTTCTGATCCGTTGTTGTAATGGGGGCGTTCCAATTTCTCAATATTTGCCGACTGGTGCAAGATAGACGGCGAATTCGTCTTTACCATCTACCCCGAGTAAGGCGTCCATCGCTTCTTGATCGTAGGCTGCAATGGCACACGTCCCGGCTCCTATGTTTTCACAGGCCAGATAGAGATTCTGGCAAACATGACCAGCATCAAGCAGAATAACCCGGTGTGCCGCCTCAAGGTAGCGCCACTCCATCCGGTAAGGGACTGTGGTCCAGACAAAGGTAACGGCACTGCTGGCGATGAATTTTTGACCAAAGGTTGCCTTGGCAAGCTTTGAGGTAGACATCTGGTCACTTGCGTAAAGGAAAACGATTTCGCCTGAAAGCGGCAGAAAACGATAGAGGCCAGCAGGAATTGTTTCAACTCTTTGGATGAACAGATATGTTTCAAAACTGTGTCTGGCACCAGCTGATGGTACGGTGCGAAAATGAGGGGTCCGCCTGTCGGCGTTGCGCTGTCCTTGTGTAGCCCAGAGAAGAAAGCTGAGTTCTTCGATGGAAAGGGGCGCATTGTTAAAGCTGCGCCTGCTTTTTCGGTTTGTTATTGCACTTATAAGATCTGTCTTTGGGATGCAAGGCTGCCAATCTTTTTTCTGTGGTAACGCTATGCGGGGGAGGTCTTGAGCAAGTGGTTGCTGCGGAGGAGGCTCGGGTACTCCTCGGTTCTGGTCACTGTTGCGAAAATCAATTGATTTTCGCAGGCTGTCTTTGAGAAAATTGCGGTGAGCTGTAAAATCTTGCATATTGGTTCGCTCCCATGTCGATATGGTACATTTAATATTTTCAAAGCAGTCATCTTCAGCAACGGGCCGTTGGATAATGTACTTTTCCAGTAGTGGAGATTGTAACCAGTTACAGGTTTATTTTTCAACACAATTGTCTTTTGTCCGAATGCCTTTAGATGAAAAGTCCCAGATGTTCTTGTTCATTTTTCTATCAGAAAATAGATAGATTATCCGCATTATCAGAAAATTTGATGAGCCTTGATTTTTATCCGCTATTGTGTTAGGGCAAATTGACTTTCACTCGACAAAATTGTAGGATGACTGAATATCTATTCATCTTTTGCGTAACAGTTTCACCTTATCCTGGACCGGTTGGCGGCTGGGAGGGGCTTGTTCTTTTTACCTATTGGAGGAGAAATGCTTCACTTTACACGAGGAGTAGGGGTGGGTATGACGTTCCTGCTGTTGGTCGCAGGAAATCTATGGGCCAGTGACAATTGTATCGATTGTCACACGAAGGTTTCGCCGAGGATGGTAATGGATTGGGGGGCTTCCAAGCACTCCAAAAATGAGGTTACCTGCTCGACCTGTCATGGAGAAGACCACAAGACGGCAGAAGATTACAAAATGGCAAAACTGCCGGACGAAGCGGTTTGTGCGGAATGCCATGAGGAACAGTTTGAATCTTTTAAAATGGGTAAACACAATCTGGGCTGGACGGTTTTAAATGCGATTCCAGCAACGCATATGGCTCCCGATGAGTTGATTGAGGGTGGTCGCGGTTGTGGTGGTTGTCATAATATGGGTATTCGAACAGAAGAGCAAAAGAAAGATCAGTTAGATAAAGGGTATCGTTATCAGGTGAATTCCTGTGATGAATGTCATACCCGTCATGCCTTTTCTTTAAAAGAGGCCCAAAATCCGAGGGCATGTCAGCAGTGTCATATGGGCTATGATCATCCCCAATGGGAGATGTGGTCGAGTTCCAAACACGGCACCCGTTATTTTGCTAAAAAAGATGGAGACCTGCCTGAAGGAGCGGCGGCACCTACCTGCCAAACCTGCCATCTTCCTGATGGAACACATGAAAATCATACAGCATGGGGTTTTCTTGGTGTTCGACTTCCGCTTCCAGAAGATAAACAAGAGGCGGCAGACCGGGTAACAATCTTAAAAGCACTTGGTGTACTCAATCCCGAAACAGGCGAGCCCACAGCCATTTTGGATGCTGTAAAAGCGGCTGATATGGCACGACTTGACCAGGCGTCCTGGGAGAAGGAAAGGAATAAAATGCTCGCCACCTGCACCCAGTGCCATTCTCAATCCTATGCCAAAGAGCAGCTTGATATGGGAGATGCCATTCTTGGTAAAGCGGATCGGCTCATGGCTGAAGCAATAGAAACGGTAGCAGCTCTGTATAAAGAGGGCATTATTGAAAAGCCCGCCGGATATCCACATAACTATCCATTCCTTCTTACCATGATGCACACAAACGGTGCTAACTGGGACACAGACCTGGACAAATTGTCGTATATAGATCAGGTTCTGGTGCAAATGTATATGAAGCATCGTATGCGCGCCTACCAGGCCTTTTTCCATGTCAATCCTGATTATGCCTACTGGTATGGTTGGAATATGATGACTCAGGACCTGGGTGAAATTAAAGAACTTGCGAAAACAATGAGAGCGACCCATAAGAAATAGGGTTTCCTCAACAAAGCAGTAAGGTTGCAGTATGTAAAAACCGTAATTCCATAGATACACATGGAGTTACGGTTTTTGTGTTTTTTGGTCGTACCTCATATGGCAGCAGGTTGTTCTCAGACTCGGGTGGTATATGACATTTCCTGTAATCTACACATGTAACGTAGTTTTCATTAGGCTCAGTGAAATATATGGAGAGGTTGAAAAATATGCTTGAAATTATATTTAATAATTAGTTAAATAATATTGATATAAAATGGTTTTATTTTTCAAATCGCTTTGTCAAGCAGGCTGTAAATATTTCTAATACGTTGTCTTTTCAGGTATTGCGCTACATTTTTGCTCTCCGATAGAAAGTAATATGAAATTATCATCTTACAGGAGGTTCAATGGACGCTGCTCAAGACACCACCGCTACCCGCCAAAAATCTCGTACTCTTATAGCTGAGATTGACCCTCCTAAAGGTGTTAATCTTGATTCGTTTCTCAGTACTGCCCAGCAGATAAGGGGCCGTGTAGAGAGTGTCCGCATCACTGACTGTGAACACGCTATCATGAGAATGTCCCCGATTGCTCCCTGCCTTGCCTTAAAAGACAATGGTTACGAACCGGAGATGGTAATCACTGGCCGGGATAGAAACAGAATCTCCTTTCAGGCAGATCTTCTCTCCGCTGCAGCTCTTGGTATTAAAAATATCGTTATAAAAGAAGGCAATGATCCGGCAGAAGGGGATCAGCCTGTGGTGAGGACAAGTGGTGATCTTGATCTGGTCTCCATGCTCGAGTGTGTGAGTGCGCTCAATGGTGGCAAGGACCTGGGCGGTGAAGCGCTTGATGGAGCAACTGAGTTTAAGATTGGAGTGGCACTTGACCTGTCTGATGATGTGAATCTTAACAGGGCGCGTGCCGAATTTTTTAAACCAATGCAGAGGTACGGTGTGAGTTCCGTGACCCTGGGTCCAACCTATGATCTGAATATCATTGAGCCTTTTTTGCAATTTTCCGAGGAGACAGGGATAGAGCTCTTTGCCTCGGTGATGTTTTTAAAATCAGTCACCATGGTCCGCTACCTCAATAACCTGCCCGGTGTACCATCGATTCCCCAGGAATTTTTAAAGAAAATGATCAATGCCCCTGTTAAAAAGGATGCAGGTCTGCAGGCGGCAGCCGAGCTGATGACCGAGCTTGCAACCCTTACCAGCGGAACAGTTCTTCTTGCAATGGGAGGAAAAGACAGGCTCCCGGAATTTCTTGACCTTATTGGACGGTAATCGACGTGAAGAGTTCATTTGTTGTTTCGACAGCAAATAGGGACCCAAAATCGTTGATGGAAGAATTGGGGCCCTATCAATATCTGTATACCATTCTCGAACAGACTCCGAATGGTGTTCTCGTGGTGGCCCCTGACCACCGGCTGATCCACATCAATCCTGCGGCCAGAGGATTTTTAGAGGCGTCCTGTGGAGATTTGACGGACGCACCACTTGAACAAATCCTTGGCAAGGATCATGGGGATTTTTTTCTACTCATTCAGGACCAGGCTAAACTACAGGGGAAAAAGAAGGGGTTAAAGATACGCCATGAACTTGAGTTTTCCCATAATGGCACCCTTTGCATACTTGATGCAGTTGCAGTTTTTCCCGAATCCTGTCCAGATTATTATCTTCTCTATCTCATAGACATTACGCAGCAAAAAACCTTAGAGGGCGAGCTGCGCCGCCGCAATAGTTTCTTTCAGAACCAGATAGACAGCTCGGTTGATGGTATTATTGCCTCTGATAGGCAGGGCCGTATCATGCTCTTTAACAAAGAGGCTCTCTCTCTTCTCGGTTACGATGAAAAAGATCTAGAGACCCTTCACGTCAAAGCACTTTACAATGAAGGCGTGGCCTACGAGCTGAAAAAAAGGATGCGCAGTAAGCATTTTGGCGGCAAGGGAAAACTTCTGCGCCACGAGATGATCGTCAAACACAAGGACGGCCATGATATACCTGTGAGTTTTTCCGGGGGGATTATCTACGATCAGGGCGAGGAAATAGGTACCTTTGGTCTCTTCACTGATCTTCGTGCTATCCAGCAGGTGGAAGAAGACCTGCAGCAGGCCCAGCGACTTTTGATGCAGTCGGAAAAGATGGCCGGTCTTGGTCGGCTGGCCGCAGGTGTTGCCCATGAAATTAATAATCCGATGTCAGGAATCATGCTGTACGCCAACCTGATCAAGGAAGAGTTGGGCAATGAACATAAAGTAGCCTGTGATCTGGATACCATTATCCATGAAGCAGAACGTTGCAAGGTTATCGTCGCTGATCTCCTGGAGTTTTCCCACCAGACGAGCTACGAAATGGAGCCTACTAATCTCAACGAGGTGATACGAAAAACTCTCAGTATCCTGCAGCACCAGCCTCTCTTTCATAATATTGATTTCGTCATTGACCTCGACGAGGATTTGCCGACTATTTATGGCAACTCGATCAGGCTTAATCAGGTGGTTATGAACATCATAGTCAATGCAGCGCAAGCAATGGATGGCAACGGCAGGCTGGTTATTACCAGTAAAGTCCGGGCAAATAAAGATCTTGCTGAGGTTACCATTCAGGATTCAGGGCACGGAATCCCTCCAGAACTTCTTGAAAAAATATTCGATCCTTTCTTTTCCACTAAGGCCACAGGGGAAGGATCAGGGCTTGGACTGTCCGTTTCCTATGCCATTGTCAAGGAACATAAGGGCACAATCCGAGTGACCTCCACCCCTGAGAAAGGGACCACTTTCAGTCTCAGGTTTCCCGTTGTTATGGAAACATTGATGGGAGAAAGCCATGGATAAAACCGTTATTTCCCCAAAAACAAGAAATCGAAAATTTCTCCATAAGCTTGAAATGAGAAATGTTGATGTCCATGCCTGTTATCAGTGTGGCCGCTGCTCTGCCGGTTGTCCCATAGGTGATTATTTCGATATGAGCGTAATGCAGGCGGTACGTCTGGCTGCATACGGCCAGGAGGAAAAATTACTGCAAAGCGACATTATCTGGTTGTGTGCGGCCTGTGAAACCTGTGCAACAAGATGCCCGAACAATATTGATATCCCTGGCCTGATGGACGTACTCCGAGAACTGGCGGTTAGAAAAGGTGTGCCTGCTGATCAGCAGAGAGTTCCGGCTTTTCATAAATCTTTTCTTGGTTCTATACGGCGCTGGGGCAGGGCCTGGGAGGTTGGCTTGATTGCTGGCTATAAGCTGAGATCAAAAGACTACCTCGGTGATATGGGACTGGGCATGCAGATGTTGTTAAAGGGAAAATTGAAATTGAGCCCCCATGCCATCAAAGGAAAAACCGAGATCAAAGATATTTTTTCCGGAAAGGGAAAGGAGTATGACAGATGAAACTATCTTACTACCCTGGCTGTTCCCTTGAGGGAACAGCGCTCGACTACGACCATTCGGTCAGGGAAGTCTGCCTGACTTTAGACATTGAACTTATCGATATTCCGGACTGGAATTGCTGTGGCGCATCATCTGCCCATATGACAGACCACGAGGTAGGAATGCGTCTGCCAATACGGAATTTACTTCTAGCACGAGAGCTTGGACACAACATTCTGGTTCCCTGTGCTGCATGTTTTCAACGTTTGAAGGCAGCCGACCGCGCCTTGCGGGCAGACCCCTTGCGCTGGGACGTGCAGGAGTACGCTCCTGACTATGAGATCATCCATATCACCCGTTTTCTGGCAGGAGAAGATATTCTCCAAACCATCCACAGTGCCATTACCCGGAGCCTCGATGATCTGCCCCTGGCCTGTTATTACGGTTGTCTGTCTTTGAGAAATCCACATATCACGGGCGCCCCCAACTGGGAGATGCCAGATACCCTGGAGAGGATTGTGACCGCTCTGGGGGCACGCCCGGTCGACTGGTCTCATCGTACCGAGTGCTGTTCCGGAAGTCTTACCATGGCAAGACCTGATATAACGGAAAAACTTGTGGGAGATATTGCAGTTGCTGCAAGAAGAGCGGGGGCCCAAGCCCTCGTCACGGACTGCCCCATGTGTCAGGCCAATGTGGAAAGTCGCCAGGTATGTAAAATAGAAGGGGAAGTGTGTTTGCCTGTTTTCTTTGCAACGGAACTCATTGTCGCAGCGATAAGCGGCCATTATCCCGAAAGTCAGCAAAAAACACATCTTATCTCTCCAGAGATACTAAGAGGCACTCTTGCAGAAAATGCAACGGTAAAGGAGGAGTCGTTATGACAGGAAACCTCAAAAGTCTGCCTCAGCCAGGTCCCTCTCTCACTGGAGCGGTAATGGTTATTGGTGGCGGGATCAGCGGGATGCAGTCAGCGCTTGATCTCGCAAACTCCGGTATCAAGGTCTATCTGGTGGAGCGCTCTTCTTCCATTGGTGGGAAGATGGCCCAGCTCGATAAAACCTTTCCAACCAATGATTGCTCCATGTGTATCGTTTCCCCCAAGCTGGTTGAAGTTGGGCGGCACCGGGATATTGAGCTGCTCACCCACAGTGAAGTGAAGGGGCTTTCCGGGGAGCCTGGAAATTTTACGGCAAAGGTGGTTCGTCATGCGCGCTATGTGGATGTCGGTACCTGTACCGGATGCGGGTTGTGTGAGTTGGTCTGCCCGGTTACCCATATATCCACTTTTCCGCCACAACCTGAAGAGGGCGAAAAAAAGAAAAAACTCCGTGCTAAGGTGAAAGAAACCATAACCGGAGGTGGCTCACCCCAGCCGACCAGCCTCTATAAATGGACCTTTACTGTAGACGAGAGCGCCTGCTCCATGTGTGGAGGATGTTTTAACGCATGTCTACAGGGTGCCGTCAAGTGGGAGAAAAAAAGCGTCGCCACTATTGACCAGGACAAATGTACCGGCTGTGGCGCCTGTTATGTTGCCTGCCCTGAAAAATTTAAGGCAATAACAGTCTCGTATGCAGCCGATCTTGATAAAAGTATTGGCGCTGCGCTGTATGCAAGATCTGAACTGCTCAAAAAAGGGTTTGCGTCAAAGGGACAGAGCGATTGTCTGCGCTGTGGTCTTTGTGTTATCACCTGTGACAAAGTTATGAATATCGGCGCTCTGAAGATGGTTGAAACAGGTATTGAGGCAGGGGTAGACATCTGTCAGGTCTGCGGAGCATGTGTTTCCATGTGTCCTGTAGGTTTTCTGGCCATCGACAAGCTAACGAATAAAAGTGTTCATCTTCTGGAAAATGATTTCAACGAAGGCTTAAACGGGCGAAAGCCAATTAATATTCTCTATCCCCAGGCGGTCCCCCGGGTTCCTGTGATTGATGAGAAGAGTTGTGTTCATCTTAACACCGGTGCCTGCGGGACCTGTGCCACGATCTGTGGAGTGGGGGCTATCCACTATGAATCTAGAGAGGAAGAAATCGAAATCGAGGTTGGCTCCGTCATCTTTTCCCCGGGAATTGAAGTGTTTGATGCAAGAATCAGGGGAGAGTTTGGCTATGGCTACTATAAAAATGTGGTCACCAGCATTGAGTTTGAACGGCTGCTTTCCGCATCAGGGCCAACATCGGGTACGGTTGCACGACCTGGAGATAATAAACATCCAAAAAAGATTGCCTGGATTCAGTGTGTCGGCTCAAGAGATCACTCCTGCGATCGCGATTACTGTTCTTCAGTCTGCTGCATGTACGCGACCAAAGAGGCGTTTATCGCACGAGAACATGACTCCTCCATAGAGCCCACGATTTTTTATATCGATATGCGATCCTTTGGCAAAAATTTTGATGACTATGTGGAGAGAGCAAAGGAACACAAGGTTCGATTTGTACGGGCCATGGTTAGCCGAATCTTTGAGGATCCGGTCACGGGGGATCTGGAACTCCGTTATGTCGATGCGGCGGGACTCAAAAGGATCGAACAATTTGATATGGTGGTCCTCTCTGTAGGAGTTCAGGTGCCGCAGGCCGTGAAAGATCTGGCAGGCACCCTTGATATTGAACTGGATAAATATGGTTTTGCGGTAACCGATGGCTATACGCCTCTTGCGACCTCAAGACCTGGAGTGTTTGTCAGCGGTGCTGTCAATGGGCCAAAAGATATTCCGGAAACGGTATGTGAGGCGTCGGGTGCAGCAGAAGCGGCCTCGGCCGCTCTTGCCGGGGCACGGGGCAATTTGATTAGGGTCGAAGAGCTCCCACAGGAGCAGGTATTTTCTGATGATGATGAACTCAGAATAGGAGTTTTCATCTGTCACTGCGGTACCAATATTGCCTCGGTGGTCGATGTCGAGGCGGTGATGGAATACGCGAAGACGCTTCCCGGAGTGGTCTACGCAGAACATCCTCTCTATACCTGTTCCCAGGATAGCCAGGAACGGATGCGCTCAATCATTAAAGAACACAGACTCAACCGCGTCGTTACCTCAGCCTGTTCTCCAACTACCCACGAACCACTCTTTCAGTCAACGCTGAGACAGGCGGGGCTCAACAAATATTACTTTGATATGGCAAATATCCGTGATCAATGCAGCTGGGTGCATCCCGACGACCCGGTTGCTGCAACGGAAAAATCCAAGCGCCTGACCCGAATGGCGGTGGCCAATGCAACAGCGGGAAAACCGCTTGAAGAACTTGAGTTTTCAGTGGATTCCCGCCTGCTCATCGTGGGCGGTGGTGTTGCTGGAATGACCGCGGCCCTGGAGGCGGCAAAACAGGGTTTTGGGGTCTATCTTGTGGAAAGAGAGCCGATACTGGGGGGGCATCTCCGTAATCTGCAGAGAGGACCGGATGGCAGAAAATTCACCACATTTATTGATGAACTGGTTGAAGAGGTTCTCGTTGATGAGCGTATCAGGATTTTTACCAGCAGTGAGGTAGTGGAGCAGGCAGGCTTTGTGGGTGCATTTGAAACCGATATAGTGATGCCATCCGGAGCCACCAGAACCTTAAAGCATGGGGCTATTCTGATCGCCACCGGCGCTGAGGAAAACCGACCTGAGATTTATGGTCTTGGCAGCCTGGAGACGGTCATAACCCAAACGGATTTTGAACAAGCCCTTGAAGGTGGCGGTGGTGCAGGGTGGGAAAATCTTCAGGTTACCATGCTGCAGTGTGCAGGTTCAAGAGACAAAGAGTATCTCCCCTATTGTTCCAGGGTTTGCTGTAACCACGCGGTGAAAAACAGTCTCCACCTGAAAGAGATGTTCCCCCATGCCCGGGTTGATGTGTTGTACCGGGATATGCGCTGTTATGGTCTCGGAGAAATTGATTACCGCCTTGCACGCCAGGCTGGAGTCAACTTTATTCGGTTTGATCCTGGGGAAAATCCTCCAAAGATCAGGGCAACGGAGGAGGGAATTGAAATTACGATTACCGATCCTTCTGTCGGTTTTCCAGTGGAGCTCCAGCCTGACCTACTTGTACTCTCAACAGGAATGCGGCCAAGAGACACAGAGGACCTGGCTTCCATGCTGAGGGTGCCTCGAAATGATGCGGGATTTTTTATCGAGGCCCATGCAAAACTTCGTCCTGTGGATCTGCCCAGCGAGGGGCTCTTTATGGCAGGTACCGCACATGGCCCGAAAAGCAGCAGCGAGGCCATCGTTCAGGCCCAGGCGGCGGTGGCCCGGGCTGTAACCCTGTTGTCCCAAGAAAAACTGCAGATGTCTGGCGTCGTGTCGACGGTGGACCCGACGCACTGTGCCGTATGCCTTACCTGTGTTCGGGCCTGCCCCTATGGGGTACCGTTTATTAACGATCAGCACTCGGCCGAGATTAATCCTGCACTCTGTCAGGGGTGTGGTATCTGCGTTGCGGAATGCCCAGCAAAGGCAATACATCTTGGTCGTTTTGGTGATAGAAATATAAGGGCGAAGATTGAGGCGTACAGTGTGATGCAATCTTGAGTAATCCCCTAAAGGCTTTTGGGGTTGGTAAAGGAGTTTCACTTATGAAGGAATTTTCACCAAATGTCATCGTTTTCGCCTGTCGCCACTGAGCCTATTCTGCAGCGGACCTGGCAGGTTCGGAAAGAAGAGCGTATCCACCGGCAATCAGTATTGTCATGCTGCCCTGTACCGGAAGAATTGATGAGGCCCTGTTGCTGGCAGCTTTTGAGAACGGGGCGGACGGGGTGATGGTGATCGGCTGCCTGGAAGGAGATTGCCATTATATCTCGGGCAATATTCGTGCAAGGGCCCGGGTTGAGCGGGTATATAAAATTTTAGAGCAGATCAAGATCGGTCCGGATCGCATACGTATGTATAACCTCAGTGCCGGAGAAGGAGAGCGCTTTGCATCCTACGCCAATGCGTTTGTAGACCAGGTGAGAAACCTCGGCCCCAGTCCGATAAACCTGGTTCGTTCTACAAATGCACAGTCAGCAGTACAGACAGCCGTACAAGGGGAGGCAACATGATTACAGGAACACCAAAGCCCATCGAAGAGGTTCTGGAGATGCTTGAGCCATACGATAATATTATTGTGGCCGGCTGCCATGGTTGTGTCACCGTTTGCAGGGTCGGCGGGGAAAAGGAGGTGCAGGTGCTTGCCTCAACCATCCGTCTTGCCCGGGAGGCTGCGGGGAATAAGATCAACATTAAAGAGGTGAGTCTTGAGCGCCAATGTGACCCTGAATATGTTGAATCAATGCGTCCGTATGTAGGCGACTATCAGGCGGTACTTTCCATTGCCTGTGGCGCAGGTATCCAATTTTTAGCAGAAAAATTTACCACAACACCTCTTCTTCCAGGGATCAATACGGGGTTTCTTGGGGTAACAGAAAGACAAGGAGAATGGGCCGAGCGCTGTCAGGGGTGTGGAGACTGTGTTCTGCATCTCACCGGAGGAATCTGTCCTGTCACCCGTTGTGCCAAATCCCTCTTTCATGGTCCCTGCGGAGGTTCTGTCCGGGGAATATGTGAGGTGGATAAAGAGATTAAATGCGGCTGGCAGCTTATCATAGACCGGCTGAAGGCCCTGGGGCAGATGGAAAATTACGGAAAGCTCAAACCCTATAAGGGCTGGAGCTCTGCAAGAGATGGCGGACCACGCCGAATTATCCGGGAGGACATGATCTCATGAAATCTGGAAGCAATCTGGAAAAAGTACTGGCGGCAGGGCATTTTTCAGTTACAGCGGAATGTGGGCCACCCCGTGGAGCTGATCCTGAGATTGTCCGGAAAAAAGCAGCCTTTGTCAGGGGCCATGTGGATGCCTGTAACGTTACGGATAACCAGACCGCGATGGTGAGGATGAGCTCTCTTGCCGGTTGTATGCTGATTAAAGAGCAGGGGATAGAGCCCCTTATTCAGATGGTGGTACGCGACCGAAACCGTATAGCGTTGCAGTCGGACCTGCTTGGGGCATCTGCTCTCGGGGTGCGCAATCTCCTCTGCCTCTCCGGAGATCACCAGAAATTTGGTGATGATCCGCAGGCAAAAAATGTTTTTGATATCGACTCTATGCAGCTGATTCATCTGGTTAGAACCATGCGTGATGAGGGTGTTTTCCCCTCAGGAGACAAACTCGAAGGTGCACCGCAGTTCTTTATTGGTTGCGCTGTAAATCCCTTTGCCGATCCCTTCGAGATTCGTGTTCCCCGCCTGAAATTAAAGATTGATGCGGGTGCGGATTTTGTCCAGACCCAGTGTATCTACAACATGGACAAATTTAAGAAGTATATGGAAGATGCAAGAAAAGAAGGCCTGCATGAAAAGGTGAAAATTCTGGCAGGTGTTACACCTCTGAAATCAGCAGGGATGGCAAAGTTCATGCGCCGTATGGTGGCCGGCATGGATATACCTGAGGCTGTGATAGAGCGTATTGCTGCAGAGCCGAAAGATAAGCAGGCGGCCAAGGGCATCGAGATGTGTATCGAACAGATAGAAGAGCTCAAAGAGGTGGAAGGGGTTGCCGGCGTGCATGTTATGGCGATAGAGTGGGAAGAAAAATTAGAAGAGATCATTGGCGGTGCCGGGCTTTTACCCCGTCCCGTTCTGGTTTGAGAAGAGATATGCTACCAATCTTAGGGGAGGAACCTTATGTCTGAAAAAAAGAAAATTCTGTTAGTTGACGATGATCCTGACTTTGTTGAAGCCGTCAAGGTGATCGTGGAAAGTGGCGGGTATGAGGTGCGGGTTGCTTCCGACGGAAAGGAGGGACTGGAGGCGGTGGCCGCTGACAGACCGGATCTTATCATCCTTGATGTTATGATGCCGGTCATGGATGGACACCGGGCTTGCGCCGCCTTAAAAGGAGACAAAAAGACCGCAGATATTCCTATCATTCTCCTTACAGCTGTGGCCGACAGGGTAACGACCAGTACCTACACCCACCGGGACATGCTGGAGAGTGAGGCGGAAGATTACATGCCCAAACCCGTTGAGCCAAAGGAGTTACTGGAGCTCATTAAAAGCTGGCTGAAATAGAAAACGCACCCTTTTGTATGCAATTTTCCTGCAGACAGAAGGGTGTTGAATCTAAGTTATTTTTGTCTCCAGGTAATAAAGGAGATGTTTATGGATGAAGTGCGCATTCTGGTTATCGATGATGAACAGGTCATCAGAGAGGGTGTAGAACGTGCCCTTACCACAGAGGGTTATAGTATTGCAAAGGCGGATAATGGGGCGATGGGCCTTGAGATGCTGCAGAACCAGAGCTTTGATATTGTTCTCACTGATCTCATGATGCCTGGCCTGGACGGGTTTGCGGTACTTGACTGGATCCGTGAGAATCAGCCCCATGTTCAGGTGATTGTCATTACTGGCTTTGCAACGGTCACAAAGGCAGTGTCTGCCATGAAGCAGGGCGCCTTTGATTTTGTCGGTAAACCATTTACACCTGATTATATACGGCTGGTGGTGAAACGGGCGGCGGAAAGGCTGAGGATGCAGGAGGAAACCGCAAGGCTCCGTGTAGAAAAAAAAAGGGGCCTGGAGGCCATCGACAAATCTGAGAGTCGCTTAAAGACTGTTTTTGCCTGCATGGCGGAGGCGGTGCTGATCACTGATGCTGAAGGAGTTGTAGTGCTCCATAATCCGGCCGCTATTAAAAATCTGGAAATACAGACTGATCCATTTATTGGAAAACCACTTTACGCTTCGATCCGTGATCTTACGGCCGTGGCCATGGTCGAGGAGGTGGTGAAAAACTCTTCGGCTGTGATCCGTGAATTCAAACCGGGGAGTATCTCACGAAAATTCTTAAGGGCGTACTGCTCGCCGGTGATTACCGAACAGGGAAATGTGGTAGGCTCTGTTACCATTTTTGAGGACATCACCTCACAAAAAGAAATCGATCAGATGAAATCAGATTTTGTGGCGATGGTAGCCCATGAACTGAAATCTCCACTTGCCTCGGTGGAACAGATGATCTACGCCGTGCAGGTGGGTTGTGAGCATGAGCAGAGTGCCGCCTGTCATACACTTCATAGCAGAATGACCGCGAGAACAAAAGATCTCCTGCGACTCATCGAAAATCTTTTAAATCTATCTAAACTTGAAAGTGGTACTGTGGTCTTTAACTTAGAAGCTGTCAAAGGTGATGATATTATTAATGATGTGCTTGAAATTTCAAGACCGCAGGCAGAAGCGAAACACATAACCATCAGTTATGAACCATGTGACGAAGAATGGTGGTTCAAGGTCGATTACGATCATATGCGCAGGGCCATCATAAACATTATCTCAAACAGTATCAAATATACACCAGAACATGGCCGTATAACTGTCCAATCCAAAGTAAGCGCAGGTTTTGTCAACCTGCTTTTCTCAGATACCGGTATTGGTATCAGTCAGGAGGACCTTCCTAATATTTTTGACCGGTTTTACCGGGTTCGGGGCAAGGCTACCCGGAATATTATCGGTTCAGGACTCGGACTGTCCCTGGTCAAAGAGGTCGTCGCAACCCATCAGGGCTATATCGATGTACAATCCACTCCGGAGGTAGGTACAACCTTCACCCTCAGTTTTCCTTTGGTGCAGGAGAATGGCACTTCAATAAAAAATGAATATATCTATACCTGAATGCAGTAAATAGTCAGGGGTACAGATAAATGCCGTCGTATTTTCCGTCGCTTGAGGTATCTCTCTTGAAGGGGGAAGAACCGTATTCTGTACCGTTATTCGTTTGTTCCAAAAAGGAGATTGCGATGAAATTGCTCTTGCGTCTTGTACTGGTATTATGCCTGGTGGTTTCCAGCTCCAGCGTCTGGGCCGACAGTTTTGACGACACAAAAAAGATGTTTGAAGAAGCGGGCATCAAAGACATGTTTGAGACAGCCTTTGGCTACGCCCTTTTTCCAACCATTGGTAAGGCCGGTTTCGTTGTTGGTGGGGCCTATGGCAAAGGGCGAGTATATATGGGTGGTCAGTATTACGGAGACAGTGCGATGACCCAGGCTACAATAGGCTTTCAGCTTGGGGGAGCGGGTTTCAGTCAGGTTGTGTTTTTTGAGGATAAAAGAGCCTTTGGAGAGTTTGTTCGAGGTAATTTTGAATTCGGGGCAGATGTTCAGGCGGTAGCCCTCACTACGTCTGTCGGGGCCAAAGCGAACACCGGTGGAAGTTCTGCCACGGCAAGTGGCGGCAAGAACAACGCTGCAATAGAAGGAACGGGATACAACAGAGGCATGGCAACCTATACGATCACCAAAGGCGGGTTGATGTATGAAGCCACCGTCGGGGGGCAGAAGTTCAGTTTTATCAAGAGATGAAACTGGCTGAAAAAAAGCGTTGCAGCTGTTTGTTGCATTCGGTGTTTCGATTGGGCTAAAGAGCTGTGCCTTCCTTCATGATGTTCCCTTGACCGAAAAGATTGTATCCATGCTAACTCAAGATGTCAGGTATACGCTTAAACAGACCAAGACACCGGACGTTACAGAGGTAGCGCCTGTTCAGTCAATGGCCTATAGTTGTCGGTTACATAAAACGATAGCAAAAACGTCTTACAACATTAACAAGTACTTCGCCTATTTGTTTATGGGGATTACACCTCTTAAAATTCATGGGCAGAGTGAGTGGTGTTGTGTGGAGTCCGGCTGGCTGTTGTCACCTCAACAGAAGTGCCAGCAACAGATAAATACATTTTTAACTACAGGCAAAGGCATGGAGCGACCGCAGTTAGATATAATTGGCGTGGTTCATGATGATATCAAGCATCGTAAGGACGCACCTAAAAACTATAGTGAATCAAGACACACAGGGGTTCTGGAAATATATTCACAATATACTGAAGGGATAAGGGATATCGTTGCAGGTCAAACAATTGTTGTTCTTTTCTGGTTTCATAAGTCGGCGAGAGATGTCCTCACGGTTTACCCCCGGGGGGACCAATCCAAGGGGTTGCGTGGCGTGTTCTCTACCAGAAGTCCGGCAAGACCTAATCCTATAGCTATTTCTGAACTTGAGGTTTGTTCCGTAGAGGGAAATTTTCTCAAGGTAGTCGGTTTGGATGTGTTGGATGGCACTCCCATTGTCGATATCAAGAAAAAAATAGATTGATTGCAATGGAATCCTGGACAAAAACCATAGGAAAGACGTTTTTCTGGTTAATCTGTTGCATTATTATTAGTTCAGTACAGGTAGATTCAGCAGAACTTATGCTGCCCCAAACCTACGACGAGAGTGTCGATGTTTCGGGCTGGTTGATGAGCGAAAAATATGACGGAGTTCGTGGCTATTGGGATGGGCAGCGCATGTTGTCCAAAAATGGCAAGCAGTTTTTTCCGCCGGCTGAGTTTACCAGGGATCTCCCTCCATTTCCCATAGAAGGGGAGCTGTGGGGAGGGCGTGGCACATTTGAGAAAACAGTTTCAATCGTCAGCAGGTCGGAAGCCCATGATGGTTGGTTGGACCTGAGGTTTGCAATTTTTGATGTGCCGGAGGAGCCCGGTGGCTTTGAAAATCGAATCAGTCGAGCTCATCTTTGGTTTCAGAAGCATCCTTCTTCCTACGCCTTTGTTATTGATCAGATACCGGTAAATAACAGTATGGAGGTCCAACGCGAGCTAGAGCGGATAGAAAAACTTGGCGGCGAAGGCTTGATTGTCCGTAAGCCTGAAGCTCTGTACCTTGCGGGACGGAGCATGGAGATTCTCAAGGTCAAAAAGTACAAGGATGCTGAAGCGGTTGTTCTCGCTCTTTTGCCTGGTAAGGGTAAGCATAAGGGCCGGCTCGGAGCGCTATTGGTCGAGCTGGCCAATGGCGTTCGCTTTAAGATTGGCGGTGGATTCAGCGATGTGGAACGCCAGTCACCACCTCCTGTTGGAAGTGTAGTCACTTTTAAGTATTATGGTCTGTATGAGTCAGGAATTCCTAAATTTCCTTCCTATCTGCGCATTCGCAAGGATGCTGAATTTTGAAAGTATTGCAAGTTTGACCTACTGTTTTTTTAAAGGAGCAAGCAAGAGAGTGCGGTCCCTTCAAGGAGATACTGATCGCTGGGGTGTACCCTCTCAGGTTGTTTTAGCGAATTTCCTGCAGCGACGGTTGTAACCCTTTTGTCATTTTGAGCCTGGTCGCTTCTCCGAGAGCTTCTGCCTTATTTTGCCGGCCACTCATGGTGGTGATGAGGTAGCTGTTACTGCTGATTTTTAGGATTTTTACAGGTATTTTTTGGCGTAAGGCTCCGGCTTTTTGTTCTGCCTCCTGTCTGGAAGACGCCTGATCCAGAACCACCACATAGCTCGTTTGTGCCTTCATAACACCAAAATTAAAACCTGCCCGCTGTATGGTGTCTGGTGCTGCGTATGCCGGTGACACGAATGAAAATGTGATGTCGTTTTTTTTCTGCGACAGGTCATTTCCCATCGGTTCTGGTATCACTGCAGGCAGTATGGGGATTTCTGATATTGATTGAATGGTTTTCTGGTAGCTGCTGTTTTCCTGCTGGAGCTTTTTGATATCATTTACTGTGGCTGTGGTATTCAAGGCTCCAGAGAGGATTGCCGGGATGGCAAGAGCCGAGGTAAAGATGTCTTTTGGAGAGCGTGAGGTGTCCCACTCGAAAATAGTTATGACGACTCCTATAAATATTGAAAAGACGATGGAAAGAATGAGGTAGTTTTGGTTAAACAAGGAAAGTGCCTCTCCATTACCCGGTGTTGTGAGTTCTGCTACCAGGCGTGGGAAGAGAGAGGCGCATAATCCGGCAAAAAGGCCGATTGAAAATTTTAATGGGCGTGATTGTTTCATGGCTCATACTCCTTATGAAGATATTAACGCTATGAAATCATTTTTTGTATTATCCTCCGTGAAGGCAATTGTATTGGTAATGCGATATTTTATTTCCTGCCATCCAGTTTTTTCTTATGCTCAGCTCGAAAAAAGCTGGATATGGGAATGAGCTGTTCAGTGTTCTGCTGGTGATCTGTGCCCTATTACTGTTGCACTGAAACGAAAACAGCCGACTACCTTTTTGCGTAAAGGCAGCTCGGCTATCTCTGTGGATCCGTGGCTTTCCGGCCCTGGTAATCTCCAGGTGTGGCTTTATCTTTATTTGGCCTACTATAATAATCTTGGGATGAAAGTACAAGTCAGGCCCAGGATAAAAACTCTCCCAGGAAGGCCAAGGATGGGGGACTCTACATCTGCTGTTGACGTATGTTTTGCAGAAATATGTTGTACTGATGGGGCAGACTTCGTTTTGCGGGGGTGACAATATAGAAATGTCGCTTCATGGTCAGCCCCTCAACTGTAATCTCTTTCAGTTCACCATTTTTCAAGTCTTCAGCGATGGCATGCCGTGAGATAATCGAGACACCTAAATTTGCTTTTATGGCTTCTTTAACTGCGGCACTGGACCCCAGGGTCGCACAGATTGAAAGTTGCCTGAGGTTTACTTTCTCATTAGCAAGAAGCAGTTCTGTGCTTTTTCTCGTCCCTGATCCCTGTTCCCTTACGATGAGGGGCAGGGTTTTAATCCCTGCAATGGTGATCTCAGCTGCTCCACCGTAGTCTTTTGAGGCCGCCAAAACGAGGTCATCTTCCACAAAAGGTTCGTGGGCTACCTTGGAGGTTTGAGGCATTGCACCGACAATGCCAAGATACAGTTCATTTCTGGCGACAGCGTCTATGATTTTTTTTGAGTCCTTGATTCTGACTTCAAAGGAAATAGCTGGATATTTCTTTTTAAACGATGCGGCAAAGTGGGGAATAAGATAGGTGCCTGGAATGGTACTCGCTCCAAGAATCAGGTCTCCTGATATGGATGTTCTGGCGGCGACGATATCATACTGTAACTGTTGGAGATCATCCAAAATTGCAAGTGCACGGGGATTGAGTAGATCCGCTTCAGGTGTCGGCAGGATGGTCCTGCCGAGCCGGTCGAAAAGCTTGCACCCAAGCCTTGTTTCCAGATTTTGAATATGCTCACTGACCGTAGGCTGGCTGGTGTAGAGCTCTTCAGCCGCTTTGGTAAAGCTCCTGGTCCTGTAGACGGTGACAAATATTTTCAGATGTCTGGTTTCGATGGCGACTACCTCTTGTACAAATAGGGATTATTTATTAAAGCCATGGAAACATACTATGGGTGAGTGCATTTTACCAGTATAAATCAGCGGTAAAATGCACAGTTTGGTAGCTACAGCTACTGTTCAATAAGAGGAGTGCTCAGATATCGTTCACCTGTATCCGGGAGGATGACAACGATATTTTTTCCTTTGTTTTCCGGTCGCGCGCCAACCTGGATGGCGGCATACAGTGCAGCACCACTGGAAATTCCACAGAGAATACCCTCTGCTCGCGCTACTTCTTTTGCGGTTGCAAATGCGTTGTCGTTACTGACAGGTATTATTTCATCAATGATTTCTGTGTTGAGAATGGATGGAATAAACCCGGCACCGATGCCCTGAATCTTATGCGGGCCGGGTTTACCACCGGCAAGGACCTGCGAATCCTCCGGCTCAACTGCCACGATTGTAACTTGCGGATTTTCTCTTTTTAAGATTTCAGATACTCCGGTAATGGTTCCTCCCGTTCCCACGCCCGCCACAAAAATATCTACCTTGCCTTCCGTATCTTTTAGAATCTCCAGTGCCGTTGTTTTTCTATGGATTTCAGGGTTGGCAGGGTTGCCAAACTGATCGGGCATGTAGCTGTTTTCGGTGGTCTGCAGAAGTTCAGAGGCCTTTGCTATAGCGCCTTTCATTCCTTCTGCGGCAGGGGTAAGTACGAGTTCAGCCCCAAGATGTTTGAGGAGAGCTCTTCTTTCAATGGACATGCTTTCTGGCATGGTGAGTATGAGGCGTAACTTTTTATGGGCACAGACAAAGGCCAGGCCGATACCGGTATTGCCACTGGTCGGCTCGATGATGGTTGTCTCTTTGCTGATCAAACCATCACGCTCTGCGGTTTCAATCATGTTGACTGCAATCCTGCATTTTACGCTGCCAAGGGGGTTCCGGGATTCCTGTTTCGCAAGAATTGTTGCCCCGGTCTTTGCTGAATAGGTGTGCAGTTGAAGAAGGGGCGTGTTGCCAATGGATTCGAGTATTGTTTTGGACATGGTGATATCCCTATTTATAGTAGTTGATGAGGAGAAATTATGAGTTGGAGTAGATGAGCTCGGGGCGTTTGAGCAGGACTTTCGTGTTCGTCGCAACGCTCTCTGTGATCCAGATATTACCGCCGATTATTGAGCCTTCCCCAATGATGGTGTCCCCTCCAAGTATAGTGGTGTTTGAGTAGATGATAACGTTATCTTCAATGGTAGGATGACGTTTTTTATCACGCAGTTTCTGGCCGGCATCGCGTGGCAGGGAGAGAGCGCCCAGTGTGACGCCTTGATAAAGACGGACATTGTTACCGATAATCGTTGTCTCTCCTATAACCACTCCAGTTCCATGGTCAATAAAAAAGCCCTCTCCTATGGTGGCCCCGGGATGAATATCTATCCCGGTAAGGCTATGGGCGTATTCCGTCATGATTCTAGGGATGATTGGAACGTTGAGAAGGTAGAGTTCATGGGCCACACGAAAGATCAGGGTGGCCAGCAGACCGGGGTAACAGAAGATAACTTCATCCGGGCTTTTGGTTGCCGGGTCACCTGTCAGTGCCGCACGGATATCTGTCGCCAGCAGGGTCGTAATTCTGGGGAGAGACTCAATAAAATTGAGGGCCAGTTTATGACTACGCTCCTCACATTTGGTACATGGGAGTTCATTTCTTCTGCAATCGTGGCGGATCGCCATGGTGATCTGCTCTGAAACTTTATCGTACAGATCGGTTGTCTGTTTACCAATATAATATTCAATATTGGAGGCATGAAGCTTGGTGCTGGTGAAATATCCGGGAAAAAGAATACGTTTCGCCTGATCTACAATTTCAATGACTTTTTCATGGGAAGGGAGCGAAACCGGGCTGATATGTTCGAAACAATCCTCGGTATTCCAGGAGGCAAGTAACTGTTTTACGACGCGAGGAACCTTATCCTGCTGACTGCTGTTGGTTATTTCAATATGATCACAGGGAGCTGAAAGGTCCAGGTGGTTCCTGCTGTTTGTGTATGTTGATCCGGCCATGATATTTTTTTGTCCTTGGTTCTAAGGGGCAGAGTCCCGTTAACGTCGTACTTTCTCGATGATATAAATGCCGTAGGTGGCACGAAGATTGGTAAAATTGTGGACAACGTGTCCATCACTATTAGCGGGGTTTGTGTTGATCAGTATCTCTTTTGTAATATTATAACCAACATCACGGGAGAATTTTTTAAAGTCTCTGATTGTGATTACCCTGATATTTGGTGTGTCATACCAGGAGTAGGGAAGGTTGTCACTTTTGGGTGCGATCCCTTTGAAAAAGAGCTGAAGTCTGTTGGCGTAGTGACTGAAATTTGGAAAACTGACGATTACCTTTCTGCCGATTCTGGCAAGTGAATAGAGCAGCGCTGCCGGTTCAAAGACCTGTTGCAGGGTCTGGCTCAGGATAACATAGTCAAAGCAGCAGTCGGGATAGTCGCGGACCTCTTCGTTGAGGTCACCTTGGAGGACGGTGAGCCCGCGGGCGATGCAGTACGCTGCTTTTGCTTTATCATGTTCAATGCCAGTACCGCGTACGCCCTTGTTGGCTGTAAGCCAGGCAAGGAGGTCACCGTTGCCACAGCCGAGATCGAGCACCCGACTGCCTTCAGGAATTTCGGCACTGATAATAGACAGGTCAAAGCGGATAGCTGCAGGATCAGGAGATACCATTGATAAACCCCCTGATAAGTGAAATGAATCGTTCATCGGCTATGAGGAATGCGTCATGGCCGCAATCCGCTTCTATCTCGCAAAAGCTGACATCCTCACCTCGACGTTTGAGAGCCTGGACAAGTTCTTTTGCCTGATATGTCGGGTAGAGCCAGTCGGAGCTGAACGAGACCACAAGGTATTTGATTTTTTTGTCTGACAACTGTTTGGTAACCGGCCTGTTCATCAGGTCTACCACGTCAAAATAGTCTGCGGCCTTGGTGATATAGAGCAGGGAGTTTGCGTCAAAACGATCAACAAATTTTGAACCCTGGTGGCGCAGATAACTCTCTACCTGAAAATCACCGTCAAAGCCGTAGGATAAGGTTTCTTTGTTTTGAAGTCTTCGACCAAATTTCCGCCGCATGGCCTCGTCGGAGAGATAGGTGACGTGGCCTACCATCCGGGCTACGGCAAGGCCCATTTTCGGAGGTTGCGAGCCGTAATAGTCACCTTTGTTCCAGTTGGGATCAGAGATAATCGACTGCCGGGCAATTTCATTAAAAGCTATGGCAAGTGCTGAATGGCGCATGGTCGTGGCAATGGGAATCGCTGCCTGGACCGCTTCAGGATATTTCACGCACCATTCCTGAACCTGCATCCCACCGACGGAGCCGCCAACAACCGCCCGCAACCGCTTGATGCCGAGGTGATCGATCAATATTTTTTGAGTGACCACCATGTCGCCTATGGTCATCATGGGGAATTTCAGACCGTACGGTTTGCCGGTTTCCGGGTTGATGGAGCTGGGCCCCGTAGAGCCCATACAGCTGCCGAGAATATTAGGGCAGATGACAAAATATTTATTGGTATCTATACCTTTTCCAGGACCCACCAGAAAATCCCACCAGCCGGGCTTGTCCCCCTCTTTGTCCGAGGCATAATGACCCGCCACATGGGAATCCCCTGAGAAGGCATGGGCTATTAAAATTGCATTATCTTTTTTCTCAGAGAGCGTACCGTATGTCTCGTATGCAATGGTGACAGGTCCAAGCGTTGCACCGCTCTCAAGGGTAATCTGGCGGGGTGGCTCTGCAAAGGTGTAGAACTGTTTTTCAACTATGCCAACAGAATTTTCCATGCTCCTCATTTCTTCTTTCAACACATCTATGCAAGCAGACACCGTTGGTATCTGCTTTAGGTTTCAGACCGCTTTTTCAAGAGCCTGACTGAGATCTTCTATTATATCGTCAATATGCTCTATGCCAACAGAAAGACGAACCATGCCTTCATCGATATCCGCCGCTTTTAACTGCTGCGGTGACAGTTGAGAATGGGTGGTGGATGCCGGATGAATGGCAAGTGATTTTGTATCACCCACATTGGCCAGGTGGGAAACAAGCTGCAGGGAGTCAATAAAGGCCTTTCCCGCCTGCAGACCGCCCTTGATACCAAAGGTAATCATACCGCCAAAACCATTTTTCAGGTATTTTGCAGCGGTTTTGTGTCCGGGAGAATTGCTGAGACCGGGATAATATACCCAATTGACCCCTTCATGGCTATCGAGATATTGAGCAATGTGCATCGCGTTTTCGTTATGTTTGCTCATGCGCAGGCTGAGTGTTTCGATACCCTGTAGAAAAGACCAGCAGTTATCCGGACTGATAGAAGCCCCGAGGTTTCTCAGAGGAACCAGGCGCATTCGAAGGGCAAAAGCAACAGGGTTGAGATCTCCGAGGTCATGGGCGTAGCGCAGGCCATGGTAGGATGGGTCCGGTTCGTTGTAGAGGCTGAATTTCGGGTCCTGCCAGTTGAAAGTTCCTGCGTCAATGGCGATACCCCCGATTGCCGTTCCATGGCCGCCAATCCATTTCGTGAGAGAGTGGATGACGATGTCTGCCCCATGGTCAATAGGTCTGAGAAGACATGGTGGGGTAAATGTTGAGTCGACTACAAGGGGCAGGTGATGTTCTTTTGCAATTGCTGCCAGGGCGTCGAGGTCTGTCATGCCAAGAGAAGGGTTACCTAAGGTCTCACAGTAGAGTGCCCGGGTTTTCTCGGTAATTGCCGCCTTGAAGTTTTCTGGGTTGGCAGGGTCGACAAAGTGTACCTTAATCCCAAGCTGGGGAAGAATTGTATCGAACTGGGTATAGGTTCCCCCGTAAAGATTATTGGCAGCCACGATCTCATCCCCTTGGGCACAGATGTTAATCATGGTGTAAAAGATAGCTGAGGTGCCTGAGGCCAGAGCAAGGGCCGCTGCACCTCCTTCCAGTTTTGCCATACGCTGCTCTAAAACATCCTGAGTGGGATTGCCTATGCGGGTATAGATATTTCCAAGCTCTTTTAAGGCAAACAGATTTGCAGCATGCTCGGTATTTTTAAAGGTATAAGCCGCGGTTCGGTAAATAGGGACGGCCCTTGACCTGGTTTCCTGGTCAATATTCTGTCCTGCATGCAGGGCAAGTGTTTCAAATTTCATAGAGAGCTCCTTTTGAGCGTAGAATGTTCAGGATGTTTGGGGGTCGGCTTACTTTTTATCCGCAAGCTCTTTTTTCATCTGTGTTATAAAGTCTCGGACGGTTTCGCCACTCCCCGTTCTCGCATCGGGATCAATAGCGAGGATTGATTCCCAGCTGGTGATGGCCCCTTTCGCATCATCGAGGTCATACATAAGCACAATGCCTTTGTTGAACCTTGAGGGAAGGTGGCTACTATCCAGGGCAATAGCCTTGTTAAATGCTTCGATAGCTTTTTTCGGCTGATTTGCCCTTCTGTACATGACCCCTAGGTCGGTAAAAATATTGGCATTGCCGGAATGGAGGTCGAGGGATTTGTTGTACGCGGTAATAGCTTTTTCTGGTTGGTTTGTATCAAAATACAGATTGCCAAGCTGTACCCATGTTTGAAAATTGTCTGGATTGGCAGTTACTTCCGCCTCCAGATTCAAAAGAGCCTGACTTGTTTCTGTATCGTGCTCGTGTTCTTGCTGCTGATTGGCAACAGGTACAGCGACTGTGTCTGATGATTTATATATGGTGAATGCGATCCCACTCAAAAAACCGGCGATAAAGATTACCGCGTAAATTATCAGACTGTTATCAGACTTTTTTACAGCCGGAGATTCTGGTGTTTGCGGGGTTGATTTCCTTTTGCTCATTTTTTTTAATAATCCTGTTGATGTTGTTTGATTCTGATGATTATATCAAGCTGTGGTTCGTTTAATTGTTTGTTTTAGGGAGTTTTACGTACCACATGGTGGTGTTTTGTTCAACTGTAATCCAGAGATATCAATGCCTGTGGCCTTATCTTCCATAAATGCAAGTTTAAAAAATTAGTGTGGAGTCTACAAATGGTGAAAAGAGACTTATATTGATCAGCATGTTTTGTCGGAGAAGCTCAGCCGTGCTGGAAATTAAACCAGAACAGGAGGATTCTCGTCAAAGAGTGTATTTTCAGTGGTGCTTGCCGGAGTTCCGTTTTTGGTTCCCGGGTAGTTACATTAGATATATCCATTGTAAAAGTTTGTCCAGTGCGCAAAGCAGACTGTCTCCATCGGGGTGGACACTGAGTGTAATCTGGAACAGACTGTTATTGTGGGAAACATCCATCAGGAGGAGCCTGAGATGAAGATATTGGAGAAGATGAAAGCACAGGCGGAAACAGAGAGAGAGGCCGGGATTATTGATGCCTACCCTCCAACTGTGACCGCAATTAAAGAGAGTATTATCCACCACCTGATGAGTTTTCAGGGGAGGGATCCAGAGCGTTCCGGAGCTCAGGATGTTTACAAGGCTCTGGCCTACACCATGCGTGACATCATGGTACAAAAATGGATAGCCACCCAGAAGACCTTCTATGCAAAAGAAAAAAAACGGGTGTATTACCTTTCCCTTGAATTTTTGATCGGTCGATCTCTTGGCAACAGTGTCAGTAATCTTGGTTTGTTTCACGATGTGAAAACCGCCGTGGAAGAACTTGGTTTTGACATGGAGGAGATCAGAGACCAAGAAGAAGATGCGGCTCTTGGTAATGGTGGTCTTGGTCGTCTTGCCGCCTGCTTCATGGATTCAATCGCCACTCTCAAAATTCCAGCCTATGGCTATGGCATTCGCTATGAGTACGGATTGTTTTTTCAAAAGCTGATTGATGGTTATCAGGTGGAAGGGCCGGACAACTGGTTACGAAATGGCTGCCCCTGGGAGTTTGAACGTTCAATGCCAATCTTTAAGATACAATTTTTCGGCAATGTGACTTCCTACCAGGACGCAAACGGCAGATACAGAACAAAGTGGGTGAATACCAAGAATGTAATGGCCAAGGCGAGTGACATCATGGTTCCTGGCTACAAAAATGATCATGTGATTAATATGCGCCTCTGGTCAGCCTCATCTTCCAGGGAGCTTGATCTTGCGGACTTTAGTCGGGGAGACTACATCGGCGCGGTTGAGTCAAAGGTGAGTTCTGAGACCATATCAAAAGTTCTTTATCCCCCCGATCATAACTACGCAGGCCAGGAGTTGCGTCTTAAACAGCAATACTTTTTTGTGGCGGCCACATTCCAGGATATTATGCGGCGATACAAGAAAAAGCATGGGAATTTTGAGAGATTCCCGCAGCTTGTCGCCGTACAGCTTAACGACACTCATCCTTCCATTGCCATTCCTGAACTGATGCGGTTGCTGCTCGATATCGAAGGTCTGAACTGGGAGCAGGCGTGGAAGATCACCGTTGATACCTTTGCTTTTACCAATCACACCCTCATGCCTGAGGCGCTGGAGCGTTGGACGGTTGATATGATGGGCCGGGTACTTCCCCGTCATCTTGAAATAATCTATGAGATTAACCAGCGATTTTTAGATGAAGTCACTGAACAGTATCCGGGTAATGAGCGGAAGCTTCGCGATATGTCCATAATTGAGGAAGGCCCTGTCAAGATGGTACGGATGGCTCACCTTGCAATTATTGGCAGTCACAGCGTCAACGGGGTGGCCGAGTTGCATTCGCAGCTGTTAAAGGATCGTATTTTTCCAGACTTTCATGAGTTTTTCCCGGGGAGATTCAATTCGAAGACCAACGGTATTACCCCGAGAAGGTGGCTGCTTGATGTCAACCCCAATCTGGCGACACTCATCACGGAAAAGATCGGGGTCGACTGGGTGACCAATCTTGATCTATTGCGCGGACTGGAACCTTTTGCGGAAGACCCGGCGTTTTGCAGGGCCTGGGAAACCATTAAGCTGGATAACAAGACCCGACTTGCAGGATATATCAAAAAACACTGTAATGTCGTGGTGGACCCCACAACCATGTTTGATATTCAGGTGAAGCGTATCCATGAATACAAGAGACAGCTGCTCAACGCCCTGCATCTGATCCACCTGTATCATCGTATTATCCATGGTGAGGCAGAGGGTGTTGCGCCGCGAACTGCTGTTTTTGCTGGCAAGGCTGCCCCTTCCTACTGGCGGGCCAAGCTCATTATTAAACTGATCACCTCCATCGGCGATGTTATTAACAAGGACCCAAGGGTTAAAAATCGTCTCAAGGTTGTTTTCCTGCCCAATTATAATGTTTCCCAGGCAGAGATCATCATGCCGGCGGCAGACCTCTCAGAGCAGATTTCAACCGCGGGTACCGAGGCTTCGGGTACGGGGAATATGAAATTTTCTCTCAACGGAGCTTTGACCATCGGGACTTTGGACGGGGCGAATATTGAGATCCGTGAGGAAGTGGGGGAAGAAAATATCTTCATTTTTGGCATGACTGCAGAAGAAGCTGAGTTTGAAAGAAAAAATATCAGCCGCACCCCATGGCAGGTCTGTCAGATGAATCCTGCCATTAATGCGGTTATAGAATCCATCGAAGACGGATCGTTTAGCGGCGGGGATCGGGAACTGTTCAAACCACTTGTGGACAGTCTCATGGATCGGCATGATCCCTACCTCCTGCTTCTGGATCTCGAATCTTATATCTCCTGCCAGAATCAGGTCAGCGAGGCCTTTCTGGATCCGAAGACCTGGACGAAGAAATCCATCCTCAACGTGGCCAGGATGGGGAAATTTTCAACAGATCGAACAATTAAACAGTATTCAGAAGAGATCTGGGGAATTCCTGTGGAGTAAGGCGGGAGAGGCTGCAGGGTGTGATGTAGCTTGACCTTGCAAGCAATATGGGTTATTTCTTGCGCCAGCGCACCAGGCACGCTATGGGCTTACGTATCCCATGGGTGTCTGGTTGCGGTATCATCCACAGACTGAGTGGAGCCCGTTGACACAGGACAAAAAAAGGGATTACAGATTGTTATATCTGTAATCCCTTTAGAATTCCTGGAGGCGGCGATCGGAGTCGAACCGATGAATAATGGTTTTGCAGACCACTGCCTTGGCCACTTGGCTACGCCGCCCCTGTGAAGGACACCTTTATACCATACTAAAAAAATTTGACAAGGAAAATTTATAAAAATGGGATTGAACATTGATTCGATGGTACGAATGAACAAAGACAGACTGTGTGAGTTTGAAAAAATACTTGAATATCGATTCACAGATTTACGTCTGTTACAGCGTGCTCTCGTCCATTCCTCCTATGCTTTTGAACAGTCGCAGGATATTGAAAACAATGAAAAACTCGAATTCCTCGGCGACGCAGTGCTTGACCTTGTCATTGGTCATATTCTCTCTAACCGCTACGAAGAAATGCGGGAAGGGCAGTTGACCATGCTGCGAGCATCTCTTGTCAATGAACAGCATCTGGCAAAAATGGCCAGAGAGATCAGCCTTGGGGACTTTCTTTATTTAGGTAAAGGCGAAGATGCTTCGAAGGGGAGACAGAAAGCCTCCATTCTTTCCTGTGCCTATGAAGCTGTTGTCGGAGCAGTTTTTGAAGATGGCGGCTATGAAGTGGTTGCAAGTCTTGTAGAACGTTTTTTTCTGCCCACATTCGATGGCAAAAAGGAAGAGCTACTCGTTGCTGATTCAAAGAGTCGACTTCAGGAACTTCTACAGGAAAAATATAATGAAGCGCCTGTATACGTCCTCGACGGGGAGGAAGGCCCTTCCCATAAAAAACTTTTTTCCATTTCTGTAATTTTTCGTGAGCAGGTTCTTGGTTCTGGTCAGGCGGGGTCAAAAAAAGTAGCGGAGCAAAGGGCCGCTGCCATGGCGATTGCTGAACTGCAGGCAAACAATACATGAAAAACGTCCTTGTCATCCCGGTCTTTATTCCCCATAGAGGCTGTCCCCATGATTGTCTGTTCTGTAATCAACAGGAAATCTCAGGGACAAAAAGGCAGGAAAAGGCCAGGGTACCGGTCCAGGAGATCATTGAGGAATGGCTGGAGCACCAGGGAGCGCGGGAGCAGGTACAGGTTGCTTTCTATGGAGGATCTTTTACCTGTCTGGAAAGAGAGGAACAGGCAGCTCTTCTTCAGGCAGTACAACCTTTTATCGCAGCAAATAAAGTCCATTCAATCAGGTGTTCCACCCGTCCTGACTGTGTGGATCAGGCGGTCTGCGATCATTTGAGGCAATACAATGTAACCACTGTAGAGCTTGGGGTGCAGTCGCTGGACGACACTGTTTTGCAACGTTCCAGACGCGGCCACACTGCGGCGGACTGCGAAAAAGCATTTAGAATGTTGAAAAAGGATGGTATAGAAATTGGCATTCAGCTGATGCCGGGATTGCCGGGTGATACAATTTTTTCATTTTTAAAAACTGTTGAGCAGGTCATAGGACTGGGGCCTGATTTTGTGCGCATCTATCCTTGTCTTGTGGTAGAAAATTCAGGCCTTGCCCAGCTCTACAGGCAGGGTGGCTTTCTCCCGTTAAGTCTGTCCAAGGCCATAGCCCTTACCGCCTATAGTTATGAAAAATTTAGCCGGGCAGGAATCGGTGTTATTCGCATGGGTCTGCAGCCCTCGACAAGTCTTGAAAAAAGTCTCATTGCAGGACCCTATCATCCCGCCTTTGGGGAACTTGTACAGTCAAGACTCTGGTTAAAGCAAATAAGGAAACAACTGGCCATGCTACAAAGCGGGGAAGTGCTTGAAATACACCTTTCAGAACGTGATCTCTCTTCTATGATTGGTAACAGGAAACAAAATATGAACCGTCTGGAGGAACTCGGTTTTAAAAATCGTTTTACTTTGGTGGTCGACAGGAATATGCAAAGGGGATGTACAGAGTATGTTGTCAGTAAATAACCTCGATCTACGATTTGGCGAGAAGTATCTTTTTAAAAATATTTCCATACAGGTTCACAAGGGCAACCGTGTCGGCCTCGTGGGGGTTAATGGTGCAGGAAAGACCACTTTACTCAAAATCATGGCTGGAATAACCAATACCGATGATGGTGTTGTAAGCTGTTCGAAATATTTTTCCATCGGTTACCTGGCTCAGGAATCCACCGAGTTCTTTTCTGAAAGGACCCTTTTTGCCGAGGCAGAAACAGCCTTTGCGCCTCTGCTTGCTCTACAGGCAGAGGCTGACCGCCTTCATGAAGAGATGGAATCCGCCGATCATGAATCAGAAGGGTTTCAGCAGCTACTGCTCGATCATGGCGAAATCATGCAACAACTCGAAGGCAGTGATATCTATTCCATCAGCGGCAAGATTGAAAAGGTACTGCTGGGGCTTGGTTTTAGCCGGGAAGATATGGAAAAGCCGGTTGCCTCTTTTTCCGGTGGCTGGCAGATGCGCCTCAAACTTGCCAAGATGTTACTGGAATCACCCTCACTTCTGTTGCTCGATGAACCCACCAACCATCTTGATATAGTCTCACTCACCTGGGTTGAGCAGTTCCTGAAAAATTATAAAGGTTCCATGGTTATTATTTCCCATGACAGGACCTTTCTGGATAAGACCTGCGAGCGGATATGGGAATTGAGCTTTGGTAAAATAGACGTATATAAGGGTAACTACACCTATTACACCCAGGAAAAAATAGAACGACGAGCCATAGAAAAAGGCGCCTATGACAACCAGCAGGCAAAGATCAAGCAGACCATGCGCTTTGTTGATAAATTCAGAGCCAAGGCCACAAAAGCGCGGCAGGTACAGAGTCGGGTTAAACAGTTAGAAAAGATGGAACTTATTGAGCTTTCCGATGAAGAAAGTCAGATTAGATTCCGTTTTCCTCCGGCACCCGATAGCGGCAGAGATGTGCTGAAGGTTACTGGTTTGAGTAAAACGTTTGACCAGCAGAAGGTCTTTAGTGGGGTAGACCTCCTGTTAAACAGGGGCGATAAGGTTGCGGTCGTTGGTGTCAATGGTGCTGGAAAAACAACCTTTTTAAAGATTGTGGCCGGTGAAATGGAGCCCGATGAGGGCAACATTGTTTTTGGCGCCAATGTAAAAATGACCTACTTCGGCCAGCATCAGGCCCAGGAGCTTTCACCCCAGTATTCAGTGCTTGAGACCATGTCTTTTGCAGGTGAAGATATGACCATAACCCGAATCCGCTCACTGCTCGGGGCTTTTTTGTTTCGTGGAGAAGAGGTCGATAAAAAGGTTGCTGTTTTGTCCGGAGGTGAAAAGAGTCGTCTGGCACTGGCCAAGATGATCGCCATACCCGCCAACTGTATGCTGCTTGATGAACCGACCAACCATCTGGATATGAGTTCCCAGGATGTACTCATGGAGGCAATGGCCCAGTACGACGGTACAATTGTTGTTGTTTCTCATAATCGCTATTTCCTCGATAGCTTTGTGAACAAAGTCCTTGAGGTTCGGGATGGTAATATCACCATGTTTGAGGGTAATATTACAGAATATCTTACCAAGGTTGAAGAACTTGAGGCCCAGGAAAAAGATCTAAAAACAGCTGATGAGAAAGTGACCGACAATGGCAAGGCTGGCTCATCTGAAGGCGTTGAGAACCGTAAGGAGAAAAAGCGTCTGGAAGCCTTGAAACGCCAGGAACGCAGTCGTCGTGCGGGACCTTGGTTGAAAAAGCTTTCCGAGGCAGAGGCCCAGGTGGAGGAGTTCGAAACCAAGAAAGAGCAGCTCGAGACAAAGATGGCAGACCCTTCGCTTTATAGTGATGAAAAAGGTTGGACCGATACTTCAAAAGAGTATGAAGAATGTAAACGGCATCTGGACAGATGGTACGCTAAATGGGAAGAAGCCCAGGAAAAAATAGATGCAATCGATCTTGAACTGGAAAAGATGTCCTAACTACTTCTGTATATTTAATCTCTGAAGGTATAGTAAAAACATACTGACTGTAAAAATATAAAATTGGCCTGATAACTTTGATATCTCACATCGGTCTAACAACTTAATGGACCGCGGCAAAGGGTCCGCTCTCACATCAAGGCTCTTTAGACCCGTATGGACAATAGAATTGCTATAGTATTAGAGGATGGTGGAAAGCTTGGAATTAACGACTACTTCACATGAAAACACCTACAATCACTCTTCTTTTTTACCAAGAGTAGTATCCATCATCTCCTGATACCAGCTCTCATTTGCATACAGTTTTTCAGCACAATCTTCACATATACCATGAGTGAAATCCGCTAGAGAATGTTCTCTGATATATTGTTCGAGCAGTGTCCAAGAACCTTCTTTACCACGAACTTTTTTACAACACGAACAGATAGGAATAATCTCTTTCAAAGTTTTGAGTTCTTCTAGAGCTTTTTCGAGCTCTAAATGTGCAATTCTCAACTTCGCATCAGCTGCCGCCTTGTTCAGCGCCATTTCTATAGTTGAGCTAAGGTCTCTGATGCGATATGGTTTTATAAGATAGCCATATGGTTCAGAGAGCTTTCCCTTGTTCAAGGTTTTTTTGTCAGAATAGGCTGTTACAAATACTACAGGTACATGAGTTGCTTCAAAAATTTTTTGAGCAGCTTCTGTACCATCTATAGCACCATCAAGCTGAATATCCATCAAAACAAGATCCAAAGACTCTTTTTCATTGACAACGATTGCTTCTTCACCAGAGGCCACATTGGCACATACTTCGTACCCCAAACCTACAAGCTGTTCCTCTAGATCTGCTGCTATAATTCTTTCGTCTTCGACAATCATTAAACGTGGGGTTGCCATAATCACATCACCAATATTAAAGGGAAGATGGAAATTTTAAATTAAACTCCAAACCTGTTTCCAAACTATTAATCTCCAACTCCCCATGCAGTTGTTCCGTTAAAAGTGAGATGATCTTTAACCCCATGGAACCAGAACTACTCTTTGCAGTTTCAATATCCTTAATGCCAATACCATTGTCACTGACTTTCAGTTCAATAGCATTATTCGTAGAACGTTTAACCTCGATATAGACGGTCCCTGCTTGACTTGGAAAAGCGTGTTTCAAAGAGTTTGTTATAATTTCATTTAAAATCAAGCCAAATGAAACCGCCTGACTTAGTTCAAGAAATATCTCTGAAGACTCAATCTCATAGTGTACGACTCTATTCTCATCAGCCGTAAAGACATTGTCTAAGCACAATACTAATTTTTTAATGTAGTCATTGAGCAATACTTTACCAAACTCATCAGAACGATAAATTGTATCATGAATAAGTGCCATCGCCTGGATTCTGTTCTGTGCTTCTTGTAGCGCACCTGCAACTTCACTATTCTTGGATTTACCAGACTGAAGGTTCAGCATACTTGAGATCACTGCCATATTATTTTTTACTCGGTGATGTATCTCCCTTAAAAGTACTTCTTTTTCCGCAAGTGAGGATAATATCTGTTTATTGGAGTCCTGCAATCTCAGACTCATGTCTTGCATGGACTCAGCAAGGACATTTATTTCGTCAGTTCCCTTTAAGTCTATTGTAGCAGAAAAATTTCCTCGTCCTATTTCTTCTGCCACCTTCAACAATTTCCCGACAGGTATGACAATAGTACGTCTGAGAAATTCTCCGAATAATTTCATTGTGATCAATATGGTCATTACCGTGAAAAACGAAACAAGCAGAGCTAGACGTTGTCTGGCTGCTCGGTGCTCATTTTCTGGAAGCACCGCGAACAAGAATAGATCGTCACCTAGAGTTCTACCTTGGACAATCGAAGAACGTCCATCAATTTTTGTCTCTAATCTGGCCTCCTGACGTATAGTCTCAACAATATTTTGAAAGAGAATTGGTGGTAAGTTGGTCCTGATTTTCTCCATGTTGACATGGAACAACACTTTGCCGCTGTTATCCGTGAGAAACATATAGCCACTCTCTCCAATGGGATTGTCGAGAATCAGTTGTTGTAGAAAATCCAAGGCAACTGTGAGAACAAGGTAACCATACACCTGGTGATTTTGTACTGTAGAATCTGGATTCTGATCATATGGCCGAAGACGTATTTTTTTTATAACAAACAGTTCGGTATGGCTGTTGTCGTGATTTTCTAAAAATAGGGAATTGACATCTCGTTTGGAGGTTTGACTGATTTTAAAAACAGAAGTGTCAGATTCATTTACTGAGTTCTTATTGAGGCTGTTAACAGCATAGCGGGTATCTTCTGTACCGTCAGGTGAAAGAACTCGAATCTCATGATAATAAGGATATGCCGATTGATAACTAGCAAATTGTCTAATCAGAGGTGGCTGCATGAGGTAAAAGCGTTGCCACTCATTTTCCGTGCGTAAATATTGCTCCAGAATATCTGACTTAGAAAACAGCTCTATATTGGCCTCGGCCGTCTGACGAATGAAACGGATCTGTGTTTCAAGTTGAGCCATCTTGGTATTTATTTCTACCTGGCTGGCTTTTTCAGAGATGTTTTTCAGAGTAATATACGAAATCAAGCCAATGGCAAGTACCGGTCCTACAATAAGAGGAATCAGAAAATAGCGTATTTTGGTTTGTAATTTCAAGCAAGCCCCTATTTCTGTAGAATGCGACTCAAAATACTGTTTTTCATTTTCGTTATATTAACAGGCAACGGCAGATATATTTCAGATTTTGCCAGAACCTCTTGAGAGGGATATATCGTAGGGTTGTTGAGAAAATCTTCCGGTAATAATTTCTCTGCAGCCTTGTTCGGTGAGGCATAATAGGCAGACACCGCAATACGTGCAGCGTTTTTGGGTATATTCAGAAAATTTATAAATTTTGCAGCCAGTTTTTTATTATCTGACGACTGCATTACACAGAGGTAATCGACCCATATGTTTCCACCTTCATCTGGGACAATGTATTCGATCGAGGGCTGATATTCCATGAGCGCAATTGCGTCACCGTTATATATCATTGCCATCCAGACATCGCCTGTGACGAGAACCGATGATTCGTCAAGGGAAATATAGCCATAATTTCTGACGAACGGCCTTTGGCTGACAAGGAGTTTCTCGACCTCTTCATAGTTCTCAGGGTCTGTACTGTTTGCTGAATACCCTAATAATTTAAGTGCCATACCAAAGATATCACCAACATCATTTACCATCAGAATTTTTTGACGTAATTCTTCATTCGGCTGAAATAAAGCCTTCCAGCTTTTCACAGGGGTAGTAACCTTATCTTTCCTATAGGCTATACCGGTGGTTCCCCAAAGATAGGGGACGCCATACCGCTGACTTTCTGGGGATAGTTTTTGCCATCTGGGATCAATATATTTGAGGTTAGGAATTTCTTCTCTAGCCAGTGGCTCAATCCAGCCAATTTTAGCATATGCTCTGATAGCAATATCGTTGCAGACCACTAAATCTATTTTTTTACCAGTTGCCCGAAGTAACATGTCGGTCCGCAAATCCTCTGTTTCAAAATACACTTCTTTTACCTGAACATTATACATTTCTTCGAATTCACGAATGACTTCAGAATCCATATAGTCAGACCAGTTAAGAATGGTCAGTATTTCTTTTCCATCCTCTTGAGGTTGTAATGTTTCTTCAGCATGGCTCAAAGATGAAAACAAAAGGACTGTTATTGCAACAGTCAAGAAATATAGATGGTTTTTTTAAAACATTGGATTTTTTTTGGCTGATTTATTGTTCACGTAAACGTCAAAAAATATAGTATGATCAAATAATCGGGCAACCCTGGAATATTATCTACTCAGTAGGGTTGATTCATCGAGAAAAGAACCAAACTGGAACCAAAAGAGGGATCTTAGCCTCCCCCATACACAACCTAACATGTTAATGAGTATTTGAAGGCAAATCAACAGGGATTTTCTGTATTGGTGTGTGACCAAAAGAGGGATGAATACAGATCGATCTGTTCCTGCAAAGATTCCCGCTGGCAATGCCAAGCTCACGTCAGTGTAATTCAGTAAGGGCTTTCCGGTGCAGGTAGGCCTGTCTATTTATATGGAATAGTTCAGAAATGGCGTAATTTCAGGCCGAGCTTTATCAAAGATAGTTTAAAAATGAGCAAAGCAATAAGGGCACTAGAGTTACCCTGATCAAGTGGTTTGAAAATGTCGACCGATAAGAAAGTATCAACGCCGATGATGGTCAGAAATTGAGTAATCGTCTCGGTTGATTTTTTGGAAGTATACGTAATCTGAAATGCTTTATATCACACTAGGATCTCAATGAATATTTTGATCTTCCAGAGATTGAAAGTATCTTTTTGAATTCTGATTACCCCTAAAGTTCAGTAGAGGTGAAAAGAGTATTGAGGTAGGACACTATTTGTCCTACCAGGTGTGTCATAATACCTCTAAAAAACAGGAGGAGGGATATGCCTAAAAACAAAATACAATTTCAAAAAGGTTTGAGCTTGCAGAACTTTCTAAAATCATATGGTACTGAAGAGGATTGTAGAAATAGGCTCTTTAACATGAAATGGCCTACTGGGTTTTGCTGCCCTCAATGTGGTTGCAACCACTATTATACCATAACAACACGCAATCTATATCAATGCACTACTTGCAAACATCAAAGCTCTCTCATAAGTGGAACAATCTTCGGATCGTCTAAACTTCCCCTTACTACTTGGTTTCTGGCTATCTACTTCATAACTCAATCTAAAGATGGCTTATCGGCTCTCCATTTGAGAAGGCTACTTGGAATTTCTGTAAATGCGGCCTTCAGGTTGAAGCAAAAAATTCAGCATGTCATGAAGAGTTCTGATGATTCTCTACGTCTTGATAACCTTGTTGAGCTTGATGATGTGTACTGGGGTGGTAAAAAAAGTGGAAAACGAGGTCGCGGAGCATCTGGTAAAACACCATTTCTCGCAGCAGTCTCCCATAACGATAATGGTCACCCAATTCACATGCGGATGAGTAAAGTTAAAGCATTTACCTCCAATGAAATTGAGAGATGGGCTTTAAGGCACCTCGACGATAATTGTGTCGTCGTTACAGATGGCTTTAGGTCATTTTCTAGTATTTGCCATGTAGTGGATCTTCATCACTCAATCAACACTGCTGGGATATATGAAGATCCAGACAACAAGTTCTTTCATTGGGTCAATACCATGATTGGCAATGTCAAAAGGTCTATTCACGGCACATATCATTCTGTGAGTTGCAAGCACTTGCCTAGATGTTTAGCTGAATTCAATTTTCGATTTAATAACAGGTTTGATATGGGCTCCATGATTGAGATTTTGATTAAGCAGGCGATTAAAACCCAACCTCTACCTCAGTATAAATTAAAACGTGCTGAAGAATGGGGGTAATCAGATTTTGAATTGTTAGGTTTTTGAGACAATTTCTTAAATACACACAGGGGAAACTTCCTCGGCTCATCTCCATTTTATCGGCCACCATTTTCTAGAGACCTTCTGCATGGTCAGGCAATGACAGTAAGGTGTAACCGAGAACGACGGCGAGGGCCAGCAACATTATCAATAACAGCCGACGATCCCTAGCTATATCACCGGTTTTGTGAGGCTTCTCTGAAATTTCATGCCTGTAGAGGAAACTACGAAGTAACCAGCGACGAGGGCAAGAATAATGACCCCAATGCCGATGAGTGTCAAGCCACTATATTTGTCAGGCTCTAGAATTATGATCTTTCGGCCAATGGCAATCAGTGCGACGGTAAAGATCACTTTCAGTTCGATCTTGCCTTTGAGGTAATAACATTTAACTGTTTCTAGCAGTTCGAGGCCAATGAGGACTAGGAGGAAAACACCGAATATTTCTAGCAAATCTCCTATCTCAAGAATGAATAATGGGGGCTTCAAAATGTCCTGAACCAGAAGCCAGCCAAGATCGATCAATGCTAAAACGACCACCAAAGCCAACATTATAACCAATAGCCCAGTAACGATACGTTCAAACTTTTTCAGTAAATCAATCATCTTTCCTCGTTCCGTTTTTAGGATCTCATTGAAAGCACTGTGAATGTGTGACTGAACATCCTCGGCGCTAGACGCAATTATATTGGCACCCTGGAGTCGCCGCCAGGACTGCTATCAGGCGCATCCAAACGTACCCATGTCAGCGCACAGAAGCAAGAGGCCAAAAAGAGATGAACAACATAATGGACCTGAACAGAGCTGCCCTGGCCAACGCTCATCAAAGCCAACCACAATACCCCCAAACCGAATAGGCTATCAAATGTCAACTGCAACGAGGTTACCGGAGTTAGCTTTTATCTCTGATACGAATGGCATAACCAAAAAGATATGTGCAAAATGGTACACCTAAAAGCAACCCCCCAAAACCAAACAGTTTTCCACCTATTGTTAGAATAATGAGGATAATGACCGGATTGATCCTCATATATGAACCATAGATTCTCGGATTGAGTATGTATCCTTCAATCAGATGAATAAAAGCGATGAGCAGCACCGCTAAAAACATGATTTGAATTCCAGAGGTCTGTAGAGCTATCAGACAGATTGGTACTGAGCTGATAAAAACACCGATGACCGGAATGAAACTGCAGAAAAAAACGATCACTGAAAGAAAAGCCACATGTTCGCCAATCCCGAGTATTGATATACCTATGGCGGTCAAAATGCTGTTGACTGTGGCGATGATCAACTGCGCCTCAAGTGCTCTCCCCAGGACTAGAGAGAAGTCGCGGATATCATCGGCAACACTCAGGTAGATGAAGCGAAGTTTGGTATTTTCCAACTCCCGGACGCTTGCCGCCAATCTCGGCAGATCTAGAAGGATAAGAAAAGAAAACAATATTGAAAGAATAAACGTTGAGGTCACAGCGGCAATTTTCCCGCCAATATTGCCCAAAGTCCCAAGGACATGATTGACATTTTCGATGCCACCGGATTCTTCACCGACCTTGAGGAGCTGTTGGAGCATTGATCGGGATGGCGAATACTCAATGACATTGGTTTCCACCGCCTTTTTGTTATTTTCCGGCGCTTCGACGACTAATTCCGGAAGGATTTCGGCGAGCAGGGGATAGTTGATGCTCAGTTCATGAATCTCCTGATCGACCCGTTTTAGATAGGAAGGGAACTGACTCATAAAGAGTTCCGTTTGCACCTTTACCTTAGGCAAAAGGAATACGCCTACCATACTCAGCACGGCAAGGAACAAGATTTCTACAAGGAATACCCGGAACGTCCTGTTTTTGATGAATTTATCTAAACGAGCGACCCCGTTAACCTGTATCGTTGAAAAAACAAAGGTCAGAAAAAGAAGAAGAAAGAACGAGCGAAGTAGAAAAACTAAGGCAAACAGCAAACCCCAAACCATAACGATGGCAATATGAAGAACAATTCGATCCCAGGGGTGAGGCAATGAACTGAATGGTGGATGGCTGGTTTTCATGAAAGCTTCGTGTAGTTTTTATTATAGAGTTCCACAAAAACAATTTGTGAGATGCTAATGCTTTTGTAACCAAGGAGCTTATACTGTTACTCCGTGTACTGCAATGGTATTCAATTTACGGAAATTAAGAGTCTCAATTAATCTCAGGATAACACTGAAGACGACCTGACTCCGCTATGCTACGCAGGAGATCTTCGGTGTTGGGCATCAATCACACACTAGCTTGGGGTTCTTATGTCAATTTTCTTTTTCGTCACTGGGCTGGTTTCTTTAATTGTCGGTGCAGAAGCATTAGTGC
This sequence comes from Desulforhopalus sp. IMCC35007, assembly GCF_005116575.1. Classification (GTDB taxonomy): domain Bacteria; phylum Desulfobacterota; class Desulfobulbia; order Desulfobulbales; family Desulfocapsaceae; genus Desulforhopalus_A. Next base: position 305,152 of record NZ_SWCN01000004.1, on the reverse strand, counting down.
GGGGTGCATCCCGCTTAGCGGCCGTTATTGGTATATCACCACTGGTTATCGGGCTGACTGTCGTGGCGTTCGGTACCAGTTCACCTGAACTTGCGGTAAGCGTCAATTCAGCACTATCCAATCAGGCGAGTCTTGCCGTTGGAAATGTTGTCGGAAGTAATATTTTCAACGTTCTCTTTATCCTCGGCCTTTCAGCCTTGATTGTGCCACTTGTTGTATCGCAACAACTGGTGCGGTTTGATGTACCTATAATGATAGCGATCTCGATTGTTGTGTTCATCTTCTCGCTGGATGGGAACTTCAGTCGCACTGACGGTCTCATGCTGGTCGTAGGTTTAGCTATCTATGTCTCGTTTTTGATTAACCAAAGCCGCAGAGAAAACGCCGCTGTGAAAGAGGAGTATGCGAAAGAATTTGGGACTGAGGCGAGTGTAAAAAGTAGCTGGGCTAAAAACATAGTCATGGTCCTTGGCGGCCTCGTACTATTGGTGCTTGGCTCGCGCTGGCTCGTCAATGGAGCAGTTTCCTTTGCCAAATATCTAGGTGTCAGCGAATTGGTTATAGGGCTGACGATTGTCGCAGCTGGTACATCTCTGCCTGAAGTTGTTACCTCAGTCATTGCGGCGGTTCGCGGCGAGCGAGACATTGCTGTTGGGAATGTTGTCGGTAGTAACATCTTCAACATTATGGGCGTGCTAGGATGTGCTAGTATAGTGGCGCCAGCGGGCATCGAGGTGGCCCCTGCGGTCTTCAGGTTCGATATTCCGGTCATGATCGTTGTAGCGTTCGCATGCCTACCCATATTCTATACAGGTGGTTTGATTAGTAGGAAAGAAGGTGTGTTGTTTCTCGGGTACTACGCGGCTTATACGTTATACCTCGTCTTAGCCGCATCTGACCATGATGTATTGCCTAGCTTTAGTGCAGCCATGCTGTTCTTCGTAATTCCGCTAACTATGGTCACATTGATTATTGTAGCGTTGGGGGAAATGCGCAGTAGGAAGAGTCGTTCGGAATGATTTCGGGGTTTTGGGGTCTGGGGAGTAATTGAACGTAACAGCTGGATAAGAATTTGGATTGTCGTGGTTTTGTAATGACTGCAACTCACCTCGCTTGATCGTTTTTCTGGCACCTTAAAGCTTGGAGGAGTATTGTCTCAATAATTGTTGGACTCCCGCCCAGCAAGGCGTGGCGCATTGCAAAAACCTATTGCAAATTGACACTATTTCATAACCGAATGTCACGATCGAAATGGAGCGCCGTGGTACTTCCGAGAAATCGAGAATACTTCCAATAGAATAGCCATGAATGGAGCATTTTGAGGTTCTGGATTGTTCCAGAAAATCCTTGCTGACTACCCCAGAAATAGCGTTAGGCATTGTGGTTGATACTAACTGACAGTCGTGCAGGCTCGGGTTAAAGATTTGCACTGCCAACGCAAAGGGATTCTTGGACTCATTTGGTTTAGGTTTTTCCTGTATGCAGGAAGCTCTGCTTTTTCAAAACTCCTAACAACAACCAGGTGATCTGATATCAGAATATATCCATTGCGCATCTCAATATGTTGTTTTTGAGGTTAAATCTGATGCAATTGGTAAAATCGGTATGCTATACCGCATAGGAAGAGAAGGGCTACCGCACTGATTTTTATGAGAAATAGAATTGTTCGGGGGTTTCAAGCATATCTCCCCGGATCGACGTTTCCACAAGTGACTTTACCTCGGCGGGGTCGTTTGTTTTCCCCAGAGCCCACATGAGTTTTGGAACCAGTGCCTCGGTATTCATGTCTTTGCCGTAGATGATTTTGTCAAGTGGCATTGATCTTCCCACCTCGTAGATCTGCAGGTTTACCCCCTCAAGTAAACATTGGGTCGTGAGGACAACGGCAACTCCTGCCTGCGTCAGTTCGTGCACCTTTGACGCAATATCAAGGACCTCAGATGACACACCACCAATTCCGTAGCTCTCAATAACCACCCCTTTCATTTTTTCTTTCAGGTAGTCAAAAATGGTCGGATCAAGGCCTGGAAAAAGCTTGAGTACAAAGATCTTTTCTTCAATTTTTGGTGCAATAGTGAGGGGAGTGGTGGTTGACTGCGCGCTGGACAGTTGTTTCTGAAAATGGCTGCAGACGGATTGATTATAACTGATTCGGTTATGTTTTATCGCCGCAACGGGAGGATAGTTGACACTATGAAAAGCATCATAGCTTTTTGTTTTTGTTTTAATTGCCCTGGTGCCATTAATAAGTTTGCCGTCAAAAACGATGAAGACCCCGACAAGTTCTTCTTTTGCAAAGAGAATGGCATCGGTGAGGTTTTGAATTGCATCGGTCTCATTGTCCATCAATGAGTATTGGGAACCGGTTATGATAATCGGCTTATTCAGTCCTTCAATAATATAGGTCAGGGCAGCGGCTGTGTAGGCCATGGTGTCGGTTCCATGGGTGATAACAAAGCCATCAAACTTTTGATATTCTGCCTCGATGGCGTGGGCGATATTCAGCCAGTACTGCGGTGTCATATTTGAACTGTCTATGTTCATCACCATCTTACCCGAAAGAGAAACACGCTTGCTGACGGGTTGGATACAGTGAATGAGGTCTTCGACCGTGTAGTGGGGCGATAAGCCATGTTCAGACTCGGCGCAGACAATTGTCCCTCCTGTGGCGAGGATGAGGATATTTTTTTTGGGGTCTGTGTTCTGCATGGATCATCCTCTTTGTGTTGCGCTATTATAAAAATACTCTGGGGCTATAGAAGCGCGGTCTCACTTAAATTTCGTGCAATACCTCATCTTCGGCGGAAATCATGTCCGCATCCACCTGACCATGGTTAAACAGCAGGGTGTAAAGGAGCCATCCATAGCAGATGATTGCCCCAATTGCAGGAAGAGGATAGAAAAATCCCAGAGGGCAGAGAATGAGTACAGTCAGCCAGTGGAGCAAAAGCACCTTTTGGGAGTGCAGTCTGATCGGGAAGTCTCCATGGCGGCTGATGACTGCAAGACCGCTGAGATTCCAGCCGTAAAGAGCGGTAAAGGCATGCATCCTGAGCAGGGGTAAGGCTCCTTCGTGGGTATAGGTGCTGGAAAATTCCATGAATATATAGATAATTCCAGTAATCGAGGTGATCACCAGAAAAAGGATTCCGGAGGTGAGAAAAGACTTCTGCTGCAACCTGATCCCCTGGCGCCAGTAGAGATAAAGAATGAGGCTTACGGTAATAAACAACAGGGACGCAATGAAAACCTGGGGAAGAAACCAGTTGGCAAGGATAAAGAGAAAAAAGATGATAACCCCCAGGTTGATTATCCAAAATGAGATTTCTTTTAAATACTTTGCGGTCAGCCCACCGTTGCTTTTCATCAGGGCGAAAATGACCGACATGGAAATAAGGGAGATAGGAAAGGAAAATCCGAGAAAAAAGGTGTCAAGGGTCAGTTTTTCCAGTTTGAACCAGTGGGTGTATTGACTGTTTACTATGGCCAGACTTGAGATGACCAAACCTAAAGAAAGACAGAGCAGTGAGGCCTGGTGAAACTTTCGGGAGGTGGATTCTTCTTTCGAAAACAGTGCGTAGGGGATGCAACTGCCAAAGTGTTCCACCCGCACCGATTCAATAATTGCCGATAGCAGCAGAGGTATTGCCAGGGTTGGCGGGTACCACTCCATAAAGGCGCAGAAAGCAAAGAGGAGGGAAAGGAGCAAAAATAAAAGCCCCCGCCTGCTGAGGCTTCTGGTATTTTCGGTAAAATAGACAAGCAGGGTTCCACCGCTTACCAGGTTGAAGAGGAAGATATGCAATCGCTCAAAATTCATCACAGAGGGTGGAATAAGATGATGAAGAAAGCCACAGGTAAGGGCTGCGAGCATGATACACCACAAGGTGACCTTAAATGTTTTATTCACTGCAATTTTCCATATTAAGTGATAGTGGCCGGTTAATAACGTCCTTGCCAAGTAATTTTTTCAGGGCGAGTTCCAGATTTGGATGGCGGAACTGAAAACCGGATTCTTCAAGTTTTCGGGTTGAGACATGACAGCCAGAGAGGATAATTTCTGATGCCATCTGTCCATATACAATTTTTAAAAGTGATGCTGGGATTGGCGCAAGCAGGGGGCGCCTGGCAACCCTGGCCAGAGTCCTCATGAACTCTCTATTTGTAACAGGCTCGGGAGCTGCAATGTTGACGGGACCAGACAGAGAGGTACAGGCAAGGCAGTGGAGCATTGCTGAAATCATGTCATCGGTACTGATCCAGCTGAGATATTGATTTCCTGAGCCCAAACGCCGCATGAAACCGAAAGGGGAGGTTTGAAGGATTCGCTCCAGGGCACCACCTCTTGGGGTGAGTCCTACCCCAAGCCGTAAAAAAACTGTCCGGATCTTTGCATCTATTGCGGCCTGGGCGGCGGCCTCCCAGCGCCCGCAAACCTCGGATATAAAATCGTTACCCTGTGGATGGCATTCTTTCAGACCCTTGTGCCCTGTATTGCCATAGTAACCAACCGCCGAAGCACAAAGAAAAACCTTGGGTTTTACCTCAAGAGAGCTGATGAGGCGGCTGATAAGAGTCGTACCGTTAACCCTGCTGTCAATGACCCGCTGTTTTTTTTCTTCGGACCAGCGGTACAGGCCGATATATTCGCCCGCCAGATGAATTACCGCGTCGATTTCAGGGAGCTGGGAGCTGTCCAGGATATTGTTTTCCGGGTCCCAGAAAATTTCGTTTTTGCTGGAGTCAGGAGTTCTTCGCACCAGCGTCCAGACCTGATGACCACCTGTTGTAAGAAATGGAATGAGTTCCCGGCCAAGAACTCCACTGGCTCCTGAAACAAGGATTCTCAACGGTTTACTGCTGCAGCGAAGATGAACCTTGATGTCCTCACTGATGATGTTTTCCCGGTGGTGAAAGACCTGCTGCAGGCTTCTGTGGACATAGTTTTGCAGGAAATTCGGCAGATAGTTGCCAAAAGGCAGGCTGTATTCAACTTTATCGTAAAGTTTACAACCGGTTACCGTATCCGTGAAAAAATGGGAGTGGGACCAGCTGGAAAAAGGGCCTTTTTCCTGGATATCACGAAACATCTTGCCCGGAATGTTTTCAATATGGTGGGCGTGGTAGTGGAAAGGGATCAGGCCTGTACGCATTTTCAGTACAACCCGTCCCCCTGGATCGATGCCACCTTGTCTGGAGACTATGATCGTTTTTTCCCAGGGAGGTAGAAGCCGTTCCAGGGCTCCAAACCTGCTGTGCCAATCGTACAGCTGTCTTGCTGTACATGGATAGTTTGAATAGTATTCGAAGAGATTGTCTGCAGGTTGATTTTGCATGTAATGGTCTGCCAGGTTGAGCTATTTATTTCGTTTTTTTGCCGAAGAGGAGTTTGCTGATTTCTTTTTACTTCTCTTCTTCGCTAAAGCCCTTCTTCCGGCAGCTGACCGTTTTTCTGCACTTTCAATGAGAAAACGATGGACGCAGACACTGTCATTTTTATTGTTTGAGCGAAGCTGGGTATATCCTCCATCTTCGTTCATCTCCCAGACATTCCGCTTATTGTTGAGTTGCAGGTCCAGAAGTTCACGGAGGAGTTTTTTGTTTTTTGGCAGCTCAACAGGGGTACAGACCTCAACCCTGCTCTCGAGATTTCGTTTCATGAGGTCAGCCGAACCTATGAAATATTCTTCATTGCCTCTGTTTTTAAAGTAAAAAATACGGGTATGTTCGAGGAATCTGCCGACGATGGATATCACTCGGATATTCTCGGACAGACCCTTGATGCCCGGACGGAGTCGGCAGGTATCCCGGACGATCAGGTCGACATGGACGCCTGCCTGTGATGCTTTATACAGTGCTTCTACAATATCACTGTCTTCAAGGGCGTTGGTCTTAAATTGAATGAGTCCCTGATTGTTATCCTTGTTGCTTGTGATTTCCCGTTCTATTTTATTTAAGAGGGCCTTTTTGAGGAGTTTGGGGGAGGGCAGAAGTTTCGTGTACTGCCGCATTGGCGTATAACCACTGGTCAGATAATTAAACAGCTCAGTGAGATCTGCGCCTATGTCGGGATTGCAGGTGAGTAGTCCAAGGTCCGCGTAGGCTCTGGCGGTACCGGCATGGTAGTTTCCCGTGCCGATATGGGCGTAACGGCGCAGCCCGTTGTAATCTTTTCGGATGACAAAAATGAGTTTTGAATGGGTTTTCAGCCCAACAACTCCATAGGTTACGTGGATCCCTGCTTCTTCAAGAAAACCCGCCCATCTGATGTTGGCTGACTCATCAAAACGTGCCATAAGCTCGACGACCACGGCAACCTGTTTGCCGTTCTGGGCCGCTTCAATGAGGTATTTGATGATTTTAGAATCCTTGGCGGTTCGGTACAGGGTCATTTTGATGGCGAGAACTTTAGGGTCCTTACTGGCCTCTCTTAAAAACCTTTCCACCGAGGTCTCAAAGGACTCGTAGGGGTGCTGCAGCAGGATACTACCATGCTCCCGGATGGTATGGAAAATATTAGGATCATCTCCCAGCAGTTCAGCATTATCGATAGGATGATGCGGGGTGAAATGAAGGTCGGATCTGTCAATGGCAGAAATCTCGAAAAGATCACGGAGTCCGATAATACCATCAACCTCAAATACATCCATATCCTCATCGACTCCAAGCTCTGCGGCGAGTTTGCCCTTGTGGATATCAAGCATGTTAGGACCCACTTCCAGACGAACAATTTCTGCAAATTTTCTTTCCCGTAGAGCGCTTTCAATCATGCCAAGCAGGTCGTTTGCCTGTTCCTCATGCCTTTCAGTGATAGCATTTCGTGTAACCCGAAAGGTTGCGCAGGTTTCTATTTCCATGCCAGGAAGAAGGAGTTCGAGGTTATTGGCGACCAGATCTTCAAGAAGAAGAAATGTGTCGGATTTTCCAATTTTCACAAACCTAGGCATTTCTGAACTAATGGGAATCTTAATACGGTTTAGGTAGCTGTGATCATTGTCTGGATAGCTGCAACTCACCAGAAGATTGATGGAGAGGTTAGAAATAAAGGGAAAAGGATGGGCAGGATCCATCCCCTGGGGTGTTAAGAGCGGATAGATTTCATTGACGAAATGGGCGTCGATACTGTGTTTCTCCCGCTGAGACAGTTCTGAGTAACGTTTGATGAATATCTTTTCTTTTGTCAGAAGCTGCTGAAGGTCTTTCTCAAGGGTGAGCTGCTGGTCGAGAATCTCCCGAACGGAGTCGTAGCAGATGTCTATCTGCTCCTGAGGGAGGCGTCCGTCAATGGAGAGTTTTTTTACACTTGCGCCGACCTGTTGTTTGAGTCCACCAATCCGCTTCATAAAGAATTCGTCTAAATTAGAGCCTACAACCGCCAGGAAAAAAACCCGTTCCAGAAGTGGATTACGGTCATCTTGTCCCTCGTGCAATACACGTTTGTTAAATTCAAGCCAGGTAAGCTCACGGTTGAGGTACCATTCAGGGGACTTGAGGTCAAAGCTCTTTGCCGGAACATCAGGAGAATCAGTTTTCAGGGGTATTTTAGGGTCCATAGTCGCTGCCATTTGTTCTGCGGGTGGGGTAAAATTTTCTGGGGGAGTGCTTGTCTTGTCGCTCATATTTCACGTCTATTGATTGTATTTTAACAGGTTTTTACCAAAAGTTATAATGTTAACTCTGTTAAATTAGAGAAATATTAGGATTTTGTTAGATACAGGAAAGGTGGTTTACTATTTGAGAAAGTAATGTAACTTATTTGATGGCATCAACAGCTCATGAATACATGACGTCAATACTGCAGGTGTTCCCCTGCCAGGTGGCTGTGCTGATAAACAGTAGACAAGGAGTGGGCTTTTGGTAGAAGGAGATTGGAGAGATCTCTGAAAAAACAAGTCCCAGGAGATGTTGAACGTACTTTTGCCTCAGATAGGCAATAAGAGGAGTTACGACAATTTTTTCGTTTTCCGGATTTTTACATGAGGTGGATACAGTGGAAAAAGAGAAAAAAAAGAGCACTACTCTTAGGCTCGACGCCAGAGTCTTGAAGAAATTAAAACTGCTCGCAGTGGAGCAGGAGACAAGCATTCAATCGATAGTTGAGGCGCTGGTTATTGATTATATCGAAAAACATACTACGAGGAGGTGAAACAATATGGAGTCATTTGTCTATATTGTTCATTCAGATGTATCTGAAAAAAAACTCAACAAACTGCTTCCAGCAAAGACAGATTATAACATCCAGATAGAGACAGGCGAGGTGGTTCAGGGAGTAGTTCTTGATACCTTTGACAACGCCGCTTTGGCGCAGTCTCTTTTACTCCTTGGTCTGGAAGGCAGACTGGTACTCATGAATCTTAAAACGGGTGAGTTTCTGGAACAGGAGGTCGCGGGAGAATGGCGGTTTGCAAAAGATTTGTCTGCAGGATTGGTGAAGGAACTTCTTTCAGGGCTCGCCGATCTGAGGGCCTTTTTACCCGTTGCCAAGGTAACATTTCATAGGGACAGGGGAGCCCTGCTCGATGATGAGGGAAAAACCCGGGCTCGCTACTCCAGTCTTGTTGTTCATCATAAAAAATCCATCACATGCCTAGGTTCTGCCACCTCTCTTCGCGGCTATCAGAGTGGTTATGAGGAGCTTGTGTCACTTCTTCAAAACGCTGGTGCCAAGGAGCTGACAGACGTTTTTGCCTTCTACCGGCAGCTTGGCATCAAACGCGAGTTGTATACAAACAAACCGGTTCTGACCCTCGATGCAACGGCGCCTGCAAGTGAAACTGCCGCTGTAATCATCCGGGCTTTTATACAGATTGCACGGCGTAATGAATCAGGAATTGTTGCTGACCACGACACCGAATTTCTCCATGATTACCGCGTCAGTTTTCGTAAAGTCCGCTCTGTACTCAGTCTTTTTAAAGGGGTGTATGAACCGGAAAAAACCAGCGAGCTGAAGGCTGACTTTGCTCTGATAATGCAAAGCACCAACCGTCTGCGGGATTTGGATGTGTATCTCATGGAAAAGGAAAACTATTATAAAATGGTGCCTGATCCATCGGTGGCTGGCCTGGAGCTGCTCTTTGAATATCTGGCAAAAGAAAGAAAAAAAGAGCTGAAAAAGGTTGTGAAGGATCTCCAAAGTGAAGAATATGCTGCAAGGGTGGCTGCCCTGACAAGCCTTTTCAAGTCCAGTGACAAGATACCGACAGGACCAAAAGGAGCTTTACCATCCAAGCTCCTTGCTGCGCACCTGGTACTGAAACGCTACAACCAGGCGTGTAAAATCGCCTGCAGTATTGAAAGAACCACCCCCGACAGTGTGGTCCACGATCTCCGTATCAGCTGCAAAAAATTACGGTATCTGATGGAATTTTTTACTCCCCTGTTTGACGAGGAGAGTATCAAAAAATTGATTAAAACCTTGAAAAACCTGCAGGATAATTTGGGTAAATTTAATGATTACTCGGTACAGCAGGCCTTTCTTCGCCATATTCTGGATCACGACCTCGGACAATTTAAAGGCAATGAAATCCAGATCTCAGAAGCTGTTGGCGCATTGACAGCCATGCTCTTTCGCTTGCAGAAAAAAGAGCGGAATCAGGTGATGAATAATTTTTCCCGTTTTAACAGCGAAGAGACAGGGTTGTTGTTCAAACAGTTATTTGAGATTGCGGAGGTGGAATAAATGAAAATTATTGCCTGTTACAGTAACAAGGGAGGGGTAGGAAAAACAGCGACCTCTGTCAACCTTGCCTATGCCTGTGCCCGTAGTGGCAAACGAACACTGCTCTGTGACCTTGATCCTCAGGGAGCCTCAGGGTTTTATTTTCGTATAAAACCGTCCAGGAAACTAAAAGATCGGGCTTTTTTCAAAGATGTTGAACGTTTTGTCGATTCCATTAGGGCCAGCGACTATGATAATCTTGATCTGGTTCCGGCCAACATGACCTTTAAGGATTTTGACATCTTCCTGTCGCGGATGAAAAACAGCAGGTCCCGTCTTAAAAAGGCCCTTAAGGCTGTCGACAGTGACTATGACGTCATCATCCTCGACTGCCCGCCCAATATCTCCCTGCTCTCTGAAAATGTTTTTAAGACGGCCGATAAAATAGTCGTCCCTGTGATCCCCACCACCTTGTCTTCCCGGACCCTGGAGCAGTTGTACAGCTTTTTTAAAGACAATGGCTACCAGACCAAGAAGCTTTTGCCCTTTTTCTCCATGGTTCAGTTGAGCAAAAAATTGCATAAAGAGAGCATGCATATATTGCGAAAAAAATATAAGGGCTTACTTAAACCATATATACCTTTTTCCTCAGAGGTCGAGCGAATGGGGGTGCATAGAGCGCCGGTGATAACCTACGCTAATAAAAAATCCATTGGTGACGCCTATGCGGAGATGTGGAAAGACATCGAGATTAAAACTAAAATAGCATGAGTCCTACTTGGTGCAAGGTGCTCCGTGCAGATGTCGGGAGCTGCTGCTTGGGTAGAATGCTTTACTGATTGAGGTGTTATATGGGAAAAGAAAAAAAAAAGTGCTGTGGTAAATACAAAAAAAAAGATAAATGCTGTAAAAAGTGCCCTGAGGCAGAAGCTTGTAAGGTAAAGAATAAGAAGTAAGTTTTCCTTCCATACCTGATAATTATGGAGGAATCGTCCTCTTAATACGCTGCTACAGACAGCTGACAAAGCCTGGGAGACCTTTGTGAGGTTCTCCATTCTGAAAAGCCAGGTGTTCCTGGCGGAAGTCCTCAGTCTGAACAACTCTTCGAGGTGCACTCCACCGTAAGGATTGTAATAATTTCGGTGTGTTGTTTTCTTATTTTTGACGACAGCTATGGATTGTTTTTTAGCTGGCAGCTGTCTTAGTTTAAATCCCCCGCTTTTATCGCGCTGTTAGGGCGGATTCTGTGTGGCCGTCGATTCGTTTGTTGTTGACTCTGATCTTCTCTGGTAATATTCCCGCCGATCTTGCACCTTGCCAGTGGTGCGCTGTCCGAATTTGTTGATAGAGCATGAAGTAAAGAGTGTTCATCTCTTTGTTCGTATACCTTGAAAATGCCATGGAGCTGGGCTGAAAAAGATCCTGTAATGTCAGTAAGTTGTCCTGACTTATTTCCCCTCAACTGCGTTTGATTTTTTTAATGAATATTCTTCTTATAAATCCGCCGAATTGTGGCCGCAGTATACCGGAGGAGCGCTACGGTATCGTTTCATTAAAACAGATTTTTCGCGGCGAACCCTTAGCTCTTGAAGAACTGGCCGGAAATCTGCTTCAGCACAATGTTCATATTGTGGATCTTAAAGCGAACCCCGCTGGCCTTGATGAAATATTGTCGGGCCTTCGTCCTGATATCGTAGGGATTACCGGGGTAACATGTGAAGCAAACTCTATGCTGAAGATTGCCTCGCAAGTAAAAAAACACTGTGCCCCGATTGTCGTGGTAGGGGGTATTCAGGCAAGTAACGATCCTGGTTTTTTCAACCATCAAGATGTTGATTTTATCGTCGTTGGTTTAGGGAAAAAAACATTTGCTGATTTGGCAGCGTTACTTGAGGCAGGGCAATATCATGACATTATTTTGCCTGGTCTGATACCAACACGGCCGGGACAGGTGATTCAGCGGCCGCTTTTTTGCAGTTCGGTTGGCGATCTGGTCGAAGACAAGCCTCCAGCCTATGAGTTGGTGAAAAAATACCGCTCCCACTATGTGTTGGAAAAGTTGGGTGTAAATATGGGTTTTGTCGCTTCGGCCTGCGGCTGTACCCATCGCTGTTCTTTTTGTTGCATTACGGGGCAGACGGGTGGGAAATACCTGACAAAATCCATTGATGCTGTGGTAAGAGATATCAAACTTCTCGGTGACATCCCGGTTATCAGACTTGTTGATGCAAACACCTTTGGAGATATTGAACGGGCGAAAAATCTTTGCCGGGCTCTGGTGAGATCAGAGTTGAAAAAGCAGTATCTTGCCGATATCAGATCCGATACCGTTGTGCGTCACCCGGAAATGCTCCGTGAGTGGAAAGAAGCAGGTTTGCGGGCTGTTATTATCGGCTTTGAAGAGACCAGCGATGAAAGTCTTTCGGCCATGAACAAGGCGAACAAGTCAAGTATCAATACAGAGGCTATCTCGATTCTCAACGATCTTGGAATCACTATTGTCGGAGACTTCATCATTTCCCCCGATTATGATGAGGGCGACTTTGAGCGTCTTGGCATCTACCTTGATCAAAATCGTATCGATCTGCCGATGATCACAGTCATGACCCCATTGCCGGGAACTCCCCTATACCAGCAGCAAAAGAACCGGATTGTAAATCATAATCTTGATTATTATACCCTGACCAATGCTGTCACAAAAACCAGGCTCAATGAAAAACTCTTTTATACACTCTACGCTGAACTTATCTCAAGCAGCCATAAAAATGCACGGATTTAGACGATGAATGCTTTTATCACAGCAGTTTCTGCTTTCCTTCCCGGCAAGCCTGTAGAAAACGACAGGCTTGACGATTATCTCGGCGATGTGAACAGGGTTTCGGCCAGGACCCGGCAAATTATACTTGCCAATAACGGTATCAAGACCAGGTATTACGCAGTGGATCCTGAAACAGGTAAATCCAGCTACTCCAATGCACAGATGTCAGCCGAGGCGGTTCGCCGGTTGCTCCACGACAAGGATGCCTCGGGACTGGCAGTAGAGTGCCTTTGTTGCGGCACCTCTTCTGCGGATCAAATAATGCCGGGACATGCCTCTATGGTGCATGGGGAATTATCGGAAGTTGCCTCCTGCGAGGTGGTATCTTTTGCAGGGATTTGTCTGTCCGGTCTTACTGCCATGAAATTTGCCATGATGTCTGTGGCATTGGGCTTGAGCCAGAATGCAGTTGCAACGGGTTCTGAACTTGCTTCAACATTTTTGCGAACCTCGTTTTTTTCAGGCATGACGGGAAACACGAGAAATAAGACGGAAAAAAAACAGCATTCTGCCTTTTCTTTTGAGGCGGAATTTTTGCGCTGGATGCTCTCTGATGGTGCAGGGGCGGTGCTCATAGAGAAAGAACCAGCCGCTCAGGGCCTGAGTCTTCGGATTGACTGGATTGAGACCATTTCACATGCGCAAAGACTGGAGACCTGCATGTATGCAGGCGCAGTGAAACGGGAGGATGGGAGTCTCATGGGCTGGCGGGAGTGTGCCGTGGCCGGAGGATTGGAAAAGCAGGGTGTCATGACCATTAAGCAGGATGCCCAGTTGCTTAACCGCGAAATAATCAACGTCACCGTTGGCCAGAGTTTGCCGCCGATAATTGCCAGGCATGACCTCAAGCCAGAGCATTTCAACTGGTTTTTGGCACATTATTCTTCTGAATATTTCCGGGAACCACTCATGAAACAACTTGAGGAAATTGGTTTTCCGATCCCAGAGGAACGGTGGTTTTCTAATCTTACCACTAAAGGTAATACAGGCTCAGCTTCATTTTATATCATGCTGGAGGAACTTTTTTCTTCTGGGAAATTGCAAAAAGGAGACCGAATCCTGGGGATGGTCCCGGAAAGTGGTCGGTTTTCCGTCGGCTGGATCTCTTTAACGGTGGTGTAGTGGTCGTCGAACTGCGGGTTTAATGAGACCTGTTATTTAGAGTAACCCTGGAATAAACATCTTTGTTCTTTGCATGTACTTTTCATAGGCTGTGCCGAAAAACTTTATATTCTCGCGCTCTTCCACTTTAGCGACAGCGATAAGCAGAGCGCTCACTGCTAAAATCAGGAAAGTGGATAATGTGCTGATATGTTTTAAAAATGCACCCCAGGCAAGGAACAGCAGGGAGCTGTACATGGGGTGCCGGACGAAACGGTAAAGGCCTGTCTCCACGAGATGGACCGTATTCTCAAAGGGAAGGTTCTCCGGCATATCATGTCGCTGAGCATGTCCTCCCCGTTGCCTGAGGGTCACAAGAGAATTGACAATAAAGAAAACTGAGGTGAGTAACAGGGCCCAGGCTAAAAGATGCACAGCTGAAAAGGGGTCCACAAACCAGTAAGGATAGTTGAGTAAGAGTAAAAGTAAAATCCCCTCAAAGACAAAAAAACGGTAAAAACCGTGGGCCCTTGAGTTACCTAAGGCCCGGCGGGAAAAGTTGATAAGAAAAAGGGTGCAGAGAACAAATAGTACAACTCGAATCATGGCCGGTTCCTTACAAATGGATCATTTTGTTAAACTCGTCTGGGCCGAGAAGTAATTTTACAGTACTGAAAGAGCCCATGATGCTGCCTATGATCCCGGGTGCTGTCACGTTTTGTCCGGCAAGGTAGAGACCTCTTACGGCGGTACGATTGAGAAGAGCTGTGGCGAGAATCTGACTCGACGACCGTGATACTCCATAGGCACTTCCACCTGGGCTGTTAACCCAGTCTCTTATGGACAAAGGGGTGTATGCGTCAAGGAGTTTAGCTCCTTCAAAAGAGCCAAAGAGTTGTTCTGCCTCTGCAATCAATGTCGAGGCGTGTTGTTCTTTTGCTGCACGATATTCTTCACCCCGCCGACCGCTTCGGGTTTGTTCCCAGGCAGCCCATAGCTCGTCTTTCCCAGAGGTGAGGATGGAAAGAAGATTAACGTCTTTTTTTTCACTTTCCCGTATTTGATAATATTTGAGATCGGCTACGTTGCTTCTTTTATCGGTATCGACCTTGAAAATATTGTATGGGATTTCGCCGTGGGTTGTAGCATCGATCTGGACATGGGCTGAAAAAATGCCATGGGTATCTTTTAAATTACTGATCCGCTTTCGGTAGGATGGTTTCACATCTTCTTGAGCCAGCATCTGCAAAACCAGTTTCGGGTGAACTGCACCTATGACGATGGAGGCCTTGAGGTTTTCTCCGGATTTCAGTTGCAGCCCCTGGACAACACGTGACTGGACATTGATTTTGCAGATTTCCTCTCCTGTGATGATTTTTCCTCCCAGTTGTTTTAACCGCGCACCAAAGGCATCTGCCATGTCAGAGCCCTTCTGGTTGAGACGCCAGGAGGAGGAAAGGTATGAGGCGAGGGCCATATTGTGATAGTAGGCGGGACAGTCATCCAAAGGGACACCGAGCCAACAGGAAGGTATGGATATCACACTTTGCAGCTCTGGTGAGCATTGAAGCTCGCTTAGAATATTACCGAGTGGTTCAAATTGGTCGGAGAGGGAAAAGCCGCTATCCTTTGCATATAAAAATTCCAGCCCGTGGAGTTGTTTCGCCGCACTATGGAGTGGAACCACAAATTTGGCTATCTTGTGCTGCTCCAGCGGAAAAGCCCTGCTGAGGTTATCAGCGTACGCATCGATCCCCTGGGGCATGTCAAAGGGTGACTGGATGCCAGTGGAGGAGTCGAAAATATACCTGTCGATTATCCCGTTTTGGCCCATTCTTGTGACTGGAATCGCCGTTGTTATTCCGAGATAATCAAAGAAAGTCCGGAGGATTTGGCCTTTGTCGAGCGACCCCAGGTAGTGTACCCCTACAGCACAGTCGATACCATTACGACTATAGCTTCGCATCAGTCCGCCCGGCTGTGCGTTTTTCTCAAGAACGGTGACATCAAAGCCAAGTTTTGCAAGAATTATGGCTGTGCTGAGACCTCCGACGCCAGCTCCGATAATCAGTATTTTTTGCGTTGTAATAAAGAGAACCTCACAATGAATGTATTGTTTTTATGACTTACCCAGCTAACGGATAAGATGTTCCCAGAGCGGCCCGGTATGTCCACGGGAATACATCTTATTGACGGCTCTAATCTCATCCGGGCCACTGGAACCAACGAGGCAGTTAATTCGCTTGCCAACCCGTGCCCTGACCAGCTCCTCAATGGTATGGCGATCAATGTCATCTGCCTCATAAAATATTGGTTTGAGCAGATTGGTACTCGTTGTGATCTTGCCCTCGCGAAGCGCGATGTCATACATGGCAGTTTGGGGCAAAATTCTGATACCAATATAAAAAAAACAGAAGGTCTTGTTAAGCCTGTCGATGTTATCCAGGCTTTCTGTGACGGTGGCGGCCGATTCTCCGGGGCTCCCAAAGAGAAAATAATGGGCCACATGCAGCCCGGCGTCGATGGCCTGCCTGTGGGCAGTAAAGACATCGCTCACACCAAATGGTTTGCGATAGGTCTTCAGTACAGACTCCGCCATGGATTCTGTACCAAACTCTACATGGGCAAGGCCGGCGCTTGCCAGTGTCGAAAAATAGCTTTCAGGGAGTTTCATTGGTGCAAAAAAACTTCCCCAGGGGATCGAAACTCCGGCGGCTTTGAACGCTTTGGCCACTGCCAGTGAGTGTTTTATGTCAGAATTAAAGGCGGAGTCGGTTATAAAGAAATATTTTGCTCCGGCGTCCTGTAATTCAAGGGCAGTTCTTGCCACCTCATCGGGGGCAACCAAACGATGCTTGCCCCCCTCAATATGAGGGTAGGAACAGTAGATGCAGTTAAAGCAGCAGCCTCGCTTGCTCTGAAGATTGAGCATGCCACCCTGGGTGAGATAAAAACTGTTATGGGTCGCGTTGCGGTGAAAGTCGCGGACAATCGGTCCATCCCAGGGAGCTGGAATGATGGTCTCTATCTCAGAAGAAGCAGAAATCACTCCGGGGATCTGCAGTGGGTCCCGCTCTTCTTTAATGGCTTCAACGAGCAGGCCGAATCGTTCTCCCTCTCCGATAATACCGTAATCAGCGCCCAAGATTGAAAGGATTTCTCGTGGCATGATAGTAAATGCGCTGCCGCCAATGACAATTGTGGCTTTTGAATGTGAGCGCATAAGGGAAACGACTGCAGCGTAATCCTGAATAAAAAAACGAGAATCACTGGCATCGATATTATCAATGTTGCGACAGGACAAACCTATGATGTCGGGACAAAAACTCGTCAGAATCTTCTCAAGTTCCAAGAGTGAGAGCGTATTGAGATCTGCAATCTGCACCTCGTGCGCATGCGACACAGAGGCGGCAACATAATCCAGACCAAGAGGGTAGACCGGGTAAGGAACGGTGAGGGTATTGGGTGATACAAGCAGTATTCTCATGGTCTGAAAAGTTCCATGGCTGTAACATACTCTCCCAGGCCGAGTATGAGGATTTTACCCGTTGTGCGAGTTACATCAAGATCGTGTCCATCCAGCAGCTTACCGGGGACAATTCCCGATTCCAGAAAGGAAGCGGCAAGAGCGGCTGCCACAGCAGAGGCGGAACCGAACTCACCGGTAATTGTGCGGTAGCGGATAATGGGTGTTGTCAGGTTTGACAGTTCCATAAAGCGGGTGAGTTGTTTTTCGCCATCCTTCTTTGTGGCTGCTGGGATACCCGCCATAATCACGGTGTAGGCGTCGGTTTTTTGCTTTGCCACCAGGGAATTGACCAGCGAGGCAATCACGTCTTCTGTTTTGCTGCTTTGATAAAAGGGGAGGGAAATGATGCATTTGGCGTTTTTTGTGTCTCTATTAACATATAGCGCCCCACCGCCGTCACTAAGAGCTGTTCCTGGTGTGATCGAAGGGTCAAAAAGTGGAGAAAACGTTTGATGTCCTTCGTCTGCTCCAAGGATAAGAGCTGGGCTGACAGCATCATCTCCCATAAGTTCTGCGCTCAGAAGGGCCTGTTCGAAAGAATAATCCCCGCCGCTGGTGGTAATGTTGGGGCCGGTGGCGCCAAAGAGGATGGCAACCTGACTGGCTGGTCCGTTATGAACAGAGCCGACAAAATCGGTGGGGCTCGGAAATTGTTCTTTGGATTCTGTCAGGCGGCTTAAAAAATCGTGGGTTTCGGAAAGAGCCCCCCAGCTGGTGCCCATAAAAACTGCAGCAGGTTTTTCTTCCAAACCACAGTTCTCATAGGCTTTTGAGGCCAGGGAAAGAGTCATCCTTGGCAATCGTTTGAGCCGACGCACCAATTTGGAGGGCAGGTTCTGGGAAATAATCTCCAGTCCTGCCATGCCGCTAGCGGGGAGTCCATCACGAATTTGTTCGCAGGTTGCAAGAATGTCACCGGCTCCGGTCAGGCAGGCGTAACCGTGAATGGCAAGGCCTGGAGTTGCTGGTTGGTATGTAGACTGAGCAAAGGTGTCGATTGCACCGAAGATTAAAGAGCCGTTATTGCCGCCAAAGCCAAAGGAATTCGAGAGAACCGCCGTTGCAGGCTGCAATTGTGGGCTGGTTAGTGGACTGAGGTTGAGTGCAGGGTCGACCGTATGCAAACCGGTATTAGCGGGCATAAGGCCCTTGGTTATTGTAATTGTGGCAACCACCGCTTCAATGGCTCCGGCTGCAGCCAGGCTATGACCGGAAGCCCCTTTGATTGATGAAAGCGGAGGTGGATTTGTAAACAGCCTGCGCACGGCTTTGGATTCCGCCAGGTCATTATCCGGAGTCCCTGTGCCGTGAAGATTGATATAGCTGATATCGTTTGGCTGCAGTCCAGCATCGGTCAGGGCTTTTTGCATGGCCGTGAAGGCTCCCTGACCTTCCGGGTGTGGGGCCGCAGGGTGGTAGGCGTCACAGGACAGCCCTGTGCCAAGAAGCTCGACGGAACAGGTTGCAGTTTTTTCTGTGCTGAGCAAAAGCATGCCAGCACCCTCTGCTACGGCCATACCCTGACGGTTTACATCAAGGGGCTTGCAACCGTTCTGGTCAACGAGCTGCAGGGAATGAAAGCCAAAATAGGTAAGACGACATAGAGAGTCCACACCCCCTGCAAGAACCGATTTGACCTGTCCGCTGCGAAGCATTTTCATGGCAAGGGAGATGGCCACAGCACCGGAAGAGCAGGCAGTGGAAACAACAATCACCCGGCCGGTGCACTTCAGGTTTTCTGCAAGGGTACTGGCTACGGTGTGTAAGCTGTGATACTGGTAAAATTCTTTTCGCTGTTCACCACTCTTTAACAATTGTTCCGTAGTGAGGATACCGCCGGTTGTGGTGCCGAGAATTATTGCCTCGGGAGGCTGTTCAGCTCCCTCCATGGCCTGGGCCGCTGCAATACCGGCCAGCCTATGTGTTCTGGGCAGAAGAGACGAGGCCTGATCGATGTCCTGCACGGCACCGACAGGCAGCGGTGAACCCTGGAGCAGGGGAAAGAGTTGCAGAGGCTGTATTGCCGAACGGTTCTGGCGGAGAGTGGTTTCTGTTTCTACCAGGCCTGTTCCCAGGGAACTGATTATTCCACTTCCGGTAATATAAACCACTGGGTCGCTCAAGATATTGTTTTGGAAGAATTTTCTTGAATATATTCGGCGAGATTGGCAAGGGATGCAAATATTTTCTGGCCGACTTCCTGATTGTTGATAACAACCCCATAATCTTTTTCGACCATGACCACCATTTCTAAAACATCAATGGAGTCTATACCAAGTTCACCACCCACCAGTTGACTGTTTTCATCAAAATCTTCAGGTTTTACGTCGACAAGATTGAGAATTTCTATAAGTTTAACTTTGAGCTCTTCTATCAGTGGACTCATAATTTTTTGCTTTTATAGTTCTGTTGTATTAATAAAACCGTCAGTAGCGTGGCAACGAGACAAGCTCGGTTTTATGGTAATTGTTCCTGCTGTCAATTCAGGAAAAGACATAATGCCAATAATCTCTCATAATGCCAACAGGAATTTGTCATTTGATTTGATGGCGGTTCTCCATATATTAGGGTATCTTTTAAGTTATAGAATAATGAATAACATAACAATTTCCGATCTGACTCTGGACGACCTGCTCCCCCACCGAGGCCATATGATGTTGCTGGACAAGGTGCTTGAAGTTGACAGCAAACATGCCCTGACCCTTTGCCGGGTGAAAAAATCCTGGCCCATGGCAGACGAGACAGGGGTACATCCGCTTATCCTCATCGAACTTGCGGCCCAGACGGCAGGAGTGTGCAACGGCTTGGACAGAATACAGACCCAGGGGATTGATTCGGACCAGATGGGCTGGCTGGTGGGCGTAAAAAAGACGGAATTTTTTATCAATACTCTGCCATTTGGCAGCGAAATCATGGTCCAGGCAGAAAACACCTACAATTTTGAGAACCTTCGGGAAGTTTCCTGCCAATTGCATTTGGATAATACACTTATTTGTACAAGCCTCTTACAGCTCTTCCAGGCATAATAGAAATGACAGTTGAAAACGAAAAGAACACAGAAACAGAAAAGAAAATTGCCATCGTAACCGGTGGCAGTAAAGGGATCGGCAGGGCCATCTGCATCGAGTTGGCAGGATGTGGCTGTTATACTGTCATTAACTATATGGCTGATAAGGCTGGGGCTGAAGAGACGCTTCGTCTGGTTGAAGCGGCTGGCGGCTGTGGCGAGGTTTATCAGTTCGATGTCCGGGACGGACAGGTTGCGGAGAAGGTGGTTGATGATATCGCCAGGCGACTTGGCGGTATTGATATCCTGATCAATAATGCAGGGATTGTCGCAGATGGCCTGTTTATGATGATGTCTCAGAACAGCTGGCAGTCCGTAATAGATACCAGCCTGAATGGTTTTTACAATATGACCCGGCCGGTTATTGAGCAAATGGTCCGCAGGCGAAAAGGGGCCATCGTTTCAATTTCCTCGGCCAGTTCTCTGATGGTTAACCGTGGACAGGCAAACTATTCAGCCGCCAAGGCTGGTTTGAATGCAGCCAGTAAGGTTGTTGCCTCAGAAGTGGGCCGACTGGGCATCCGGGTCAACGTTGTGGCTCCGGGCCTGATTGAAACAGACATGATTGCCAAGGCTCCAAAGGCTGAGCTCAAGGCGATGATTCCCATGGCCCGGATCGGCCAGCCGGAAGAGGTTGCCAAGGTGGTGGGCTTTCTCTGTTCCGATGCGGCTTCCTACGTGACTGGCCAGGTTATTTCAGTCAACGGTGGAATGTTTTAATGAAGTTTCAGCCGTTGTTGAACACCCTGTTATTGTTCATTGTCCTCGTTTCATCCTGCCCGGCCGCTGTTCAGGAACCGATTCACATTCAGTCCATTCAGGCAGGGTTCGTCCAGGAAAAACACCTGAAAATTCTTGCCCGGCCTCTTGTCTCCACGGGGACTTTTACCTTCCAGGCTCCTGGTTCCCTGCGTTGGGAGTATAAGACTCCTGTTGCATCTGTCCTGCTCATGTATGGCGGCAGGATACGAAAATTTGTTGAACGGGATGGTCAGCTTGTGGAAGATAAAGGGCTGGGACTTGATTCCATGCAGGTGGTGCTGGGCCAGATCAGTAGCTGGCTTGATGGCCGTTTTACAGATAACGATATTTTTCGTGTATCTGAGGTTGATGAGCACACTGTCCTGCTTACTCCAAAAGATCAGGCTCTTGCCGGTTTGATCAGCAAGATTGAACTCAAGCTTGCTGAC
This sequence comes from Desulforhopalus sp. IMCC35007, assembly GCF_005116575.1. Taxonomy (GTDB): domain Bacteria; phylum Desulfobacterota; class Desulfobulbia; order Desulfobulbales; family Desulfocapsaceae; genus Desulforhopalus_A. Next base: position 283,789 of record NZ_SWCN01000004.1, on the reverse strand, counting down.
CATAAAGGAATTCTTGATGGGGTCATTATTTATGAAGGTCCTGAGTCGTATACTTCAATGATTTTTCAAAACCCGGTTTTAAATCAGGATATTTCTGCTGCCGTATTTACAGAAAAATAATGGTTTTTTTGGGCCTGCATCTTTGGAGCAAGGTTCACTATTCTTGGGATGAGCAGGCGGAACCACTAGAGCGGTGAAAGCTACATGATTTAAAGAGAGAGCTTTTTATCATCTCTCACAAAGCAGAAGGTTTTAAAAGATTGACACAAATGAAGCAGTTTCTCTATCTATCCGCCTTTCTGTTTTGCCTTGTCTCCTGCACAACAGGGCCCTATTCCCCCCTGCCTGAACTGACCGCAGGCACAGATGGACCGTTTGAAGAAAACTGCGCGACTGTTTTCCCTCAAGGAAAATGGCAGTTTAGTCACGCCATTGATTTTGTCATGGGCAGTAAAACCGGTACTCCCGTTATAGGAGTGACCAGTCTTGATGGAAAGGATATTTTTTGCGCCCTGGTAACGGTGGAAGGACTGACCCTGTTTGAAGCGAATTTTCACCCCAATGGGGGCATGGATGTTAAGCGAGCCATCCCGCCCTTTGACAGTGCAAACTTTGCTGCAGGTCTGCGAGAGGATCTGCGAGCTATCTTTGAGCCGCCCGCAGGCAGCATGAAGGCAGGGCGTGTCGGTACAATGCCTGTGTGTCGGTACATTGACGAAGGGGTTGGGATCGTTGATGTACTGCCGGATGTGGATGGCTGCTGGCAGATAAAAAGCTATACTCCCGAGCTGAAAATGAATCGTTCTATTATCGGGCAATCCTGTAAGAAAAAAGGACCCAGCCTGATACCAGATTACCTTGAGCTGAAAACCTACGGCCAGACCGGCTATACCCTGAAAATGACCTTGATAACCGCTGATAATATTAAATGAAATTTAAACTGATATACCCCAAATGGGCCAAGCTGGACCGCCAGACAGAGTTTCACCTCCCTCCCCATGGACCGGTGGTCTTTGCCGCGACCCTGCCCGATTATGTCGATATTGATTTTGTCGACGAGAATCTGCAGGAGATAGATTTTGACGAGGCGGTGGACTTTGTCGGTATCTCCATGATGCTGACCGTTCAGGTCAAGAGAGGCTGGGAGATTGCCGACAGATATCGGGAAAAAGGTATTAACGTTATCTTCGGTGGGATTGCTTCCATGCTCCACGCCGAGGAAACCATGGAACATGCAGACGCCGTTTTTCTTGGTGAGGCGGAAGGACGGATGGAACAGGTTCTGGACGATTTTCGAAAGGGTCGCCTGCAGCACTGTTATGATTTTATCAACGACAGGCCGGATATTGCACTTGTTGGTCCAGCAAGACGGGATATCCTTGACCGTAAACTCTACAATTATAAAGGCGTGCAGATGGTCGATCTGGTGCATGCCTCGCGCGGCTGTCGTTTTAACTGTTATCCCTGTGCCGTATCGTATCTCGGGGGCAGAGTGTTTCGACCTCGGCCGATCGACAAGGCTGTAGCCGAGATTGCCGGTATCGATAATAACAGGCTCTTTATTGTCGACAACTCCCTGGCCCAGGACACAAAGTGGGAGATGGACCTGTTTCGGGAGATGATTCCCCTGAAAAAAAAGTGGTGCTCACATCCAATAGAAGATAAGCCGGAGGTCCTTGATCTGGCAGCCCAGGCAGGGGCCTGGTATGTCTATCAGGCGGTTTTTGACACCTCGGATTATATTAAAGAGCGGATTAAACGCTATCACGACTATGGTATCGGGGTGGAAGGTACCATTCTTCTTGGCCTGGACAGTCACACGGAAGATGATATCAAGCGTCTTATTGACTTTTTGCTTGAAATAGAACTCGATCTTGCCGAATTTACAGTGCTGACTCCATTTCCTCACACCAGGGCCTACGATGAGCTGAATAAACAGAACCGGATTCTATCCAAAAACTGGGATGATTTCTCAGCGGATCAGGTTGTCTATCAGCCTAAGAATATGAGCCCGGGAAAACTTCAGGAACTGCTCGACTACGCCTGGAATACCTTCTATCAGGACGAACCCCAGTCGATAAAAATGGCCAAATTGTTTCAACAGGTCGTAAAAAAAGAAATGGCGGACAACACCTTTAAGCCCCGTGACAGGGAGTTGAGCGGCCAATCTTTTGGCAGGACGGTAACCAGGGAAGATGAGCGCTGATTTTGCCATAGATATACATAAGGCCATAGACAACCTCCTGAAAGGGCCTGAGCATCCGGACAAAGAATTTGTTCGTGCTGCTACTGGAGTAAGCTTTGCCGTGGTGTATTCCATGGCAGCCTCCCTGCGAGCCCAGCTGGCAGGGTCAGAGCACCGGGGTGCAGCGGTCTGTCTTGCAACGGATAATAAGGCGATCATCGCTGCAGCTCTTTTAGCCTCGCTTGCCGGGGGGCCAAGTCTTCTTTTACCCTATGCTTTTTCAGCGCAGGCTCTGGCTAGGATGCAGCAATCCGCCGGTTTTACAACCGCTATTTCTGATACGAAGAGAGATTTTCCTAAAGGGGTACAGGTAATCTGTCCAGAGGCTACCGGGACTGCTGCAGAGCTGCCGATTCATCAATCCGCTCCCAGCACTGAACTGCTGAAAATCTTCACCGGTGGGTCCACTGGTACGCCACAAGTTTGGACGAAAACAAGGGAAAATATTTTCAGTGAAGGTTTTTTCCATGCAAGACGTTATTCTGTGACTGAAAAAGACTGTATTATGGCCACGATCCCCGCTTATCATATTTATGGCCTTCTTTTTTCTGTTGTGCTGCCTCTTGTCTCTTCTGCGACTGTGATTGATGAGACGCCATCCTTTCCCAGTGAAATTGCCCGGCTCGCCAAAGAAAACCAGATTACCATCCTGGCAAGTGTTCCAGCCCATTACCGAGTTCTGGGGGAGGCAGAGCTACATAGGTCTCTGCGCCTCGCCTTCTCATCTGCCGGTATGTTAGATAAAGCTGATAATGAGGCCTTTTGCAGGAGAAATAGAAAGGGTATTGTGGAGGTGTACGGTTCCACCGAAACCGGTGGTATTGCCACCAGAAACAGGGGGCAGGGAGAAGAAGGTTTCACCCCCTTTCCGACCATTGACTGGAAAATTATAGAGGGGCGTTTGGCGGTACGTTCGGCGTACATCTCAACGGACCTCCCCCTTGACGAAAATGGATATTTCAGGGCCAGCGACAGGGTGGAGACCCTTGGAACGAATGAATTTTCTTTAAAGGGCCGGGCTGATACCGTAACCAAGGTGGGTGGAAAACGAGTGGATCTTGAAGAAATTCGACTGCTTGTTAAAAATATATCAGGGGTTACTGATTGCATGGTAATGGCCCTGCCGGAGACTGGTGGCCGCGAAAATCTGATTGGCGTTTTGCTTCAGGGCGACAATGTTGATGTGGAGCTCATCAGAAAAAATCTGGCTGAAACACTGGAGCCATATGCCCTGCCTCGGTGCATAAAGATAGTGGACCAGATTCCCATGAAAAGTAATGGTAAATATGACCGACTTGCCATCACCAGGCTTTTGAAAAGATGACTGATTTGAGGCTGAGTTTTGCAGCAGGGTATGCCTGTCTTTCTGCCTGGTCCGATCTTCTTGACCAGATTAATGTTTTTCCCGTAGCCGATAGCGATACGGGAACGAACCTGCGCATCAGCCTGGCACCGCTTCGTGACAGTGGCAGGGAGAGCAAGGCGAGCATAGACCTGCTGGCCCGGTCAGCCACTGGAAATTCCGGTAATATTGCGGCGGCTTTTTTTCAGGAATTTTGTCAGGTCAACAGTTATTCTGAGCTTGCAGAAAAGGCTGCATCTGGAAATGAGAAGGCCAGGCAGGCGATCGCCAGCCCCCGGGAGGGGACGATGCTCACCGTGTTTGACAGTCTCGCTCAGGAGCTACAGTCCCGGGTTGAGTTAGATGCCATCTATAGCCCTCTGTGTCTTCAACTTCAGGAAGCCGTTCAGAATACAACCCGGCTCCTTCCAGAGCTTGAGGAGGCTGGGGTTGTGGATTCCGGAGCCCTGGCCATGTATGTCTATTTTGAGGGTTTCTTCAGGCATCTTACCGGTCAAAAAGGTAAACCTGAATCTATTTTGAATCTTTTTGCTGGAAATCTTACCATCAACAGCTCTTTTTACCCCCAGACTACTGACTGCTATTGTGTTGACCTGATCATTGAGCCGGATGAGGAGCATGCTTCTTTGAAATCCAGTATTGCTGAACTGGGAGAGAGTGTGGTGGTCGTGGAAGATGAGGCCAGGCTCAAGGTACACATGCATACCCCGGATCCAACACTGTTACGGGGACAACTGGGAATGTTTGGTGATATCCTCCATTGGTCCGCCGAAGAAATCGACCAGGGGACGCAACTGCGCGCTTTAACATCAGGGGAAGCGGCCGCTCTGCATATCGTAACCGATGCTGCCGGCTCTATCACAAGGGAAACGGCCCAGAAGAATGGTATCACCCTGCTCGACAGCTATATCATTGTCGGTGACACCTCAAGGCCCGAGAGTCTCCACGACGCGGCACAACTCTACGACTTGATGCGCCAGGGGACAAAAATAACCACAGCCCAGGCCGCAACCTTTGAGAGACACCAGCACTATGAGAGTATTTGCCAGCAGTTCGGCCGTTCCTTGTATCTCGTTGTCGGCTCGGCCTTTACCGGTAACTTTGAGACCGTCATGGCCTGGAAGAAAGACAATGATCCGGATAATTTGTTGATGGTAATCGATACCGGAGCTGCTTCAGGCCGACTGGGTCTCATTTCTCTACTCACCGCCAGAAGTGCAAAAAATACGACAAACCCTGAAGAGGTGGTCGCTTTTGCCAAAAAAGCAATTGCTGACTGTATTGAGCTGGTCTTCATAGATGAGCTGAAGTATCTGGTTGCCGGGGGCCGGGTCTCCAGGGCAAGTGGTTTTTTCGGGGACTTATTGTCCATGAAGCCGGTTATCAGTCCAACCGAAGCTGGGGTGCGAAAAGTTGGTGTTGTGCACAGTAGAAAGGGACAGCTCGCCTTTGCCCTGGAAAAACTGGCTGAACGCTTTGGTTCGGAGGACGCGCCGGTTATTATGCTGCAATACTCTGATAATAAGGAATGGGTGTCAGGAGTCGTCTTGGAGAAGGTCAAATCGCTACTGTCCCAGGCGGAAATCCTCCTTAGCCCGCTGTCGCTTACCTCAGGTGTTCACATGGGGCCGGGGACATGGTCGATGGCCTACTGTTCCACCACAAACGAAAACGGTAACCTTCAGGATTACAGATGAGACCCGCTATTATAATACCGGTTTATAACCATGGCGAGCAGGTCAGAGATGTTATTTGCAGATCTCTTTCGCTTGGGTATCCTGTTTTTGTGGTTGATGATGGCTCAACGGATTCCACCGGCCAGGTGCTTGAGACGGTGGATGGAATTACCTGTCTGCGTCACTCCGTGAACCAGGGCAAGGGTGCTGCCATTCTCACAGGCTTTGCTGCAGCTGCGAAAAAACAATGTGACTGGGCAATCACAATTGATGGGGACGGTCAGCATAATCCTGTGGATGTGGGGAACCTGCTCCGGGCAGTAAACGATGGAAAACGTTGTATCGTCATTGGCAAACGGCAGGGAATGGATGGTGCAGTCAACGTACCCTGGACCAGTAGATTCGGCCGCAAATTTTCGAACTTCTGGGTATGGGCAGCCGGTGGACCGCTGGTTGATGATTCGCAATCCGGGTTCAGAATGTATCCACTACCAGAAGTATTGAATCTTGGAGTGAAAGCCAGGCGCTACCAGTTTGAAGTGGAAATATTGGTTAAAGCCAGACAGCAGGGTATTACAACAAGGGAAGCTCCGGTGTCGGTCATCTATCAGGCAAGGGGAGAACGGGTGAGTCATTTTCGACCCTGGCTCGATTTCTGGCGGAATTCGGTCTGCTTTAGCAGGTTGATTTTTGCACGGATCTTCAGGATTTTTGGCTTATGAACGGTTTTTGGTACAAGCTGTTGAACCGAATTTCCGGCCTCTGTGGTTCCTGGTTCTTTGTCCTCGTCTCCCGGATTATTGCAGCGGGATATTTTATCTTTTCCAGGCGTGTTCCCATAAGTCGAAGTTTCTATGGTGCACTGTATCCCGAGCGGGGGGCACTGTATCATCTCTGGTGTACTTTTAAACAATATCAAAATTTCACCACGATTCATTTTGACCGGTTCCTGGCAGGGCAAGCAAAATCGGCGACCTTTGTCTCCGAGGGATGGGAAAATCTGGAAACAGTTATTGGCCGGGAGGGAGCGATTCTTCTCATGTCTCATCTTGGTAACTGGGAAATGGCTGCGACCCTGTTAAAGCAGCAGCGAGAGGATCTTGAGCTTCTGCTGTACATGGGAGTAAAGGAAAAGGAGGGAGTGGAGCGGATGCAAAAAAATGATCTGCGCAACTCCGGAGTAACCATAATCGGTGCAGACCAGCAAAACAATTCTCCGTTTACGGCCATAGAAGGTATCCGATTTTTGCAAAAAGGTGGCCTTGTCTCCATGGCGGGTGATATTGTCTGGCGTAGTGATCAACGCAGGGTTCGTGTCAGGTTTTTGGGGCATGACGCGTACCTGCCCGAGTCGCCGTTTATTTTCTCTCTGGTTTCAGGTGCGCCGCTCCTGGTATTTTTTGCCTTTCGTACCGGTAAAAACAGCTATCGTTTCACCTTGTCAGACCCTATCTCTATCCCGTCCGCGTCTCGCAGGGATAGAGAAAATGTGATCGCAGACGCCGCCCAGCAATATGCCGATCTTCTGGAACAGTCACTGCAACAGCATCCTTTTGAGTGGTATCATTTTGATCAGTTTATATTCCCACAAAATTCTTAACACCTTCATGTTGCTTGCTATTGGATCAATTCATCCTATGATGAACGATGTCTGGTCGAAGGAGTTTTGAGGTATTTCACCCTGCGACAGCCTCAGGCCTTCTTGCGGGAAGGGGAGTGGCACCGCTTCAATTATTCCTTTTGAAATTAGAGTAAAACTGTGTAGTATCGGCGTTCAATCGTAAAATATAACATTTTTCTTAGGATCTTTTTGGGCCAATATAACCGATATGACTAGAGACGAATTTAAAGATAAAATATTAGCAATTCTTGTTGACGATTTTGAATTTGAAGAGCCGGGCCTTGAGGATAACCTTCGGGATGATCATGGTTTTGACAGCATTGATGCCATTGAGTTGCTGGGTAAAATTGAACTGATTCTCGGATTTTCCTTTACCAGAGAAGAAAAGGAAAAAGCTATGGGGATCAGAACGATCAATGATATTCTTGACTATGTGGAAGCAATTCAACAATCTCGAACCAAGTAGCCTGGCAGGATTTACTTCATGAAACGACGCGTTGTTATCACTGCCTGTTCGGCCATCACTCCCATCGGCTACGACAAAAACGATATCATAGAAAGCCTTAAAAAAGGCAAGTCCGGGGTGGGGGTATTGCGCGATGACGGGCTCTTGTCAAAGCACATACATTCCCGTGTTTTTGGGACGGTGGATTACCCCATTAATTACGACTTTAAACGGCAATATCGTAAAACCATGGGACCCGTTGCCTATTATGCCTGCCAGGTGGCGAAAGATGTTCTGGAACGATCTGGTCTGAGTGAGGAGTTTATCACCTCCGGTCGCCTTGGTGTGGCCTTTGGCTCAACCCATGGCAGCCCAACGGTTCAGCGAGAGATCTACAAGACATTTTTCAGTGATCTTGATTCAAAATTTTCTTCCATCGGTGCGGTGGATTATCTGCGCTCCATGGTTCACACAACGGCGGTGAACATCAGCCGCATGTTTGGAATCACCGGACGAATTATCGCTTCATCCACCGCCTGTACCACCAGCAGCCAGTCCATCGGCTATGGATATGAATCGATTAAATACGGCATGCAGGATGCCATGATCTGCGGCGGGGCGGATGAGTATGATACAACCACCGTCGCGGTCTTTGACAACCTCCTTGCCTGTTCTGTGAATTATAATACAACGCCAGAGTGTACTCCCCGGCCTTTTGATGCCAATAGGGATGGTCTGGTGGTGGGTGAGGGCGGTGGAGCTGTCCTGCTTGAGGAATATGAATCTGCTAAAAAGAGGGGGGCGGAGATTCTGGGAGAAGTTCTCGGCTTTGCCTGTAACAATAATGGTGGTGATCTGATCCTGCCAAACCTTGATGGGATTACGGCAACCCTGCGCCTTGCCCTGGCTGATGCAGAGATGAATCCGGCTGATGTTGATTTTGTCAGTGCCCATGCCACCGCCACAAAAATGGGGGATGTCATCGAGTCCCAGGCCATTGCTGCAGTATATGGTAAGGGGCCGCTTGTAACCGGGCTGAAAAGCTATATGGGACACACCATGGGAACCTGCGGGGTGATAGAGACCATTTTGTCCCTGTACATGATGGAGCAGGGTTTTATCGCTCCCACCCTCAATCTCGATAATGTTGATAAACGTTGCGATATGCTCAGGCATACTCCGGGACTGACGGAAACAGAGACCAAAATAGCCGCCATCCAGAATTTTGCCTTTGGCGGGGTAAACACCTGTCTGATTATAAAAAATGGCCGAGATGCAGTCCAGTAACAATTCTTTTTCTCTTCGGCGTCTTAGCGCTGAGTGTATTGATTGCCTTGTCACTCTTGTCTGCTGGATCTGGTTTATTTTTGGTTTTCTGCTGTTCTTTTCCTGGTTTTATCTGGCCGCTGCACTATTCAGGAAAAAAACCGAGCTGTATTTTCAGCGGTTGAACAGTTACTTCTATGCAATATTCTTTTGTATTGTCAGGGTGACAGCACCTCGGCAGCGGATGGTGATTGATGAAAAAATTGCAGAGATCAGGTCTTCTGTCATCGTCTGCAATCATCTCTCCTATCTTGATCCTCTGCTGCTCATAGCCCTTTTTAGACAGCAGAAGACTATTGTTAAATCGCGCTTTTTTAAGATGCCTGTTTTTGGTCTGATCATTAGAAAATCTGGCTATCTGCCCGCCTCCAGTGAAGGACAATTTGCCGCTATGATGATAAAGCAGATGGATACCATGGGGGTTTATCTCAAGTCCGGGGGTAATCTCTTTATATTCCCGGAAGGCACCAGAAGCCGGGATGGAAAGATCGGCAAATTAAACAAAGGAGCATTTAAAATCGCCCGGATGCACAAGAGACCCATCTATGTCCTGAAAATTTGCAACACCGATAAACTTTTTACTCCAGGCAAGTTTTTCTTTAACACCAGGGTTAAAAATGAAATCAGCGTTACAATTGCTGATTGTATAGTACCGGATTACCATAATCACCCTCCAACCATCGCCGACCTTGAACTGCGGGTGAGGGCGGCTTTAGGTGAAAAATAAAGATGAAAGTTCTGTTGATATCTATGCCCGATGTGGTACCTGTGCTTGTTCACGAAGCAGCGGTTCATCTGCCCAACCACGGCATTGCAAGCATTGGCGGAAATATCGATGAAGAACACGATGTCTTTCTTGTTGATCTTGTGCGCAAGCGCCGTTCGATTAAAAAATATCTGACCAGGATCATTGGAAAAATACAACCTGATCTCATAGGTCTTTCCTCCATGGCCTGGCAGTTTGATACCTGTGTCAAGATTGCCCACCTCATTAAAACCCTCCAGCCGGGAGTTAAAATAGTTGTCGGCGGCTATCATGCCACGTTGATGTCTCAGGAGACGGCCGCATCTAAAGAGGCCCGGTGGATCGACTTTTTGATCAGGGGAGAAGGTGAAGAGGCCTGTCGTCGTCTGGTCAATGCATTGGCGGGCCGTGACAGGCTGGCTGACATTGCGTCCCTGTCGTACAAAGTGGATGGGGTCTTTATTCACAATGGGCCTGGAGAGAACCTTGATCTCAGCACTCTGAAATTACCGCTGCGGGATAAGCGGAGACTGACATGGGGCTATCATCTGTTTCATTCGAAAATTGAACTCATTGAGACTTCCCGCGGCTGCACCCGAACCTGTAATTTCTGTTCCATGCGACATATGTATGGCCGAACCTTCAGGACCTTCCCCATCAGCCGGGTTCTCGAGGATATCGACGATATTTATTATAACAAAAAAACCAGATATATCTTTATCACCGATGACAATATGGTCCTCAAACCCGACAGGGTCATAGAGCTGTGTGATGCGATCATTGCCCGGAATTACAAAGGCCTTCGTCTCATTGTTCAGGCGGATTGTCTGTCCATGGCTAAAAACGAGGTGATGGTTGCCAAAATGGCCGAGGCAGGTTTTTGTTCTGTTTTCTTAGGTATCGAGAATATATCGAAAAAGAGTCTGAATATGGCCGATAAAGGGGATACCGGCTCTTTTGCCAAACAGGCCGTGGATAATTGCCATAAACACAACATGATGGTTATCGGCGGGCTAATTTTTGGTTTTCCTGAAGATGATGAAGCCGCAATTCGGGAAAATTATGAATTCTTTAACCAGCTCCAGGCAGATGCCGCCTACTGTCAGGTGTTGACGCCGTACCCGAAAACCGGGATGCGTGAGCAACTTCTGGAACAGGGTTTGGTAACCAATGCCTTGGATTATAAAAGATATAACGGCCTGTGGGCGAACGTTCGGACCAGGTATTTAGATTCCGAGCAACTCCAATACCAGTTCTGGTATCAGCGTCAAGTCGTTCTGGGCTGGTGGAATCCTCCTGCCCAGGTCAGAAGTCAGGGCTGGGCATGGATATCCATATGGCGGTTTATCTTTAAACCGTTCTTAAAAATTCGCTACAGACGGATTATGAAAAAATATGGTTGGCAGGGACGTTACCAAAAAGAGATGCAGCGCTGGGAGAAGATGAACAAATTTCATGATCTTGAGGAATATTAACAATAATGCAGATATATAATCTTGAATTTACCGAGCAGGAAATCCGTGAGGCTGTGGCTGCGGACAGATTGCTTTCCATGGAAGTCGAATTCAGCCGTATCTGCAACTTTCACTGCTCCTATTGCTATGTCGATGAAAAGACAGCAGGGGCACGGGAACTCTCTAGAGAAGAAATCAAGGATGTCATCCTCCAGGCGAAAGCCCTTGGCGCACGAAAAATTATCATCCTGGGCGGAGAACCCTCTATCTATCCGCACCTTGTGGAGATGTTGACTTTTCTCGGTAATGAGGGTCTGGAAGTGGAGATGTTCACCAATGGTTCAGGTATTGATGCAGCATTGGCCGCTATACTCGCCAGGGAGAGGGTGCGGGTTGCTTTAAAATTAAACTCTTTGGATGAAGGTATTCAAGATCAGCTTGCCGGGAAAAAGGGTGCATTCGCTATCATCAACCGCGCGTTTGCAGCCTTAAAAGAGGCTGGTTATCCTTCAAAGGATTTGTTTCTGGCTGTCAGCACGGTTATCTGCCAGCAGAATATCAAAGAATTACCCGCCATCTGGGAGTGGCTTCGAGCGGAAAATATAGAGCCGTTTTTTGAGGTTCTCACCCCCCAGGCCCACGCTGTTGAAAACAGCTGGCTTAATGTGTCACCAGCTGAATTAAAGACATTATTTGCAAGGCTTTCAGCAATTGATCAGGAAAAGTTTGGTAGGACATGGGAGCCTCAACCGCCCTTGGTCGGCAACAAGTGCATGCGCCATCAGGTGTCCTGTGTGGTGACAGCTACAGGTGATGTTATGCCCTGCGTAGGGGTGACCATTGCTCTTGATAATATTCGCAACAATAGTCTGGCTTCTATTTTAAAAAACAGCGAAGTTGTCCAGAATCTGAAGAATTACAAAGAGACAATCAAGGGGGAATGCCAAAGTTGTGAGAAAGCGGCAGAATGCTATGGGTGTAGAGGGGCTGCATACCAGCTTACAGGCGATTATCTTGCCTCGGACCCCACCTGCTGGCGAAATGCAGCAGCAAAAACCTCATAACGATATTGTTGCAGAAACGTATGCAGCTTTAACCATTACTTTCAGAATAATCTGCGAGGAGCCAGAAGATGTCTGTTGCCAGTAAGTCTGAGTAACTCTGGTGATCTGGCTGAGAAAACACAAGAGGACAGCCTGTCTGTGTCGCAGGGGCGACGCTCTTATGGTTTCCCTGTTGTGTATTGGAAGTTCAGGTGGTATAAACTTTTCTTTGTCATTTTTATGAAATGGACTTGGTGATACCTGTAGATTGGAGGCGGGCTTCAGTCTTACCTGGGATTTGCCGTTGGGTGATGGACCTGCCTGTTGATGCATTGAGATTAGTTGAAAAAAAAATGAAAGAAGGTAAAATGGTTGCTTCCGTGGCAACTGATAGTAATTCTTATTGGTTTTCTGGGCACTTTCCTGATAACCCCATTTTGCCCGGAATTGCCCAGTTGAAGATGGTTGTCGATCTCATATCCAATTCCTGCGAAGGGGAGCTGTGTCTTACGTCTTTGGCCCGAGTCAAATTCAGAAAAATAGTCAGGCCTGGAGAAGTACTCGATATACATGTCACCCCAGGCAATAAAAAAGATCAATATATATTCACAATTACCAGCGGCGATCAAGACGTTTGTTCCGGCTGGATGTTTTTCACCTTAAACGAAACAAAAAACGTAAAAGAACACATTCATGAGCAACGACATTAATCAAACAATTACTCGAATCGCCGAAATCATCATCAATGAGCTTAAACTTGAAGATGTCACCGCCGAGACCTTTGATGCGGACCTGGACCTGGTGAATGAGGTGGGGATCGACTCCATGGACATGGCAACAGTTGCCCTGTTTTTAAGAGATGAATACGAAATACAGATCGACGAAGACGATTACCCCAAGCTGACTACTGTTCGTATCATTGCCCAGTATATCGATAATAAACGAAACAGTAACGAATAGATGGCTGCCCAGCAAAAATATAAATTCTCCGATATCATTGCCGATCCGATAATCAACGAACGCTGGGAAAAGGTTCGTCGGTATTTTTTTCTGCGGGAATCCACCTATGATATGAGCAACCGATGTAATATCCGTTGTGATGGATGTTATTATTTTGTGGGCGAAAAGCAGTTCGCCGAGGAAAATAACAGTGAAAGCGACTGGAGACAGCTGTTTCTTTCTGAAAAAGAACGGGGAATAACTTTTGTCGTGCTTGCAGGGGCTGAACCCTCTCTTGTACCTCAACTGTGCGCCGCCTGTTATGAGGTGATTCCGCTGGGAGCGATAGCTACAAACGGTCTTAAACCCATTCCCAAAGAGATAGATTATCGAATTCATATCTCGGTCTGGGGTAACGATCAGACCAGCCAGGCAATTCGAAAAGCTCCGAATATGCTGACCCGGCAGATGGCTAATTATCAGGGTGATGCCAGGGCCGTTTTTGTTTACACCTTTACTCCATTTAACATTGATGAAGCCAGGGAAGTAACCGAAATTCTTGCAGCTCATGGTCATAAAATTACCTTTAACATGTTTTCCGCACCTGTTGGCTACGATGGCTCTCTTCGCCACACTCCCCAGTCACTTGCGAAAACGCGGATGATGATGCGTGAACTGTTGGCGGATTATCCACAAACAGTTCTCTTTTCACCCTATAACATCGTTGCCCATACCAACGAAAAGGGGTTGCATGATCTGTTTTCATGCACCTATCCCCGCATGAATCCCTCTACGGATATTGGACTTGGCAGATCGTTCCGGCAATATCGTACGGATTTACAATGGAATCGAGATGCCGCCTGTTGTGTGCCGGACACCGATTGCAGTGACTGCAGGCATTATGCTGCAGGCAGTGCGGTGGTCACGGCCAGGATGTATCGACACGCGACCGATCCTGTGACCTTTTCTGCCTGGCTCGATTACGCAGACACGTATCTTGCCGTCTGGGTCAGAGGCTATGAGAAGGGACAGAATCTCTGTCCTGCTTTTGTCAATCCGCCTCCAAATGATTAGTGTCAAAGCATTGTCGCTTGTCATAAAAACAAGAAAATGGCATTCACGAACAACAGCAATACGTTAAATTTTCCGCCAAGGTATTTATATATCCCACAAGGATTATCTATAAGAATTCCTGGCTTATTTTCCCTTTTTCAGGGGTAGTAGAATTATGATAACAGTAAGCTCCCTGCTTGATGACCATTGGTATGAGCGTTATAAAAAAATTTCCAAGCTCAACATCCGCAGTTCCATCTATGATGTGACAGACCGCTGCAACCTGCGCTGCAAGGGCTGTTTCTTTTTTTCCTCTGGGGAACATGAAGTTGCTTCCGAAGAAAAGGACGTAGATAAATGGCATTCTTTTGTGGAAAAAGAGATGGACCGCGGGGTGAATCTGGCTATCCTGATTGGCGGCGAACCAACGCTCTGTCTTGACCGGGTTGAGGCCTTTTACAAAAGGTTACCCACCTTCTGCGCCACCAATGGTTTGATCAAAGTCCCCAGGGATCGCTTTCCGGATATGATGGTCGGTATTTCTCTCTGGGGTGATGCTGAAGATGAAACAATTTTGCGTGGTAAAGACACCTTTAAAATCTCCAGTGCCAACTACCAGGGCGATCCCCACGCCTACTATCTGTATACCATCACCCCCAAGCAGCTCGGGAAAACCGAAAAGATTGTTCGTAAGATTCAAGATGTCGGCCTGAAGGTGCAAATGCAGCTCCTCTCCAATGATGAGGATGTCGATGGGTTTTCATGGCAGCCGGACGAACTGGTCGCCATTCGCGCTGAAATGGATGATATGCTGGATAAGTATCCGGAAACGGTTATTTCCTGCAAATATTATCATGAGATCATCACCACCGGGAAAATGCTGGACCGACCTTTCGGCTGGATGGAATGCCCCTCCGTTACCGAGCCCATTGACAATAGAGAGCCCCGACCCAGACGGTTGACCAACTTTATTCGCTGGTCCTCAGATTTACATACCATGCACCGCTGTTGCACCTCTGAAACCCGCGATTGCAGTACCTGCAAGGACGGCGCAGCCCATATGAGCTGGGTAATGGTCAATAAACGGGCTCATATTAAAACGACCAAGGATCTTCAGAACTGGATCGAGGTCTATGAAATGTTTGCCAAGCTCTATCAATTCATCCCCTGGTAAGTGAAATATGGGAGGAAAAGATCCGGTCATCGTCGGCTATGATGCTATTTCTCCTCTGGGCAGTGATCTGGGGAAGCAGTGGCAACAGGCTCTTGTCGGCAGAAGTGGCATAGGTGAGCTGAACCGCTTTGAGTTACCGGCTAACTTCCCTGTCCATATTGCCGGGCAGGTTCCAGATATTGATGAAGAGGACTATCCTTTTCTGTCTGCCAGACACCAGGCAGCCTGGACATCCCCGGTCTTTAAATATTCCATGCTCTCGGTGGCAAGAGCGATCAAACAAAGTGGGATAGAGTTATCACCGGACATCGCTCTTCGGACAGCTGTCACCTACAGCTCAGCCATCGGCGGACTGGACGCCGTTCTCAGTGCTGACAGACGGCTGCAGGCGGAGAACAAGCTCCCTTTGCCCTATGTTAATCCCAATTCCTGTATCAATATGGTCGGTGGTAAAATAGCCATTCTGACCGGGGCACGCGGCCCGATCACCTCGACCATTGCCGCCTGCGCCACAGGTCTGACCTCCATGATTATCGGGGCCATGTTTCTGGCCCAGAACCGTGCCGATGTGGCCATCTGCGGGGCGGTGGATTTTGCCTTGGTTGAACCAATTGTCGCAGGCTTTTACACAATGAACGGGGTCTATAGCCCTCAAAAAGGACGGGAAAACGATCCGCCGTCAGCCGCCAGCAAACCCTTTTCTCTGGATCGGCGTGGTTTTGTCATTTCAGAAGGTGCAGGCGCAGTAATTCTTACGACCAGGGAGTTTGCCGAGGCCCATGGGCTGAGCTATAAAACCGAATTGGCCGGCTGGGGCATGACTTCAGATGCCCATCATTTTGTTGCTCCCTATTTCGATACTGTGAAAAAATGTATGCAGGACGCAATTGCCGATGCCTCGCTTGCGCCAAAAGATATTGCGGCAATAAATGCCCACGCGGCCTCAACCAAGGTTGGCGACAAGGTTGAATATGAGGCGATGCAGGCAATATTTGGCAAGGGCCTGCCACCTGTGTGTGCCAATAAATCCATTATTGGTCATGCTATGGGCGCGTCCAGTGTCATTGAATCTATCTTTGCTCTCAAAGGCATGGAAGAAAGTATTCTACCACCCACTATTAATTATACGGCTGACCCGGAAATTGATTTAGACTGTGTCAGCGAAGGTAAGAGGTCTCTTGAGCAAGAGTTTGTTTTAAAAAATTCCTTTGGCTTTGGCGGCTGTAACGCCTGTGCAGTATTCAAAAAAGTATAACGAATCAGTAACAAGCCCAATTCACACGATCAGGAAAGCTCAAACGGCTGGCTCGACTTCTTCAATCCATAACACGTCAATGGATCGAGTTTGAGTTACCCTAAACACAACATGAAATTAATATGAAGGCTCCACTTAATAGAAAGGTCATGGTCGTCGGTTACGACGCCGCTACAGCTCTTGGCAACACCTTTGCCAAAACATGGCAGGGAGCTGTGGCAGGACGAGCCGGTTTTCGCCGGCTCACCCGTTGCGAATCGAAAAGCCGCAGTAATATTGTGGGCGAGATACCGGACTGGGACCCAAGCCAGTTTCCCTATGTGAATCGGAAAGAGGCATCTCTTTGGAATGCGGATTATGTTTTTTTGACCATGGAGGTCTGCCGAAGAGCACTGCTCCATGCCGGGCTTGAGATAAATGAAGAGATCGGCGCCAGAACCGGATGTCTCATTGGTTCAGCTTTGAACGGTACTGACTCTTACCGGATAGCAATGGACAACTATGTAAATAAAGGTCCTTTGAAAGT
The DNA here is from genome assembly GCF_005116575.1 of Desulforhopalus sp. IMCC35007. GTDB lineage: Bacteria > Desulfobacterota > Desulfobulbia > Desulfobulbales > Desulfocapsaceae > Desulforhopalus_A. The sequence continues at coordinate 266,924 of NZ_SWCN01000004.1, read as the reverse complement.
CAGCCCATATCTGCTGCCAAATGTGTGTGCCAATCTGCCTGCAGGTAAGGCCGGAATGCTCATGGGCTTTACCGGACCTATTTTTTCTCCACAGGGAGCTTGTGCCTCCGGCAACCATGCTATCGCCATTGGAGCGAGAATGATTCGGGATGGTGACTGCGATTTTGTTCTTGCCGGTGGTGTTGAGACCTGTCTTGTCCCCGAGATAATTCAGGGATTTTCTAACATGCAGGCAACCATCAAGGTCAGTGCCAATGATCGTGCCGCCGAAGATCCCAGCCAGGCATCCCGGCCTTTTAGTCTTGATCGCAGAGGTTTTGTTCTCTCAGAGGGGGCGAGTGTCCTGGTGCTGGCAGCCGAAGAGGTGGCCCAATCCCTTGGGCTGACGCCAAAGGCTGAAGTCGCCGGTATCGGCTGGAACTCAGATGCCCTGCATTTTACACGACCAAACAGTACGACCATAATCAAGGCGATACACGAGGCGATAGACGATGCCGAAATTTCCCCTGTCGATATTGGAGCAGTGAATGCGCACGGCACCTCAACCCCAACGGGGGATGGTACGGAGGTCGATTGTCTTCGTGCTGTTTTTGGTAAAAATGTATCAAATATTCCAGTTTCATCGAACAAATCCCAGGTCGGCCATTCCCTTGGTGCTTCTGCTGCCATAGAAGCAGCTCTTGCGATCGAGGCTATGGGACAGGGAATCGTCCTGCCCACTGTCAATCATATTCCGGACCCGGCATTCAGTGACCTGGATGTGGTCCCCAATATAGTACGTAAACATGCACATGAATTTGTTCTTTCCAATTCTTTTGGTTTTGGTGGCACGAATTGCTGCATTGTCTTTCGAGGATTATAATGCGCCCAAAACCCTTTATTCCCGAATTCCTGGATAAGCCCAACTATATAAGAGATGCCAATAGCGGCCTGATCTGGCATCGCAGTGAGTTGCGGACTCTTTATGTTGATACAGATCGTTCTCAAGTTGTCTATCATGCCAATTATTTGAAATATTTTGAATTTGGCCGGGCTGAATTGATGCGGGCGGCAGACTATCCCTACAAGAAGATCGAGGAAAGCGGTTATATTTACCCTATTATCAAAACAGAGCTCAACTATTACTCCCCGCTTTTCTATGATGATCTGATGTATATCTACACCCGTCCAGCTAAGCTTGAGATGGTGAAGCTGCAGTTTGATTATCTGATCACCAGAGCCGATAACGGTGAAACCTGCTGTACCGGTTTCACAAGGCATTGTGCGGTCAATGGTAAGAGTATCCCTGTTGAAATTGATCAAAAAACCATCAACCTCTGGCAAGGGTTTCCCCGTTCATGAGTGAAGGGCGTCTTCCTCTTACAATTCCTGTCAAACCCTGGTTTTCTGATCACTGTTTTGCGGGAAAAACTGTCCTGCCCGCTGTGGAAACCATGCTTTTGCTTGCCGCAAGAGTTGCAGAGAGTTATGGAGAACTTGATATCAGGGTGATGGAGAATGTCCGTTTTGTAAAGTTTCTGGAGATCCCTGAGGGTATTTCCGCAATGGACGGGCTTATTGATTGCGAGATGAGAAGTGATGGGAGTCTGGAGATACAACTGCTCAGCCGTATACAATTTAAGGCGATGAGTAGAATTAAAGAACATGGCTCTATTGTTTTTTTCCCGGTCAAAAGCCACAGCCATAAGCCGCTGAAGATGGATTTGACACAGCCCGAGGAGGCGATGACGGAAATCAAGGTGGACGATCTGTATAGAGAGCTGGTCCCCTTTGGTCCGTACTACCAGTCGCTCAAAAAAAACCTTTACCTGTTGGGAGTTGAGGCCTGGGGCGAGCTCAGAGCCCCTGATGTGACCAGTGACCCCGTCCAGGAAATTATTGGTTCACCATTTCCTCTTGATGGCGCTTTTCATGCCGCCTGTGTTCTGGGACAGCAGACGGTTGATTTCGTGCCTTTTCCTGTCGGTTTTGACAGAAGAGTGATCGTGACACCAACCCGACCAGGTTGCGATTACCGGACAAAAGTAAGGCTGGTGCATAAAACTGAGGATGAACTGGTCTTTGACCTTGTGATTTTCGACGATACTGGAACGGTTTACGAGACGGTTGCCGGGCTGCGTATGCGAGATGTCAGTGGCGCACTGGGAAGGTAATCTTGGTACCCGTCAGCAAGTTATCGATCTGCCCAGGCAAGCAACCTTTCCATGGAAATTTTGGTCAGCCAGCGGAGGAAGATGACCGAGTATTTCGCCCCGGAAAGATACATACCAAGAAGAAAAACAAGATGTGACAGCCCGTAGGTGAGAGGCCCTCCAACTGCGACAAGCCAGGGGTTCTGTAGTTTGACGGAGAGAATGCCCAAAGCTGCAATTGCCGGCCATCCCAGAACAAAACTAAAGCTGATGGCAAAGATACCGGTGAGAACCTGCGGAGTAGGTTTTTGTTTGAAGGCGGAGAGATCAGCCTGCTCCAGTATGGCAGTGCGGACAAAGTCCAGATCACTTATTTTGAATATACTCTGCCTGATTAATCGAGTCATAATGCAATAGCTAAACGGTTTCACTGTCCAGTTGCCCTGCGGACACCTTAAATACAATATGGAATTATTCAAAGCACCCATGATGCGTGGATCTCTTTTGAGCAATAAGATATACCACATACGTAACGTAATCAACAGTGAACAAAACCGGCAACGTGAATCCACCAGAATTCAGACAGATTGATAGCTGGGCCTTTTTTGACAAGATCTACTGTATTTCTCTGGACTCTCGACCAGACAGAACGGAGCAGGCCAGGATTCAGTTTGCACGGGTTGGTGTACTGCCACGCGTTGAGTTTGTTATTGTCACAAAGCATTCCACCAATCGGGAGGAGGGTATTTTTAACTCCCACATGAGTTGCTTGAAGAAGGGTCTTGAGGACAATGCCAGGCATATCCTCATTTTTGAAGACGACGTTTTTTTTCGACGTTTTGATGATCATGCTTTACGAGTAGCCTGCAGTTCGCTGGACTCTGTCGGTACATGGAATGGTCTGTTTCTTGGTTGCATTACAGATGGGAGCAGGAAGGCTCAACAGGCGAAACTGGCCCGAATTACCTATCGCTGTCTGGCCCATGCATATGCCTTGAATGCGCCTTTCGCGAGCCATATTGTTCAACAGCAATGGAGCGGAATTCCCTATGATGAGTTGTTACGGCGTCATGGCATGGAGTTTTACGCACTTTTTCCCATGTGTGCCTTTCAGGGGTTGGCAGGTTCGGATAACCAGACGGTGGTCATCGACCGAGCAAGAAGACTGTTTGGCGGGCTACCATTTATCCAGAAGGCAAACGAATTCTATCAGAATAATAAAATGATTCTACTCCCGGTTTCTTTGGCCGTTGCACTGGCTCTTCTTACTTTTATAATTTTCAAGGTGTGCTAAAAGAGTCATGATCAATTCCCGTATCCTCATAGGCGTTTCACTGCTGGTTTTTGTTTTGGCTGCACTGGGTTTGTGGCGTCTTGAAATTGACACAGATGTAGTTCGATCCCTGCCCTCTGGAGAAAAGGTCATCGCCGATGGTCTTGATATTTTTGAACATCATCCTGTCCATGACCAAATTGCTGTTGATATCATGGTCGATGGCGGCGATGCAGATACTCTGGTTGAAATCGCTTCTCTGTTTGAAAAAAACATGACTGCGAGCGGTTTGTTCGCCCAAGTTGGTACAGATGCGGTTGGGGAGCTGATTCCGCAACTGGCTCTGCACACTGCAGGCAACCTTCCCATACTCTTTTCCCAAAAAGAGTTAGAACAAAAGGTTGCACCGCTTCTGGAAAAGGAGCAGGTTCATAAACGGCTGCTGCACCTGTATCAGGACTTGAGCAGTATGGAAGGTATTGGGCAGGCTGGCTTTATTGATCTCGACCCCCTGGGTCTGAAAGATCTGGTTCTTGCCAAGATGGCTCCACTGGCCCCTTCCTTGAACTCCAGATTTTATCAGGGGCATCTCCTTTCTGCGGACAATAAACACCTGCTGCTGGTTGCCAGACCTCTCTCAACGGGCACTGATACCGCCTCCGCCCGCAAAATCGACGAACTTCTTTCCAAGAACTCCACAGAACTCAGACAAAAATATGCCCAGCAGGGATACCATGTGGTATTTACTCCGGTTGGAGCCTATCGGGCGGCTCTTGATAACGAGAATATCATCCGTCATGATGTCCAGCTCGCGCTTTTGCTGGCGACCGTGGGTATTGGCTTACTTCTGCTTTTTGCCTTTCCCAGGCCGTTGATCGGACTGTTATCCCTGGTTCCGGCTCTAGCCGGTACGGGTGCGGCTCTTTTCAGCTATTCTCTTTTCCATTCATCCATCTCGATTATGGTGCTCGGGTTTGGCGGGGCGATAATATCCATCACTGTCGACCATGGTATTGCCTACCTGCTTTTTCTTGATCGCAGTCATCAGACCAGGGGAAGGGACGCTGCCCGTGAGGTCTATGCAATTGGTCTTATGGCTGTTGTTACCTCAATTGGCGCCTTTTTAATTCTGAGCTCCAGCGGTTTTTTGATTTTTGCAGAACTCGGTCAATTTACCGCCCTTGGAATTTTCTTTTCCTTTCTGTTTGTCCATTCAATTTTCCCCAAAATATTCCCGGTGATGCCCCCGGCCAGCAGTCGTGCCCTGCCGCTGCGTGGTCTTGTCAATAGTCTCTATAAAACAGGGAAACCTGGTGCCTGCGCTGCGGCTCTTCTGGTGGCTGTCCTGCTGTTTTTTGCCAAACCTCAATTTGAGGTAAGTCTGAGCAGTATGAACACGGTGACTGAGGCAACTCTTGCGGCGGATGAACTGTTCACCAGAGTCTGGGGAAATATCGACGAAAGGGTCATTTTGATGAACTCGTCGGATGTCATCGAAAGTGTTCAGGCAAACAATGACCAGCTCCTGGAAAAAATCGAACAGGATCTTGAAGATAAGGTTCTGGCAGCGGCATTTGTTCCGTCGATGATCTTTCCTGGCAGGGAAAGGGCGGAGCAGAACAGGGCTGCCTGGTATGGCTTCTGGTCTGATGAGAGAAGGGCGCAGGTCACAGAAGCATTGAGTACTGCGGGAACTGAACTCGGTTTCGCCTCTGAGGCCTTCAGACCATTTCTGTCTCTGCTGGAACAGACAATAGCTTTGGAACCCCAGCCCATTGATACAAAATACTATAGCCTGCTTGGCATTTCAGAAAAAAGGGAGGAGGCCGGTCTCATCCAGTTTGTCACCGTTCAACCCGGGAAAAATTATGATGGGCCAGCATTTTTCGATCGGTATGACCAGGATAATAAGATCTTTGATGCCAAGTTTTTTACCAAAAGACTTGCCGATATCCTCTTTTCGACCTTCACGACCATGCTGGTGATCATTGCTGTCAGCGTGGTTGTGCTCACCTTTTTCTTCTATCTGAATCTGCAACTGACTCTGCTCACTTTGCTGCCGCCATTTTTTGCCTATATTTGTACCCTGGGAACCCTGAAACTTCTTGGCCATCCCCTCGATATACCTGCCCTTATGCTGTCGGTTGTCATCCTCGGGATGGGGGTTGATTATTCAATTTTTTGTGTACGTGCCCATCAGCGCTACCGTGATATCAACCATCCTTCCTATGTTCTGGTTCGGGTGGCTGTATTTATGGCCGGAGCTTCTACCCTGATCGGTTTCGGAGTGCTTGCTGTTGCGGAACATTCCCTGCTGAGAAGTATTGGTGTTACCTCCCTGCTTGGGATTGGCTATTCTCTTGTGGGGACGTTTTTGTTGCTTCCACCTCTGTTGAATAATTATGTGGCCCGGGAAAAAAAGAGAAGCGACCGGCTATCGACACGCAACAGTACCCACAGAATCCGGGAGCGTTTTCGCACCCTGGAGGCCTATCCACGGATGTTTTCCCGCTTTAAATTACAGTATGATCCGATGTTTAACGATCTACCGCGGATGCTGGTTGGAGCGGACAAGGTTACAACTATTATTGATATCGGGTGCGGCTATGGAGTTCCAGCCTGTTGGTGTCTGGAGCGGTATCCCGGTGCCGAAGTGTATGGGATCGACCCCAACCCGGAAAGGGTAAGGGTAGCCTCTCTTGCCATCGGCAGTCAAGGTAATGTCACCGTTGGTTGGGCCCCTGAAATGCCCGCGGTTTCCCGCCCGGCTGATATCGTTTTGCTGCTGGATATGCTCCACTACCTCGATGACGAGACGGTATCGACCGTGTTGAAACGAAGTTACCGGGCCCTTGGAAATCGAGGACTTCTCGTGATGCGGTTTGTTATTTTACCGGCTGGCAGGCCATCATGGTCCTGGCGTCTTGAGGATGGTCGGATAAAACTTGCCGGGGGCTCTGTATGGTACCGATCTATTGAAACAATAGCAGGATTTATTCAAGAGGCGGGTTTTGAAATCATCGTAAACGAGGTATCGACTGCGAATCCGGAGTTGGTGTGGTTGGTTGGCCGGGCAGAGAAAGGGACGATCAGTGGTAAAGAATAGTTATAAAACGTCTTTTTCTCTGGGTGAGAAAGTTGGCGCAGTTGCTCTGCTTCTTGCTTTTCTTCTTTTTTTTGTTAGTCCAGCCCTGGCAATTTTGCCACTGGTTGTGTTCCTTATTCTCTGCCTTGGGGCTCCATTTTTCCCGGGATTGAGTTTTTTTCTCCCTGTCATCAGCCGTGGGAAAAATGAAAGCCGGAAAGTGGCTGTAACCTTTGACGATGGACCATCTCCGGAGTCTACACCCGTTCTGCTTGATCTGTTGGAACGTCACAACCTGCAGGCGACCTTTTTTGTGGTGGGTGAAAAAGCAGTTCAATACCCTGATTTAATCCAGAGTATTCTTGATAAGGGCCATACCTTAGGCAACCATTCCAGAAACCACGACAGTTTTCTCATGTTACGCAGCCATAAAAGATTGTGCTATGATATCTACAGCACCCAGGAAATATTAAAAAACTTCGGGGTGAAACCGCTTGTTTTCCGGCCACCTGTTGGGATCACCGGGTCTCGCCTTAAAAAGGTGCTGGCAGAGATAGGTCTTGTGACAGTGAATTTCAGCTGTCGGGCCTATGACCGGGGAAACCGAAATATCAACAACCTTGCCGGAAAAATCCTGAGTAACCTTCATCCAGGAGATGTTATCATGCTCCATGACCTGCCTCCATCCCGGAAAGACATGATGGCTTACTGGCAAGAAGAGCTTGATATTTTGTTTGAGGCCTTGCAGACAGGATATACTGTCGTGCCTTTGGAGCAGTTGATAGAGCGTCCGGTAATGCAGTTTTTATAGGCCGCCGCAATCTCCTTGCAAAGGGGATTCCTTTTCAGTATAAATATTTTCCACTGACGGCCCGGTTTTGAGGGCGTGTTGAAATCAACAAATTGTCTCCGCTAAGGGGGAAAGCAGTAACTCTGTCGTTCGCTCCTCGAATTGTAGTGTTTATCTGATGGCCGAAAGCATCTTTGTGGCTATTCTATGGATATCCGTTTTTTATCACAGGCTTTTTTAAAATAAGGTACAGATGATGGCATACTCCAACAAACACCTGACAATACAGAAATGTCAAACGACAAGGCGAAGTCTCATTCTCAGCTTTTTGTTTGGTCTCTTTTTAAGCTGTTCTCCTGTTCATTGTTGTTTGGCCGAGGCGGCCGGTCTTGACCTGAGCAACGATAACTGGGCCTTTATCGGAGGTTATGGGCAAAGCTTTCCCGGTTGGGGTGAGACGACGGAACGGGTTGAAACCATCGATTTTATTCCGCGTTATAACCATCGTATTTTCGATAATCTTGGCTCTGGCTGGTACAGAGGTTTTCATTCAATTTTAGTCGAGCTTCCCGTCTCTGTTGTTGTCAGTCCTGAAAATTCTGCGATGGTCGGTACTAATTTTCTGGCTGCGTATACGTTTACAGCAGGTCTGCAATGGCAGCCTTACCTGTTTGGTGGAGGAGGGCCGGTGTATAGTTTTGCAGACATTCCAGGAATGGGTGCGGAATTAAATGGAAATTACCAGTTTGGCATAGGTCTGAAATACCCATGGGAGTTCAGCCGTCAGTTTCTCGTTGAGCTGCGTTATCATCACATCTCAAATGCAGGTTCAGAAGAACCGAATGCCCCCCTTAACTCGATCAAACTCTTATTCGGGGTGACCTTCTAAGAATTCCATGGGACAGCTCAATGAAATACCGGAGAGTGATATCACTGGTGCGGTGAAAGTTGTCAGCTATGTTGCCAATAAAAATGGCAACCAGGAGCTGGTTCAGGGCTCCATGTGGTCTCCTGTGGATGTCGTCAACCATCAGGCCTGGCTTGAGATTGATAAGCATATCGGGGCATCAAAAAAGAAGGTTGCCGCAGGCCGGGTCAGCTGCCTGCACTATTATATGACCGCCAATCAAATGGACACCAGTCTTTTAGCGAGTTACACCAGACAGCCTCGCTGGTTGGTGTGTCTGCATTTATTTCCTTTTTTTTTCAGAAGGTTGGGTGCGAAAAGCTTAAAAAAGTATGGTGAAGTATTTAAGGTTTCCCCTGATGACCTGAGGCATGGGATCCTCAAACCACCCGTCTATAACCAAAGAGAGTGCGAGGGCGATTCTGTTGATTGATTTTCCTCATCTGCAGTCAGCCCACTGTGAGAGCGGTGTTGCTGCCAACCTGCTCAGTCACAAGGGCATTGCTTTTTCAGAAGCCATGGCCTTTGGTGTCGGTGGCGGCCTGTTTTTTGGCTACCTGCCCTTTATCCGGATAAACGGCCTGCCACTTGTTACCTACCGCTCTGCCGCCGGACATATTTTAAAGCGAATCGGCAGAATTCCAGGCGTTGGCATATATCAGAAGACCTTTCGGGATAAAGGGCAGGCAATGGCAGAATTGGATGCCGCTCTTGACCAATCGATTCCAGTGGGTCTGCAGACGGGGGTGTACTGGTTGCCGTATTTTCCGAAAGCCTTACGTTTTCATTTTAATGCCCATAATCTGGTCGTCTATGGCAAGGATGGTGATGAATACCTGATAAGTGATCCGGTCTTCCCCGGTCCGGTTCGGTGTCCTGCTGAAGATTTGATCCGGGCTCGTTTTGCCTCCGGGGCTCTTGCCCCAAAGGGGAAAATGTACTACCTGACCCAGGTACCAGATCAACTTCAGCGAAGACCTCTGATTGTCGATGGAATTACTGTGGTCTGCAAAAACATGCTCGACAGCCATTTTCCTTTGATCGGTGTTAAAGGAATACAATTTATGGCAGGCCGGCTCGAAAAATGGCCCGAGCGACTGGGCAGAGAAAGAGCAGATCTGCACCTTGGTCATGTCGTTCGCATGCAGGAAGAAATAGGTACAGGTGGTGGCGGATTTCGTTTTATGTATGCCGCTTTTCTCCAGGAAAGTGCCAACGAGCTGCAGGATACTCCCCTTGCTGAGGCTGCATCAATGCTGACTGCAGCCGGTGACAGTTGGCGGGAATTTGCTGTTATGGCGGCCAGAATCTGTAAAAACCGAACACAGCCACAGGACAGCTATGTGGCTATGGCGGAGCAGATCCGTGAGTGCGGTGCACTGGAGGAAAGGTTTTTCCGGAAGCTGGAACAATGGCTGAAACAGCAATCATGAAGAGTATCGATTCGTGCACTCTAAAGAACGGACAGGTCGATGCCATTGCGGCCTGCTCTCTTATGAAACGTTATAAAGGCAGTGGACACCAAGCCCTGAATGATCTTAGCCTGCAAGTGACTAAGGGTGAGTTCTTTGGTCTGCTTGGGGCAAACGGTGCCGGTAAAACCACGGCTGTTTCACTTTTCAGTGGCTTTATGTCACCGGACAGTGGGACCGTCTCGATCATGGGCATGGGATTTCGCCGGGACGCCAAGAAAATCAGGCAAATATTAGGGTTGGTTCCACAGGAAATAGCCTTGTATGATCAATTGACTGCCCGGGAAAATCTTCTGTTTTTTGGCAGGCTCTATGGTTTTAGAGGGAAAAAATTACAGGAGCGTATTGATCAATGTCTTGAATTTTCCAGGTTGACCGAGCAGGCATCGCGCCTTGTCTTCAGCTATTCCGGAGGAATGAAACGGCGCCTTAACCTTGCAACCGGTTTGCTGCATCTCCCTGAAATTCTCTTTTTAGATGAGCCGACTGTTGGAGTTGATACCCAGTCCAGGCACTTGATTCATCAACAGCTTGTGGAGCTCAATCAAAAAGGAACCACCATCCTTTACACAACGCACTATATGGAAGAAGCTCAGGAGCTTTGTAGCCGGATAGGTATTCTTGACGCCGGTAGTATTATTAAACAGGGTTCACCCGATGAGCTCCTGAAGCAAAGTGACTGCCGCAATCTGGAAGATCTTTTTCTGCAGCTGACAGGAAAGCAACTGCGCGACACCTGATATCTGTTCTTGAATTACTCTGGTTTACCATTTGTCTGATATGCTCAAAATAATTACAGCCACCTGCAAAGAACTTATTTTGCTGAAACGTGACCGCGCAGGATTGCTTGTACTGTTTCTCATGCCAGCCCTTCTGGTTATCGTAATCACTCTTGTGCAGGAAAATGTCATGGAGCTTACCGGGCAGAAAAGCACCCAACTCCTGCTTCTTGACCTTGATGAGGGTGAGCTTGGTATCAATTTGCGCCAAAGGCTTGCCGGCGAGCAGATTGAAATCGTGGCCTGGGACAAGCAGTTGAAGACGAGCGTCGATGTTGAAAAAGCAATTGCTACGGGCAACTATCAGGTCGGCCTTATTATTCCGGCAGGTAGCTCTGTTACCATGCGTGAGGCGGCAACACAGTTGCTGCAAACGACCGTTCAGTCAGGCAATGATCAGCCAGCGCTTCGTCTTTATCTGAAGGTGTTTTTTGATCCAGGTATCATGCCAGGGCTTCGTTCCGGGATAACGGCCCAGCTGCAAATGGCTCTTGGTGCTATCGCAATGGAAATGAAAATCGAGAATCTGGGCAAGGAGATCGGAAAACTGGTGACCCAGCTCGGCATCCCGCAGGATGCCCTGCCCATCGACAACCTCTCTGAGCATATTGGCCAACCTCTGTTTACCTTGGATGAAAACCGTGATGGAGCGGTTGATAGCGAATCTCCACCCTATAACCCGGTCCAGCAAAATGTGCCTGCATGGGCGCTTTTTGGAATGTTCTTTACCGCTGTTCCCCTGGCGGGATCGATTTTACAGGAACGCAGATCAGGCATCTGGATCCGTCTGGCATCTCTGCCGCTTTCTCATCTTGTCCTTTTTGTGGGCAAAGTTATCGCTTTTGTGGTTGTCTGCCTCTGCCAGTTTGTACTGGTTGGACTCATCGGTGCTTTTTTGTTTCCAGGTATTGGCTTGCCTGCCTTTAGTATTTCGCAGAATCCTGGAGCTGTGTTGCTTGTTGTCTTTTTGTCGAGTCTTGCGGCCTGTGGGTTCGGCCTTTTTCTCGGGATGGCCTGCAGCACCTATGAGCAGGCATCAACGCTTGGATATACGGCAATTGTCGCTTCAGCGGCCCTTGGTGGGGTAATGGTTCCGGTTTATGCAATGCCGCCGCTTATGCAGGAGCTGGCAATAATATCACCTCTTAACTGGGGGCTGAACGCCTTTCTTGATATACTGGTGAGGGGTGATGCTCTTTCTGCAATTTGGAGCGATCTTGGGCGACTCACGCTGTTTTTCTTTCTGACAATGCTTCTTGCCTGGAATCTGGTTCGAGCACGAAAATAGTATTCACAATAATTAATCTCAAGCTGAACATACCTAAGAATCTTTTATGGAATTATTTGAACAAGAGCTGTTGGAACTGATTTGTAAAACCTGTAATCTCGATGATGTGGAGATGGATGTAATCAAGGCTGACGATCCCTTAATTGGCCCAGACTCGATTTTGGGACTCGACTCTCTGGACGCCCTTGAAATTGCGGTAACTATTCAGCAGGAATATGGTGTACGGATGGATTCTGAAAATACCAGCAGGGACGTTCTGCAATCACTGGGTACATTGGCGGAGTATATTAATCAGAAAAATTAGCAGTTTTTCATTAAAACCAAAGCATCATTTGTTCTAGTGGATTGCGTGGATTTTCAGGCAATTTGCAATCAAAAGGCTTTGTAAAAAGGTGCAGATCCTTTAAAAACGACTTGCCCTCTTTACCACAGTTCGCGCAATTACTTGATCTATTGTTGACAACAGCCTTCAGCCAGAACCTATTTTCTGTGAAACAATGCTGCCGATGCATTTTATTTGCCGGGCATGCGGCCCGTGTACGCTGATCAGGCAACTTCTCAGCAACCCTTCAACGACAATTTTCTCTGTTATATTATATTTCAAATCCACAAGGCGCTTTATATCCTGTGTCGATCTTTTGTCTGAGGTATCTCATCAGAAAAGAGCACTTTTTCACCCTTTCTCAATAGTCGGTTTGCTGCAAAAAATTTAAATCATGGTAGAGTGTATGTAATAGGTAAGCACAGGAATCTTTATTTTTTCTTTAGGAGGTGATGTATGAACAGGCGACAATTTATTCAGCAGGCGCTTGCCTTCTCGGCCGGTTTCTCCTTTTCTCTCCCGGAAGTCTTTGCGGCACCTGTGACGAGACCAGATCTGGCCATAGTTACCGGTAAAAATTATAGAGACGTTGTGGTGCAGAGCATCGAACTGCTTGGTGGCATAGAACAGTTTGTTCATACAGGGGATACGGTGGTTGTGAAACCCAATATTGGCTGGGATCGTAACCCGGAGCAGGCGGCCAACACCAATCCACTGGTTGTAAAAGGCCTCATCGAACTGGCCCTCGATGCAGGGGCGTCCAGAGTGGATCTCTTTGATCATACCTGCAACGAAAAAAGACGATGTTATCAAAACAGCGGTATGGTGGACATGGTGAAGTCCTTTGGTTCAAAAAAAGTTCGCCTTGAACATATTGACCCAAGAAAATTCATCCCGGTGCAAATTGAAAAAGGCAAGTCTCTTACGAGTTGGGAGATATATGAACAGGCCATTTCTGCTGATGTGTATATCAACGTACCTGTTGCCAAACATCATGGGCTGGGAGTCTTGAGTCTGGGCCTTAAAAATTCCATGGGTGTGATTGGCGGAAACCGCGGTAAATTACACCATGATCTGGGACAGCGTCTCGCCGATCTTGCCACGGTTGTGTCTCCCACCTTGACCGTAATTGATGCCACCAGGATACTTTTACGCAATGGACCCCAGGGAGGGAGCCTCGATGACGTGAAACAGCTCGATCAGGTCATCGCATCAGTTGACCCCGTTGCGGCAGATGCTTACGGTACGACTCTTTTTGGCCTGGTTCCAGAAGATATAGCTTCAACGGTTGCAGCCAATAAAATGGGGCTTGGCCAGATGGATCTTACCAAAGTCAATATGCGGAAGAAAACACTGTGACAGATATGGGAAAAGCAGGATCTGTAAACCGCTATAGGCTCTGGTATTGGGCAAGGGTCCTGGTGCAGCTATGTTCTCTGCTGCTTTTTCTCTTTCTGTTTATTAAGACGGATTACAGTGGTTCTGACACGATTGAGTACGCGGTCAATATTCTCTTTAGGATCGATCCGCTGCTGGCCTTTTGTACGATGCTGGCTGCCAGAACTTTTATAGCACTGATGATCCCGGCGCTGATCCTCGTGGTTCTTTCACTGTTTTTCGGGCGGTTTTTTTGTGGCTGGTTGTGCCCCATGGGCGGTTTTCTTGATTTTTGGAGATTTTGCTGGAGGATCAAGACAAGCAGAAAAGAGACGAGATACCCACGCTTACCCCGTATTCTCCTGTTGTTTCTCCTGGTTTGTGCTCTCTTTGGTCTGCCGTTTGTTGGCTACTTTGATCCCTTTTCAATTTTAGTCCGAGGCCTGGTGCAGGCGGTATATCCAGCCATACGATTTATTTCAGATTCTTTTTTTGGCTACACCTATCACAATTTACCGGCTGCAGTCAATCTTGTTACAGAACCGGTCTATGCATTCATGCAGGCGACGATTTTGCCCTTTGAGCAGCGTTTTTATGAGCTGACTCTGGTCAGTGGTCTGATTTTGGCGGCTGTGTTTTTCAGTGAGTTTTTCCAGAGTCGTTTTTTTTGTCGTAATGTCTGTCCTCTGGGTGCTTTACTTGGCCTATTTGGCCGCTATGGAACCATGTCGCTGCGGGGTGGTGATGAGAGTTGTGGGAAGTGTACTCTCTGCAGGACGGGGTGTCGCATGGGGGCTGTCGATGAAAACAGAAAGATCCTGTCATCTACCTGCATATTATGTATGGACTGTATGTTGAAATGTCCAAAGCAGATTATCCACCCGCAACTGCGTGCACCTTTGACTACAGCTGCTGGCGACACAATGACAAACAGTAGAGAAGCCTCCATTTCAAGAAGGCAGTTTCTTGTCTGCCTGTCAGCAGGTGCCGCTCTGCCACCACTTTTAGCTGTGCGGAATCATGGTGGAAAGGGGCAGGGCACACTTATTCGGCCTCCGGGGGCTCTCATCGAACAAGAGTTTCTCAGCTCCTGTGTACGTTGTGGGGAATGTATTCAGGTCTGTATCACCAACGGGCTGCAACCTGCCTTTTTCCAGGCAGGGCTTGAAGGGGCTTTTACTCCTTATCTCCTTGCAAGAAGTGGATATTGCGAATTCAACTGTACTCTTTGTGGCCAGGTCTGCCCGACAGGTGCTATTGAGCCACTTGAGCTGGATCAGAAACATACAAGAAAAATCGGCCATGCATGGTTTGATAAAAATATCTGCCTGCCTTTTGCCAAAAATATTCCCTGCATTGTCTGTGAAGAGCACTGCCCAACTCCTGATAAGGCTATTAAATTTAATCTTGTTGAAGTTATCACAGGCCAAGGTGAACGGATAACCCTCAAACAACCCTATGTGGTTGATGAATTATGTATCGGTTGTGGAATATGTGAAACCAAATGTCCTCTGCCTGGTCGCGCTGCGATATTTGTAACCAATACCGGAGAGGATCGGGATCCTGAGAACAGATTACCAGGTGCTGAGACGGCAACTATCGACGGATATTCGTAAGGCAAAAATCATGGGAGCTTCTGACTGTTTAGATAATGGTCTGAATTGTAGTGAGGAGTTCTCCCATGCTGAAAGGCTTAGGTAAGACCCTGGCGAAATCGTAATCGTTCAAACGCCATGGGGTGCCGGACATTCCCACGATCGGAATGTTGTTTTTGTTGGAAGAATCCAGATAGTGAAAAAGCTCATCCAGTGTGCCGCCTGGTATGACGATATCTGTGACAATCATGTCGTAGGGTGCTTGATCGAGAAGGATCGTGGCGTTTTTGAAATTCTCAGAGCAGGTGACATTATAGCCTTGTCTGGAAAGTGCTCTGCAGAGCAGTTTGGCAATTGCAGGTTCATCGTCGATAATCAATATGGATATTTGGTTATCAACGACCTTGTCTTTTGCCATAACAGATTGAAATGTAAGTTTTTTAAAGTAAAACCAAAAATAAAATCTCGAAAAAAGATTATACCTTTATGTCTCTGTTTCGGCAAGTACGTACAGTACACTTGTAACACTTATTTTGAGTAAATCGGTTAAAGTTTTTCTCACAAGAAATGTTCTCAGGCTTAATTTCTTGTTCGCAAAGTCGAGTTTTGCATATTTTCAGGATGAACTATAGCGATGCAACTATTGAACAGGTTGTACGCTCCAAGAGAATTGCCTGTAAAAACCTAGAGCAGTCCATGTCAATGCTCCACGCTATAGTTATCCAGGGTGTCCTGAGGTTTATTTTTCGATATGATGAATACGAAAAACATTATCGTCATCGAGCATGAGATGGAATTTTACCTTATCGCCTACCTTGATTACGCTCAGGTCAACATCCTTGGCAACCGCCAGATCCATTGTCATCTCAGGCCAGTTCAGTTCTGGAATAGGGGAGTGGGTTATATTCACCATTCTGTTGAGTTTGCTGATACTGTGAATTACGCCTTCCCCCATTGCCATGGAGTGCTTTTGTTCCATGGTATCGCCACTGTTCTTGTCGTGGTTCATCGTTTCATGATTCATGGTGCCATGGTTCATCTGGGAGTGGTCGGTGGATGCGGCAAGAGCCATCGATGCGCTTAAGGTGAGAGCCAAAGCAGCTGCAAATATTTTTTTCATCATAATATTCCTCATATGTGTTGGATTGAAAAAATTGCTTCTAGTATAGTTACGAAGTAAACGAAACAACCCCTCAGATTATTTTTAAAACTTTCGTGATTCCCAAATATAGTAGACGACCGGAATGATGATAAGGGTCAAAAGGGTTGTGGTAAACATCCCCCCAATCATGGGAAGGGCTATGCGACGCATAACATCTGAGCCGAGCCCGTCTGTGAGAAAAATCGGGGTAAGCCCTATCATGGTGGTCGCAACCGTCATCAGTTTTGGGCGGACCCGAAGAGCGGCACCTGTAATGACTGCCTGATAGACACCAGCGCGCTCTGTGGGAGGATGATCAATCATCTGTTGATCGATATAGAGGAGCATGACGACAGCAGTCTCCACAGCAATGCCGGAAAGGGCAATAAAACCGACACTTACCGCCACTGAGAAATAATAACCAGCAAGATAGACAGCCCAGACCCCGCCAATAAGAGCAAAGGGGAGGGACAGCATGATCATGAGGGTTCTGTCTAACCTGCCAAAATGTATCATGAGCAGGGTAAAGATGAGAAGAATAGCAAGGGGAACGGCTACACGCATCTTCTCTTCTGCTTCCTGCATCTGTTGGAACTGTCCTGACCAGACGATGCTATATCCTGCTGGAAGCTCGATGGTTTCAGCGACAATTCTGCGGGCGTCTTCCACATAGCTGCCGATATCCCGGTCTGCAATATCAACAAAGACCCAGCCGGTAAGCCTGGCATTTTCAGATTTGATCATCGGAGGACCCTCGGTATAGGCAATGTCGGCCAACTCCCCCAGAGGAATATGCTGTCCCTGAGGCGTAGGTATAAGGATTTCCTGAAGATCACTGGGGTCTTCGCGAAAGGCCCTGGTGTAACGGATGATGATATTATAGCGTTCTCGCCCCTGAACTGACTCGCTGACTTTCATCCCCCCAAGAGCGGTCGCAATAACGTTCTGAAACTGGGCGAGATCAATGGAATAACGGGCTATTTTATCCCTGTCAGGTGTGATTTCCAGGTACTTGCCCCCCTGGACCCTGTCTGCAAAAACTGACCGGGTTCCGTTTATACCCTGTACCTTTGATTCGATAGAAAGAGCAATTCGGTTAATAGTGTCAAGGTTATCACCACTTATCTTGATGCCGATGGGCGTCCGAATACCCGTTGAAATCATGTCCATGCGGATTTTAATGGGATAGCCCCAGGAGTTGACAAGGCCTGGCACCTTGACTGTTGTATCGAGGATTTTAATTAGATCATCCTTGGTCATCCCGGTTCGCCACTGCTCCTGGGGTTTTAGGCGGATCCAGCTCTCAATCATGGAAATAGGAGCCGGATCGGTGGCTGTGTTGGCACGCCCTAATTTGCCAAAGACCGTCTCAACTTCCGGGACTGCCTTAATCATCTGGTTGGTTGTCTGTAAAATCTCCTTAGCCCTGGTAATGGATACCCCGGGAAGGGTTGTCGGCATGTAGAGCAGTTCACCCTCATAGAGTGCAGGCATGAATTCTGATCCCGTTTTACCAAGAGGGATGACAATCGAACCAAGAAGTACAAAGGCCAGGATCAGAGAGAGCCATTTTAGTCGTAACGCAAGCTGGAGTAGAGGCATGTAAAGGAAAGTGAAAAATCTGTTTATCCAGTTTTCATCTTCTCGTCGAATCCGGCCCTGAACAAGCCAGAGCATGAGGACCGGTACAACGGTTACCGAGAGCAGAGCGGCAAAGGCCATGGAGTAGGTTTTGGTGTAGGCAAGCGGTGAAAACAACCTATAGGACTGACCGGTAAGGGCAAAAACGGGCAAAAATGATACGGTAATAATCAGTAGAGAAAAAAACAGCCCCGGACCAACCTCCTGGGCTGCTGAAAGGATGATCGCCCGTCGTTCCCCTTTAGCGATTGTATTGCCTCGATCTGAGAGTTTACGGTGGGCGTTTTCCACCATGACGATGGAGGCATCCACCATGGCCCCGATCGCGATAGCAATGCCACCCAGGGACATGATATTTGCGGTGATCCCCTGGGCGGTCATGACAATAAAGGCTGCAAGAACGGCAAGTGGCAGGGTAACAATTGCCACCAGTGCAGATCTCGCATGGAGGAGGAAAATAAGAGAGACAAGGGCGACGACAATACCTTCTTCCACAAGTTTGTCGCGCAGGTAGGCAATAGAACCTTCAATGAGCGGTGCCCGGTTATAAACAGTTACAATCTCTACACCTTTTGGAAGGCTGACAGAAAGTTCCTTGAGTTTTTTTTCTATATCTCGGATTACTTTTAAGGCATTTTCTCCCGCACGCATCACAACGATGCCGGCAACGACCTCGCCCTCCCCGTTAAGCTCGGTCACCCCTCGGCGAAGTTCTGGTCCCTCAAGGATCCGTGCCACATCTTTGAGCATTACCGGGGTGCCAGCATGGGAATAGAGGACAACCTTTTCGAGGTCTTCTTTTTTGGTCACATAGCCCTTGGAGCGAATCATAAATTCGGTCTCACCACGTTCAATGAGGCGTCCACCTACTTCAAAGCTTGCCCGCTGTACCGTTTCAATTACTCTTGCAAGCGAAATATCAAAGGCTCGAAGTCTATTGGGGTTGATGAGGACCTGGTATTCTTTGACAAAGCCTCCGACCGAGGCAACTTCAGCCACGCCGGGCACCGTGGCCAGTTCGTAGCGGAGAAACCAGTCCTGCAGGCTGCGCAGTTGTGACAGGTCATGGGTATTGCTCTTATCAACGAGAGCGTATTGATACACCCAGCCAACGCCTGTGGCATCGGGACCAATCTGTGGCCTTGCAGCGGCTGGAAGGTCCGCACCAATCTTTGATAGTGCTTCAATGACGCGGGAGCGGGCCCAGTACTGATCAACCCCGTCTTCAAAAATGATATAGACAAATGAGGTGCCGAACATGGAAAAGCCACGAACGGCTTTGCTTTTCGGTAAACCGAGCATGGTTGTTGAAAGTGGATAGGTGACGAGGTCTTCAACAATCTGAGGGGCCTGACCGGGAAACTCGGTGCGGATAATCACCTGGGTGTCACTC
Source organism: Desulforhopalus sp. IMCC35007 (assembly GCF_005116575.1). Taxonomy (GTDB): domain Bacteria; phylum Desulfobacterota; class Desulfobulbia; order Desulfobulbales; family Desulfocapsaceae; genus Desulforhopalus_A. Next base: position 247,729 of record NZ_SWCN01000004.1, on the reverse strand, counting down.
ATGTCCGGGATGGCATCAAGAGGCATTTCTTTGATGGCCCGAATCCCTGCTGCCAGCAATACAACGACAAAGAGCGCCACTAAGAGCTGGTTGTCTACTGACCAGCCAATAACACGGGCAATAAAACTCTCTTGTTTTTTGAGGTTATTGTCCATCCTGGACCTCACCCGCTGGTTGGGGGTTACCTAGGACAACTTCTGTAAACGTACCATCGCTGTAGGGGTTGTGGCCATCGCCTGCAAACTGCAGCCAATACTCTCCGCTGTCATTTTTGTAAAGGGCAAGACCGAGTTCACGGTAGTATTCCGGTTTTGCCTGGGTTATCCATGGCAGAAGCGCATCGTTGAGTTGCGCAAGAAGCGCGCGCCAGTGGCTGAGTGTTATTTTTTCTTCGAGGTTGGATAGAAGTTTCTCGGTATCTTTTACGATATAGGCAAGGCGTGTTCCCTCGACCTCGGGTAAAAGTTTTGTTGCTGCGTGTGCGCCTGCACTGAGCGTCTCGGGGGAGGGGAGCTCTTTTGCTGCAAGTTTTTCATGAATATACAATCCTGCTTCAACGATATGGTTCATCAGGACCATTTGTTCGTTGCTCAGCTTTATCTCTGAGAGACTTGCTGCCATTTTCTGCATTTTATGAAAAGACTCCCGCAGAGACGATTCCGAATCAATGAGAAATTGGCCGCTGGTAACAATGGTCTCACCCTCTTTCAGGCCAGTCTGTACTTCTATCCTGCCTTTGTTTTTCATACCAAGGACAACCGAACGGGCCTGAAATTCGCCTTTTATAAGTTCTACAATGACATAGTTGCCTTCTTTATTTTGCAAGACACTCTCATAGGGGATGGAGAGGCGCGGACGGATATCGGTGCTGATTTCTACATCAGCATAGGCTCCAGGACGAATGCTGCCGTTGCTGTTTTCAACGAGAAGTCGAAGCTCTGCTGTTCGGGTTTTCGGATCGACGGTTGGTGAGATATAATCAATCGGCACTGCATCGATATGCAGGCCAAGGCTCGGCAAGGTGACGTTTACCTTTGAGTTGGTTGTCACAAAAGAGATATCCTGTTCCGCAAGGCTTACATTTACCCAAACGGTATCATAGTCTTGGATGAGCATGGCCATGTCGCCTGGTCGCAGGTAACTGCCTTTGCGTATTGTTAAGCTTTCAACCCGCCCCCCTCGCGGGGCATAGTAAGGAACCGCTCGAAGGGGTTTTCTCTTTTCCGCCACGGCCTTAATCGCAGAATCGTGAACCCCTAAAGATGCGAGCCTGCTGCGGGTAATATCGATACGTTCCTGGTTATTTCGTTGAAGCGCTGAAATATAATCCTGCTGTGCTGATACAAGATCGGGGCTGTAGAGGCGAAAGAGAATATCACCAGCACGAACTTTATCGCCCGGCGCATCGACGATTAACTCTTCAACCCATCCGGCAGTCCGTAAAGAGATCTCTGTCTGTAGACGCTTATTCGCCACAACCTCTCCAAAGCTGCGGATCAGCCGGCCAAAAGATGCCATCTCCGCAGGTTCCGTGCGAAAACCTGTTGTCTGCACGAGACGTGAACTCAACTGCAGCACCGTCTCATCATTTCCAGGTGTTTTGTTGTTGCTTCCCGCCTGAATCGGAACCAGATCCATTCCGCAAATGGGGCAACTGCCAGGGGTATCAGAAATATAGTGCGGATGCATAGGGCAGGTATATTTGGTGTCTTCGGCCTGAAGAGGTACCAAGAGCAGCACCAGCAACAGGGGAAACAAAAATATGGACACAATACATCTATTCATGGAATTTTCCTGTCTGTGCGGTCTGAACGGCCTGTAATGTCTGAACGTTCTTGAATATGGGAGTTTGCTTCCTGAAGGTTACGGATGTATGTTTCTTCTTCTTTAGCAATTTGAGAAAGCAGGGAAAGATGGTTGAGTTCGGCGAAAAGACTTGGCTCAAGGCTTGTTCTTCCGGATTCGTAGGTGCTTTTCAGGGTCTCAATGCTCTCCTCCAGGGCACGTTGTTTTTTCTTAAGGGTCGCGATATTGCTCTGAGACGCTTCTTTCCGGCTCTCTATACTGGTCATCTGCATCTGCCAGGAGCGCTTGACATCCTCGTAATTATATAGGGCGCTGCGCTTTCTGCTGTGGGCGGCAGCGCGCATGGGCTCCTGATTGCTCGAAGCCCAGAGCGGTATCGTCATTTTCACCTGCAACGAAAACCAGTCATCCCCATCAAACATGTTATTTTCACCGTCTTCGCGGTTTTTATAAACGGCGGCCACACCGAAGTTTGGCTTAAATGCAGCATCTGTCACCTTTATATTTTCTTCTGCCAGGCGGGTATTCTGCTGGGCGAGAAGCACTGGATAAAGAGCGTCCGTTTGTCCAGACCACATTTTTTCAAGGTGGGGAACGTCAACAGGTCCAGGGACCTCGCCTACCAGTTGGATAAAATTGGCCTTCACCATTTGCAGTTCGGCGTTCAGGTCATTGATGCTTTTTTCCACATCAGAGAGCTCAAGGTCGATGGTAAAGGTTTTCTGCAAGACGGGTTCTCCTGCATAAACTTCTCCTTCATAAAATTGTTTAAGTTCGTGGATGACACGTTTCTTGTTTTCTTCAATTGCCAATTGTTCTCCAATGCGTTTGTACTCGGCGAGTCGTATATAAAAAAGTGCGTAAAGGCGTGAGCGCCTATATTCGGCCAATATTTCCTGCGTTGCTGCAGATTGGTACATGACACTTTGTTTAGCTTTTCTCTGGGTCGGGTTGGGGATGTCTTGCGAGAACCCTATTGTTTTTGAAGAGGGGAGGTACCTGTCAAAGGATGGATCTGAAATAGGAATGTTTTCTACCCCGAGGGAGACGACAGGATCGGGCAGGCCAAGTGCGCCATCTGCCTGAAACTCGAGAGCCTCTTTTTCCTGGAGAATGCCTTGTATGCTGGGGTGGTTATCCAGAATGGCAAGGTAATGATCGATATTGGCCGCAAGTGCGCTATTTGATTGCATTAGTATGGCAAAAAATACAGTGAGAATGGAACGCTTCATTCAAATCTCCTTCAAAGTTGATCTCTTCTTCTATTACGCAGCTGAAATCACTTTCCCTCAGATTATTGTTTGATTTTCTTTTTCAGTATTTTTTTGGCTCGGTATATTCTTGTTTCTATGGTCTTGGGGCTGACACCTAAAATCTCGGCGGCTTCAAGCTGGCTTTTTTCTTCAAGCGAAAAAAGGATAAGTGCACTTTTTAGTTTATGGGGGAGTTTGGCAATTTCTTTTTGCAGTAGTTCTATGTCATCTTTTGTCTCATTTTTCTCTTCGATACCGGCATCGTATCCAGTGAATCCTGCTTCTTTTTCTTTGGCCTCGTCAAAGGAAAAGAAACTGCGCAAAGCTCTTTTTCGGCCTCTGTCCCTGCATAAATTAAGGGCTATTTGGTAGAGCCAGGTTTTGAAGCGATACTCCGGGTTAAAGGATGTGGCACGGGTATAGACCCGGACAAAGGTCTCCTGGACAATGTCGTAGGCTAGATGTTCGTCATGGATGTAGCGAAGAACAAAATTATAGAGAGGTTCCTGATGACGCTCCATGAGCATGTCCAGAACAAGGTTCTCTCCAGCGCACAATCTACTGAGCAGCTGCTTATCACTGTCCTGTATGTCGAGCCCACCGGTGGTCATGGGTTTTGGCGCAGCCTCATTACCACATGGTCTTTAAGGCGTTCGGCCTGCTCTGGTGTTAATACGCTTTTTACTCTGGCCAGATGCTGCAGGGTAAGGTGCTGCAGGGATCCCATAGCACGATGGATTTCCATAACGACGCCAGCAACTTCCGGGTCTTCGTAACCTTTTTGTTCTAGGATGTCTGCAAGCTTGTGGTTCGCCGCCGCCATCTGATCAATATAGGTCTGCTTTTCGATAAGATACTCTTTTTCGATAGGCGCCAGAAGTTGTCTCTGTTCTCCTGTGGCCTCAAGTGTTTTTGTGTAAAAAGAGTCTAGATCATCATGGGATGCGGGCACGCAGTTCATCTGCTGGGGTTTTGGTGCAGTCTTCTGGCCAACGAATAGACCGATGGAAGCACCAGAAAAGAAAATAACCAAAAGCAAAATGACAGAAATCGGTTTCATGGAAGCAGTCCTCAGTCGTTCATGGATAACAGGGTAGTGGTGGTCAGGCTCTGATATGAGAAGTAGCGTAGATCAAACAGATCCGGTTCAACACTTTTGTTAAAAGAAATTTGTGATAACGCAAGGCTGGCCCCTAACAGCAAGACAAGAGAAAACGCCTTGATTGCAGGAGTCAGTGTAAAATTGAGCCAAGCCTCTGTGTTTTTATCGCCCCTGCTGCCCCGGATACTTTGCCACACATCATGTCCAAGCCCGTCTAAACAGGTGTAATCCGGATCCTGCTGAATAGTACGCACTAATTTTTTATCAAATTTTTCCATATCGTCACCTCTTTATGAGAATTGTATCACTAGTACGTTCAAAGAATAAGAATCCCTCCGATTTTTTTTGCGACAACGATGAATCGTTACGTTTAAAAGAAAAGTGAGGGAAGAACTTATCCTTAGCGTACAAAGGGTATAAAATAAATGTAAAACCATAAATCGCATGCCGTGTGTCGTATGGTGACCTCTGCTCATTCTTGTCATGATACAACTGAGAAGCCTTAAACAAAAAATAGCATTTTTAGTTATCCTGCCTCTGTGTCTTGTTATGCTCATCGCCGGAAGCCTCGGGATGCGACTCATAAGTGATGTATTGCTGAAACAATGGGAAGAGACCGCCATCAGTAAAATGCAAAGATCTGCCCACAATGTCGATATGAGATTGATGCGCCCTAAAGAGCTTTTTCGTTTTTTTCAACAAAAGAGAGAAAAACAGCTCTCCTGGAAGGATGCACAATTACTTATTGACCAGTTAAAGGCAGTTAATGGGGTTTTGGAGGTGAAATATGATTTCACAGAAGACAATCCGCATGCGATGGGAGGCATGTATAGCCTGCAGAAGATAATTATCTCCTCCCTTGGTTTTAATAGCACACTAAACAGTCAGACCGTGTCTGTTGTTGCCCAGTTTGTAGATACATCAGGAACAAAAATCTCTCATATCGAGGTGGTGGTGGAATTCTATGATCTTGTGGAGCAAATAGTCAAAGCGCCATGGTGGAGGGGAAACAAGGCTTATATAATTGATCAAAACGGGACAATACTGGCAAGTACAGAGCGCGGAGAGGAGCTCACAAAAAACACAAGTAACACCCGGCAGGTCTTTGGCTTGGCAAGTGAACTGGAAGCGAGCACATGGCAGGCAATACAGGATAACGATTCAGGTACAGTCTTTTCTCCAGGCAGACCTCCCAAAATTGTGAGTGGCTTTTACCACCTCAAAGAAGCCCCGTGGACGATTGTTGTTATGGCCCGGGGGGCAAGTGTTTTGCAACCCATAATCACCTTTAAAAAATATTTCTACCTTATATGTGCCATTGGTATTCTCTGCATACTTCTCTATTTATGGTTCATTTCAAGTAAAATAACACGTTCCATAAATAGAATTTCAACTGCGGCCAATGGCCTTGCAAAGGGAGTTTTCGGTGTACCTCTTCGTGTTGAGAGCAGAGATGAAATTGGTGATTTAACCCATAGTTTTAATCTCATGAGTCGTCAGCTCAAAGAACGTATCCAACTTCGGGAGGAGATGAGTCTGGCAGGGGAGGTTCAAAAAAATCTGCTCCCTCAAAGTGGTTTTAAGGCTGAAGGCCTGGATATCGCGGTCGCCACAAAATATTGTGACAAAACAGGTGGCGATTATGTTGATATCATAAAAACATCACATGCAGAAAGGCGGGCAACCGTTGTCGTTGGTGATGTCGTAGGCCATGGTATTGGAGCATCACTGCTCATGGCTACGCTGCGCGCACTTTTGCGGGGGCGGGCAAGTATGCCGGGATCACCAGTAGATATTGCCAATGATGTGAATATACTTTTATGCAAGGACACCCTTCGCTCCGGCAATTTTGCGACTCTTTTCTACCTCACTATTGATTGTTCTCTGAGAACTATAGAGTGGGTACGCTGTGGTCATGAGCCCGCTTTTCTCTTTTGTCCTGAGTCCAGTACTTTCAAGGAACTGAAAGGACCTGGCCTTGCGATGGGGGTCGATAAAGCTTGGCAAGCAAGCTTAAACAGCAGCATTTTTTTAGATGATAATCAGATTATCCTGATAGGCACAGATGGTATCTGGGACTTAGAAAATGATGAGGGTGAACGCTTTGGCAAAGAGAGACCTCAAGAGCTCATAAAAAAATACGCCCAACTCTCAGCCCGGGAGATAACAAACAGCATCCTTGAAGCGATAGAGATATTTCGTGGAGGGCGATCTCAAAATGATGATATCAGCTTGGCAATTATCAAAACACAGGAAATTCCATGAATTCCTCCTTTGCTGTTCATAGCGGGTCGGTGGCCAACGCTTAATTTAGGGGACCGCCGACAAATGAGGTTTTGACCTGTTGTACGTTAGCTATTACTGGCTGTTAAACTCGTTTATGCTACGTATGTATGGCTAAGACCGAAGCCCAAACTCGTTAATGTTCAGTGAATATCCTTTTCCGTCAGTCAGGATTAATCCTGTAGCTGTGTCATATTTGTAAAACATTTTACCAAGATCTACATTCCTGTTTATGACATTGACGACATAGCCGCTGGCAGCCAAATCAATAATGGTTGTTCTCATCTCTTCTTTTTTAACAAACATCGTTGTTTTAGGATCATAGACAAAAACGTTCCCGACGATTCGACACGCTGTGCCATCTGCTTTTTGAACTTCACCCAAAAAGTGCCGTCTGTTGGACTTTTCATACATAGCTCTATAAACGATATGGACCTTTTCTCCAATTTCGATGATCATGATTGTCTCACGTGTATGAGTTCATATAAATGGGACAAGAGCCCCTCGATTTTTTTCTTTCCACATTACCTTACCTGGAATCCGCTTTACCGTGGCGAAGTGGCAGATATTGTCATACCACCAGTCAGTCCATGAGGGCAACCCTTGATCAATGCAATTGATTTCGGGCGTGCGTTATGAAGGTCTCATCTGTGGTTGCCGTTGTCTTGTCGTCAGAGGCTGTAAAACAATGAAAAAGTCACAACCTGAAGACCCAGGAAAGCTTGCGAAGAAAATGATGCAGGATCACTGAGCTTCACTATCTGTTTTTCCTTTCTGAGGTGCAGAGATTGAATCTGAACTCCGGTCCCAATATGGAGGATTGCCGTAGCATTTTCCCAGATAGTCGATAAATGCTCTTACCTTCGGGGCCAGGAGTCGTGAGCTGGGATAAACCGCCCAGACCGCGGCCTCGGAAACAAATGGATAATCCTGCAGGATCTGCACCAGTTCCCCACGCTGCAAATGTTGATACACACTCCAACGAGAAGACATGGCGATACCTAATCCACTGGCACAGGCATCGCGGACCGCTTCTCCATGATCCGATCGAAAGACTCCTTTTGTTTTAATGCTCAATTGGCCCTGGGGTGTCTCGAAGACCCAGTTTTCAAGACCCATCAGATTAATGCACTTATGGTCACGCAGGTCACTGGGAGTCATTGGTTCACCAAACTCTTTCAAATATGCAGGAGTTGCACAGATTATTCTCGTGTCGGATGCCAGTTTTCTGGCAATCATGGTCGAATTTTTCAAGTCTGCATTGCGAATGGCGATATCAAAGCCACCCTCAACCAGATCGACGATCGAATCAGACAGGTGTAAATCTATTGAAAGGTCCGGATAGAGGGTGAAAAATCCTTGTAATATGGGGATGAGATGCATTCTGCCAAATGAGGAAGGGGCCGTGACCCTTAAGTTTCCTTTAGGCAGGACATCACCCACTCCTACAGATGAGAGGGCGGCCTCAATGCTCAATAATACTTCCTGCGCGTGGGGGAGAAAGGCAAGTCCTTCCTCTGTCAGTGAGACTTTTCGGGTGGTTCGATGAATTAAACGGATGGCAAGATCATCTTCCAGTTTGCTTATATGCGCACTTGCCACGGCAGGAGACAGTCCCAGTTCTTTGCCGGCCATACTGATGTTATTGGTGCTGGCCACGCGTACAAAAAGTTTCAGGTGTTCTGTATTCATCTTTAATTATCAATAAATTCTATAAACTGATTATTTGTTTCTCTTTATTATCAATTATTATATTGGCAATTATAATCCCATTATGCAATCAAAAAGAGTACGGAGGCATCAAAGTAGACAACAGATCTTCAAGTGAAGTCTGTAAGTTAGAAATCAAAAGCAACAAAAAACGCAAAGGACATGATCATGAAAGCAATAGGATACAAAAAAGCAGGACCAATTGATGCAGCAGACGCATTAATCGAATTTGAGGCAGAGGCACCCGTAATTGGGCCCCGCGACCTTTTGGTTGAAGTTAAGGGTATTTCGGTAAATCCTGTGGATGTAAAGGTTCGTGCTATCCCCGAACTGGGGCCAGCAGAAGGGCAGACTAAAATCCTCGGTTATGATGCGGCAGGGATTGTACGAGAGGTTGGTAGTGATGTGAGCTTTTTCAAGGTTGGTGATGAAGTGTATTACGCGGGCGAATTTACCCGGCCGGGAAGTAACGCCAAATTTCAGGCAGTCGACGAGAGAATCTCAGGTATAAAACCAAAATCCCTCGGTTTTGCAGAGGCTGCAGGTCTTCCGTTGACCTCCATTACCGCCTGGGAAATTCTCTTTGACTCTTTGGGGCTAAAAGAAAATGAAGGAGAAGGGGAAAGCCTGCTGGTTGTTGGTGCTGCCGGAGGTGTCGGTTCTATCCTTATCCAGCTTGCTAAAAAGCTCACTGGCCTTACCGTCATCGCCACTGCGTCCCGCCCGGATACCATAGAGTGGGTGAAGAAGATGGGTGCTGATCATGTGATCAATCACCGGGAATCTTTAGTGGAGCAGGTCAAGGCGCTGGGACTTGAACCGCGTTATGTTGCGAGCCTTAATGGAACCGAGGGTCATTTTCCTGCTATTGTCGAGTTGATCAAACCTCGCGGTCATATTGCACTCATCGATGATCCTCAGTCTCTTGACATCAATTCGATCAAGTTGAAATCTCTGAGCTTTAGTTGGGAGTTTATGTTTGCACGGTCAATGTTTCAGACGGAGGATATGGACAAGCAGTACGAGCTTCTCAACCGCGTATCAGAACTCATCGACGAAGGTACCCTGGTTTCAACAGTTACAGATAATCTTGGGACGCTCAGTGTTAAGACTCTGAAAGAGGCCCATGTCCAGCAGGAAAGTGGACGGGTTATCGGCAAGAACGTACTGAACGGTTTTGAAAATTAGAAACATACGCTGTATAAGCAACAGCCCCAGTCTTCACTGGTTGGAATAGAGGGGATAGTATGCAAAAAACAATACTTATTACAGGTTCAACCGACGGTATCGGCCTGGAAACTGCCAGAATGCTGGTGTCACTTGGTCACAAGGTCTTAGTGCATGGACGAAGTGCGGCAAAGCTTGCTGCGGTGGAGCAAAAGCTTCTTGCCATTGCCAATGCTTCCGGGCAGGTTGAAAGCTATGTCGCCGATCTGTCAGTCATGGCAAATGTAGAGACGCTTGCAAAGGTTGTTGCCCAGAAACATAAAGAACTTGATGTTCTTATCAACAACGCTGGCGTTTATGGGGTGGTAGAGAATGTTACAAAAGAAGGACTTGATACCCGGTTTGCAGTAAACACGATTGCACCCTACCTGCTGACAAAACGACTGCTACCGCTTCTTGGCAGGTCTGGACGAGTCATCAATCTGTCATCTGCGGCCCAGTTCCCGGTGGACCTTCAAGCTCTGGTTGGTAGAGCCGAACTCTCTGATGGTGCCGGGTATGCACAAAGTAAGCTGGCGATTACCATGTGGTCTCGCAGTATGGCTCTCTCACTGGGAGAAGGTGGTCCTGCAATTATTGCCGTTAACCCGAGGTCGATGCTCGGTAGTAAAATGGTGAAAGAGGCGTATGGGGTAGCTGGCAGCGATCTTCGAATCGGTGCGGAAATTCTCTGTCGGGCAGCGCTGTCAGGTGCGTTTGCTGCGGCTTCCGGTCGATATTTTGACAACGATATTGGGCAATTTACTTCACCCCATCCCGATGCCCTTGATCCACAAAAATGTGAAGCTCTTGTTGGCACTATTGAGACGATCCTGGCAGATATACTAAAATAGGATGATACGGATATGTATTACGAAGGAAAGATATACAGGCCCTGGCCAGAGGCAAACAGCCTGCTGATACAGACAACAATTGGTTGTACCCATAACAGGTGCACATTTTGTGATATGTTCCGGGAAAAGAAATTTCGTATCCGTGAGCTTGATGATATTTTCAAGGATATCGAGGAGGCAAGAGGTATCTCTCCTCGTATCGAATCTATTTTTCTCATTGATGGAAATGTCCTTGCCCTGAAAACCGAGTTTCTTGTCAGAATCCTCGAGAAGATCACGACGACTTTACCGGAGTGTTCAAAGATTTCACTCTACGCCGGGCTCAACGATCTGAGGCGCAAGTCTGTTCACGAGCTGAAAGAATTAAAGGCGGCAGGGGTGACAATGGCGTACACCGGTTTGGAATCCGGAGACAGCGAAACACTTTTGCGGATAAAAAAAGGATTGACGCCTCGGCAGGCTGAGGAAGGAATGGCAAAGGCAAAAGCTGCAGGAATTGAGGTTCTCATTTCAATCATCTTTGGAATTGGTGGCAGGGAACGCTCCAGAGAACATATCCTAAAAACCACAGACCTGCTGAATATCTTGCAGCCTGAAGAACTCGCTCCCATGGCACTGGCCATCCAGCCGGGTACCGAATTGGACAGGGAGGTGAGGTCTGGGGATTTCATACTGTCGACGCCCTTGCAGATTTTGGAGGAGGAAAAGTATCTTCTGGAAAATTTGAGTGGTTTTACAACCTATTACTGGGGGGATCATGGCAATAATGTTGTTCCCATGAAAGGCTGGTTGCCAGACTCCAGGGAAAAATTTTTAGCAAATATCAACAAGGCTATTTCCACCAATCCGATCTGTAAAGAGGAAGTCCTCAGGACATTCTCGTGGTAACGGGCAAGGTGATCTTTTTAGAAGCTGGCCTTCGCCTTGTTAGAACCTCATGAGGAATTCATTTTTTCTTCATGAATTGGTTATGACTTGTTTGCGCATTGATAGTATTTACGGTAAAGTAGGTCCTTTCGATGTGATTACTTGTGTCATGATTATTCATTCTATTGAGGAGCAGCCATGAAAAGAATTCTTGTTTTAGCCGTGATGCTGACGCTATCCCTGTCGTCCAGTGCATTCTCTCAGGAAACCTTAAAAATTTTGACCTGGAAGGGCTATGCCCCCCAGCAGTTAGTCGACAAGTTTGAAAAAGAAACAGGAATAAAAGTTGAGTTGACCCTATCCAACAATGAAGAGATGATTGCAAAACTTCGGGCCACCCGAGGCGCAGGCTTTGATCTGGCCCAACCCAGTCAGGATAGAATTTCTTCCGTACAGGAAAAATATCAAATCTATCAGGCAATGGATTACTCAAAAATCAACGCAGATCAGTTGATTGGCTCCATGCTGGATGCGGTAAAAAAGAATACAGCAGTGGGTGGAGATTCTTTCGGTGTTCCTTTTTGCTATGGAACCTCAGGCCTGATTGTTAACAAAAAACTGGCTGCTGAAGCCAAAGATTACAGTGACCTCCTGAATAAAGCCTATGAAGGCCGAATCAGCTATCGTCTCAAGCGCCCAACCCTGATTGGTCTGGCCTTTGCGATGGGCGATGATCCTTTTGCTAAATACAACGATGCTGCGGCCTATGAAGCTTTGATGAACTCCGTTGCTGAGAAGATGGTTGCAGCCAAGCCTCTGGTTAAGAATTACTGGTCCAATGGAGACGCCCTTCTGGAAATGGTACGCAGCGGTGAAGTTGCCGTTGCCATGGGCTGGGATAACGGGGGCTGGAAACTCAATGCAGAAAACCCTGATATCGATTTTGTAGCCCCTGCAAGTGGTGCTCTTGGTTGGATTGATACATTTGCAATCCCTGCAAAAGCGAAAAATGTGGAAGCTGCCTATAAATGGATCAACTTTATTCTTGCTCCTGAAAATGCCGCGATTTTCACCAATCTTGAGAAATATGGAACCGCCTCAAAAGGTGCGGACAAATTTCTGGATAAAGAGATTGCCGATAATTTCAAACGGTCTTTTAGTGAGGCGGACATAGACAATATCAAGTGGTACCCACCTGTTCCCGCCAACCTTGAGCAGATTGAAGGAAAGATTTTAGATAAAGTTAAAGCAGCCCAATAAAGAAAATTGCACGAGTCCGCATTTCTCGTTACTATTGAGAAATGCGGGCGACAATCCCACGTTCTCTCCCACTGAAGTCGCAATATTGAAGATATATTGCTTTTTTTGTTTCAGCAGTCCACAGTGAGTATCCCCTTATGCCAGTTGTTCTTGATATTGTTGATTTAACAAAGAGGTTTGCCGATTTTGTTGCCGTGGATAATGTCTGTTTTCAGGCGGAAGAGGGAAAGTTTTTCTCCATTCTCGGTCCCTCCGGGTGCGGAAAAACCACCTTGCTTCGGATGATTGCAGGTTTCCTTGAACCTACCTCAGGCTCCCTGCAGATTCGAGGAAAAGATATGCTGGGAATACCTCCCAACAGACGTCCTGTGAACCTTGTCTTTCAGAACCTGGCACTTTTCCCCATGATGAACGTTGCAGATAACATAGGCTTTGGTCTGAAAAGACAGCGATGTCCCAAAAAAGAGATCGCATCGAAAACCGAGGCTATGCTGGAACGTGTTCATCTGAGTGGTTACGGCTCAAAAGATATCAGCCAGTTATCAGGCGGGCAAAAACAGCGCGTGGCCATAGCCCGAGCCCTGGTGCTTGAGCCGTCCATTCTTCTTCTTGATGAACCACTTGGGGCACTTGATCTGAAATTACGCGAACAGATGAAAATCGAGCTCAAAAATCTGCAGCGGGAAGTGGGGACAACATTTATCTACATAACCCACGATCAATCCGAGGCCCTTGTCATGTCTGATACTGTCGCCGTAATGAACGCCGGCAGGTTTGAGCAGATCGATACCCCACGTAATCTCTACAGCAGACCGGCTAGCAGTTTTGTCGCTGGATTTGTTGGGGAAACAAATATTTTTGCAGCCTCGGTTGAGGATATAAGTCCGACACTTCGCCTGCGTGCAGAAAACGGTGTACTCTTTAAAGCAACAGCCATGCAGGAAATGGCAGGCGCAAAAAAAGGCCGTCTTTTTATCAGGCCCGAGGCAATAATTTTAGAACCTGATAGCGGGCTGGATAATCTCAATCGTTTTGAAGTTACCGTTCGTACCATTTTGTTTGATGGATCCAACACCAAAATTCTGGCCATGCTCGGCGACAGGGAGATAACAGTGGCATTGCCGCAAAATCAGCAGTTTGCCCACATTACCCCTGGAGAAACAGTTTCTGCCGGGGTGCATATAGACGCATGTAAATGTTATCCGGGAGAGTAAGGGTGAAATTCAAGCTTAGCTCAGGCCTGTTCATTTTTTTGACTCCGGTGCTGCTCTGGTTGTTCCTGCTGATTGTCATTCCCCAGATCGAACTGCTGCTTATGTCCCTGCGCGGTGAAAACAACCTGGGTGAGCCAATCTGGACCTTTGCCAATTATCTCCATTTTTTCACCGAGGAGATTTACTGGTATACCTTTGTCAGAACAGCGACGTACGCCATAATTGTTACCGTTCTCACCTTTATTGTCACCTTTCCTGTGGCCTTTTATATCACTAAAGTGGTCTCAAAGCGGCTGAGTGTCTTTCTGACGATCCTGCTTCTTGTACCGTTCTGGGTAAGTGAGCTTGTGCGGGTATACGGCTGGATGATTCTTTTGAGGGAAAGCGGTGTCCTCAACCATATTATGCTGAGCCTGGGGCTTATAGATAAGCCAGTCGAAATGCTCTACAATGATATCTCAATGATTATGGGGCTGGTCTATACTTCGATGTTATTCATGGTTGTGCCGTTGATCTCCTCTCTTGAAGGGATGGATGACAGCCTGATAGAGGCAGCACATGATCTTGGTGCTTCTAAATGGACGATTTTTACAAGAATTGTCATTCCCTATGCTGCACCCGGTATTACCTCCGGCTCAATCGTTGTTTTTATGCTGGCGCTTGGTAACTATCTAACCCCAAATCTCATGGGTGGTAAGAACTCACTCTGGTTTACGGAACAGATCTACAACCAATTTATAGCAAGCTTTAACTGGAACCAGGGGGCCGCTTTTGGCTTTCTCCTGCTTCTACTCTCCTCACTCATTATCTGGGTTGGCCTGAAAATGAGCAAACAACAGCTGGGGAGGGTGTTGTCATGATACGATCGTTGCCGCAGGACAGAGGTTACTCTTTTGGCTTTAAATTCTATATTATCTGCTACTTTATCTTCTTGTTTGCGCCCTTACTGGTCACATGTGTCCTGGCCTTCAACGATTCAAATTTTCCTTCACTACCGTGGAAGGGCTTTAGTCTGGACTGGTTTTTTGCCAACACAGGGGAGCGGGTCGGTATCTTCCACGACAGCAGCAATCTCTCTTCCATCTGGGTGAGCGCACAGACGGCATTTATCGTTTCCGTGCTGTCTCTTATCGTTGGTACTATGGGTGCTTTTCTCTTTGAACAGCAGGACTTTCCCGGAAAGCAGGGACTCTATTTTCTCGCCCTGACCCCGCTGGTGATTCCAGGTGTTATTCTGGGCATTTCTCTTTTATTGACGGCCAATGCACTCGGTCTTTTTATCGAGGAGAGTACGGGCCTAGATATTCCTCTGTTGCGTCCAAGTTTCTGGCTTGTCGTTTTCGGCCAGTTTTCTTTTATCTCAACCTTTGTGCTGCTGGTTGTTTCGGCTAGACTAAGGAAATTTGATCATTGCCTGGAAGAAGCTGCACTTAACCTCGGAGCCTCCAGGTTTGATGTTATTTGTTCCATCACCATTCCTTTTCTCCGGCCAGCCCTGATTGGTGGCGGCGCCGTTGCGTTTCTCATGAGCTTTGAAAACTTCAACACCACGCTCTTTCTTGTTGGCTCAGATACAACCCTGCCTGTGAACCTGTATCTGCAGGTGCGTGATGGTTCAAGCCCTGTCATCAATGCGGTCTCTCTACTGCTTATTGTTTCAACGTCTCTGCTTGCAATGATAAATCTGCTCATCAACAGGGATAAAAAAGTTGAATGAACGACGCAGGAAAGGCCATCTTCAGGTGTTAGCCCGGATTTCTTCCATCGATACAATTTTTCGCAGGTCGAGACACAAACCATACCGCTGAAGCACATTGCTGCAGGTGGCTTGTAACGCTGCACCTGGGTAAAAATCTATTGACTCGAAGGGTGAGCTTTGGATGTGCAACGAAAAACACATTTTATTACGCAACAGTCAATTTAAAAAATGAAATCATGCCTTTGCGTTTGTAATCAAAATGTTCATCAGAAACGCGGCTTATAGATGTTGCTCCGACGCCTGACAATTTTTTAGCCCTGATACGACCACCTCTCCTCCCCCAAAAAAAGTACCTCAGGTTGACAGGATTTTTCCTTTCTTATCCTGCTTATAGCAGTCTTTTCGGACTTCCTGATTGCTGAACTCTTTCGAAATATTGAGGGGGAAAGTATCTATTTTCCCACAGAAAATAATAACAAATAATAGATTTGTTGTGCGCTTAAAAAAAATTTCAATCCTCCTGATATTTGTGATAGGCTTTATTTCAGGTTGTTATTTTTGGGTGGTATTTCATGATATGGGAGGCGTTGATGGTATCGATGTTTAAGAAGGTTTTTCCAAAAAAAGTTAAAACAAAGCTGCTATTGATTGTTGGAGTTTTGATCACAATTATGGTGGCTGCCCCGGTGTATTTTTCCTACCAGAAAACGGTAGATAATGCAGTTGATGGTTTCAAGGATGAAGTAACACACACTCTGAAGCAGGTACGTTATCTGGTAACCGATGGCAAGGCGCAACAACTTCTTCTCCTCGCACAAACGGTAGCGGAGATGCCTACGGTACAGGATAATGTGATGTATCAGTCCCGCTCAAAACTGCTGGATATCATGGGACCTCTTTTTGTGAGCCTACAAAAGATAATAGACCTCAATGTCTTTCATTTTCATCTGCCACCCGCGACCTCTTTTTTACGCCTGCAAAAACCTGAAAAATTTGGAGATGATCTCTCCAGTTTCAGGAAAACAGTGGTTCAGGTAAACCAAACCCTGCAACCGGCTGTGGGACTTGAAGTCGGTAATGCCGGTCTTTCTGTTCGTGCAGTTGTCGCTGTTCAGTATTTAGGCAGAAAGCCAGCAGGTTCAGTGGAGTTCGGTGCACCGCTCAATGATAAATTGCTCAACGAAATAAAGACCAATCTTGGGGTTGATTTATCGCTTATTATTCCCGATGGGCAAGGGTTCAAGTACCAGGCCAAAACCCATGATCTGGCAATCCCGGAAAATGACTACCCATTGTTGCAGGAGGTTATGGGCTCTGATCAGGTAAAAACCGTACGTCACGAAATCAATGGCAGACAGTTTATAACCTCTTATGTGTCTCTTCAGGACTATTCCGGTGAGAGTGTCGGTATACTCTCTATTCCAAAAGATATAGAGGGGATACTGTCTGGTGCCAGGAAAACGGCCTTGAACTCTATTATTGCAGGGCTCATAGCACTTATTCTCGTTCAAGGCTTTGTCTACTATATCTTTACCAGGCTGATTGACCGGCCGATACAGAAATTTACCACCATCCTGGAGCGGGCAAGTGGAGGCGATTTAACCCAGGAAGTGGACGTAAGTTCTATTTCACAGGTGAACTGCTCTGAAATTTTGGCATGCGGAAAAGAAGATTGCTCAATGTATGGACAAAAAGGGTTTTGCTGGGAGGAAGCGGGGTCCGCTGCCAGCAATGTACAATGTCCGAAAATTTTATCTGGAGAATTTAAGTCGTGCTCGGAGTGTAAGGCGGTTTTCCGTACGGCGGTGACCGATGAGTTTTCGGAACTGAGCGCCTATATGCATTCTTTTATTTCGAATGTTCGCACCCTTGTCAGGGATATTAACGTCAACAGTACCAATTTAAACAACTCATCTGAGCAGCTGACATCACTATCGGAGAAGATTGACAGTGGCTCAACGGAGTCGGCTGACAGAGCAAAAGGAGTTGCAGCAGCCGCGGAAGAGATGAGCTCCAATATGGCTTCAGTTGCCGCAGCGACGGAAGAGGCCACCGCCAATGTCAATGTAATGACGACCGCGACCGAAGAGATCAGTGCGACGGTTGGCGAAATTCAGCAGGCAACCATGAACGCCAAAGGGATAACAGGGGATGCTGTTTTGCAGGCATCTGATATTTCTAAGAAAGTTGACGCCCTGGGGAGTGCTGCATTCGATATTGGTAAAGTTACAGAGACGATAACCGAAATCTCCGGTCAGACAAACCTTCTTGCTCTGAATGCCACCATTGAAGCGGCCAGGGCAGGGGATGCAGGAAAAGGATTTGCCGTAGTGGCAAATGAAATAAAAGATCTGGCAAAGCAGACCGCAGAGGCAACCGGGGAGATTAAACAAAGAATTGAGGGAATACAAACGTCAACGGATGTAACTATTACAGGAATAAAGAAGATTTCAGATATCATTACTGAAATTGACTCCATTGTTTCCAGTATCGCCGTATCACTTGATGAGCAAAGCGCAACAATGACGGAGCTTACGACCAATATCGCTCAGGCTGGGGAGGGGATAGGTGAGGTCTCAGAAAACGTGGCACAGAGTTCAACGGTATCACAGCAGATCTCAGAAGATATCTCAGAAGTTCATATCGCGGTCAACAACATCTCTTCAGACACCAGCGATGTCAGGAAAAATGCTGAGGAATTACGAGATCTTTCCCGTTCACTGAAGGTTTTGATAGAAAAGTTTAAATTGTAGTGGAGCAGTAGGTAATTGTAGAAAAAAAGGGTTCTGCTAAAAAAGCAGGGCCTTTTTTTTGCTTCAGGGCTTCAAAAAGTAATGTGACAAGGCCACCCCAAGACGGGAAAGTATCCACTACGGCAGGTTAGCAGGCGGTATAGACCCTGTTGCGGCCTTTCTTTTTTGCCTGGTACAGGGCATCGTCTGCCCTTTGGATAAAACTGTTTTTCGTCTCGCCGGGAACAAGAGTTGCGACGCCAAAGCTTGCGGTTTGCGTATCTATTGAATCAAAGGAAAGTTGCGAATAAATCTGTCTGAGATGTTCGGCCTGGATAGATGCTCCTTCTGCCTTGGTTTCTGGGCAGATAATCAGGAATTCTTCTTCTCCCCAGCGACTGATGAGGTCACACTCTCTGGTGTTATCCATCAACAGCCTGACCAATGATTGAAGTACTTCATCTCCAGTCTGGTGTCCCCAGGTGTCGTTGACTTTTTTGCAGTAGTCAAGGTCTGTAAGTATTATGGAAAGATCCCCATTATATCTGCGTATACGATTGATTTCCTCCTCAAGCTGCCTGTTTGCCTCAGCAATTTTTTTGTTGAGCTGGAACAGTTGCCTGTTCCAGAGAAGAATAACAACAACCACAAAGGCAATTGCCGCAAAAATCTTCCACAGGATCTTATAATTAACCTTATGTTCAAAGTATAAAGTTTCCATTTCTGATAGACGGCATCAATAGCATTTTGCGGGATGGAACGGATCAGCTCACTCATAATTGAATGGAGATAAGGTTGTCCTTTTTGGATGCCGATATGTATGCTGCCTTTGGTCTCTGAATAGCCGGTGATCTTCAGGTCGTTAAGGCCTAAGTGCCGTATATAATAGGCGGTGACAGATAGCGCAAGTAGCGCACCATCGGCTGTTTTATTTGAAACCTGGACCAGGCACTCCTGGGTAAGTGTAATGGATATTTTGGAAGACTCTCTGTCGTGTTGTGTTATTGAAAATCTTCGTTCTGTTGCTCATCAGTTTGGGCAAAGAGGGGGGCGAAAAATAAAAGGCCGAAGGTGAGGGTTGCAAGCAGAGTTTTGAAGAAATTGGTCATTTTGGACAGGGGGGGTTATGTCTCGTAAAGATCCCAGCTTACACCTGTAATAGCAAAAATGCGAAGGTTGACTTGGGTTCAATATGGTAGAGATAGTCCCGTTTTTGCAGCCTTACAGGGCTGCCAGGTTGTCTGCATACGCCGTTGCATCAAGATAAAGCTTGTGAATATCTTTGGTATTTATATCTAATTGCTGAAGTGTCTGGAGATAGCTCTCGTGCTGCCCTTTCTCATAGTGGACCACAGTTTTTAAAAATGGAGCAAGCGGTCCGGTCTGGAAGATGAGCGCCTGCTTTATCTCGTCGGAAACGGGAACTTTCTCAAGAATTATCTCTATGGGACTTTCGAGCATTGCATCAAGTAGAGAAAACAGACCCAGGAGAAAGAGTTCGTCCGGGTTTGTCAACCAGCCACTGTGCAGGCCAAGTTGTTCGCAGAATTTAGCCCGAATGGTTACAAGTCTTATGATTTCCCTCGGTCGCTTCGAAGCAAGTTCCGAGATTGCAACCAGGGTCACAAATCTTCTTATCTCGTCCTCTCCCAGATAGGTGATTGCGTGGGTTATAGATTCGACGCGCTTTATCAGATAAAAATATGCAGAATTGATATACCTGAGCAGTTTATAGGAAAGAGAGACATCAGCTGTGATTATTTGCGTCAGTTTGCTCATTGAAGTTTCTTTTTTACTGATTTCTGCAATGAGTGTGAGGAGGTGCAAATGGGAAGTTTCCAGCTCTTTTATGCGTATGACTTCTGGTTTTGCGAAAAAATATCCCTGAAAATAGGTAAACCCGAGTTTGACGGCTTTTTGGAATTCTTCGTGTGTTTCTACCTTTTCTGCCAGCAACTCAATATCGTAACGGGAGAGGTAGTGTAGCGCTTTGTGAATGGTGTTTACCGGCGTAAGTTGAATGTCGAACTTGATAATGTCTGCCAGCTCAATTAAGGGTGAGAGTTTCTGGTGAAAAATAAAATCGTCCAAGGCAAGAATATAACCTTCTTTTTTGATTTTCTTACAGGCATTGATCACTTCGTCTGTTGGCCGCACATCCTCAAGGATTTCGATAATAATTTTATTTTTCGAGAAGTTCCCTACAATATCAGTGAGTAAAAGTTCTTCGGTGAAATTAATAAAACAGGGTTTATTGTTGCTGATCTTTTGCAGGCCTTCTGTCAAAAAGGCTCCGGTGAGCAGGGAGGTGGTTGCCCGTTCTCCACCAATGTTGATAAGACTGAGATTTTTTACTCCCCGGTAGAGCAGTTCATAGGCGAATAGTCTTCTGTTAAAATTGAAGATCGGTTGTCGGGCAATGATAGTTTCCATTCATATCCAAAAGTAAAAATTACAGTTCTGACGAAAAATCGATGAGAAAACCATCGCCACCGTGCTGGGTTTATTTTAGCACAGGAGAATGTCGATGTTGAAGAACTTTGTTGAAGAGGTCTGAATGTGTTCCTTTCTTCACCAGTTTTACAAAGACTTTGAATTATCGGGTTGAAATGGTATAAGAAATGTATCAGGTGCATGTAACGTTAAAAGGAAAGACGGTGCGATTCCGTCACAAGCCAGTCCTTGCTGTATACGGAGGCTGTAGCAACGGGAGAAATCACATTTCTCCAAGCCCTTGTGCTATCTTGGGCCGTCACTGGAGAAAATCTGGGAAGGCGGTTGTGTTGCAGAATAATCCGTGAGTCAGAAAGCCTGCCTGTTATGGGAGCTCATTCGAGCTGTCATCAGAGTTTACCCACTGGAGCTACTCTGTGTCTGTGCATAGTCCGTATCATTATGTCACTTTATTGTGGCAGATAATGGTGGACCATGCTGTTACGGATACGGAGACTTGTCTTATACGCTTTATTTTTTTCGTATCCAATTCCAAATTTTTTCCAACCGCTCCACGGAGCAGGTAATTAAAGATATAAAGGGATTACTTATGGATATGGTGAAAAATAAACAAATCGGTCTGTATATCGGCCAACTTATTCAAAAGAAAAATCTTTCGGCAGAGAGCGCTTATGAGGCTTTTTCCATGGTGTTGGCAAATGAAGTGACCGAGATGCAGCAGGGTGCCTTTCTTGCCGCATTGACGGCAAAAGGAGAAACAGCACAGGAGGTTGCCGGTGGCTGGAGGGCGATCTATGAACTGGATACCGAAAAAGTTGATTTTAAAGATCTTACCGTGGTCGATAATTGTGGCACGGGAATGGATACCTTTAAAACCTTCAACATCAGTACCGCAGCCTCTCTTGTGGCGGCAGCCGGGGGTGTTAAGGTTGCAAGGCATGGGGCGAGGGCCATTACCTCCTCCTGTGGCACTGTTGACATGGCCGAATTGCTCGGGGTGGATGTGGAGTGTGAAGTGGGGCTGGTGAAAAAAAGTGTCTATGAAGCAGGAATCGGCCTTTTTAACGGCATGAGTCCTCAGGTTCATCCCATGGCTCTTGGTCGTATTCTTTCCCAGATCTGTTTTGGTTCTCCCTTAAACATTGCGGCGTCTCTTGCCCATCCCGCTCTACCAAGGGTCGCTGTCCGGGGGGTTTATTCACCGGCACTGGTCCAGCCTGTGGTTGAGGTGATGCAGGCCATCGGTTACAGTGATGCCCTTGTCGTCTACGGGGCAATAAACGGCAGTAATAAAGGCATGGACGAGGCCTCGGTATGTGGTGAGACGGTTGGGATGTTGCTCAGAAACGGCAAAGTTGAGCCAATATCTTTTATGCCTGAGGATGTTGGAGTTTCAGTACATCACCCCGAGGCCTTGTCGTCTGAAAAAACTCGTGAGATTGCAGCCAGAAACATGTACGAACTGCTTGCGGGGAGAGGCGGGGAGGCGAGAAACGACGCCGTGGCCCTTAATGGTGGCTTGATTTTTTACCTTCAGAAAACAGTACCAACCATCAAGGAAGGGGTTGAAAAAGCCCGGGAACTTCTGTTGTCGGGCAAGACTTTTCGTACTCTGGAAGGTTGGGTGGCTGCACAAAACAGAGATGCAGATGCTGGGCTTGCCAGACTGGAGGCGCTTGGACATGGATAAATCCCTTACCGCCGAACTCCTCATTGTAAAAATCGGTACGGATTATATCCGCTTTGTTGACCAAGGGTTTGAACCGTGTCCTATGAACAAAGGTTCGGTATTTGCTCTGTCTGAAGCGTCTCAACTTCAACAGAAATGCGTCCGGCTTTTGCCTGAATATGCAAATTTTCAAATCATGAAACTAACCATTTTTGAAGAACCTTTTCCCCTCATTGAGCCATGAAACTCATCCTGAAAAAAAGTGGCAGTCTGTTCTTTGAGCAGACAGACGAAAGGCCTGAACCTCAAAAAGGATACAAGATTTTGCGGGTACTCTGTTGCGCCGTTTGTAGAACTGATGCCAAAATGTGGCGTCTGGGGCACAGAGATCTTTTGTTGCCAAGGGTTCTGGGCCATGAGATTGCCGCAGTCGATGACAGCGGTACGCTTTATACAGTCTGGCCGGGACAGGCTTGTGGCGCTTGTGCCTACTGTAGAGAGGAAAGAGAAAACCTTTGCGAAGAGATGAAGATTATCGGTTTTCATTCAGATGGCGGCTTTGCAGGCTTTGTCCGGGTCTCTGAAAAAAGTCTGATCCCGGTAGGGGAAGATCTATCTCCTGAGTTGGTGACCTTTGCTGAACCTGCGGGTTGCGTTCTTCATGCTTTGAAGATGCTTCAGCCTCAAAAAAGTGAGCGGGCCATAATTTATGGCGGCGGGGTGGTGGGCATGATTGCCGCACTGATGCTAAGAGAAAAGGGCTGCTCGGTTACCGTAATTGAGCAGAGTCAGGCAAAAATATCACGCCTTGCGGCCTTGGCTGCAGAAAAAGAGATTGAACTTTGTAAAGATACCGTGAACGCGGATTTCGATCTTGCTATTAATTGTTGTGCCAGCCATATCGCCTTTAGCCTTTGTGTCACCAAGTTGCGCAAAGGGGGACGGTTGGGGTTTTTCAGCGGGCTCACAAAAAACGAGGAAATTGATACCAATCTGCTGAACCTGATTCATTACAAGGAACTTGTCCTGATGGGAAGCTATGGGCCCAGAAAAGCAGATATGTTAGAGGCCCTTTCGTTTTGCAGCCAGCAAAAGAATGGTATCTCCCAGCTTATCGAGAGGGTTGTTCAGCCTTTTGAGGTTGAGGAACTCTTACCCTCAATTTTGGCGGGAGAACGTCTCAAATACATTGTACAAATGTCAGGTGACGGACGAACACAAGTTGCGCAGGAGGATAATCGTCCGCAGGTTGTCGCTTGCCCACCTGAGTTGCAGCGGGGACTTTTAAAATCTGCAAGAGTTAAGGCTCTAATTCATAAGATTGTACCCACTTCGGACAACACCAGAGGTGCTGCCCAGAAAAAGGTGGATATGAAGACCAAACCACTGGGGGCCCTGGGACGGCTTGAGGCCCTGGCGGTACAAATCAGTTGTATTCAAAAGAGCCTGACACCTGATGTTACCGGCAAAAGAATGTTTGTTTTTGCCGGAGATCATGGAGTTGTTGAAGAGGGCGTCTCTGCATATCCAGCCAGTGTCACGGTTCAGATGGTGGAGAATTTTCTTGGTGGAGGGGCTGCCATTAATGTTTTCTGTCGGCAGTATGGTATTGATCTTGCCGTGGTTGATATGGGAGTGAATGCAGACTTTGATGCCCATCCCTTACTTGTGCAAAAAAAGGTTGCCTATGGCACTAATAATTTTGCAATCACCGAGGCAATGAGTTGTTCACAGGCAATTGCCGCCATCGAAAAAGGTGCTGAGAGTTTTCTTGAAAAACAGCGTGAAGCCCCCTGCAGGATCGTAGGACTTGGTGAAATGGGTATCGGAAACACCAGCAGCGCCACCGCTATAATAGCCGCTGCAACAGGCAGGAGCATAGCAGACATTGTTGGCAGGGGGACTGGTGTTGATGACAGGGGGCTTCTGCGTAAAATAGAGGTACTGGAAAAAGCGCTTCACCTGCATAAACCCTCAGGAACAGATGGGCTTCTATTGTTACAAACTCTTGGTGGCTATGAGTTGGGCGGGATCTGCGGGGCGGTTCTGGCTGCGGCCTCTGAGGGTTGCTGTGTCGTACTCGATGGTATTATCTCTACTGCAGCTGGGCTTCTTGCCTATTTGATCTGTCCTGAAGTAAAAGATTATCTAGTGGCGGGCCACAGGTCTGTTGAGGTCGGGCAGAAAGCAGCCCTTGATTTTATGGGACTGGAACCTGTCGTTGATCTCGGGTTTCGACTCGGCGAAGGGACTGGGGCTGCAATTACCATGAATCTGGTTGAGCTTTCCTGTTCTATGATGCGGGAGATGGCTACTTTTGACGAAGCTGGTGTTGATGGCAGCACGCACTAGTATTCTCAAGGAAATAGGGTGATTGCCTCTTGAGCAGGGTGTGGAGAAATAGAACGTACTCCTCTCGTTCATCTTTTATAAAAATACATTATGGATACAGTGAATGTGGAGCATCAGGCCCTTCTTGACTTGAGTCGGGCCAAAATGCCTTTTGGCAAGTATAGTGGACGGCTTTTAATAGATCTGCCTGAGCCTTATGTGGTCTGGTTTGCTCAACGAGGTTTTCCCAAGGGTAAGTTAGGGGAGCAATTGGCCACCATTTATGAGATCAAGGTGAACGGGCTTGAATATCTGTTTGAGCCATTCCGATGAAAATCTTTGCCGCCAAAGAAATCTTTTTAATTGCAGCATGGCAGTTCTGTTCAATTGGTTCAGGCTGAAATATTTTGAGTAATTATTGTTGTTGGCTGCTTCTTGAGGATGTTATTGAGAACGTCTATTTAAACGATAAATTGTTCTCATTGTACCGTTAATCCTTGGAGTGCGGGCTTAACCCGTTTTAAATCTCATGTCCGAAAATTACTGAGCGCAAAAAAATGAACCTCCCTGGAAAATTTTCAGTCCGAGCATTGCTGGTGGCTCTTGGAACTCTTTGTCTGGAACCAATGATAGATGTTCAAAAAATGCCAGTAAAATATTTCACCGGATCAGGGAAAAGAAACCATTTTCTGCAGGCTCTCATCCCACAGCTTCAGATTACTGCAAGAGAGACTGGCCCGTAATGTAAGTGGCGTCTTTGCCTGGAGGGCGGGTACCGACTCGTGGCATTTTTTTAAGCAATAGTTAGGGATTAAGGGGTTGAGGTGATGTATGTGGTGGTACCCGATGTTGCCGGAGAACCAGCGCAGTATGCCAGGGAGCTTATAAAAGGAACTTCCTTCCATGGCAGCGCGCAGGGGCTTCCAGTCTCCCCTGCGGGCCCAATATCCGCCTTCAAATTGATGCTGTACATAGAACAACCAGATACCAGCAGCTCCGGCCAGCCACAAAACCGGTACCTGAATCAGGAGGTAGACCCGCCATCCCATAATTTCCGCTGCAACCAATGCCACTGCGACGATGAGCAGGTTGGTCAGCACAACACTCATTCGTTCCTTGCGTTTCACCCGCAGATCCGGGATGCGATTATGGAGAAAGAAATTAAAGAAAGCTCCCAGGCCGATAAGTACAACTGGGTTTCGGTAGAGTCGGTAAAGATATTTTTTGAGTTCAGGCGAGTTCTGATATTCTGTAAGTGTCATTGTCCAGACGTCTCCAAAACCCCTGGAATCGAGATTAGCGTAGCTTCCATGGTGCCGAAGGTGGATGAAGCGCCATTCTTCAAATGCGGTGAAAACAAGGACACCAAGGAGGTAGCCAACGAAAGCGTTGGTGCGCCTGGACTTGAAGAGACAGCCATGTACACAGTCGTGAAATAAAATGAAGATGCGGACCAGAAATGCAGCGGCAGGCAGAGCGAGTATCAGGGTTACGAGGTAGGAATAGTCAAGTTGAATTGACCGGACCATCAGATACCATAAACCGAAATATGGTAAAATTGTGTTCAGTAACTGCCAGGAGGCCTTCATGTTGTCAGATTTTCTAAAAGCGGCAATAGCCGGGAACCAGTCGGGCCATATGGAAGTGTGATTTTGTTGTCCTTTACTTCCTTCGCCTTCTTGAGATATCTGTTCAACCATGGACGACCTCCGTTTGACTGTTCCACCTCCATGTAACGGCTTGTACTGGGAAAAATATTGGATTATTTAAGAGACCCTGAGGCGGAAGTGTACAACAAGCAATATTCTATTATTATCATCAATAATATGTGTCTTCTGGATGTGATAATCAACAGGGTTTCCCGGGATTTTTTTGATATTGAAACACCTCCTCCAATTGGGTCTTGAACGGGGATTAGCCAGCGTATAGTCCATGAATGTCCCGCGAACAGGATAACTCGGATCTGTCCAGAAAGAATGAACAACCTTTCTGGCTGTTCGGCGGGCGAGATGGTGAGAACCCCTGATTTACTCAAGAGGTGTGAGTCTGAGCAGGCGGCCGCCCTGTTTATCTTCAAGGATCCAGATAGCGTCGTCCGGGCCTTGTTCAACCTCACGGATGCGTTTTCCCATGGCAAAACGTTCTACCTCTTCGGCCTTGTCACCAGTTATTTTGACCCGAATAAGGGACTCAGAGACAAGCCCGCCAATCAGGGCATTTTCCTGCCAGTCAGGAAACAGCCTGCCGCTGTAAATAATCAAACCTGAAGGTGCAATTGAGGGTACCCAGTATGCCTCCGGACCATTGAAATCGGGGCGCGTGTCATGATCTGGTATTGGTATTCCTGAATAGTGGTCGCCCCAGGATACAACAGGCCAGCCGTAATTATCAGCGGCTACTGTCAGGTTTAACTCATCGCCGTGGCGCGGACCCATCTCATGGGTCCACAGGCGACCATTTTTATCAAAGGCAATGCCAAGCATGTTGCGATGGCCAAGAGACCAGAAGGTCTTGGCCAGATTACCTTTATTCTGAAAAGGATTGTCGGGTGGCACTGAGCCATCGTCATTAAGCCGGATGACTTTTCCAAGATTCTGCGACCAATCCTGTGCCGGGTCCTGTTTCTGTCTCTCACCTGAGGTAATGAACAGTTTGCCGTCCGGACTAAAAGCCAGACGATGTGAGTAATGACCTCGTCCTTTCACCTTGGGGATCTGGCGCCAGATCACTTCCAAATTATCCAGAGAAGGACTGGCTGGGTCTTGATTAAAGCGGGCCCGTGCGACAGCCGCACCCCTTTTTCCAAAAAAACCTGGCTCTGCGTAGGATATGTAGATAAGGCTGTTTTTCTCATAATCCGGGTGCAAGATAACATCACCCAGTCCCCCTTGGCCGCCGTACGCAACTTCTGGAACCCCGCGCACTGATACCTTGGATCGGCCATCAGCGCTCACCAGCAGGAGCTTTCCGGGTTTTTCCGTCACCAGCATTTCTCCGCTGGGAAGAAAGGTCATGGCCCACGGTTCGTTAAACTCGGCGTAGCTTTTAACCTGCAGTTCTGTTCCCGCTGTACCGGTTATTTTTTCGGATTCGGCTGCAATGGAGCTGTGATTGCCGCCGAGGAGTAAAAGTGCAATCAGGAGTATAATATAAAGATGGTTGTGCATATTTCACCTCATCGATAAAATCAGTGGTAGAACTTCTCAAAGGTATACGGACTGTTGTGCAACCACACCTGATATTGACCATAATCCTGGCTTATAACAATGTAAAGCTGGGTCATAGGTTGAAGCGGAGTAGCCAGGGGTCGAGTACTGCCAGAAGATGGAGTGTTATCAGTTAGACGGAGGTTTCTGTCAGCCTGCTGTAGAGCTTTTTGAAGGTCTCCTCAAGTTTTTCATCACTTTCTGCTGCAGCCGAGTCAAGCTCTTCCACCCGGGCGTTGAGGTCAGAAATTAATTTTGCACAGGTGGATGAGGAAATCAATCCTGCATTCATGGAATAGTCTAAGGCCTCGCGTTCAATTACCGCCAGCGACTTTGCTGCCTCAAATAAACGTTCAGGTGTTGCCTGGGCTGCTGCGTATTTCGCTGTCTCGACCTGGGCTTTCTCACTGGCGTCGCGATAGTACTCAATGACTTTCTTGTAACTTTTTTCGTCGGAGACACCTTGGAAAAGCCGGTTCTGGGCTTCCTGCAGGACTTTTCTGTATGAAAGTTCACGACCTCGGGCAATGTCATATTCGTGGTTTATGTTGACATTGTCCAGGGTAAGTCCCAGACGTTTCATGAGTGGGCTCATGGTCAGGCCCTGGAAAAAGAGAGAAACGGAAACCACTCCAAACACCAGGTTGATGAGAAAGGAGCGTCCTGCAAAATCTGCGGGTAAGCCGAGAATAAGGACCATGGAAAGTGAGCCCCGTAACCCTCCCCAGACGAGGATGTGTCGCCAGGCACGGGGCATCGGTGTAGAAAAGAGGTCAACCAGCGGGATCCCTAAATAAATGAGTATACCTCGGGCCACAATAACAACAGTGAAGGCGAGCATAACTGCAGGTATATTGGCCCAAAAGGCACCTGGGTCCAGTTCCAGGCCGATCAAAAGAAAAATAAAGGAGTTGGAGAGAAAACCCATGTATTGCCAGAAGTCCTGAACGGCTAGGCGGGTGGAGGCACTCATTCCAAAGTACTTGCCGAAGGAGCCCATAAAAATACCGGCTGAAACGGTGGACAGAACTCCGGACACGTGCAGTTCTTCTGCCACAAGAAACGAACCCCAGGCAACAAGTGTTGTGAGTGTTACCTCAATCAGATGGTCGTCTATCTGACGGGTCACGACACTCGCCAGAGCCCCTATAGCTGCCCCAAGGAGCACACCGCCGATTGTTGTTGTGGCAAAGATCGTGCCTGCAAATACAATGATTGCCCGGGTGCTGTCTAATTCAGTTTGTGTGCCATGACTTGATGAAAAGCCAAGGATGGCAAAAACAATAGCAAAGATCACAACGGCGACTCCGTCGTTGATAAGTGATTCGCCCTCAACAATCTGATACAACCGTTTTGGAGCCCCCATTTCTTTGAACAGCGCGAGGACACTGATGGGGTCTGTTGCAGAGATGACTGCGGCAAAGAGAAAGGCGTGGGGCCAGCTGAAATCAAAGCTGTGGACGATATCAAATGTGCCGAACGTTGTAAAGATACCAAGGGCTGTAAGACAGAAACAGACAATGACTCCAATCAAAGCCAGAAAAGCTATATGGGCCCCGTTTTTACGCAACTCTGCAAAAGGCATGTGATATGCGGCCTCAAACAGGAGCGGGGGCAGGAATAATAGCATGAGCAAATCAGAGGTCAGATTCAGATCCTTCAGTGCCTCCATCTGCACAAAACTGAGGGCCAGCCCCGCCAGCACAAGTGCAAGGGTGTAAGGTATGCGAACCCGTCTGGCAAGCATTCCCACAACCGATGCGATAAGGAGGAGGATAAGAACCTGAACTTCAACATGATGAATCATTTTATGCCTTTTGTTGTATGAGGGAATTTGTTTATGTGCGTTTTATTGGATTAAAAACATGGAACACTCTTTTTCTCTCTGTCTTGCGCAATATAACATACAGAAAGGGCAACAAGGTATTGCCTTTTTGGCTTTTTGCAGCCATTGGTGTGTGGATGAGAGTGGTTTGTTAATATTTTGGGAATATGATTATCGCTATACATTGACTGGTGCCTGGGATCAAATATTGTTTGTGGTGTCAGGCTTTAACCTAAGAGTAACCGAGGATTGTAAATATGAATCAGACTCATGTAGACCTCATTGTCATTGGTGGTGGAATTGTTGGCTGTTCTACCGCCCTGCAACTAAAGACGGCCTTCCCCGGTCTGTCTATCTTGTTGGTCGACAAGGAAGAACAATGCGCACAGCACCAGACAGGCCATAACTCCGGAGTCGTTCATGCCGGTGTCTACTATCAGCCTGGAAGTATGAAGGCAGACTTTTGCAAGAGAGGAGCCGTTCTTACCAAGCAATTCTGTGCGCAACACGATCTTCCTTATAAAAACTGCGGAAAGCTGCTGGTTGCAACAGATGAACTGGAGCTTGAGCGTATGGAAGGCTTACGCCTGAGATGTCATGAAAATGATATTAAAGTGCAGACCATTTCTGCCGAGGAACTCCGACAGCGCGAACCTCACATCGTCGGCAAAGGAGCGCTGCTGGTTTCGGAAACCTCGATTACTGACTACTCGGCAATTACACGTCAGATGGTATCGTTGTACAGGGCACGGGGAGGAGAGGTTCTCTTTGACGCCGAAGTGACTGAAATCCAGGAGAGTGAAAGGGACATTCGAGTGGTGACTGGCGACAGCCTTATCATCGCCTCATACCTTCTTGTCTGTGGCGGTCTTATGGCGGACAGGCTGGCCCAGATGACTGGTATCGCGGTTGATTTCCAGATTGTGCCATTTCGTGGTGAGTATTATCAGCTGCGACAGGGGTTGTGGAGCATCGTCAACCATCTGATTTATCCGATACCGGACCCGGACCTGCCGTTTCTGGGAGTCCATCTTACCCTGATGGTGAATGGTTCTGTGACTGTGGGCCCCAATGCGGTACTTGGCTATAAAAGAGAGGGGTATGGCCGGATAAATATAAAACCGATGGATATCAAAGAGATGGTATCTTTCCCTGGTTTCTGGAGGCTCATCCGGGCAAACATAGGCAGTGGGATCAAAGAAATGGTTGATTCGCTTTATCTGCCTGGGTACCTGAAAAGAGTCAGAAAATACTGCCCTGAAATAACCGCCTCAGACCTTCAGCCATATCCCGCCGGCATTCGGGCCCAGGCGGTAATGAATGATGGCAGCCTTGTCCATGATTTTCTGTTTGCGGAAAGTCCACGTTCCATGCATGTCTGTAATGCCCCGTCGCCTGCTGCAACCTCTGCCCTGCCAATTGGGGAGTACCTCTGTAACAGGGCTGCTGAAAAATTTGGGCTGTAAGGGGATGCGGAGTTGAAGAGGCAAACTGTTTGAAGCAAGGAGCACAGTTCGAGATTAAACGATCAAACAAACACATACGAGTTTGTTTGATCCGCCAGGGTTTACTTTCTAAGTCGTCCCAGGTAATCAGCTACCGTCTTCATACCCATGAAAAACTGCTGGAGATTAAATTTCTCATTGGGTGCGTGGATATTGTCATCGGGCAGGGCAAATCCCATTAGAACCACAGGCGTACGAAGGTGCTTGTCAAAAAGGGCTGCAATAGGAATGGAGCCCCCTTCCTTGAGGAATACAGGTGGTTTGTTGTATGCCGTTTCAAGGGCGCAAGCGGCTTCCCGGAAGAAGTGGTTGTCCTGATCCACTATAAGGCCATCTCCGGCATGAATATTTTTCAACTCTACCTTGTAACCTTGGGGACTGAGTTGTTCAACACGTTTTTTCAGCCAGGAAAAGACCTCATTCGTGTTATAATTTGGAGGGAGACGCAGACTGATTTTTGCAGTGGCTTTGGCTGGAATGACTGTTTTTGCGCCTTCTCCGGTAAAGCCACCGGCGATACCATGGACTTCAAAGGTGGGGCGCAGACCAATACGTTCGAGTGCAGGGTAGTCATTTTCTCCAACCAGATCAGTAACTCCCATCTCCTCGCACAGCGCTTTTTCAATATTCAGCGGGTCCTCTTTCCAGAAAGATTTTTCCGTCTCAAGGGGGGTGGGCAGGGCCGCCTGCAGTTCCGGAATGTGAATTGTGCCATCCTCAGTTTTGATTTGGCTGATGATCAGGCAGAGAGCGTGTATTGGATTTGGGGCAACCCCGCCATAACTACCGGAATGGAGGTCGGTTTTCGCGCCGGTAATGTGCAGCTCTGTGTAGAGGATACCACGCAGCCCTGCGATCAGTGAGGGCTGGCTGGCACTTGGCATGTGGGTGTCACAGATGAGAACTGCGTCGGCGACAAGTACCTCTTTGTTGTGGCTCACGTAATCAGCAATAGCTTCGCCACCTGCTTCCTCTTCGCCCTCCAGGAGGATCTTGATATTGACGGGTGGTTTTCCTGTTACAGCTATCCAGGCCTGTAGGGCCGCTATCACAAGCATTATCTGGCCTTTGTCATCGCTTGCCCCCCTTGCATAAATGTTACCTTCCCGTATTTCCGGCTCAAAGGGTGGGCTTTGCCAGAGCCCAAGAGGGTCCGTCGGCTGGACGTCATAGTGTCCGTAGATAAGCAATGTCGGCTGAGTGGCATCGACCATCCATTCGGCGTATACCAAGGGATGTCCGGCGGTTTCAATTATGCTGGTCTGATGAAATCCTGTAGCGGTAAGTTTGTTTTGAATCCACACTGCTGCCCGACGTACATCGTCATTGTGTTCGGGCAGAGTGCTTACGGATGGAATAGTCAGCCATTCCATGAGCTCTTGACTCAATGCGGAAAGATTTTTTTGTAGATATTCTGTTATGTTGTTTGCTTGATTCATTCTTTCCCGTTTGGTTTGAGTGAAGAGGTGAGGCCAGATAAAAAAGGGGTCATTTCATTTCAAGGGTCAGTCCAGCGTAACCCTTCTCTGCATGCAGATGCTTTTGCAGCAGCTGGTGGGCGACTTCTCCTGTACAGTGGCAGGCAATGATCTTTTTGATCTCTTCCTGTTTGAGGAATTCTATGGTTTTTGTAAGCCTTTTCTCGTCTGCGTTTACCAGATGGAGCCCCCCAATCAGGGCATGGATCCTGTTTATGCCACTTATCTCTTTAATATAGTTTATAGTGTTGATAATACCGGCATGACAACAACCTACGCAGATGATCAGGCCCTCTTTACTGTTCACCCAGAGAGCCATGTCATCGGAGACGGCATCGGCCCTTTTACCATCAAGGTCGAAATAAAATGCTCCTCCGGCTGATTCAAAATCTGTTTTTCTCGGAATTTCTCCAGATATGGCAACGTGGCCTGAAATGCTGACGGATTTTGTTACCCAGTGCATTCTAGTCTCAGGAAGATTGCCGATACTGCTCATTGCCTTTGTTGTCATTTTGACAGGTTTGGCGATACCATCATGTATGGAATAGCGGGGAAGAAAAGCTGCCGCATGGCAGTAGACATGAACTTTATGGTTACGGCCGAGAACATCGGCGAGTCCACCGGTATGGTCGTAGTGCCCGTGACTGAGGACGAGGTTGTCTGCATTTTCCAGATCTACACCGATTTTATCTGCATTAAATAAAAGTGCATCGTTTTGACCGGTGTCAAAAAGTACCTTTTGGCCATCTATTTCAAGCCAGAGAGCAAAACCATGTTCAGCTCGCAGGCCATCTTTTGCCTCGTTATCGACAATAATTTTTATTTCAATTTTTTCAGCGTGCATTGTTGTAGTCCCGTTGCATGAATTTTGCTTTTGCCTTGCAGACGATTTTATCGTTGATCTTTATTTGCGATTTCAAATGATAGAGTGGTGGAAGCGAGGACTCAATCCAGGCTTTGATCGCCATGGTACTGTCAAAGGCAACCGGATCATAAAAACGTACATTCAGCTCTCCCGTCACGGCCTCTATATTTTCATGTAAAAGGCAGTGGGCCATCGCGGTATCAAGAAGCGCGGAAAGAATACCACCGTGCATGATACCATCATAGCCCTGCATTGTCTCGTTTCCTGTAAAATAAGTGGAAACGCATCCTTTTCCATCTTTGTTGAATTTTAAGCCAAATGACATTGGGTTGTCCTGCCCGCACATCAGGCAGTGGCGATGAGTGGAAATTGTGAGAGGCTCTTTTTTCTGCGGGTCCATTGTCTTTCGAGGATTGATTTTGATTGTTTACGATAGGGTATACATAAAAAAGGGTATTGAAGTATTTAATTAAACACCTTGTCTTGACAAAAACGGAGAAAGAGTAAATATAACATATGCACAATTAAAAAGTAGATTTCTTTTTGAAGAATCACAATTAATGAAAGGAAAAAATATGTGGAAGGTCTTGATTCGTATCAATAAAAATCTTGTGTATGCAATCCCTCTTCTGATGCTGGCAGGTTTTGCCTTTGGGGCTGTGGTCAATAAGGATCTGGTCCTGAGCTTAAAAGGACTGATCGTACCACTCACGTTTCTGATGGTGTATCCAATGATGGTTACCCTGAACATAAAGCACTTGCAAGAAGGTCTTAATCTGAAGCTTCAGTTTGCCACACAATTTGTGAATTTTGCTATAATTCCATTTGCTGCATTTCTGCTGGGACGCTGGTTTTTCCCAGACCAACCCTATATGGCCCTTGGTCTGCTTCTGGCATCTTTGCTCCCCACCAGCGGCATGACCATCTCCTGGACCGGTTTTGCCAAGGGGAATATGGGAGCTGCCATTAATATGACGGTGATCGGTTTAACTCTTGGATCCCTGTTGACACCTTTTTATGTCAGTGGCCTTCTCGGGGCAATTGTTGAAGTAAATATTATCAAAGTGATGCAGCAGATCCTGTTTATTGTGTTTTTACCTATGGTTGCTGGTTTTGTTACCAGGCAATTGTTACTCAAAAAATACAGTATGGCTCAATTTAAGGAGAGAATTGCACCCCGCTTTCCGGCGCTTTCGACCATTGGTGTCCTCGGCATAGTGTTTGTTGCAATGGCGCTCAAAGCGACCACCATCACCGCTAATCCCGGATTGATTTTGGTAATTTTCTTCCCTCTTTTGCTTCTCTATATCTTTAATTTCAGTCTCTCAACGTTCATTGGCCGAACGTTTTTTAAGCGGGGGGACGGCATCGCTCTGGTGTACGGGACGGTGATGCGTAATTTATCAATTGCCCTTGCCATTGCAATAAATGGTTTTGGCGCAGAGGGTGCAAATGCTGCTCTGGTTATTGCTCTTGCATACATCATCCAGGTCCAGTCTGCGGCCTGGTATGTGAAGTTTACCGACACCTTGTTTGGTGAGGTGGAGGCGTAAAAGTGGAGGAATTCCCGATTTGCGGGAGTTTTTCTTATTCTCAATTCATTGAATTCTTTAAAGGAGGCGTGTATGGCCGAAGAAAGTGTTGGATGTGCCAGACCCACTGGCGGTCCGGTTGGAGAGGAAGTCGAGGAACAAGTCATTACTGAAAAAACAAAGGTTAAGGAGGAACGCGCTATGCTCATGGTGGGTCAGAAGGTACCTGATTTTGCAGCCCCTGGTTATCAGCAGGGTAAATTCGTAAATGTAAAACTTTCAGATTATCTGGGTAAGTGGGTTCTGCTCTGTTTTTATCCGGGTGATTTCACTTTTGTCTGAGCTACTGAGATTTCAGCGGTCGCTGAAAAATACCCAGAAATGCAAAAGCTTGGTGTCGAAGTATTATCCATGTCCATCGACTCAATGTTTGTCCACAAGATGTGGGATGATGATGAACTGAAAAAAATGGTAGACGGCGGAGTCCCATTCCCCATGCTTTCCGATGCAGGTGGCAAGGTGGGCAAGGCTTATGGTGTCTTTGATGAGAGTGCAGGAGTTGAGGCGCGTGGACGTTTTATCATTGATCCTGATGGGGTCCTTCAGGGATTTGAGGTTCTTACCCCACCAGTGGGGAGGAATGTCAACGAAACCATTCGTCAGGTGCAGGCGTTCCAGCTTGTACGGGAAACCGGAGGGGCTGAGGCTACTCCATCGGGTTGGAAACCTGGTAAAAAGACCTTAAAGCCTGGAATTGATCTGGTCGGTAAGGTATGGCAGGAGTGGAAAACTGATATGGCCTTTGATTAACAGGTAATGTTTGGCTGCTCATTCTGGCTGGTTTTCGTTTATCGCGAAAACCAGCCATTTTTTTTTTGTTGTATAGCGCTTGTTGCGACGTTGCTTTTTCTTTCCCAACTTTCTCTCCCATCCTGAAATCCACCTTGACTTTGATTGAAAAATCTTGAGATAATACCTGGGTAGGCCAGGATTTTTGTAAGATATTTAACGGATATCATGGGGAGGGAGGTTCTCTTTGCATGTAACATAACAGGCACACAAATGGTTGGCGACAAAAAACATATCCTCGTGGTAGATGATGATCCATTATTGGTTCGTCTCAATAAACGGCAGCTTGAAAATAGCGGATACGACGTTTCTATTACAACAGAGAGTACTGATGTTCTGGAGTTATTGAGGAATAATCCCGGCACGTATCACCTTCTCGTCACAGACCTTATCATGCCAGGACTGTCCGGGAGAGGGCTTCTTGAAAAAGTAGGGATTCAATCTCCCGATTTGCCGATTATAGTTCTGACAGGTCAGCTTGACAGGGAAACAGAGCAGGAGCTTTTGGCCTTAGGTGCTAAAGCCATCGTTGGAAAACCAGTTTTTGGTAATGAACTTGTTGCCGTCATTGATAGAGTCCTGGCTGAAGAATAAAATGAGAGACTCTTTATGGTCGACATCTTTCGCGTGTAGCCGTTGCAGATTCCCCTGGGAAAAGGTTGTAGGAAAGTCTGGGGTATTATTTTCAGCCATCTGCAAGAAAAGACTGTCTTCTTTTAACCTTGTGACCAGGGTTTTGCATTCATGAGAGAATGGATTTCAGATCGATTAACCGTTGTCGTCTGTGAGAATTTTTACCGAGAAGCCGCAGCGGTTCTGGTAGAACAGGGCTGGACTGACGTTGTACTGAACTCTTTTTCTGCACGTTGTGGAAGGCCTTTGCTGAGTGTTGAAGAAATAGATGCTATCGCACCCTCACATGGTGAAGCTGTGGTTTTGGGAGGGACATGTTTACAGGGGCTGAGCAGCAGGGACGGCCTGAGTTTCAGGATCCAGGAGAATTGCTTCTCATACATCTGTAGTAGCTCCCAGTTAAAACAGTTGTTGCGTGAACGGAAATATCCGGTTTCAAGTGGTGGGCTGAGAGAGTGGCGGAAGAGCGGTAACCTCCTTGGTTATAGCCGATCTCAATACCAGGATTTCACCAGTGAGTCTGCGAACACTATTGTCTTTCTTGATACTCTGGTGGATGCAGGCGGCAATAGCACCTTTACTGAACTCCTGTCCTACACAGGGATGAAGGGGGAACGCATTGAGGTTGGTTGCGATATTTTTGTTCTGCACCTCTCATCTGTTGTAAATCAATGGCGCCAGAAGATGTCCAACACCAGATTGCGGCAGGTGCTCAAACAACCCTTCAAATCAGGCCAATCCAGTCCACATCTCCTGTCCTCCCAATCGTCAATGCTTTTGAGGGTTTTAGACGGCTTTAAGCCGGGGACATCCAGGCAGGCCGCAGTCAGGCAGCTGGTTGAGCTTTTCCGCATGTTTATGGTCCTGGAAAATGTAGCAGTCGAAATTATTTCTAACACTGTCACAGAATTTCGCTTTGAGGAAGATCCTGCCCCCGTGTCTCTTGACAGTTTTTCGGATGCCGGGGTCTGCGAAACTCTGTCCGCAGAAGGGTTCTATCTTCTGGTTCGAGTTGATGAGGCAAAAAGGGCGGTAATACGGGTGGCTGGAAGACCACACACGGGAGATATGAGTGTCTGTATACATGAGATATTACCTTTTAAAGGCCTGATTCGTCTTATCTTAGATAACGCCTTTCTCCATGACGAGCTACGTGCGGAAATAGTACATAAAGAACAGATTGAAAAATACCTGGAGAAATCGGAACATTATTTTCGGGTTCTCTATGAGAATGCGCCCTTGCCCTACCATTGCCTCGATGGGAGCGGGCGTATCCTTGAAGTGAATAACGCCTGGCTGGCTATCCTCGGCTACAGGAAAGAAGAGGTCTTGGGACAATTCTTTGAACACTTTCTGGTTCAAGACCATGTGCAGCCATACAGTGTATTTCAAAACAGGCTGCCGACCAGTGCTGAGGTGTCGTCAATTGAGCTTGAAGCAGTGAAAAGCGATTCGACAGTAATTCAGATTCAACTTGATGCAACCCTGTCCAGAGATCAGGCCGGGGTAATCCAGCAAACCCATTGTATTTTTGTTGATGTGACCGCGCAGAATAAAATTCAGGAACTGATCCTTCAGTCTGAAAAATTGTCAACGATAGCAGGTCTTGCGGCAGGAATAGCCCATGAGATCAACACCCCCTTAAGTGGCATTATGCAGTCAGCGCAACTCATCGGAATGTTTCTCGATCCTGGCAATGAAGGGAGTCTGAAAGTAGCGCAGGAATTCGGTGTTGATCTTTGGAAGTTTGAAGAATACTCAAAACATCAGGAATTAGATTATTTTATAAACGGTATAAGAACCTCGGCGCTGGCTGCAAGTGAGATCATAAAAAACCTGCTGGAGTTTAGTCGTCCGGGAAAAGGGGAATGGGAGGTTGTGTGTGTGCAGCGTCTTTTCGAGCAAGTCATCAATTTAGTCCAGTCAGATTATGATTTAAAGAAAAAATATAATGTTATCAATGTGATTTTTGATACGGAGCATGATGCCAAATTACCCTCTGTTTATTGTGTCGCTGTGGAGATGGAGCAGGTGTTTTTTAATATTATAAAAAATGCGGTTCATGCGATGGGCAAGGCTGGCACAAAAAATCCAAGAGTTCTGATTCGTACAGGTCTTAGAAAGAATATGGTTCGCATAGAAATCGAGGACAATGGGCCTGGGGTTCAGCGTGAAACCGCCAAACATGTCTTTGATCCATTTTTCACAACCAAGGAGCCTGGAGAAGGTACCGGTCTTGGTTTGTCCATCGCCTACACCA
Organism: Desulforhopalus sp. IMCC35007; assembly: GCF_005116575.1. Lineage (GTDB taxonomy): Bacteria > Desulfobacterota > Desulfobulbia > Desulfobulbales > Desulfocapsaceae > Desulforhopalus_A. The sequence goes on along the minus strand of NZ_SWCN01000004.1, from coordinate 209,136 downwards.
TTGTAAAGGGAACACACCAGGGCGACATGTGGCTGGATCTGGATTGTAAAGCAGGGGCAAGATTTCTGGTCGAGATCCCGGCTGATACGAGTGCAAAAGTTATGTGTTGAACAATTTACACTCCGCTTATTTTACTAGAAAAAAGGATGATGTCTCATGGGTGTATCTAAGGCCACATTGTTGATTGTAGAAGATGATACTTTTACTCGCACGTCGATGACAGCCTATCTCAAAGCAGAGGGGTATGATGTCTGCAAGGCATGCAATGGTGTCGAGGCTCTCGAAGTGATGCAGGAAACCCAGGTTGATCTGATAATAACCGATTTGCGTATGCCAGAGATGGGGGGCCTTCAGCTGTTAAAGATAGTGAAAGAACAACAGCCAAATCTGCCTGTCATCATCATCTCCGGTGAAGGTACCATGGGCAATGTCATTGAAGCCTTACAGCATGGTGCAGGAGACTATATTCAAAAGCCCATCCAGGATATGGGACTTCTCAAGCATTCCATTGAACTAGCTCTGTCCCATACAGCCCTTCAACGGGCCCATGATATGTACCGGGAGGACCTGGAATGGCTTGTTGAAAAGAGGACCAAGGAAATCTCTGAGAAAAATAATGAACTTGTGGAGATGGTCAAACAGCGAAAGCTCGCCGAGGCCCAGCTTCTTCAAGCGCAGAAACTTGAATCCGTCGGGCAGCTCGCGGCAGGTATTGCCCATGAGATTAATACGCCAACCCAGTTTGTCAGTTCCAATGTTGACTTTTTAGCCGAATCCTTTCATGACCTGGTTGAGTTTTTTAAAAAATGTAAGGAGGTGCAAAGGCTGACCTCGAGCGGTGAAGTTAAGCCGGAACATATACAGGAACTTGATGACCTCGCGGAAGCACTTGACTGGGAATATCTGATGGAGGAAATTCCTCTGGCTATAAAACAGAGTCGGGATGGAATTCAGCGCATCGCCACTATTGTCACCGCAATGAAGGAGTTCTCACATCCTGGAACAAGGTCAAAAGCTGATACTGATCTCAATAAAATTATTCAAACGACCATCACTGTTGCCAGAAATGAGTGGAAGTATGTGGCGGATTTAACGACCAGCCTTGATTCGAATTTACGTCCGGTGAAATGTCTCTCCGATGAGATAGGTCAGGTCATTCTTAACATGGTTGTTAATGCAGCCCATGCAATTGAGTCAAAGCTTGGAGAAAATCCTGTACATGAAAAGGGGCAGATCCTTGTCTCTACACGGCAGTGTGACAAATATGCCGAGATACGTATCGAAGATAGCGGTTCTGGAATTCCAAAATACGCACAACATCGCATTTTTGATCCCTTTTTCACCACAAAAAAAGTGGGCAAAGGAACAGGGCAGGGCCTGGCCATTGTCCACTCGGTGATAACCAGCAAGCATAATGGCACGATATCTTTTGAAACCCAGGAAAATGTTGGGACGACTTTTGTTATTACTCTGCCCCAAAGCTGATTTGCTGGTGATGTTTTATCCTCTTGATCTTCTTGTCAGGATTTTTTAAAAAGAAGTGATGTGTTGCTAAACTATTATAAATTGAACGTAAGAGGATACAGAGATGAGTGAATGGGAGTGTGGGGTATGTGGTTATGTGCATAAAGAAGGACAGCCTCCTGAAAAATGTCCGATCTGTGAAGCCCCTCAAAAAATGTTTATTGAAAAAAAGGATGATCTTGCCGCCACAGACCATGAAGAACAGGCGTCCGACCAGCCTGAGGCTGCAGTTACAGAGGACCAGGCTCCCGATAAGCAATGGCGTTGTTCTGTTTCCGGTTATCTCCATACGGGGCCTCAGCCACCGGAAAAATGTCCTGTTTGTGATGCCACTGCAGATCAGTTTGAGGAGGTTGTGCCATCTCCAGAGGTTCAGCAGGGGACAGAGCCAGACGAGGACGCCCATGTACAAAGTGACAGACGCTGGCGTTGTACGGTTTGTGGCTATGTGCACCAGGGAGATCAAGCACCGGATAAATGCCCATTGTGTGGAGCGGACAAAAGCCTTTTTGTAGAAATTGATGCAGAAGGTGAGGTGATTGGCGGAGATGATGACCCTGCCGTTTCAGCATCTGGCTCTCCTGCGGCTGCTTCAGGCCAGACCGCTCCCACTTCAACCTTCTTTGATATGATCTCAAACCTTATTCTTAAATTCCATCTCCACCCAATTCACACCCATTTTCCCAATGGAATCCTGCCTGTATTGGTAATTTTTCTCGGACTTTCGATGTATTTAAAAATAGCGGCTCTGGAAGCTGCGGCTTTTTTTAATGCAATTGCGGTTTTGATCATGTTACCGGCTGTGATTGGAACAGGTTATGTTGAATGGCAAAAACGCTATAGAGGGATAAAGTCGGCAATTTTTATCACGAAAATTGTATGTAGCCTGATAGTTCTTGGTTCGGTCAATGTTCTGGTTTTCTGGCGTATTATTGATCCAGGCGTGGCCACTGAGGGTTCTCCTTCCCAATTGATTTATTTTGCTGTTGCAGCCATTGCCCTTGCGGCGGCAGGAATTGCTGGACATTTAGGTGGCAAGCTGGTCTTTGCCAGCCGGAGTTAGTCTCCATCAGATAACCAACAAAACCGAAAACATAAACCACAGAGCGCAAAGCAAAATAGGGCCGGTCTTCTGAAGGAAGATCGGCCCTTTTGTGTTTTAGAAAAAGTATTTAAGTTTATCCTTAAGTCGTCGTCATGCCGGCAGGAAAGGCGTTATGTCTTTTTCGTATTGATGTTTGACCTTAAAGCCCTGATCTGTCAACGCTGAAATTGCTTTTGAACCGTCCTGTGAGGCAACCCGGAGAACCATCTGGGTGATACCGGGATGATTTTTTTCGGGCCAGCAGAAAAGACTCTGGATGTTGACATCTGCATTTTTCAGTGTCGCTGTAAGTTCCGCCAGTTTACCAATGGTGTCTTTGACGAAAACACCCAGTCGAATGGAATTATCACTGATGCCTATGGCATCAAGGAGAACTCCCATGACATCGGTACTGGTGATAATTCCTACCAGTTCATCATTTTCCATCACAGGCAGTGAGCTGATGCGGTGCTGCTGCATAATGAGGGCGGCCCTCTCGATTGTGGTGGATGTGGGTACAGTCACCACGGTTTTGACCATGATCATTGAGACCACGACTTTTTCCAGGAGATAATTGAGTTCATGGGTTGAAAGAGAAGTCGCAGGGGATGCCCAGTACTGTTTCAGGTCCCGGTCTGAAACCAGGCCCACCAGCTTTTTGTTCTTATTGACCACCAGAAGATGATCAATGGACTTTTCTTCAATGATTGCCTTTGCCTCAACAAGTGTAGTCTCTGGCGCTACGGTGATGAGGTCTGTGTGCATGATCCGGCCTATATACATGGCTTTCCTCCTGTCGGATAAAAGATTGTAAACAGATTTCCTGTTTATATTATATCATAAAAAACTGTGCGTTTTCATATTTTTAATAACTATACAGTTGCTAGAAAAGTTGTCAAAGTAAAGCATTTATTCAATTGGCATCCTTCCTTTTCTTTGCTGCAATTACCGCAGAATGGGCTGAGATGCCAGGGAAAAGATCGGGCTTGCAGGTGAAACGAAAAATAACTTGCCTGTTGACTTAGTTTCAGAGTAATTTGCTTTGTTCGTTAATCGAGGAAAATTGGCGCAGGTCCTTAACCCTGGCTGGCAATTATCATTTGAAATACCATCAAAACATCAGATCTGATTTCTATTATTCGGGAGAGATTGTGACTAACAAAAGTGAAAATGTACTCTGGATGTCAGGAAATGAAGCAATAGCCCTTGGAGCCTATGAGGCTGGAGTGGCGGTTGCATCGGGGTATCCTGGAACTCCATCAACAGAAATAATGGAAAACCTCTCCAGATATGAAGGGGTATACACCGAGTGGGCACCAAATGAAAAAGTTGGCCTGGAAGTAGCCATTGGCGCAAGCTTTGCCGGTGGTCGCGCACTTGCGACCATGAAACATGTCGGGGTTAATGTGGCTGCTGATCCACTGTTCACAGCATCCTATACAGGTGTCAATGGCGGCCTGGTACTGGTGAGTGCCGATGACCCTGAGATGCACTCCTCACAGAATGAACAGGATAATAGAAATTATGCCTTTGCTGCGAAAGTTCCGATGCTTGAGCCCTCTGACCCGAGTGAAGCAAAAGAAATGGTCATTGCCGGTTTTGAACTGAGCGAGCAGCTTGACACCCCGATCATGCTCCGGATAACCACCCGGGTTTCCCATGTTAAAGGTGTCGTAGAAAAGGGTGAACCCAGATCGGTAAAACCTGTTGAAGAGCTGAAAAAACAGCCCGGAAAACTCGTGATGTTACCAGCCATAGCCCGTAAACGCCGGGAGGTGGTTGAAGAGCGCATGGCTCAGTGTCGCAGCCTCGCCGAGACCACACCATTTAACAGGATTGAAGAGGGTGATAGCAAAAGAGGTTTTATTACCTCAGGGGTTTCCTATCTCTATGTAAAAGAAGCTTTTCCTGAAGCAGCTGTTTTAAAACTTGGTATGTGCTGGCCGCTTCCCGAAAACAAGATTCGCCAGTTTGCCGGGATGGTAGATGAACTTTATATTGTGGAAGAACTCGACCCTTTTCTTGAAACCCATATCAAGGCCATGGGAATCAATTGTCATGGCAAGGACCTCATCCCCAACCAGGGTGAGTTGAATACCGCCATCGTACGGCATGCTATCGACCCTGCCTCGAAGTCTGACCTGTTTGCACCTGTTGAATTGCCCAACAGACCACCCAATATGTGTGCGGGCTGTCCCCACCGAGGAATCTTCTTTAACCTTTCAAGGATGAAAGTCTTCGTTTCCGGAGACATCGGCTGCTATACCCTTGGTTTTCTACCACCTCTTTCTGCGATTGATTCCTGTGTCTGTATGGGAGCTTCCGTTTCCATTGCACACGGAATGGCCAAGGCGCTTGGAGATGGGGGGCATGACAAGGTTGTTTCTGTTATCGGTGATTCCACCTTTATTCATTCGGGGATAACCGGTCTGATTAATACAGTGTATAACGATTCCGCCTCAACGCTTATCATTCTTGATAACCGTATAACGGCAATGACCGGCCAGCAGCATAACCCTGCAAGTGGTTATTCCATTAAGGGTGAGGCCGCCAGTTCCATTGATCTTGAGGCTCTTTGCCGCGCTGTTGGGGTAAAGCATGTGTTTAAGGTCAACCCCCATGATGTGGTCGAGACCCGCAGGGTTCTCAAAGAAGCTGTAGACCTTGATGAACCTTCAGTTGTAATTTCCGAGGCGCCTTGTGTGCTGTTGCCGGAAATGAAAGAAAGAAAGCCTGTTTCCTATTTTACGAATCAGGAAAACTGTGTGGGCTGTATGTCCTGCATTCGTCTCGGCTGTCCTGCGATCAGTTGGACGACCTTTGCTGAAGGCGAAGCGGAGAAACGTGGCTATAGAAAAACGCAGAAAGGCATTTCCAAGATAGATGAAGTCCTCTGCAACGATTGCGGGCAGTGTGCATCTCTTTGTAAATTTGATGCCATAACCAGAGGAGAGGGAAAATAATGAAAGATACAGGAAACATCCTCTTTTCAGGGGTTGGTGGACAGGGCATTTTACTCGCCAGTGAGTTGACCGTATACAGCCTTTTAGCAGCGGGATACGATGCAAAAAAAAGTGAAGTACACGGGATGGCTCAACGGGGAGGTTCGGTGACGGCCCAGTTGCGGTATGGGAAAAAAGTCTATTCTCCCTTGATCGAACCAGGCGGTGCCGACATCCAGGTGGCCTTTGAGATGATGGAAGCGGTTCGCTACCTTCCCTATCTGCATAAGGGCAGCAAGGTTGTGGTCAATACTCAGAAAATTCTTCCTCCCGCAGTTGCAACCGGCCAGGCCGAGTATCCTGAAGACGTCCTCGATCATTTACGTGAAAGAGAAATTGTGGTGGTTCCGGTGGATGCCTTTGATATCGCCCGTGAAGTGGGTGAAGTCCGCACAGCCAATGTGGTTATGGTTGGGGCGCTGTCTGCCTTCTTGCCCGTAGATGTCGCCAATTTTGAAGACATTATACGTCACCATGTTCCGGAAAAATATATTGATGTAAATCTGAAAGCCTTCGCCGCAGGAAGAAAGGTCAGCGAATAATCAAGAGGATGATATGACTGTTACGTATTGGGAAGAGGAAATTGAGACCCTGCCTCGAGTAGGTCTTGAGTCTATTCAGTTAAGACGATTACAGCATCTGGTTGCACGGGTGTATAAAACCGTTAAGCCCTATAAACGGAAAATGGATGAGGCCGGGGTCAGGCCTGAAGACATTAAAAGTCTGGCAGATCTCTCAAAATTACCATTCACGGTAAAAGATGATTTGCGGGACAACTATCCCTTTGGGCTGTTTACGGTTCCTCTCGATGAAGTGGTTCGGGTCCATGCCTCTTCAGGGACGACAGGTAAACCAACTGTTGTTGGCTATACGGCAAAAGACATTACGACCTGGTCCAATGTCATGGCCCGGGCTCTGTGTTGTGCGGGAGCCACAAAAGGGGACATGATTCATAATGCCTACGGCTATGGTCTTTTCACAGGTGGCTTAGGCGCCCATTACGGGATTGAGCGTCTCGGAGCAACAGCTATCCCTGTATCGGGTGGCAACTCCAAGCGGCAGATCACCATCATGAAGGATTTTGGCTCTACTGTACTGCTTTCTACTCCGTCCTATGCGTTGAACCTTGCCGACGCAATGGATTCGATGAATGTTGATCCCAAATCCCTCTCACTGCGGGTCGGTATCTTTGGAGCCGAGCCCTGGAGTGAGAACATGCGCGAAGAGGTGGAACGTAAATTAAACCTCAAAGCCACCGATATCTACGGTCTTTCCGAGGTCATGGGGCCGGGTGTTGCCCAGGAATGTCTGCTTACAGACCGCGGAATGCATATCTTTGAAGATCATTTCCTCCCCGAAATTATCGATCCTGATACCGGAGAAGTCTTGCCACCAGGGGAAAAAGGCGAGCTGGTTTTTACCACGCTTACAAAAGAGGCCTTTCCGATTATTCGCTACCGCACAAAAGATATCTCCCGTCTGATCTACGACCAGTGTGAATGCGGCAGAACCCTTGTGAGGATGGAGAAAGTGACAGGGCGCACCGATGACATGCTGATTATTCGCGGGGTGAATGTCTTTCCTTCCCAGGTTGAAAATGTGCTCATGGGTATTGATGGGGTTGAGCCCCATTATCAGATTGTTGTTGATCGGGAAGGAAACCTCGATACAATGCAGGTACAGGTGGAGGTGAGTGAGGGCGTTTTTTCCGATGAGATCCGGATACTGGAAAATTTAAGTAAGTATATCCAGAAGGAAATCAAAGACCTCCTTGGCGTTACCTGCAAGGTGAAGCTTGTAGAACCTAAGACTATCCAGCGTAGTGAAGGAAAAGCGCAGCGGGTAATTGACAATCGAAAAATCTAATCCCGCTTGAACAAAATCATTCAATTATTTAAGCAAATCACCGATTGCAGATGATTTTCTAGGGTACAAAGAAAAGGAGAACATTATGCTCGTAGAACAAATAGCCGTATTCTTGGAAAACAAATCAGGAAGACTTGCAGAAATTACAGCTGTTCTTGCGGAAAACAACATTAATATTCGCGCACTTTCAGTAGCAGATACTGCTGATTTTGGCATCCTTCGCCTCATTGTTGATAAGGTGGAGAAAGCCAAAGAAGTATTGAAGGATAATGGTTTTACTGTCGGTAAGACCAGTGTGATTGCTGTTGAAGTTGATGACAAAACCGGTGGCCTTGCCAAGGTGTTGAAAAGTATTAAAAATGCCAGTATCAATGTTGAGTATATGTATGCTTTTGTCAATAAAACGGGGGAGAATGCAGTGTTGATTTTCCGTTTTGAAAAAATGGATGAAGCCATTGAGACCCTGCAGAAAGATGGTTTTACAATCCTCACACGGGAGCAGATCTGCGCTTTGTAAAAAAGACTCAGATTTCTTTGGCGCTATAGTATAACCGGTTGACTGACCATAATATTCTGAACATTGAGATGGTATGTATTGGCAAAAAGAACAAGAGTGTATGTCCCGGTCTGACTTGCAGGCCTTACAGCTGGAACGATTGCAGACAACCCTGAAAAGAGTCGCAACGAATGTACCGTTTTACAGGAATAAGTTTAACGAGTTACATCTCAACCCAGACAAACTTAACTCGCTGGATGGGATCAGGGATTATCCTTTTACCCTCAAACAGGACTTGAGGGATAATTATCCTTACGGACTTTTTGCAGTACCCCTGCGAGATGTGGTTCGGGTCCATTCCTCGTCAGGTACCACCGGAATGGCAACAGTTGTTGGTTACAGCAGAAAGGATATTATTCTCTGGTCCAATCTGGTGGCGCGCATTCTCTGTGGTGCGGGAGTCACACCCGATGATGTCATCCAAATCGCCTTTGGCTACGGGCTCTTTACTGGAGGTTTCGGCCTCCACTATGGTGCGGAGAGACTGGGAGCCTCGGTGATTCCAATTTCCGCCGGTAATACCAAGCGGCAGATACAGATTATGCAGGATTTCAAAACAACTGCTTTGGTCTGCACCCCGTCCTATGCCCTTAAAATGGCCGATGTGATGATGGATATGGGGATTAATCCCAATGGGCTATCGTTACGCTATGGCCTTTTTGGGGCCGAGCCCTGGTCCGAGGCCATGCGTCAGGAGATCAATGAACGTCTTGGTATACGTGCAACGGATAACTATGGCCTGTCTGAGGTTATGGGACCGGGAGTGGCCGGTGAATGTGGTGAGTGTAACGGTCTGCATGTCAATGAAGATCATTTTCTGATTGAAATACTCGACCCCGATACGCTGGAACCGGTAAAACCGGGGGAGGTCGGGGAACTGGTGATTACCACCCTTACCAAGGAAGCGTTTCCGGTGATCAGATACCGCACCCGCGATCTCACCAGGCGTTTGCCGGAGCCTTGTCCCTGCGGTCGTACCTTCACAAGAGTTTCACGAATGATGGGCCGTTCAGACGATATGTTGATCATCAAAGGGGTCAATGTCTTTCCTACCCAGATAGAGGCGGTGCTCTTTGAGATTGAAGGAACGGAGCCGCACTATAGACTTATCGTTGAGCGGGAAAACAATGAGGATAAGCTGACTGTTATGGTGGAGGTTGTCGAGTCCATTTTCTTCGATGAAATGAGAAAGCAGCGAGCTTTTGTCGATTCCATAAGAAAGAGAATGGCGTCTGAGCTTGGCATAGGAGTGAATATTCAGCTTGTTGAAGAGAGAACACTTGAACGTTTTAACGGCAAAGGTGCCCGGGTTATAGACAAACGAAAATTGTAAAAGCATCTCTAAAGCGTGATGCTAGGCCCCATTCCCCGGATGTCTTCATAAGCTGGGGTTGGGGCTTTTTCGTTTTACAGACTACAGCCAGTAATGAGGAAGGGTGTTACAATGCGTGGCCCCGAACATAACCCAGGCCCGTGGTGCCTTCATCGGGATGGGCCACATCAAGCCTGACGAAGGTACCTGCAAGTATTGCCCTGACAACTTAAGCCACCATCAACCTTCAAGCCGGAAGTCAGTCCTGAAAAAAGATAGTTGCCTGCCACCCTACCGTTTTTAGCAGACGCCACCAGCTGAAACCAGTCACTCTTAAGCCATTTGAGCCATGCAAAACATCCTTTACCGGGTCCATTTTTTAAGTGTGACGATATTCGCCGGCAGGGTAGATAACGGCACGATCATTGTAGCGATTGTTTGGCTATCCGCACATTCTGTAATAGCCTCCGGGTTGTGCTCCTTCAAAAAACGGAGGCATGTTTGTAACAACCTCATTGCCACCGGGAAGTTCAACATCGAGTAAAACGATATCAACAGGTGGCTGTCTTCCAGTTTGTTGCAGAGCATAATATCGTCATCAACTACAGGGATATTTTCCCTATGATTTTTAAAAATCTGACCATGATTGGGGGCTTGTGGCTGCTATATTCTGGTAAAGCCTAGATAATTCATTTCGAATTGTCTTTTGCCGGTATGGAGAAATTGTTCGTAGTTCCATGGCGTCCCCGTCATTAAATGCCTGAATTGCGGCTTGATAATGTAGGCCATGGCCAGGACCTGGCCGCAGGATTCCGTCAACACGCTGACTTCTTTACGTTCGTAATATTCTCCTTCAAATGAGTCTAACCGGCTCAGAGCTAAATGATCCAGATTTAAATAGAGCACCCCCTTTACTCTGTTCCCGTCTGATGGCGCTATGCCGGGATAGGTTTCATCGTGCATTTGTGAACAGAAATAATCGTCGAGATAGGCGGCCTGGTGGATCGGCTGCTGGCCTGAAACCTGATACATGATATCAGCACACATCAGTGAACCATATGTGAATAAGTTGCTCATTGTCATTGGAAAAAAGTAGAATTTTAGAGGTGATGTTAATAACTCCATTGCCTGCATCATATCGTAGCTATTTGGCAATATCAACACCAATTGATTGAAAGAAGTGTTCGAAATAAGAAGTCTTTTAAGGAGAACAAAAGAACAATGTTTCAGGGTGATATTGCGAAAAAATACGATAAGACATTGAGATAGGTATTGTTACCTATGGAAGGTTTAGGCGTTTATATCAATTGTTCCTTCATGCTAATTGTGATATCCTAAAATAAAAAGCCTTACAGTGATCTCCCGGCACAACCAGCTTTCGCTCTGAATTTTTCCCCTGGTATGGTACGACGACGTGCATTGATCCGGCACGGATAGCTCTCTATGATATGGAGGCTCACATGTCATTTATTACCGATAACATTGTTTCTATCTGGTTTGCTCCACTCGTTATTTATATCCTGATTCCCCTTATAACGCTGGCACTATATCTCTTTTGGAGATTCATATATTTTATGTTTAACCCTCTTGAGAGCAGGGGGAAAAAGAAAGTCCCCGAGGAAGTAGCCGGGGAGCTGGACGATATATCCTAAGAGACGTTTACCCGCTGTTCTGGGGCCATTTCTTCGATGTAACTGCGGGTTTTGATGATGCACATTTCAATCCCATTGCAGCAGGACCATTATCTCCCTGATAAATATTAAAAAAGCAGGACAGGGCAAGCCACATTATGGAGGACGTGGTTTGCAACGGATCCAAAGAGGACGTCTCGTATCTCACCACCGCCTTCGTGTCGTCCAATGACCAGCAGTTGAAAGCCCTGACTGTTGGCCGTGTGAGCAATGATTGATCGTGGGTCGCCGAATTCCAGAATACGTTCACAGATAAAGCCCGCATCAGCCAGCTTTTGGTTTGTTCGATCTAAAAGAAGATTTCCTGCCTTCGTGGCATTTTTCTTGACCATTTCGACCTGAAAGTCAGGAATCATTCTATAGGCCAGTTGATCATTATTAATGACATAGAGCAGGGTGAGGCTTTTGGAAAAACGATCTTTGAGCTTGATAATTGACTCAATGGTAGCCTTCGAGGTAGGTGAGTCGTCAATGGGAACAAGTATTTTAGGATCCATGATTGTATCTCCTGATGTTTCTTCAGTCGGAGTTTATGCTCTTCTGTGCTTCCTTTCTACTATTGATGCCTTACCTCATTATATCAACTAAATAATGCACGGGATAGCTGAAATCGATATTTGCGGGCCTGTTATGGGTTGCCCATGTCTTTAAAAGGATGGAGACCCTGTTTATGAACCAGTTCAAGCAGTCGTTCCGGGTCTTGGGCAAAAATATCCGCAACCGATGGTTCATCAAGAATGTCTTTAAAGGTTGTTATCAGGTTTTCATGGGTCCAGCGAGACAGATAATAAATGACGAGTTCAGGCAGACGGGTGAAGATGGTCTCTTCCGGCATGGGATCGACAAAAGAGGAGGCATTGAGCTTTTCATTAGAAAGTACCTGAGGGTTGTAGAGGTTGTCCAGAAACATTAACTCCGGAGGAATTGCTGCCTGTATACCCATTTTTCGAACCGCAGCCAGGACCAGCTCGATGACTTTTTTCCCGTAGTTTGCAACCCAGAAAGGCACATATATTTCTCTGGGACGATCAAGATTAAGATAAGATTTTATGGTTAAAATAAGGGTTGCAAGATCCACCGGGTTTTTATCTACGAAATGGTAGATCTGGCCAGTAAACTCCTGCCTGTTGGCAAGTATATGATGGATGAAGTGGGGCAGTTTTCTGGCGTTCGTATAGGAATGCAGGGTATTTGGTTTGGTGAAGAGTAATGGGATTGCCTCGTCAGCCACGGCGAAAAGCAATCGGTGAAAGCCCTGAATTTTGTGATCATGGGCACCATAGGCGATAGCCAGTCGAATGCATGTGTAGTCAAGATTGTTTTCCTGGCCCATTAACTTCAGAGTGGCTTCGGTCATTAGTTTTGATTTTGCGTAGTTACTTAACGAAGGCTTGAGGGGAAGGGCCTGGTCTTCTTTCAGGTCGACTCCGGGAGGAAGCGCTGCAGCCGAGCTGATATGGATAAAAGGGATGTTCAGAGCACTAGTTGCCCTGCCAAGATTTACGGGGCCTTTGTAGTTGACTTCATAGGAGAGTTGTCCATCAGAGCCGAGGTTGGCCATTGCCGTATTGATAACAAAATCCGGGCGAACTTCCAGAAGATATCTGCGAATATCGGACTCTTCTCTCAGGGAGAGTTTTTTGCTGCTTGGGGCTCGGATATCAACCGTTTCGGCATGGTAGGTCTTGTAGTAATTAACGATAGTGCCGCCAATAAGACCTGAGCCTCCTGTTAAAACACCAATCCTTTTCCTAGCCATCTCTCCTCCCTGTTTGTGAACAATCAAGGGGTGTGTGACCCAAAAGAGAACAGGGTCAACGCCTGTGCTGAAAAATTATCTGTATTTTAGTACATTCGCTATTTGTTTCCTGGGTTTGAAAAATGAATGACCTGAAGGTGCTTGTCCCCGTTATTGAGGGTAGAATAAAGCCCCGCTCAATATGATGCAATGGAATTGTTGAGCAGGGCCTGGGATATTGTCTATTGTGATACCAATTTTCGGTGACTTAACCGTAAACCAGGCGTGGTAACAGTAATACGATGTCTGGCATAAAGGTCAGGACAAAAAGAATGATCACCTGGATGACTAAAAACGGTATTACTGCCCTGGTGACATAGACGATGTCCCGATCAACAGTTGCCCCTGAGATATAAAGGCTGACACCAAGGGGTGGTGTGCAGTAACCAATGCCCAGATTAATGGTCATAATCAGACCAAAGTGCATGGTGTCGATACCAAATTTTCCGAGAAGCGGCAAAAAGATGGGAGTGAGAATGAGGGTTGCGGAGATGATATCCATGAACATACCGATAAACAGCAGCAGGATATTTACAGCCAGCAAGAAGACCCATGGGGATGAAATATTCTCCACAACAACCGCTGCAATTTTACCGGGGATCTGCTCAAAGGTCAGGTACTCGCCGAACACTGAAGCCCCGGCCACAATGATAAGCAGGGTGGCGGAAGTGAGTGCAGAGGAGATAATCACCTTTTTTACATCGGTGAATTTCATATCCTTATGTAAAAAGATCTCTACGAAAAAAGCGTAAAAACAGGCAACTACCGCCGCTTCGTTGGCGGTAAAGAGGCCGGAGTAGATGCCACCAAAGATCAGGACTGGCAGCATCAGGGCCCAGATACTTTCCTTTAAAACCGCAATGATTTCTGAAAGATCAGGTTTGGGCCGCTTTTGCATACCCATCTTTTTACAGGCGACGTACGCATAGAGGCTCATGGCAATCATGATGAGCACTCCAGGAAGAAACCCTGTGAGAAACAAGGCCTCAAGCTGGTCATTGCTCACCATTGCATAGAGTATCATGGCGATTGAGGGGGGGATGATGACGCCAAGAATAGGAGCAGTTGTCATAATACCCACGGAAAAATCCTCGTCATAACCGTTTTCAATCAGGGCGGGAATCATAAAGCCGCCAATGGCAACAACGGTTGCAACGGTTGAACCGGAGATAGCACCAAAAAAACCACAGGCAAGTACGCCTGCCATGGCAAGTCCGCCCGGGAGAAAACCGACCATGACGTTTGCCGTTTTTATCAGTTTTGCAACGATGGAGCCGGTTGTCATGATGTTGCCGCAGAGTACAAAGAACATAACCACCACCAGGGCGAATTTGTCCATGCTCCGATAGAGTACTTCAATGACAATCTGAGGATCAATACCAACCAGAAAGACAAGACCCACGGTACCTGTGAAAAACAGGGACATAAAAACTGGTACTGTTGTGGCAAGGCAACCCAGTAGCAGGGCAAATATAAGAAGGTAACTATTGTCCATGGCCTACTTATCCCCCGTAATGTCTTTGATTCCGGTCCAGTCTTCTCGCATGACAATCAGCGTGCGGAAAAACATCATAACTCCCATGATGGGAAGGACCGCATAGAAGAAATATTCCGGAATCTGCAGAGTTGCAGTACGGGCGTATTTATCCATGTACATCATGTAGGTCATTTGTGAGCCAAGGTAGATCATAACTATTGAAAAAAGCAGCACCGCAATATGGGAAAAAAGGGTCAGGGGGCGGCGCAGTATCGGCAGCATTTGAGGCAAAGCATCAATGCGTATCAGTGAGCGGTTACGTATTGCAGCCACGCAACCAATATAGGTACTGAAATATATAACTTTTCGAACGACTTCATCAGACCAGTATAAACTCAGATCGTTTGTCACTTTACGTAAAATAACATTTGCCATTGCAGTGCAGAGGGCAACGATGACGGTAATAAAAAGCGACCATTCTTCAATTTTTGCAAAGGTTCGGTCAATTTTTTTAAATATTTTTATGAACATATTTATCGTACAAGCTGAATGGGGAAGGTGAGAGTTGAGTGGAAGGTTTAAATAAGTGCCTCTACTGATGTTTTTCTCTTACATGTCGCCTTTTCCCGCACTTTTCTTAGATAGTCAAGGGCAAATCGTTATTGGGCCCATGTTGTGATCACCTTCAAACCACAAGGCAACGCTCAATAAAAAACAAAAAAAGCAGAGATAAAGCAAGTGGTTTACTTGCCTCTTCTCTACTTTTTTACTGTTGGCAGTCGCTTGGAGGGCGGGTTATTTCTTGTCAAGAGTCATTCGTACGGTGTCCAGGTAATCTGGCCCGATTCTTTCACTCCAGGTTTGCAGGACAGGTTCAGCCATCTTTTTTAGTGTGGCGATATCAGCCTCTGAGAGAGTGAGAAATTCTACTCCGGCTTCTTTGGCTTTTGCGACCTCCTCGTCAAACTGGGCCCGGGTGGCGGCTCGTGCATTTTCACTTTCTTCCCTGATAACGCTAAGGAGGACGTCCTGAAGGTCCTGTGGCAGCTTGTCAAGCCAGCGCTTGTTGATCAGGTGAACGAACAGTCCTTGAGCATAATTCAGTTGGGTGAAATATTTGGCAATGGTGAATTTTTTCGTGATATTGCAGACAATTGCAGTGTGATCAAGACCGGTAATAACGCCTGTCTGCAGGGCCTGGGGAACATCGGGCCATGGCATAACGGTAAATTTAAGGTTCCAGGCCTTGTAAATGTCTGTGTTTACTGGAGCCTGGGCAATACGAAAATTGGTTTTCTGGGCGTCAGAAATCGTCTTTACAGGAGTTGTGGTCGCCCAGCCATAGGGGCCGTATCCTGTAACATCAGCGACGACGAGCCCTTGTTGTTGTGCTGCGTTGGCAAATGGCTCCCATGTCTCGGGGGTGTGCCTGAAGGTGTCGAGCTTGTCAAATGTATCGACCACGTAAGGAAGGTTGACGATACCAAGACGATCAGAGACATTGGCTGCCGCAACAGATGAACTCATCATGCCCTGGATGGCTCCGAGCTTGAGCTTGGCAATCACATCTTTTTCTCCACCCATCTGGGAGAGTGGGCGAAAATCAACATACAGCCGTCCCCCTGATTTTTCCCAGACTTTGTCTCGTATTGCATAACCAACTCCAACGCCTGCAATCACAGGGTGTGAGACATTGGAAAGGATATACGTATACTCAGCCCCCGTAGGATCAAACTTTGGTTGCCACGCCTCCAGTGGATTCTTGGTCGTTTCAGCGGCAGAGAGTGACCCCGGCAGGCAGAGCGCGGTAAGGAGCATTGCAGTGAACAGTTTCTTCATGGATATACCTCTGGTCTTTTTGTGGTTTGATTATGCCATGCATAACCTCTGTCGTTATTGTTGATCTCCTCCATACCATAAACTTCAGAGATGATAAACCCTTTTGTCGAATTTAATGCGGTTTTTTCAGTTTTAAGATTAATATAATTAAGCGAATATGGGTAATTGATTTGTTGGAATTAGGCTTTTGCTATGAATTGCTGAATTGGTTGAGTTTGGCTTTGAAAAAAACAATGGAATTAAAAGGAGTTAAGAATGATTTAATGCTGATTTTCTCTGCAATTTCTGGTACCTCTTGAATATTCATCTGTTCAATATCTGTTTTTTTATCAAATTTATGGAGGAAAAGAATGATTCATTCAAAAATTATTTCTTTGGTCACTACTGCGTTACTTCTGCTCCTTCTCTGTTGCTCCTCGGGCTTTGCAAATGATCCTTTAGAAGAGTGGAGTCCAGCCTTTGATCCTTCTGGTGCAGAATTTGTTTACCTGCTCTCCTGTGTTGGACATCCGGCCATCGAAGGGGTGGGAGTGGGCTTTAAAATCCGGGATCGTCTCTGGGAGGAAAGCGGTGGTCGAATCTATGTTGATTTCAGACCATTATCTCAGCTTGGCGGAGAAAAAGATGTTATCAATAAGCTGAATTTTGGAGCCATTCAGGGCATGATGAGTTCTTCGGTTGCGGCAGCCAATATTGCTCCAGCCCTTGGAATTGTAAACTTACCCTATATTGTCGATAGCTTTGACAAACTGGAAAAGTTTCGATCAGATGAAAAGACCTGGGGGCCATTTCGGGATGCGGCCCTTTCAAAAGGTCTGCAGGTTATTGATTTTACAGGATATGGTTCCTATGGTTGGGCAACAACTACACCTGTGGCAAACCGCAAGCAGGCCGAAAATGTAAACTTTCGCATCGCTGAAGCCCCTGTTAACATTGACGTATATAAAGCGTGGGGGTTAAAGTTTGCCGTTCTACCCTGGCCAGATGTTCCCCAGGCCCTGCAGACCGGTGTTATTGATGGACTGGACCACACTCCTATTGTCTGCAATATCTCAAAGAAATTCACTGTTGCCAAATACTACACCCAACTTGATTACGCCCAAGGGTTGTATGTGCACATCATTAATCAGGGGTGGTTGAAGAAACTGCCCGCAGATTTGCAAGAGATTTTTCTCCGCGTTGTAAAAGAAGAGAGCGCAAACGCGAGAATGTTGACGAGACAACAGCAGGAAGAGCAGATTGCTGCAGCCAAAGAATCCGGGGTCACTTTCTTTACGATCCCGGAAGAAGATAAAGCTGCAATGATTAAGGACTGTGACAAGGTCTATCAGGTTTGGGGAGATAAAATAGGCAAGGAATATTTCGACCTGGTCAAAAGCACCCTGTAGATAGATTTGCATATCGGGAGGGAGGTGCGTGCGGCCTTCCTCCATTACTTTTCCTGGCCTGTGTTTCCTGAAATTGAATCTCAGGTTGTTTCTGGCCTTACCGGCGGGATAAGATTCAGGAGAATGTTGGCTTCATCCTTCCTGACGAGAAGAACAGATGGGAGTTTTTGATGACATCTATACAGACAGAAAGTTTAGAGATGTATCTGCAACCGACATTTTTTATCGATAGTGATTCTCCTCAAATTATTGATTACGCTCGTAATGTAACCAATAACATCCATTTAGAAATTGAAAAGGCAATCAAACTTTTTTACGCAGTGCGGGATGATATTTATTACGACCCGTATAGAATAGATTTGAAACCTGAATCTTTCAAAGCAAGTGCTGTGCTGAAAAAACGTTACGGATTCTGTATTCCAAAGGCGATTCTTCTTGCGGCCGTTGCGCGTGCTGAAAACATTCCAAGCCGTCTTGGCTTTGCTGATGTTAAAAACCATCTGAACTCAGAGCGGCTCAAACGATATATGCAGACGGATGAATTCATTTTTCATGCATATACAGAGCTGTTTGTCGAAAACAGATGGGTAAAAGCGACTCCAGCCTTTAATGTATCACTGTGTGAAAAATCCGGGGTAACACCTCTTGAATTTGATGGAAAAAACGACGCGATATTTCATGAGTATAATAAAAAGGGAAAGAAACATTTGGAGTATTTACGTGATCGCGGTCAATTCGCAGATTTTCCCTACAAGAAAATGATCGAGGCGTGGCAACAGCATTATCCTCAGTTAACTTCAGAACGATTTAACCCCATTGAGGGAAACTTTGAAGAAGACGTCAGGTCAGAAAGAAACTGAAATCGACGTAACCGTTTATCCACCATACAATTTACATTTCAACCTTTGCATCATCTTTTTCTTCTTCCTAAAGTGACTCCCCGCGATTCTTTGAGAGTATTCCGGCCAAGAATTCCATGTCACCCCGGCCAGCCAGCCTCTTTGATTGCCTGTGTAAATGTATCATCTCAATTACAACGTATACCTGCCTCGGACTTTTTTGATCAGGGTATTTTTCTGACAAACCAGCGTATCAACGCGATGCTCCTTAACTGCCGCTGTTGAAAGGAGAAAAAAAATAAATTGATTGTTTCACTTTGGGACCATTTTGTGTATTTTGCAGATCAGTGTTGCTTTGAATGAAAATCAACTTTATTGAACAAAGATGTTCCAGGAGATGTGTAAATGAGTAAACAATGGGTGTATCGCTTCAATGAGCTTGACGCGGCGGAGGAATATGTTGGTGGGTCTTGGGATAGGGTGCGTAGTTTACTTGGCGGTAAAGGCGCGAACCTTGCTGAAATGGTGCGCATTGGAGTTCCCGTACCCGATGGTTTTATTATCACGACCGAAGCCTGCAATGAGTACCTGTCTTTAGGGGAGAGGTTGCCGGACGGCTTGTGGGAACAGCTGACGACTTCGCTGAAGGCTATGGAAGCTTCCACAGGTAAGACCTTTGGGGACCCGAAGAATCCACTGCTGCTTTCCTGTCGTTCGGGGGCTAAATTTTCCATGCCCGGAATGATGGATACGGTTCTCAATATTGGCATGAATGATGACACCGTAAAAGGCCTCATCGCAAAGACAGGTGATGCACGGGTAGCCTATGATCTGTATCGAAGGCTAATCCAGATGTTTGGCAGTGTGGTTATGCATATTCCAGACGATAAATTTGAAGAGGTCATTACCAGAACCAAGCGGGAAGCCGGTGTAAAATCTGATACTGAACTGACCGGTGATCATTGGATGGCCGTGACGGAAGAGTTTAAGAATGTGTTCAGGTTCCATACGCACCACCAATTCCCCACGGAACCGTATGCCCAATTGCAAATGGCAACGGAAGCCGTCTTTATGAGTTGGAATGGTAAGCGGGCCATTGACTACCGAAACGCTGCAGGTATTGCCCATGATCTGGGTACCGCTGTGACCATTGTCGCCATGATATACGGTAATCTGGGAGATGACAGTGGTACGGGCGTTGCGCTCACCAGAAGCGGGACTACCGGTGAAAAGAGAATTGAAGGGGATTACCTGACCAACGCTCAGGGAGAAGATGTCGTTGCCGGTATCCGTATGACCAAGGATCTGTCTGAGCTTAAAGTAGAGATGCCTGCGGTGCATGCAGAGTTTGAGCGGGTTGCAATGCTGCTGGAAAACCATTACCGGGATATGCAGGATGTGGAGTTTACCATCGAAAAAGGTAAGCTCTGGATGCTGCAGACACGAGATGGTAAAAGAACCTCCCAGGCTGCTGTGCGTATCGCGGTCGACATGGCCGAGGAGGGACTCATTACCAAGGAAGAGGCATTAATGCGGGTGACTCCTGACCTCATTGATTTCTTCTTTCATCCGCAGTTTGACAGTCAGGCGATAAAAGATGCCGGTCTGAACAACAAATTACTGGCAAAGGGACTCAACGTTTCCCCAGGGGCTGCTGTGGGAGTGGTTGCCCTGGATGCCGATCTCGCCCATTTATGGGGGAAAGAGGAAGGGAAAAAGGTTATCATGGTTCGCCCGGAGACGCGTCCCGATGATGTTCATGGAATGCTTGCCTCCCAGGGAATTGTTACCAGCAGGGGTGGGCGAACCAGCCATGCGGCACTCGTGGCCCGCCAGTTTGGAAAACCTGCCGTGGTTGGCGTTGATGATATGGATATCGACCTGACCAGAAGACAGATCACTGTCGGCAGTAAGATTGTGAAAGAGGGCGATTATATCTCAGTGGACGGTACCACCGGAGAAATCTTCTTAGGCAAGATTGAGACAAAGCAACCAGATATAAAAGACGAGTGGCTTATCAAGCTTTTATCATGGGCAGATGAATTTCGTACGCTGGGTGTCTGGGCCAACTCGGATTATCCGGTTGATGCAGCCCGAGCCAGAGAATATGGTGCAGAAGGAATCGGCCTTTGCCGGACGGAACACATGTTCATGCAGGCCGAGCGGTTGCCTCTTGTCCAGCAGATGATTCTGGCGGAGATGGAGGTGCAGAGGACTGAGGCTATAAAAGCCCTGTTGCCATTCCAGCGCGAGGATTTTACCGGTTTGTTTCGGGTGATGAATGGCCTGCCAGTGGTCATCCGCCTGATTGACCCACCATTGCACGAATTTCTTCCTGACCATGTATCGCTGACGAGGGAATTATCCGATCTTAAGATACAGCTTCAGCATGCACCTCATCTTGAAGCCATTGATGATCTTCTCAAACAGGTTCGAGTAAAAGAGAAGGTCTTGAGCCGGGTTGAAGTACTCCGTGAAGACAACCCGATGCTTGGTCTGCGCGGGGTGCGACTTGGCAATCATTTTCCGGATCTGACCCGGATGCAGGTCAGGGCTATTATTGAGGCTGCATGTCTTGTCGCAAAAGAGGGCGGCGATGTTCGACCTGAGATAATGATTCCACTAACAAGCCATGTTAATGAACTGAAATTTCAGCGAGAACTATTGGAGACTGAAGCTAAAAAGGTGATGGTAGAACAGGGTATTAAACTCAACTATAAGTTTGGTACCATGATCGAGGTTCCACGGGCAGCACTCACTGCGGACCAGCTTGCTGAATACGCTGAGTTCTTCTCCTTTGGTACCAATGATCTGACCCAGACTACCTATGCTATTTCAAGAGATGATGCCGAATCCGGATTTTTAATCGAGTATATGGTTCATGGCATTTTACCGGAGAATCCGTTTGAAACCATTGATCACGATGGTGTCGGTGAATTGATGCGGATAGCAGTGGAGAAGGGAAGAAAAACCAATCCTGATATCAAACTGGGTATCTGTGGAGAGCACGGTGGTGAAGCCAAATCCATCGCGCTCTGTCATAAGCTTGGGCTGAACTATGTATCCTGTTCACCATTCAGGGTACCTCTGGCGAGACTGGCCGCTGCGAGAGCCGCAATAGAAGCCGGAAAGTAATGTAGTTTTTTTAAACGCCCATAGGAAAAAGCTGTGGCTCTTTCCTGTGGGCGTGTTGTTATTCTCGTTGTCCCTGCTTTTTCTTTGTTGCTCCTTTTCATCTATTTACGTTCAGTTTTTTTAAGACAACAAGTGCATTGTTCATTCTGGAGTCAGTTATTTTAAAAAAATGACGGGGAATCTGGAGATGCCAGAGAACGAAAGAGAAAACGTCTTATAGTCTATCTTCGTCCCCTGTTGGACGAGATACACAATCTACTATGAACGTATAATTATAAAGGAGTTTACTCAATGAGTAATCAGAATAACAAAAGCCGTTGTGTGGTCGACGGTATCCCTTCCGAACCTGTTGGCAGTGTACCACGCCCCCTTGATCTGCAAAATGCGATGGCAGCCTATACCAATGGTCATTTGACGGCTGGAGAACTCGAGATCAGATTTGATGAAGCCGTTCAGGAGACGATTGAAAGATTTGAGGCCTCCGGATCTGAGGTCATCAGTGATGGAGAGCAGGCTAAATCGAGTTTTGCCACCTATCCTTTGGAAGGATTGGATAATATTGCCTCAGATGGCGTCGTGATTCCTTTTGTTGACGGACACAGTCGGCAATTACCACGATTGACCAAAGGACCCTTTCGCTATGCGCAATATGCAGGGAGATATGTGCAGCGGGCAAAGAAATTTGCAACCAGGCCGGTAAAACAAGCCGTTATCTCTGCTTCTGCAATGAGTCTGCTCTATCCGGAAAATGGTCTGACAGATTATTCCCGCAAAGAGTTTACTGCCGATCTTATCAGGGAGGCGGTGGCCGATATCCGCAGTTGTTTTGACAGTGGCGCCTGTAATGTCCAAATTGATTTTACCGAAGGCCGTCTGGCTGTAAAGCTTGATCCCACCAAACAACTGTTGCAGCAATTTATCGACCTCAACAACGCGGTTCTCTCGCATTTTAATGAAGACGAACGGCAGAGAATAGGGGTGCATACCTGTCCTGGAGGCGATCATGATTCGACCCACAGCGCAGACGTCCCCTATGAAGACCTGATTCCAATGCTGCTTACGATTAATGCGGGCCGTTTTTATATGCAGATGGCAAGCGAAGAAAACCCGGAAAAATCTTTAAAACTCATCAGTGAGCATCTGCGTCCGAGCCAGCGGATTTTTGTCGGGGTTATTGATGTGGTTAACGAAAAAGTAGAATCAGTTGAAGAAGTGCGTGACCGTGTTCTCACGGCAGCTCAATATATTCCTCTTGAGCAACTTGGAACGACAGACGATTGCGGCTTTTCACCTTTCTCCGATGACGTAGCCACAAGCCGTGACACTGCATTTGCCAAGATCTCTGCCCGTGTTCGGGGAACACGACTGGCCTTTGAACAATTGCAAAAACAATTATAGCAGGAAAATATGAACAGGCCTGTTCTGGATAGGCCTGTTCAGACTTTTGGGTTTACAGACCGCATGTTTTGCTCAGAATTTTCCCTCTAATGAGTTTGTCTAAAAGTATTCAGCCGCTGTATCGTCTCTTATTTCTTGTCTGCCAGATTGTTACAATTGGTTCCATAGTTTCTCCAAATATGGTACCTCATGGTTTTTATGTTGCTGTCCGTGTATTGATAGAAAATACCAATCATTTTGAGGGGTCAGGAAAGACTCTGTATCTTGGGTGATGAAGAAATATACTGGTGCTATGATTGTAGCTACACTTGTGAGTTATCTCATAAGCGAGTTTTATCCCTCGCTTCGCATTGTCACGGCAACTTTGGCTTGGGCGGTTCCTCTACTTATGTGGAGGAGTCTTGGGAAAAGCGCCTTGCAACAGGCATTGCTGCTCCTGTCAATCGGGTTCATAGCGGTTCTATTTTCCGCAAGTAAAGGTGTGTATCTTGGTTGGCAGCAGATCTTTGCCGTGAACCTGCCTCTTCTTGCCATGTTTGTGGCCGTTGCTTTTCTTACCCTGACCAACCATGCCATAGAAGATCCTACTCTGCCAAAAGGTAATCTCGCCGTTGTGACAACGGCACTGGGCACACATTTTCTGGGAGCGGTGATCAATCTTTCTATCCTCTTTGTCTTTGGTGACAGGCTGCAGAAAAACGGGACGCTTACCAGAGAGCAGATGTTTGTACTTGCACGCTCCTTTAGTGCCGCAGCCTGGTGGTCCCCCTTTTTCATCGCAACAGGTGTAGCACTCACCTATGCACCTGACATGGCCTGGAAAGAAACACTTGTCCCCGGTATTCTCATGAGTGGGCTTGCCATAGGATATTCAGTGGTCGAGGTCAGTTGTATCCGTAAAAAAGAGTTTTCCGGCTATCCCATACGCTTTGAAAGCCTGTTGGTTCCGATGTTCCTTGCAGGCGTTGTTGTCTGTGTCCATCATTTCTGGCATGGAATAAATATTTTAAACCTCATCTGTGTCGTTGCCCCTCTGGGAGCGTTTCTGTTTATGAAAGGGCGTCCTCGAAGGGCAGCATTACTTGATTTTGTCGGTAAGAAGATCTTGTCGGTAAACAGTCAATTTGTCCTTTTTCTGGCAGCTGGAGTCTTTTCTTCAGGTCTCAAGTCTCTCACCTATGTCTATCCGGAATTCTTTAGTCTGGATGCCGTTGAATTTAGCCCGCTACTTTTTACTGTGGTGCTCTGTGGCATGATTGTTGTCGGTTTCATGGGGGTTCATCCTCTGGTCAGTATAGCAATCGTCAGTCCTTTGCTGCTGCCTTTGCATCCCGATCATTCCAGGCTGGCGTTTCTTTTTCTTTGCAGTTGGGCGGTAAGCACCGGCAGCAGTCCTCTGTCCGGGGTGGGACTTGCCATGGTCAGTCGTTATCACGCGTCGCCACGACAAATAATACGAAGTAACTACCATTATGTTATAGTTATGTGGCTGGCAGCTTCTCTTGTGAATGTCCTGTATTTTGGCTGAAAACAGGAGAGAAAAATCAGACTCTTGATGGTGCTGTCGTTTTTTTGTCAGGTTGAGGTTAGAGAAACAGGTTAATGATAGATTCCTGCCTGTTGTATAAAAAAGGATGCTTCGATATCTTGCCGGGTTGGCAGGATCTCCTGAGGTAACGCCTTTTAAGGTCTGCGGAGAGGATATAAAATGGCAAAAGATTATGAAAAAATCAAACTCGTACCAATCCTTTCGGTACTGCTTATCACCGGTTTTTTGCTGACGAGTCTGGCCAGCTTTTTTGTTTCGAGAGCATCGCTCCGCGCAGAAATAGCGCAGAATGAACTTCCTCTGACAAGTGATAATATCTATTCGGAGATCCAGCGTGATCTGCTGCGACCGGTTTTTATCTCTTCCGTTATGGCAACGGACACATTTTTGCGGGATTGGGTTCTTGGGGGAGAAAAAGACGATAAAAAAATAACCCGGTATTTAAGCGAAATACAAACTAAATATAATACCTTCACCAGTTTTCTTGTCTCTGAGAGCAGTAAAACCTACTACCATGCCGGTGGTGTGCTCAAAACGGTCTCTCCTGATGATCCCCTTGATTCATGGTACTTCAGAGTAAAGGTGATGAAGGAAGACTATGAAGTGAATGTGGACCCTGATAAAGCCAACAAAGATGCCATGACTATTTTTATCAATTACCGGGTTTTTGATTATGATGAAAATTATATTGGTGTCACAGGGGTTGGTTTGACAGTTAATGCCGTGAAGATTCTTATTGAAAAGTATCAGCAAAAATATAATCGAACGATTTACTTTATCGATGAAAAAGGGGAGGTCAAACTCGCTGGCTCAGACTTCAACCCTGCAGTAACAAACATTTCCGGAAATGAATTTTTTCAGCTATTTAAAGAAAATATGGGTTCTCCGACCGGACACTCATTTTCTTATGAAAAAGATGGTCAGCTTGTCCATACTAATCTCCGATATATCGATGAGTTTACCTGGTATCTGGTCGTTGAACAGCCCGAGATGGAAGCAGTGCGCGAGATTTATAGAACTCTGCTGATCAATATTCTCATCTGTCTTATCGTCACGGGTGTCGTCATTATGCTGGTTAAGCTGTCGGTCTCTTCTTATAAAAAAAGAATTGAAACTCTAAGAGGCATAGTGCCAATATGTTCCTTTTGCAAACAGATCCGAGATGATAAGGGGTATTGGAACCGGGTGGAGGCGTATGTCTCAAAGCATACTGAAGCCCAGTTTAGTCACAGTATCTGCCCCGATTGCGTACGGAAACACTATCCTGAAGCGGGCAAAATTATGGATGGGGTGGACGAGCACAAAGGAGTAGAGGGAAAGGGCGAGGAATGATTTTTTTCGGGCTGAGTTGTACTGTGGGGTGTTGTAGCAACCTAATTTGATCTATGATTACGGCTCTCCCAACCGAATCAAAAACATCCCTGCCCCGAAGGTAACCGGGAGGCAGGGAGTAGAAGATGAGCTATGAGCTATAAGCCTTTACAGTTGGCGTAATAGGTTACCGTTGCAGGCCAGTCAGAAAAGATTCCCAGGATTCCCACCTGTTGTGCCAGTACATCAAGGGCTACCAACATATCGCCATCTTTATGTATAGCGTCTTTAATGGTGCTGTAGTACCAGCCACCGCCGTCCTTAAGCAGGCCGGAACGCTCAAGGGTCCAGGTAATAATTTCAAGCCCGGCGGCTTTTGCCCGCTTTGCGTACTCAGATGGGACAATCTCACCTTTGGCGTTTGTCGTGAGCAGCATCCACATTGGCGGTGCAATGATACG
This sequence comes from Desulforhopalus sp. IMCC35007, assembly GCF_005116575.1. GTDB lineage: Bacteria > Desulfobacterota > Desulfobulbia > Desulfobulbales > Desulfocapsaceae > Desulforhopalus_A. Next base: position 182,906 of record NZ_SWCN01000004.1, on the reverse strand, counting down.
AACATTTTTGGCAAAGAGTTCTTCCATGGTAGGAGACCAGGTTTCCGGCTTTGCAACATCAAAAGTCTCGATATCGTATCTGTCATCAAGATAGACACCCTGCTTACCGAATTGCGGATCATTCTTCAGCCAGAACAGCACGTCATTAAGGTTGAACGATTGCGGAAAGACGTTTTTCGGATCGATCCCTGCCTTCTTATATTCGTTAATCATGGCCTGGGCGTATTTTTCCTGGGTAAAGTCACCACCAAAAGGCATTTTCACCTCGGGAGCTTTCAGTTCAGGAGTCATCTTCATACCAAGTTTGTGAAACAGTTCGATACTTTCCGCATGGGTCATGAGGGTGCCGTGAGCTGTATACAAATCAGTCCTCCAGCCGGGTGTACCGTCCATATATTCGGCAACGGTTTTTGCATTGGAGTTGGCCCCATCCATTTTGCCTTTGAGTTGCTTGAACTCGCTTAGAGTGATGTCGCTGGTACAGCATTTGGCCGAGGCGGGCTTGATAAGTTCGCCGGTTTTTGGGTCAAACTCGGCTGGTTTGAAAGGCTCCGAGCATTTTGCCGCAAGCTTTGGAATACTCAGAATATTGGTTGTGGTGTGAAGGTCACACTGAGAATGCCTGCAGACCAGTTCACGATCTTTGGTAAAAGTGACATCACACTCGCAGATGCCGGCACCCATAAGAGCGGCAGCTTCGTAGGATTCTTTGGTATGTTCGGGAAACTGCATGCCAGCCCCCCTGTGGCCGATGGAAAAATCTGTGGTGTAAAAAGGACCATCTGAACAGGCTTCAAGGCTCTCCTTGAGCGCACCTTCCTCCAAATCGCTGACCAGGTATGCAGGACGAACGCCGATCTGTACGCTTGAAATTGAGTTTTGCTCGTCGAGTGTGTCTGCATAGGCGACCGAGCTGTAAAAGAGGCCACAGAATACAATTGCTGCAAAATTCATTGAGTTGCGCATGATTTGACCATCCTCCTAAAAGATAAGTAAAGATAAGGTATAACATCCCCCACGGGGTGGCAGGACTATATCGGCAGAATAACACTGTCTATCTGCCATGAGTATTCTTTAAAAGATCAGGGCTGCAGTTACACAGACTGGTAACCGGATATTGTAGATCATGGCTGTTCCCGGAAAAGATCATCGTAAGATATTGAGGAGTCAACGTATCTAAGTAGTATAAAGATACTGGATATTTTGCAATGAGAAATCATTTTTATCCATAAAAATCAGAAATAGTCTCTTCTGGAACCTTACCAGCCATCGAAAATGATTATTGTGGGATGGCATTCGCCTGCAAAAGAAGTAGAGTGGAGGCTAAATCAACGATAATTAACTGCTGTTGGCAGAATACATTTTGAGAGAAAGAGATGATGGATAAAAATGACAAAACAAAAGCTTCTGCCGGAGGGAAAAAACTCTCCACTTATAAGGTGACAAGCAAAGAGACACTTCTTGTCAGTCTTATTGATAATTTCCCCAATAAATCCAGGAAATTATTAAAGGCGGTTTTAAAAGACAGGCAAGTTTCGGTCGAGGGGAAAGCGGTGACCCAGTTTGATTATGTTTTGATACCTGGTCAGGATGTCGTTGTGAGCTGGGAAAAGGCTAAAGAGGTTTTACAACCTCGGGAGCTCAACATAGTCCATATTGATGAGGACATCATTGTAATCGATAAGCCGCCTGGACTTCTGACCGTGGCAACAGACAAGGAAAAGCGTAAAACAGCCTACTCAATGTTGAGTGCCTACGTTAAAGCTGAAAACCCTGATAATAAAATATTTATTATCCACAGGTTAGACCGTGAAACATCTGGTTTGTTGATGTTTGCAAGAAGTGAAAGGGTCAAGCAACAGATCCAGGAGACGTGGAATACCACCATTGGCGAGCGGACCTATGTCGGTGTCGTCGAAGGCGAGGTTGACCCGCCAGCGGGAACCATTAGTTCATGGCTCACGGAAAGCAGCGCCTTTATCGTCTATTCTTCACAAAATAGTCAGGCGGGGAAAAAGGCCATTACCCATTATAAAAAAATCGACGGGACCAAAGATCTGTCTCTTCTGGAGATCAACCTGGAAACGGGGCGGAAGCACCAGATCAGGGTGCATATGCAGGATATAGAGCATCCGATTGTTGGGGATAAAAAATACGGTGCAGGGGCAAATTTTATGGGCCGGATGGCACTGCATGCAATGGTTCTCTCCTTTACCCATCCGAGAACAGGAGAGGTCTGCCGCTTTGATACAGGCGTTCCTTCCAAATTCAAGCAGCTTTTTCGGCTTCCCGCAAAAAAGAGAAAATAGTTTTCTTGCAGGCAGAGAGTCGGTAAGCGCTGTAGTCATCAAAAAAATACAACGATATTGAAAGAGATATATTTATGAGTTTTGCAAAGATGGGCCTGTCTGCGCCCCTGCTTCGTGCAGTTGAAGAACAGGGATATCAGACTCCCACCCCTATACAGGTCAAAGCAATACCTGTGGTCCTTGCCGGTCGGGATCTGATGGCGGCGGCCCAGACCGGTACAGGGAAAACTGCGGGTTTTGCACTTCCGATTCTGGAAAAACTCTCCAAAGGCCCCCGGGCTAAAGCAAATCAGGTGCGAACCCTTATTCTGACTCCCACAAGAGAACTCGCAGCACAGGTCCATGCCAGTTTTGCGGCCTATGGCAGACATCTTTCCCTGCGTTTTGCCGTAGTTTTTGGCGGGGTAAAGATCAATCCCCAGATGATGGTTCTGCGCCAAGGGGTTGACGTTCTCGTTGCAACACCTGGAAGACTATTGGATCTCTACAACCAGAATGCAGTCCGTTTCAATCAGCTAGAAGTACTGGTGCTCGATGAAGCGGACAGGATGCTGGACATGGGTTTTATCCATGACATTAAAAAAATATTGGCTCTTCTGCCAAAGCAGCGACAGACCTTAATGTACTCTGCAACATTTTCAGATGAAATCCGAGGTCTTGCAAAAAACCTTGTGCGAGACCCTGTGCAGATCTCAGTGACCCCTCAGAATACAACGGTCAAAAGTGTCAAGCACTGGCTGGTACCGGTTGATAAGAAAAGAAAACCTGCCGTGTTGATCCACCTGATTAAAGAAAACAACTGGGAGCAGGCGCTCGTTTTCACCCGGACGAAGCACGGCGCAAATAGATTAACCCAACAGCTGGAAAAGGAAAAAATCACAGCGGTTGCAATCCACGGCAATAAAAGCCAGAATGCACGGACAAAGGCACTTGCAGACTTCAAGGCCGGTCATGTTCGTATCCTGGTGGCAACCGATATTGCAGCCCGGGGGCTAGATATTGATCAGTTACCCCAGGTTGTAAATTTTGATCTGCCCAATGTCGCGGAAGATTATGTGCACAGGATAGGGCGGACAGGGCGTGCCGGTTCAACGGGGGAGGCAATTTCTCTTGTGAGCGCAGATGAATTCCCACAATTGTCTGAGATCGAATATGTCATCAAAGAACTCATACAAAGAGAGTATCTGGATGGGTTTCAGCCGGTAAACGACGTTCCCGCTTCAAGGCTTGATCGCAAACCAAAGCGGCCGAAAAAACCAAAGAAGCCCAAAGCTCCCGTTCAGGAGAATCCAGGTGAGGAAGGCCAAGGGAAAGTGCAGAAAATTCAGCCAGCAGGTAGAAGACCCCGTTATCGTGGGCGGAAGTAAGAGGTTTACAGACAGAGCATCGGGAGCTGACAAAGGTGGTCAGCTAGAGCCTGGGGCAATGCCGTTTAACATTTTCTTGTGGAAATGAGCACTATGATCAAACTGCTTGCCCTTGGCATTGTCTCCGGGGCTTTTTTCAGTACGACCTTTATTCTCAACGAGGTTATGAGTGTTGCCGGGGGGCACTGGGTCTGGTCCGCCTCGTTGCGCTACGGTTTTATGATGCTTTTTTTGAGTCTGATTATTTTGTATAACGGGGGCCTTAAGCAGTTCAGATCGGTTGTGGCTCTTTTTCTGGCCCACTGGCGGTTCTGGATTGTTGCAGGAGGTATTGGTTTTGGCTGCTTTTATGCCCTCATCTGTTTCAGTGCTGATTTTTCACCGGGCTGGGTGATTGCCGCCACCTGGCAATTCACTGTGGTCGCCAGCCTTTTTGTATTTCTTGTCTTTGGGCGCAGGTTTCCAAAAAGAATCTGGCTGTTTTCAGCGCTTATTTTTTGTGGTGTTCTTCTCGTTAATGTATCCCATGTTGAAGGGTTTGATCTGAGGGCATTGCTCCTGGGTGGAGTGCCGGTTCTTCTGGCCGCCTTCTGTTATCCCTTTGGCAATCAGTTGGTCTGGGAGGCAAAAAACGGTGACAATGACAAGCTGCCGAAAATCCATTCTCCGCTTCTTGCAAATGTTTTTAATAAAGTATTTCTTATGACCCTTGGTTCGCTGCCCTTGTGGTTTGTGCTGATTCTGGTCATATCCCCGCCCGCCCCATCAATGGCTCAGGTCGTTAACAGCTCTCTTGTGGCTTTTTTTTCAGGGGTGTGTGCCACCAGTATTTTTTTATATGCACGCAATCTTGCCTCAACGTCAAATGAACTGGCTGGGGTTGATGCAACCCAGGCAAGTGAGGTGATCTTTGCCCTTGCGGGTGGTATGCTTTTTCTGCACGGCAATACTCCTGATTTTCAGGCGGTTGCCGGTATTGTTATGATTATGGCTGGCCTTGCTTTTTTTGTAAAATATCAAGCAATATAAACCCAACTACTTATTACTTTATCGGGAGAAACTATGTACGCAATTGCAATTAACGGAAGCCCAAGAAAAGGTGGTAACACAGAAATGCTTTTACAAGAGGTCCTCAGCGAGCTTGATGCCGGAGGCTGGGAGACGGAACTTGTCAAAGTCGGTGGTACTGCGATCAGAGGCTGTATTGCCTGTCAGAAATGTTTTGAAAATAAGGACAATGAATGCTCGGTAAAAACAGATAATTTTAATGAAATCTTTGCAAAATTATTGCGGGCAGATGCGATCATAATGGGATCGCCCACATACTTTGCTGCTGTTTCTGCAGATCTCAAGGCGCTCATCGAACGGGCAGGATACGTCGCCTATGCCAATGATCATGCCTTCACCGGGAAAATCGGTGCTGCTGTGGTGGCGGTGAGACGTGGTGGCGCTACCCATGCCTACGATACCATTAACCACATGTTTCAGATGTCCAGAATGGTGCTTCCCGGTTCAACCTACTGGAATATTGGCATTGGTCTTCAAAAAGGTGATGTTGCTGAAGATGCCGAAGGTCTGGCTAATATGCGTCATCTCGGGAAAAGTATTGACTGGCTTGGAAAGGTGATGAAGCCCGCCATAGAGAGCTATCCAAGAGGATGATTGTTCTTTGAAAGACTTATGGCGTTTGGTGGTACCGTGGGGTGCATGTAACGACAGCAACTATAGCAACTGTTGTGAAGAGGTAAAAAAAATGGGTTTCACAGACCATCTGACGGATATCTGTTGCCAGTATGGTGATGATTGATACAATGCCCCACCACCATGATGTGGAGCGGGCATTGTACTCTATGAGTGCTGGAATTTCTGGTGCAATTCCATGATCGGCTGTTGACTGACCTTGAGAAAACCTTTGTTGATAGAGTCGAGGTCTGCAATCAAATATATAACCGAGGAAAAGCTCAGTGCCAGAATGATCCCAAGAAACCGGCTGATATCTTTGGATAGCCCTGCAACGTAGCCGACAGCCATGATTGTCCGCCATATTATGGTAAAAGCATAATCCAGATTGTTGTTGGGATATGGTACCTGAAGCTGACTGTTGCACGTTTTGTGAGATGGTCAAAGACATCATTGACTGATTCAAGATAATAGGTGAGCTGCTGTGGGGTGAAGTTGGTCTGGGAAGGTCAATGTTTTTCTGCCTTGATTCTTTTTCTCGTCTGCCCTTAAATAGGCAGTTTTTAGAGAATTCACTTCCCCTAGGAGGATTTCGTTACGCATATCAAAACGGTTGGCCATGGCCTCAAAGGTAAAGGCAACCACAAAAGAGGGCAGGCCAGGTATTGCTCCAATAAACAGGCTGTTCAGCCCATATTTCTGCGTAATTTCCTCTTCATTGATTTTCCTTATTGAATGTAGAGTTGCTGCGTACATTAACCGGAAAACCCGCATAACATCTTACGATGTCAGAACGGATTATAACGTTGGCCGACATCTCCCATGAGACGTCTTGCAACGACTGTATTGCCGGTCTGATTTGCGTTTAATGAGATAAAGCCTTACTGTAATATCCTATTTGGTTTTTGAGACATCTTTTTGAGTTAAAATAAATATATATAAAGGAAACGTATGCGAAGTAACAATAGAAAGGCTGGTGAAATGCGGCCAGTGTCCATTGAAAGAGGCCTGCAGTATCAGGCGGATGGTTCTGTACTTATAAAAATGGGTAACACCCATGTTATTTGTGGTGTTTCTGTTGAGGAGAGTGTTCCACCATTTCTCAAAGGCAGTGGCCAGGGTTGGATTACAGCAGAATATGGGATATTGCCCTGCGCCACAGACAGCAGGTACCGACGTGAAACCAAAGGTGCTTCTGGGCGGACCATGGAAATTCAGCGGTTGATCGGACGATCGTTGAGAATGATGGTTGACCTGGAAACCATCGGCGAAAGAACCTTAAGGGTGGATTGTGATGTCCTCAATGCCGACGGAGGCACAAGAACCGCTTCTATTACCGGTGGGGCAATTGCCCTGGCCGATGCGTTGAAAAAGGTGGTGGCAGAAGGCAGGCTTGAGAGCCTTCCGCGGATCACCCCGATTGCGGCAATCTCTGTTGGAATACGTGGTGGCGAAGCCTTACTCGATCTCGATTATTCTGAGGATTCCACAGCAGAGACCGATGCAAACTTCGTGATGTCCGGGGACGGTCGCTGGATTGAGATTCAGGCCACAGCCGAGGCCGAGCCATATTCTGATGAAGCGTATCTTGCGATGATGACCCTTGCCCGCAAAGGCTGTGGTGAGCTTTTTAGACTATGGGATAAGTAAGAGATCCTGGCTGGTCATTCTTTTGTAGATGGAGAGATTCAGGTGGATAAAAAAGCGGACATTCGTGGAACCAGAGAATGGGCTGTTGCTGAAGTTAATTGCAGCCGTGGCTGCCCCCACGGTTGCAGATACTGTTATGCACGCTATGATCAGGTGATTCGAAGACAGTTGATTCCTGAGGCTGACTGGTTAAAGTGCTGCGACCTGCCGGGCGAAATCGACAAAAGCAGACCGCTCTATGACGGCCAGGTGATGTTTCCTGCCGCCCACGATATTATCCCTGAAAATCTTGAAAGTTGCGTGAAGGTTATTGGTAAACTTCTGGGTGCCGGAAATAGAGTTCTTATTGTTTCAAAACCACATCTGGACTGTATACAGAGGTTATGCAGGGAATTCTATGATTGCCGCGACCGCATCCTCTTTCGTTTTACTATCACCGCCAGAAACGCTGAAATTCTGTCCTTCTGGGAACCGGGGGCACCGGTGTATCAGGAGCGGCTTATGGCACTTCGCTCCTGTTATGAAAGAGGGTTTATTACCTCGGTAAGCATTGAACCCATGCTACACAGGGAAGATGTGGTGCAGATGGTTTACGAGCTGCTTCCCTATGTTTCCCATTCCATCTGGATTGGAAAAATGAACAGAATTGACACCAGGGTTTCGCGCGTGAACGCGCAATTCGATAAAGAAATTGAACGTATTACCCTGGGCCAGAGTGATCAGGAGCTGAGACTCTTGTACGAGGAACTGGGGCACGAGGATAAAATTCGCTGGAAAGAATCCGTTAAAGAAGTGTTAGGGCTTCCTCTGGCAACGAAAGCTGGTTTGGATCTGTAATCATGAGTCTGAAAGCGTTTAGTGAAAAGGTATGAGTGATGTATTTCGCTTTTTTGTGTTTTGCTGTCGGCTTGCCATCGTTGCTCTATATCTTCGGTGCTGATCCGGGCGTTGTTGCTATAGTTCTTGCTCTCTCAGGGGCAGGGTGTGTTTTCAGTGGTGTGAAGGTTAATACACTTGTCTTGCCGATCATAGGTTTGCTCCTGCAGTTCCTCGCTGTTTTTCTTTTTGCAGATGCTGTCTGGTATCCTTTTGGAGCAAATTTTCTTGTAAACTACTATTTCCTGAGTTGTTGCTGTTTTGTTCTGGTAGCTTTTTGCTCTGCCTATTTACTGGATCAAGAGGTAGTGTCGCAGGTGGATGTCGCCTGCAGGCAACATCTTTCTCACCGGTACTTGTTGTTTCTTTTTTTTCTGTTGGGAGCAGCTGTCTGGTTTGTTGCTGGCCTGCGGGAAATATGGATGCATATAGTGGTGTGGGAGCGCCTGAACGGCACACTGCTCTTTGTTTCGGCAACATCAATTCTCTCTGGGATACTCGCTGAAAAGGTCCGTTGGAATCGTCTGGACTACTTTTTGCTCTTGCACCTTCCAGCCATTTGGCTCCTCCTTGTTCTTGCGCTTTTACGAAGTAATCCGACTGTTCAGCTTATTTCCGGCTGGGGTGCCGCGGCGTGGGGCGCTGCTTTTTTTGTACAGTATAGGATACTTGCACTTCTGGATACCAAAGGAGGTTTTGGAAAGACCCCGTTTTTTCATCTCTTCTCGCTCTGGGCTCTGCTTCTTGTTGTCCAACGTGAAGTGATTTCTGCTCTTTTATCTCTGGGTAGCTTGTCCTCTTTTGGGCAGCTTGGGGTAAAAATGTTTCTTTCCTGTTTGTATCTTTTGATTTTATTTGTCATGCGACAGAAAAACTGGTGGCCGGTTTGTCAGCATACCAGGGTATATCTTTGGGGTGGCCTGGCGTTTTTACTGTTTTTGACGATCACAGGGTTGTGAAATAAGGGTGAAACGGGAGCAGAAAAACCAGTTCTTTTGGGACCATTCCAGTGAAAACAGATGTGTTAATTGTGAGAATGGACTATTGTTTTCAACCGGTTATAATTGCCCACGGGTTGTAAAAATGATCACCTGGACAGGGCGGCTGGTTGTAACTTTTATAAGTAATGTAGATCTTGTTTTCTTTACTGAATTTTTTTGAGGTAGAAGTTGTTTTGCTGTCACTGTCTTTCAGGTGATTGCTTTTTATTATCTTGTTGTCTGTGCAGTACATAAAGGAAGAGTGTAATGTTTCGATCGTTTTATAAAAGTAGAGAGTGGTTTGTCTGGGCCTATGGCGGCGCTGTGTTTTTATTTCTGGCTCTGTTTGTCCAGGTGGAACTTACTGTAAAGATTAACGAATGGTATGGCAGTTTTTACAATATTCTGCAAAAAGCAACGGAGCATAAAATAGAAGAGTTCTGGGATCAGATGATGATGTTTGCTAAAATCGCCTTTCCCTATGTACTCATTGCCACGGTAACATCTTATTTTACAAGAATTTATTCCTTTAAATGGCGGGAGGCCATGACCTTTTCCTATATTGCCAGATGGCAGAAGGTCGATGAGGAGGTGGAGGGTTCCAGTCAGCGTATTCAGGAAGATATTTATCGTTTTGCCCGTATCGTTGAAAGCCTGGGCCTGCAGGTTATTCGGGCAGTTATGACATTGATTGCCTTTTTGCCTATTCTCTGGGGGCTGAGTTCCGGGGTGGATATTGCCTTTTTCAAGACTGTCCCGGGCAGCCTTGTCTGGGTTGCTCTGGCTGTTTCTATTGGAGGTCTGCTCATATCCTGGTTTGTTGGAATAAAGCTCCCAGGGCTGGAATATAATAATCAGAAGGTGGAGGCAGCGTTTCGTAAAGAGCTGGTCTATGCTGAAGATGACAAGGTTAATTATGGCAAGACAGAAACTGTCGTAGAGCTCTTTACCGGGCTGAAATTCAACTATAACAGACTTTTTCTGCACTATGGGTATTTCGATATCTGGGTGAATTTCTTTGAGCAGCTCATGGTGATCGTGCCGTATCTCATCATGGGGCCTGGGTTGTTTTCAGGGGTTATCACCCTTGGGGTACTTGTGCAGGTATCAAATGCCTTTAGTAAGGTCCGTGAGTCGTTTTCTATTTTTATTGCGAACTGGACAACGATCACCGAGCTGCGCTCCATCCATAAACGACTTCGAGAGTTTGAGCTGAACATAAATTATTGATGGTATCGTAAAGCCTCAGTTTACGCGCGTTGTAGGGTTTTGAGGAAGACCCCGCCATACCAAGTGTGTATAGCCGTCTCTCCATTAAAAACACTACTCCCTGTATATCAAACTTTTTAACTCACCGATCAGGTTCTACGATTGTACTTTTTACGAGTTCATCGATAATTACGAGCTAAAGATCCTTGAAAAGCCAACTGACCGGGAGGCTGAAATTCAGTCTCCCACCATTCTTCCCGCCTACCTGAGGGCAGCTTTTAAAAGCTGCACGATTTGATTACTCACCTGGGTCGAAACCGATCCTGCTGATTGCGGCTCTGATTTTTTCCCGCTCTATTCCGCTGTTTTCAAAAGATGCCTCCCCAGCTTCAAGGTTCACTGCAACCTGTTTCAATCCCCCAAGCCCTTCCAGTGCCTTTTTTACAGATTCGACACAATGCTGGCAACTCATGCCACTTATCTTAATGGTTTCCATAGATTTCTCCCGTGATTAATTTTAGAACTATACACTTAAGGTAAGGCTTAAATTTGTAATATCCGGTTAAGAAATTGCAAGTGTTTTCTTGAATTGTGGAGCAGTTACAGCGGGAGGGGTGAAACGGAAACAGTTTTTCTGCGACGTTTTTTGTGAGTGAATTCTCACAATGGTTCCCGTGTAGAAACGACAAAAAAGGCCGGGTCAGAGTTTCGACCCGGCCTGTATCCAGGAACTGCAATGGGGGGATATAGAGGCTTTACAGCAGAGGTGCAAAGCCTGAAATACTCAGCGAGCTTGGATGATTAATACTCATCGAACAACTTGTCTTCGAAGTAGTCATTTGAGTTGTATTTATCTTCGGTCATTTTCAGTTTTACAGGACTTTTCGATTCAATGATGTAGGCAGTTCCGCATTCATAGCAATCTATTTCATCACCGATTCCGAAATAGTATTCAATCGGAATGTAGCCAAGGCAGATCTGGCATTTGCCGAAACGATCTCGATCACTCTGGTGTTTGTTCACTTTTCCCATGTCACCCTCCATTTGGTTATTTATCTTAATCAGGGAATAGTTGCAGGATTACCATAGCAGAAACTGTGCCATTTCTAGTGAAATGTTTAAGTTCCTTTAACCCGTTGTATTCTCTGTTTGCGCTGAATCTTTTGGAGGAGGAGAATGTGAACAGTTACTTCCGAGTAATTTTCTCTATATTCCTATCCTGCCTTCTAGCATGCTGTAATTAGGGTTTTTAATTCTATTTTCCGAAGTACGCTTATTTTTCCGATTTTTTGAAATCTTCTTTTTTGAGCCCATGTACTTTCATCTTATTGTACAGTGCACGTGGAGTAAGACCTGCGAGTTGGGCAGCTTCTCCTATTTTGCCATCGGTGTAATCCAGCAGTTCTACCAGGTATTTTCTCTCGGCAGATTGAGAAAGCAAATTTTTATACGATTTCAAGGTGGTGCCCAGGCGAAAGGCAATATCCGTCAGGTTGGCAATATCCACAGAGGTCTCGGCTATAGGGATGCCTGGTATTTGTATCAGCTCAGTACTAATGGTTGGACTTGCCGCCAGCATCACTGCACGTTCAATGACATTCTGCAGTTCCCGGACATTGCCGAACCAGGGCACAGACAGTAAAAGATTCATTGCCTGAACATCCAGACCTTTGACATAATCTCTTCCGTTTCTCTTTTTACGGTTTATGAAATGCTGAACGAGCAGAGGGATGTCTTCCGTTCTATCCCGCAGCGGAGGAATGGGTACCTGGAATACCGAAAGTCGATAGTACAGATCAGAACGCAGTGTTCCTGATTTGATCAGTTCAACCGGATCTGTATTGGTTGCGGCTATCACTCTGAAGTCGGTATTTACATCGGTATTGCTTCCCAGTCTCTGGATGGTTCTTTCCTGAAGGACACGCAATAGACGGATCTGCATGGCCTGAGACATTGCTTCTACCTCATCAAGGAAAAGCGTCCCCCCCGAGGCGTGTTCAATCTTGCCGATGCGGCGGTTACTGGCTCCGGTGAAGGCACCTTTTTCATAGCCAAACAGTTCCGATTCCAGAAGCGTATCGGGCAGTGCTCCGCAGTTGACGGCCATGAATGGCCCGGTCCTTCGTCTTGACTCATTATGAAAGATTTTGGCCAGCAATTCTTTGCCCGTTCCTGTCTCACCTACCAGAAACAGAGGTGATTCAGTTGGCGCGATATCTTTTACAATATCGATAAGTCTTTCCATAAGAGGGCTTTTGGTGACGATGGCCTCAATTCCGGGCTGTTGATTCATATACCCCGCGAAATATTTTTCCCGGCCCTGTTCCTTCTTGTTGTGCATTAATTGACGAAAAAGAGAAGAGCACCCATTAACATCTGATCGGTCGAGGAAACTGTGCTTGCACGGCCACTGGTATTTTTTCTGATCCTCTTCTTTCGCCATTACCAGAAGGTGAGGTATACTGTGTGAAGAGGCGAGTTCACTGATGGTAAGCTCTTTCAGCTCTTCGTGTGAGCCATCGAGTATCCATGCATCAAAGACTCTTGAGAATGCAAGTGAGTAAAAATCAGTGGCACTGTGAATGCTGAGTATCTGACAGGTCGACGGTTCAAATTTCCGCCGCAGTTCTGTGAGAAGATCGGTAAGGCCAAAAAAGAGAATTTTATGCATGTAAGTACTCTGTCCTGTTCTGGAAAACGGTTTTGAAACATTCTAACATACAGCGCTGGTTGTTTGCTTCCTCAATGTGTTTTCTTCTCTGGGCTTTCCGCAAAATAACAGCTGGTGATGGATTGCAACTGGCGGGCTCCGCGGCTTATTTCTGTTAACATTTCCCATTGAGCATCGGCGATGTGTGGTTGCAGGGGCTGGTGAACTTCAATGAGCCGCGGAAATACTCTTTGCAGTTCCCGGTCCCACTCATCTCCGTATAAAAGCAGGTCATCGGGACGGATGGTAACCCCACTGGGTGAGGGTAGGGTAAACGGTTCAATTATATTTAACATTCCATAATGATTGGTGAGTTCCTCTCCAGCAGGAATATCTCGTATGGCAATTTCAAAGTTATATGGGGTGACACAGCAGTTTGGTGTACAGCTGTGGTTTACATAACGGGTATTATCCCAGCAGAAAATGAAATTACCGATGTTGTTGCGGTAGCTGTAATGGAGGATGATCTCCTGGATCGGCGGACTGTATTTTGAGAGTTCCTCCGGGCTGATCTCGCGGTCAAGAGGGTCTCTGACCCAGGTGATGGTACCACTTGGAATAGGATGCCGGGCAAAGAGGCCATAGCCTATTTCTTTATTTATAAACCGAACTTCGGTATCAGGGTGGATCATACAGGCTCCATGATTGGGATTTGTTTTCTCATAACCAGAGCCGATGATCCATCGGTATAGAATCCTTCTTTAGTTCCAAGGATGACAAACCCGGCCGCCAGATAGAAAAGCTGTGCCGCTGAATTCTGTGCCTGCACCTCAAGGCTTAATATTTCACAGCCTGTTTCCTGTAAATACTGTTCCGCCACGGTCAACAGTTGACGGCCGACTCCCAGTTTTCTGGCATCTTGCCGTACACCAAGAGAATAGATTCGCAGGATCCTGGATCTGCATCTTCTGAGAATTATCATGTACCCCACGAGAAGATTGCCCAGTTCGGCCTTGATGACCAGGGCTGTTTTGCTGTTGAGCAGATAGCGCATCTGCCTTGGCGAAATGATATCGTAATGGAAAATACTCTTTTCAAGATCTACCAGTGCTGTGAGATCGTCGATGGTTGCGTGAGTAAGTGTGAACATGTAGATCTGCCTATTTATTACGTTTTGTATCTAAGCGTTTTATGAACTCACGGAGAATGATCCGGTACAGTTCAGAACCGAGTATTTTGTCTTCAACGCCATGGTCAATGGAGGGATTATCGTTGATTTCGATGACCATGAGTCCTTTGTCACTCTCTTTAAGATCAACTCCATAGAGACCTTTACCTATGGAACCTGCAACTTTTTCTGCCAGTTTGGTTATTCGCCGGGGTACGTGATGCACGGGCATGGTTTCAAATTTTCCTGAGCGGGTGTGGCCGCTTGCCGTGTGCCTGTAGATCTGCCAATGGCCGTGTGCCATGTAGTATTTGCAGGCAAAGATGGCTTCTCCATTGAGCACCCCTATACGCCAGTCGTATTCTGTGGGGACAAATTCCTGGGCAAGGAGAATGGATGATTGCTTAAACAGGGTCTCGAGTTTTTCCATATAAACGGTTTCATTACCGACTTTATCGATCCCTACTGAAAATGAGCCATCCGGCACCTTGAGTACCATCGTATTGCCAAGTTCTTTTGCAAGCTCATTAAAGGAGAGTGGATTTTTCCTGAAAATAAGTTTCGAGTGTGGCGAGGCGATGGACTTGCTGTCAAGGATCTCTTTGAGATAGACCTTGTTGGTGCAGAGTATAATAGACGACGGGTCGTCAATGACGACCATATCCGCCTGCTCGGCGGTTTGTGCCAGCCGGTAGGTGATATTGTCTACGGAGGTTGTCTGTCTGATGAAAAGGGCGTCAAACTCGAGGATGCGACTGGAGTCTTTCTCCGTTATCAGTTCTGCATTGAGATCCATCTTTTTTGCTTCCCGGAGAAACAGATTGAGCGCTTGTTTGTCACTGGGAGGCATGTTTTCTTCTGGGTTGTGGAAAATTGCGAGGTCATATCTCGATGACTTCCTGCTACGTGGTCTCCTCCAGACTTTTTTGCTAAAGTTGTCCAGGGCGTCGGCGAACAGGTCCTGTTGGGAGTCATTCAATTCATCAAGTGAGAGATTACGGATGTTGATAACCTGAGATGGCTGGGAGTTGCTGAGAGTTACCCGCAGAAGTGGTGCCGGATACTGTTCAAAGATAGCCCTGCCAAATTTTTCCATTTTCGGATCTTCGGTTTTACCAAAAAAAAGATCCAGGAAATATCCGTCGTTTTCCAACCCCGCTATCATGGTAGACTGACAACCGCAGTGACGGAGTGTCGGGTGATTGGCTGTAAAAACCATCTCGTTGTCGAGCTGGTTGAGAGTCTCGATTGACGGCAATGCTCTATGTTTTCTTGCGTGGGCAAGTAGAGAACAATAATACCCCTCTGACTGATAGCTCATACTGGAGCAGAGGTTTATGATCAGGGGCGTATATTTACTGAGACTGTGATTTTGCAAGTAGGCATCGGCTGTAATGACGCTCTCGGATGTAAAATATGGGGCCCATTGTTCGTAGGAATCTATGACGATCAGTACCGAATGGTTGGTGCTGTTGTCTGATGCTGCTGTTTGTTGTTGAGCCGTATCGGTTGGAGAGGCTTCGTCGGAATGTAGCATTTTCACTCATGTGTTTGTATTGCGGGCTATATGTCCGCGCTATTGGGGTGCAGGACACACTTGTCTCTGCTCTTACCTGATGCTCGTAAAAAGATAGCAGGTTGTTACCTCTGTCGACATTATCAATTTTTGTGCCACCGAGCAAGAATACTATGTTAATGTAATTAAAAGGAAAAATATTTTTAAGGCTGTAGGTGATACAAAATAAGAGAAAAGTTTTTCTTATATTTAAAATTTATGCAATATCAGGTACTTGTGGGTATGTTGCTGGGCATATCTCACCGAGGTCTGCATTGTAAGCAATTGATAATGATTTGATACCTGTTATTATGACTGTAGATCACTAATTTTGGGTAAAAATTCAGTTTGCATTCATGTGAGAAAAATGTTTCTTTTTTCTTTCGATTGTAATTGAACTAAGGTCTTTTTGAGAAAATAATTTCTTTTTATGGTTTGCGTATGTTGATTAAAATGGTGTTGGCTCTGGCAGACGAAGAAAAAGAAAAGGCATTGGAGCAAGAATTTGCAATGACCGATATTGAAGTTGAGCGAGTCGGTCATTATCCAGATGCCTGGCAGCGTGTTGTTCAGAGTTGCGCTGATATTATAGTAATCTGTGAAGCCGTTTTTGTCGGGCCAGTGGAATCCGGCCTTGGGCTATTGTCAGTACTCCCCGAAGGCCCTGCAACTGTCATGCTCCATGACGACAATTCCACCGATATTCAGGCAAGTTACATTGCAGCAGGGGCCCACTCGGCACTTTATTCCGGGATCTCTGAGAAGAAACTCATCGGCGCGCTCGAGGCGACTATTGAGACCAGACGGCAGCTGATGCACCTGGAATGGAATGATCGAAGAAAAGGCCAGAAACCCAAGTTGTCAGACTTTTCTACCAGCAGTGAGGTGATGCAGCTTTTCATGAGCGAGGTGCAAAGGGTGGCTGCGAGTGACTCCCTTCTGCTCATCACCGGTGAAACGGGAGTTGGGAAGGAACATTTAGCGAAGGTTATTCATGAGGAAAGTGCGCGGAGTACAGGTCCCTTTGTTGCTGTAAACACGGCGGCGTTACCGGAGCAACTGCTCGAAAGTGAACTTTTTGGCCACAAACGCGGAGCCTTTACCGGTGCCACCCGGTCCCGGCGAGGCGCTTTTGAACAGGCTCATGGCGGAACTATCTTCCTCGATGAGATCGGGGAAATGCCGCTTCATCTGCAAACCAAGCTACTTCGGGTCCTTCAGGATTTTGAAATTCAACCGATCGGAGCCGAGAAATCCTCCTGGGTGGATGTACGGGTTATTGCCGCGACCAATCGCAATCTTGAAGAAGCGGTTGATTCCGGCATATTCAGAAAAGACCTCTACTACCGGCTGAGCGTTGTTTGTCTGCAGATTCCGCCACTGCGCAAGAGAAAAGAAGATATCCCCCATTTAGCCCGAAAATTTGTCACTCATTTCAAACATAAGATCGGTAGAGATGTTGGCCATATCTCGGCGACGGCCATGACCGCTCTTGCCGATTATGAGTGGCCGGGCAACGTTCGTGAATTGATGAACGTCATTGAGCGGTCGATGCTCCTCTGCCAGACCCCCGAGATCCGCATAGAAGATTTGCCTACGGTTTTTCAGGGTGCTCTCCGTCTGCAGAAAAAAGAAAAAAATGAACTCGTCCTGCCCGAGGAGTGGACCCAGAGTTCACTGGTTGAGGTGATGAGGCTTGTGAGAGAAGAGACGGAAAAGCGCTATCTGGATATTGTTTTAGCCCAGACAAAGGGGAATATTAAAGAGAGTGCCAGGCGTGCCGGTATCACGACCCGCAGTCTTTACAGTAAAATGTGCGAGTATGGTTTGAAAAAAGAAAATTACAAATAAGAGCGTCTGGGCATTACAGGTAGAACTTGCCTCTTTACCTGTTTCGCCCAGAACGGTGCCTTGTATCATCTAAAACCCTGCTTTGTTGTCTCACTTCTGTATCTGGTTATTTTAATTTCCAGGTGGGGTTTCTTTTAGCGAGAAATGCGGCAACCCCCTCCTTGGCGTCTTCAGTTGTGCAAAGCCTTGCAAATGCCTCGTTCATATACTGAAATTGTTTTTGATAATCCATATCCTCGGATTGATAAAATGCGCTTTTGGCAATCTGCACGGCAATAGGGCTTCGCTGTGCCAGATCTTCTGCCCAGGACAGGGCTGTCTCATCGAGCTCTTCATGGCCAACAACTCTATTGATCAAGCCAAGTTCCAGTGCTTCTGAGGCTTTTAAAAGATTTCCATAAAGAAGTAATTCCAGGGCCTTTTTTCGCCCGACACAGCGGGCAACAGGAAGAATAGGACCAACACAGTTCAGGCCGACGTTGATAGCGGTGAGCCCCATTTTCACACGTTCTGAGACAATGACTAAATCAGCTGCCGCAGCAAGGCCCATTCCATTGGCTGTGGCCACGCCCTGTAATTGGGCAATTACTGGCTTTTTCATAGTGGAGATCGTAACCAGCGGAGTTTCCATCCATTCTATCCACTCCCGGTATTGATTGGCGGATTTACCACTCAGCTCGTTGACATCAATTCCGGCACAAAATGCCCGGCCCGAACTTTTTAGAAGTATGACACGAACCATCTTTTCAGTTTCCATGTCAAGGAGCGCAGATTGGAGCTCACCTGCCATCTGGCTTGTAAAAGTGTTCAACTGTTCAGGGCGGTTCAGGGTAATTATGCCCACATATGTTCGTGTAATTTCAGTAAGAACTGTCTCATACATGATAACAAATCTCCATTGTTGAATTTTATTCTAAGCGACTTGCCTGCACTATCTTTGTGATATGTTCCTCCTGCAATTGTTGTTGATGTGCAGAAAAATGTTTTCAGCCTGATTGTAGTTGTGGTGTACCTGATACGAATTGGACGATTGTAGCGCGTTTAAGTAGCTCGCCTGGAAAAAGGTGAAAGAAGCTACAAAGCGCCTGGATGGTTTTTTGGGTGGGGTTACCTGCACGACTTTTAATTCTACTGATAGTAGCCCCTGTCATTCGGGGCTTTTGGGCCAGTTGCAGGGCTCTGGGGCCATATTTTGTCCGGAGAGTGCGATTGATAGATAAGGCAAAGTGAGAATCAACGGACATAGCAGACTTCCCCTGTGAGATGTTTATCCTAATGTGCAAAATATATACTAAAATGAGCAAAAGAAGAAACAAATTATCTGGAAAAATGTGTTAGGAGTGGGGAGGTGAGAACTGGGCGGGCGGAACTGAAATCTCCCTGGCCAGAATCGTATATATGTCATAAAAAACATATTTTTATTGTCAGCTATTGTTCTTTCGTTCCCGGCGAGTTCATGGGGTGTATCTCTCCTGTCACCAATACCGCGAAGCAGTCTGATTGTATTGAATCCTGCCGGGCATATCATTTCTCAATTGATCTGTCAGGTTGATCTGGTTGTTCGCTGACACCGGGCCTTTATCTCTTGGGCCTGTTTGATTTTCTTCTGGCCTGTGGTTAATCTGAAAACATAAAGGTCTGAGAAGAAAAATGGTGGGATCTTTAGAAAAATAATAAAAATCAAAATCTTGCGAGTTTAATACCCATGAAGCAATATCAGTCAGCAATTGGAGGCATGCATTGTGCCGCCTGTTCTACCAGGATTGAAAAAGTGGTTGGTCGACTTGAAGGTGTCTCACGTTGTGCGGTGAATCTTGCGACAAATCAGGCCAGGATCGACTATGACCCAGACCTTGTGTCTGTTGCCAAAATTGAAGAAACCATTTCCAGCCTCGGCTTTGTTGCAGAGGGGGAGACGGGTGACAACGGGCTGGACCAGGAAAAGGGAGTTGAAGAGCAGTTGGCTGAAATTAAAAGCCGGCTGGTACCCACTTTCATTTTTGCAGTTCTTATTATGACGATCTCCATGGGGCCGATGCTTGGTCTGTCCCTGCCTGGTTTTCTGAGTGCTGAAACCTCTCCCCTTGGCCATACGCTCGTGCAGTTTTTTCTTGTCCTGCCTGTGCTCTATCTTGGTAAAAACTTTTATCTGAGCGGTATACCGGCGCTGTTGCGGGGGATTCCCAACATGGATTCTCTTATTGCGATCGGCACTGGGGCTGCTGTCTTGTATTCCGTTTGGAATCTTGTGGAAATAATGCTTGGCATTGATTCCGTTGCACGTGCCCATGACCTTTATTTCGAGTCCGCGGCAATGCTTATCGCCCTTATTTCTCTTGGTAAATATCTGGAGATGAGATCAAAGGTCAAGACTGGAGAGGCGATAAAGACCCTGATGAAGCTTACTCCGGAAAAGGCAACAGTTGTAGGTGATAACGATGAACACCGTGAAGTTGATGTTGATTCGCTGCAGGTAGGGGATCTCATATTTATTCGTCCCGGAGAAAGGATTCCCGTTGATGGGGTGGTTGTTTCCGGGAATTCATCCGTCGATGAGTCCATGCTGACCGGGGAGAGTCTGCCCGTTTCCCGAGGGAGGGGTGATAATCTCTATGGCGGCACATTAAATACCACCGGGACGATTACCTTTCGAGCGGACAAGGTCGGCAGCGATACGGTTCTTGCCCGAATCGTCCGCCTTGTTCAGGACGCCCAGGGAAGTAAGGCTCCCATTGCACGTCTTGCTGATCGCATAAGCCTCTATTTCGTTCCGGTGGTTATCTCTTTTGCCCTCCTTGCAGGGGTGTCCTGGTACTTTTTCTGGGGTGCAGATTTTAGTTTTTCACTGCGAATATTCATAGCGGTGCTGGTTATTGCCTGTCCCTGCGCCATGGGGCTTGCGACCCCGACGTCGATAATGGTCGGGACGGGCAGGGGGGCGCAGCTTGGGGTGCTGATTAAAACCGGTGAGGTCCTGGAACGGGCGCAGATGGTAAACACCATAGTATTTGACAAGACTGGCACTCTGACTGTTGGGAAACCGCAGGTCACCGATGTCGTCTCCTGCAGTAATTTTGATGAGAATCGTATTCTGGCTCTGGCTGCAGGTGCGGAGTTGTCATCAGAGCATCCCCTTGCTACGGCCATAATCGCGGCGGGTAAGGAGCGGGGTTGTACTCCTGTGAAGATGGAGGATTTTAAGGCGCTGCCGGGATCAGGACTGCGGGGTCGTTTTGTCGTTGATGGAAAAGAGTTGACCCTTTTGCTGGGTAATCGGTCCCTTATGGAAAAGGAGAATGTCCAGGGGATTACACCGGAGCTGATGAAGGGCTGTCAGACCCTTTCGGAGCAGGGTAAAACGGTCCTGTATCTTGCGGTAGACTGTAAACTGGCGGGCATTATGGCCATTGCCGATCCGTTAAAAAAAGAAGCGGCTCAGATTGTCACAAGGCTGAAAGGTCTAGGGCTCCGTGTGGTTATGCTCACGGGTGATAACGAGAAGACAGCACAGGCTGTAGCTGTGGCAGCAGGTATTTCTTCGGTTGTCGCCGGAGTGTTACCCGAAGGTAAGGCGGATGAGATAAAGAAACTGCAAAGTGAGGGGAATGTTGTTGCTATGGTTGGTGACGGTATTAATGATGCACCAGCGCTGGCTCTTGCCGATGTGGGTATTGCCATGGGTTCAGGTATTGATGTTGCCATGGAATCCGCAGACATTGTCTTGATGGGTGGGCATTTAAGTGGTGTTACGACGGCCATTGGCTTGAGTCGTGCAACGATGAAAAATATTCATCAAAATCTTTTTTGGGCTTTTGCCTACAACGTTATCGGGATTCCTATTGCGGCGGGTGCCCTGGTCGCTTTTGGGGGGCCTGCTCTTAATCCGATGCTGGGGGGGCTTGCCATGGCAATGAGTTCAGTTTCAGTCGTTACAAATGCCCTGCGTCTCAGGCTGTATGAGCCTGATAAGTACAAATAAAAATGATGGGACGACTTTGAGAAATAGATTCTTTGTGATATAACGCGTAGAGTCCTTGTTATCGTTAGATTTTTATGCATTTCTTTTTAGCTTTATGAGGCAGTTTTTGATAAAGTTTCTTGTTCGTAAATATGGTTTTCTTGCTCTGATTTTTCTTCTGTTCCTGCCTGTAGCCTCCCTTGCCCAGCTTACTGTTGGTTTTCTCGTCCCTGTTTCTGGACTAGGAGATCAATCCTTTAATGATATAACCTACGCCGGACTTGTGAAAGCCAGAAACGACTTTGGTTTCACTCTTATTGTCCGCCAATGTCAGACCGGGCCTTTGTCCCATGCGATTGAAATGGAGAATCTGCTCGACAGCGGGGCTGATATTGTTGTTGCCAATGGCTGGGAATTTGCGGATGTTGTCAAAGAGTCCGCTCTGGAGAATCCAACGCGTCTTTTCATCCTCAACGATTGGCCGCTTACGGGATTTGACAATGTTATCTCAACCGTTTTCAGCCAGCATGAAGGCGGTTTTTTAGCGGGAGCTCTTGCGGCCCTGGTGACTAAAAGCGGGAAACTGGGTTTTGTCGGCGGCAGGGATATTGAGGTTATCCGGGCATTTCAGCTTGGCTTTACAGAGGGTGCTGAGTACATCAGTAAAGATGTGAGGGTAGTTACGACTTATCTTGAAGGTGGCGGGAATATTGGAATCGGTTTTGATGATCCGTCCCTTGGTTATTCTGTGGCCCTTGGGCTGTACGATGAGGATGTTGATGTGATTTTCAGTGTTGCTGGCCTGTCTGGAAATGGGGTAATTCGAGCGGCGGCAGAGCGTAAACGTTACGTCATTGGTGTTGATGCCGATCAGGACTATATGGCAAAAGGTTATGTTCTTACCAGTGTTATGAAACGCCTCGACATTGCTGTATATAATGTTTTACACGAGATAAGCTTGGGGCAAGCAGTGCGGGGTCTCCGCTCTTTTGATTTAGATAATGGTGGTGTTAATCTGACCCAAATGCTGTTGAGCAGGGAGACAGTGACAGATGAGATCAGGCGGACTCTGGATGAAATAAAAGGTAAAATAATTACAAAAAAAATAGTAGTAAGCAACTATTTGAAACGCACTCATGAGAGCAGATGATTTCCTGCTGTTCTACACATGTGTAAATTATTCTTCTCCCTGTCTCTCTTTTATAGGAGATGTCCCCTTTTTTTTGACTCATAAATGATTGATATAAAGAAAATAATTAACCCAAGGCGATGGTGCACATGGGCAGGCATACGTTGTCGCATCACCGCTGGCATCATGCTCATTCTCTGTGTCTTATTGATCTTTTTTGCAAAACTGGCAATAACTCAGCAACGCTCAAGAATGCTGGGACAGCTTGAAAATTACGGTCGTGAGGTGAGTCAGTTTATTGCAAATATCTCTATTGTTCCCATACAGAAATACAGCATTTACCACCTGGAAAACTACGCTTTCCAGTTTGAACAGGGGCAACTGATCGCATTTTGTAACATTTATGATAAAAATGGAACCTTACTGACTCGAACCAGAGAGAAGGCGAAAAATGGGGGAAAGACAGTTGATCACAATGCGAATCGAATCCAGGTTTTTAGCGCAGAAATAAGTGAGAATCGTATTTCCTACGGTCGTGTGGATGTTGGTTTGTATGTCGAGCCAATCTATTCCAATATTAATCGAACCACGCTGTATATTATTGTCGGTTTTTGTTTTGGTGTTGTTCTCATAGGTGGAGCCGTTAGCTTTTTTATACATCAGCAATTAGTCCGGCCAATCCTGAGGTTGTCTAAAACCACCAGGACTATTGCTGATGGTAAATTTGTAACCTCTGATATTTCTGAGCGAAATGATGAGATAGGAGAGCTTGCCGGATCAATCAATCTTATGAGTGGGAAACTCAACGATTCCTATAGATCTCTTGAGAAAAAGGTAGAGGAACGAACCGCCGAGCTTTATCTTGCCAAAAACCTCGCTGAAACGAGCAACCGTCATTTGCAGATTGCAGGAGAAGAAGTGCAGGCGCTTCTCGACAACTCTTCCGTGGGTATCGTTTTTGTAACAAACGAATTGAAAATATTGCGGGCTAATCGTGAATTCTTCAGGATAATTGGTTTCGACTCAGAAGAAATAGTTGGCAAATCAGCAAGGCTGTTTTTTGCAGACGAAGGGGAGTTTCATGCATTTCTTGATCATTCTTCACAGTTGGACGATCAGGGTCTGTTCCAACACCAAACTGAGTTGCAGAAAAAAGATGGATCACTCATCGCTTGTGCTGTCCAGGGCAGGCATGCCCTGCTCAGTGGTGGAGTACAGGGAATTGTTCTTAACTTTGAAGATATTACCTCCCGCCTGCTCATAGAAAGTGAACTCCATAAAATGAGGAAACTTGAATCAGTTCGTGTTCTTGCCCGAGGCATTGCCCATGATTTCAATAATATTCTTGCCGTCATTCTAGGTAATATCTCCCTGGTAGAACGGCTTGTCGACCAGGATGACCAGGCTCAAAATCTCCTGACTGAAGCAAGGAAGGCATCACTTCGGGCAAGAGATCTTACTGCAAAACTGTTAAGTTTCGCCAAGACGAGTGATCCTGTTACCACAATTGAACAGCTGCCGGATCTGTTGCAAATCTCCATTCCTCTTGCCCTTGCTGGCAGCAGAGTGACCTGTGAGCTTGACCTTGAAGACGGGTTGTGGAAGGTTCCAATGGACAAAAATCAGATCGACAGTGTTATACAAAGTATCATTCTCAATGCGAAAGAAGCCATTGATGGCAAAGGGACCGTTACTCTCTGCTGTCGCAACCAGCAACTTGGCGCGAAGGAAGTGGCAACCCTGGAGAAAGGGGCGT
Source organism: Desulforhopalus sp. IMCC35007 (assembly GCF_005116575.1). Taxonomy (GTDB): domain Bacteria; phylum Desulfobacterota; class Desulfobulbia; order Desulfobulbales; family Desulfocapsaceae; genus Desulforhopalus_A. Next base: position 158,768 of record NZ_SWCN01000004.1, on the reverse strand, counting down.
ATGTGAAAATCACCATAGCGGATACAGGTTCAGGTGTTGAACCCCATCTGATTGACAATGTCTTCGATCCCTATTTTTCCACCAAAGAAAAAGACAGTAATAAAGGCAGCGGTCTGGGACTGTCGATCGTACGTTCAATCGTCGTAAAGCATAATGGAGCTATATTTTTAGAGTCCGAACCGGATAAGGGCTGCCTGGTTACCCTCTATCTTCCTGCTGTTGGGGGGGATGGGCTAGTGAAAAAAAAGGTGGAACAGATTGTGCCAACGGGAAAGGGGGTTGTGGTTGTTACGGATAAGGATGAGGCCGTTCATGATCTTGTGAAAGAGATGCTTTCGTATTTAGGGTATGAGCACCTTGGCTGTCACTCCCTGGAGGAAACCGCAGGGATAGTTGACCGACTTGCCCGAGAAAAGATAAAAAACGTGGTAGTACTGATAGATCAGTGCCTACTGGAGGGAAAGAAAAAAGCGGATATCCTCGGGATGTTTACCAGGAAGTGTACAAAAGTCAGGTTGATTGTATTTCCAGAAAATAAGGACAAAATTTCACAATCCGAGACAGTTGAAGCTGGATTTGATGATATTTTGACCAAACCTGTACAATTGCTTGACCTTTCCCGTGTTCTTCGAAGCTGTGAAAACAATCTGTAAAGGGCGTTATTTTAGAATCTCTTTTTTGCCACCGTATGTGAAATAATTGATTTCCAATAATTTTTTTAAGATAACGATGATAATGTTTTCTTGTTCTTCAGCGGCTTCTTTCTTTTCTTCTCTTTCTCTGGAATCGACCATCTCAGCTCCTGTAGTTAGGTGTTGGCGAAAGGTAACTCTGAATATGTAACAGATTCGACCACAGTTGCAAAGCAGGAAAAGAGAGTATATTCAGCGTGGTTAAGCTCCTTGGCTGCCTGGTATGGATTGTACAGATGTTTATCGTCTTTTCACTTTGAAACTATCATATGAACTTTTACGAATAAGGAGGTGCTGTTGTGTCAGAGTTGAAAACTATGAAAAAAATAGTTGTTTCCGTTTGTTTGGAGCATGGGCTATCCAGTCATGTCGAATCAGAAAAACAGAGAACATTTTCGTTTATTTATGGTCTTGGGCGTGATGGTCTTTCGCCATTTGAGCGGTGTCTTGAGTCCTGCAGCGTTGGGCAGCGGGTGAAGTTTGAAGTGAAATCTGCCGCTGTTGGAGAATCGTTTGGTGGCCTGTTTTCTGAGGTTCGGGAACTCATTGAAGGAAAAGTGTTACCTGAGAACCTGGTCTTTGAAATTGAGCTTGTAAAGCTTGAGGATGTGGACAATCGGGAAGTGGTGGCAGCCCTTGCCCGTTCTGCAAGCGGCTGTGGCTCAGGTGGGTCCTGTGGTTGCGGCTGCTCATAGCCGGAAAGAGCGGAAGTTCGTTTATAATTGCTGCCTGCAGCCTGGTCTGGACGGCGTTCTTTTACAAGAAATGTCGCCTTTGGTTAAATGTTCTGCTGCAGGCAAAGAGGAGGCTAGCCAAGGGCAAGCCATAAACCAACGGCTATCATAAGGATACCTGAAATTCTGTTGAGTAGCTGTGTTCCCCCTCTCTTGCTTAAAAAAGTACGCAGACGTTTACCTCCGCTGGCGTAAATGATCAGACAGGCAAACTCTATGACCAGGATGATGGAAAGCAGGATCGTGATCTGAGGAATCACCGGGTATTGCCGGTCGATGAACGGAGGGAAGAGGGATATCATAAAGGCCCAGCCCTTTGGATTAGCAATTGCGGTGATAAAGCCCTGCATCATAAGTTCAGAAGGAGGTACAGGGAGACCGGTGCCAGTGTGATCAGGAAACGCCATCTTGCCCCGGCACAGCCACATCTGCGCCCCAAGGTACATCAGGTAGCCACCTCCTCCGTATTTGAGCAGGGTGAAGGCTTCCGGGTATCTCAACATTACAGTTGCAACACCTGCAACAGCTGCAATAGAAACCAGAGCGACTCCGGCCAGTTCCCCCCACATCATGTAAAAGGTTCGTCGGAGTCCGATTGACATGCCGAGAGTGAGCGACAGGGTCATGCACATCCCAGGGGTAACAGAGACTATAAAAAAGGTCGGCACAAACAGTGCGAGTAAAGATGCGTTAATCACAACCCCCTCCAGAGTGACCTTTTTTAATCAAGAATCTGACTGAGAAAGAGTTTGGTCCGTTCATGTTGAGGGTTGCCGAAAAATTCGTTTGGTTCGTTCTCTTCCAGTACCTCTCCACCATCCATAAACAGGACCCGGTGGGCAACGCTTTTTGCAAAACCCATCTCATGGCTGACCACCAGCATGGTCATGCCTTCCTGTGCAAGGCTGATCATAACATCGAGAACCTCTTTCACCATCTCAGGGTCAAGGGCTGAGGTCGGTTCATCAAAGAGAATGACGTTGGGTTTCATGCAGAGGCTTCTGGCGATGGCCACACGTTGTTGCTGGCCTCCGGAGAGCTGTCCCGGAAATTTTAGAGCCTGTTCAGCAATGCGCACTTTTTCCAGATAATACATTGCGGTTTCCTCAGCCTCTTTTTTGGGGGTTTTACGAACCCAGATCGGGCCGAGGGTGAGGTTTTCCAGAATGGTGAGATGGGGAAAAAGATTGAAATGCTGGAAAACCATACCGACTTCCACTCTGATTTTCTCTATGTTTTTCAAATCGTTGGTGAGCTCGATGCCATCAACAATAATCTTGCCCCGTTGGTGCTCTTCAAGCCTGTTTATGCAGCGAATAAGGGTTGACTTGCCAGACCCTGAGGGGCCACATATGACGATCCTTTCACCTTTTTGGACCGTGAGGTTGATGTCTTTAAGTACGTGGAAATCTCCATACCATTTATGCATTCCTTCGATGGTGATTATTGGATCTTCTTGACTGTTCGTATCGGTAAGGTCAGAGTTCATCAATTTTTCCTGGTTCTATTTTACTAAGAATCGTGAATAAGATTAGAGGCTGGTATCCAGTTCCTTTTCAAGTTTTCGACTATAGTTTGACATGAAAAAGCAGCAGACAAAATAAATTAATGCCACAAAGATATACGCTTCCGAAGAGTATCCCATCCATTTCGGATCTGTAAGCGTTGTCTGTGTTGTCTTGAGGAGATCATAGAGTGCAATGATGACTACCAGTGAGGTATCTTTAAAGGCAGAAATTAAAATACTCACGGAAGGGGGGATGACAATTTTCAGCGCCTGAGGCAGGATAATACGTCGCATGGACTGAAAATAATTGAGCCCCAGCGATTGAGCGGCCTCGTACTGCCCCTTATCAACTCCCTGGAGCCCGCCGCGCACCACCTCTGCAATATAGGCGGCCGTAAACATGATGATTGCCACCTGAGCACGCAGGATGGGATTGATGGTCATCCCTTCGGGCAGAAACAGAGGGAAAACCACCGAGGACATGAAGAGCAGACTGATCAGTGGTACTCCGCGGATCAGTTCGATATATATCACGCAAAATGATTTGACGATGGGCATTTTGGATTGCCGGCCAAGAGCCAGGATGATGCCAACGGGATAGGCGGCAGTGAGTCCAAAAACAGAAAGAAGCAGGGTAAGGGGGAGTCCTCCCCATTTTGTACTTTCAACGGATTCGAGGCCGAAAAGACCGCCTTTAAGCAACAAACCCATGGTGAAAAGACCTATAGCCCATGCGTAAGCAAGGCTTTTGCGCCAGTGATTGCGATTTCGGCTGTAGATCAGCAGTGCTATAAGGATAACGATGGCAAGCAGCGGTCTCCATTGAAGGGCGTGGGGGTAAAAGCCAAAAAGCATAAACCGTATATTGGTCGTGACAACAGACCAGCAGGCTCCACCGCTTGCCTTACATTCTTCGCTGGTTGTAAACCAGCTGCTGTTGATGAGTGCCCAGTTTATAAAGGGCGGTACCGTCAGAAACAGAACATAGGCAAATACCAGGGTCAGCAATGTGTTAAACCAGCCATTAAACAGGTTGGCACGGATCCATCCGATAATGCCGATATTAATTACCGGAGGTTTGATTTCCTTGGTGGTGTTGGGATGTAGAGTGTCTTCCATGGTTGATATCTATCTTTCCACAAGGGCAATTTTTTTATTGTACCAGTTCATGTAAGCCGAAGTCGACAAACTGAAAATCAGGTATACGATCATAATCAGGGCAACACCTTCAATGGCCTGGCCTGTCTGGTTAATCGTTGTTCCGGCAACCGAGACAAAATCAGGGTATCCGATTGCCACGGCAAGTGAGCTGTTTTTTGTCAGGTTCAGCAGCTGGCTTGTGAGTGGCGGGACAATTACCCGCAGGGCCTGAGGGAGAATGACGAGGTTGAGAACCTGCCCTGGCCTAAGACCAATGGATAGTGCGGCTTCTTTTTGCCCTTTACTCACAGACTGAATGCCAGCCCGCACGACTTCTGCAACAAAGGCTGCGGTATAGAGCACCAGACCAAGCAGGAGAGCAGTAAACTCAGGGCTGATGGATACTCCGCCCTTGAAGTTAAACCCTTTAAGGCTTGGGATGTTCATGGCTGTGGGGGCGCCACTTAAAAACCATACAAGAACTGGCAAGCCGAGCAGAATAGCCACTGATACTTTAGCTGTTGGAAAAATCAAGCCAGTGGCAGCCTGTCGTTTTGCTGCCCATTTTTTTATGAAATACACAACTATCAAGCCGATGAGAAAAGCGATTCCTCCATAGAGAAAGGCGCTATGCCACTCCGGTACCCCAAAAATAAGGCCACGGTTGCAGAGGAAAAGTCCGGGGAGCGGGTTCAGGGCCTGACGTGGTGACGGGAGAATCTCGTAGAAAAATGCATACCAGAAAAAGAGCTGGAGCAGAATCGGAATGTCCTGAAAAAATTCAATATAGGCTGCTGAAAGTTTTGCCACAAGCCAGTTCGTTGAAAGCCTCGCCACTCCGATAAAGGTACCCAGGATAACCGTCAGAATAATTCCGATGAATGAAACCGAAAGGGTGTTGAGGAAACCGACGGCAAGGGCACGGCCATATGAATCGGCCGCAGAATACTCGATAAAAGATTCCCCTATTTCAAAAGCGGCTTCTCTGTCAAAAAAGCCAAAGCCTGTGGAGATGGATTGTCTTTCCAGGTTGGCGAGTGTGTTGCTGATCAGATAATAACTGAGGAGTCCAACCCCGAGAACGGTGAGGAATTGATAAAATATTGCGAGCTTTGTCGGATCGCGGAAAAATGGGATTTTTTCTGGAGCTGTAGTTTGCATATTCACCTAACCCCGACAAACGGGATAAGTACCTTCACGAAATTCACTCAAAAAAACAATAAATGAATTTCCAAGGTACTACATAGATAAAACGATGCCCGGCCATGGACAAGCCGGGCATGTGGTTTGTAGCCTTGTCTTACTTAAAAGGAGGTGAATACATCAAGCCACCGTTGTTCCAAAGTGCATTCAGACCACGCTCGATCATGAGTGGAGTTTGTGTTCCAACGTTTCTCTCGAAAACCTCAGCATAGTTACCAACCTGCTTGATGATATTGTATGCCCATTTTTCATCGAGGCCGAGCGCTTTGCCGTTACCTTCGGTGACACCGAGAAATCTTTGGATTGAAGGGTCGGTGCTCTTGAGCATCTCGTCAACATTTGCAGAGGTGATTCCCATCTCTTCAGCGGCAATGAGGGCGAGAACGGAATAGTTGACGATATCAAGCCACTGGTCATCTCCGTGGCGGACAGCAGGAGCCAGAGGCTCTTTTGAGATGATCTCCGGCAGGATCGTGTAATCGCTTGGGTTTGGTGCAACAGCACGTATCCCGGCGAGTTGGGAGGCATCAGAGGTCATGCAGTCGCAGCGGCCAGCAAAAAAGGCTTTGGACAGTTCTGCCGTGTTTTCGATGACAACTGGATTCATGGTCAATTTTTGCACACGAAAGTAATCCGCAACATTCTGCTCGGTTGTGGTTCCTGGAAGAACACACACGGATGCTCCGTCAAGCTCTTTTGCGCTTTTCACACCAAGTGCCTTGGGGACAAGAAACCCCTGGCCATCGTAGAAATTGACATGGGCAAAATTGAGACCAAGTGAGCTGTCACGACTGAGAGTCTGGGTGGCGTTACGGGTGAGTACATCAACTTCTCCGGACTGCAGAGCGGTGAAACGGGTTTTTGCGGTAAGCGGGGTGTATTTCACTTTGTCGGCATCTCCAAACACAGCAGCGGCGACTGCACGGGCAGTGTCAACATCAAGTCCTTTCCACACGCCTTTTTCATCGGGTTTTGCAAATCCAAAGAGATCGCCGTTGACGCCAGCCTGAATGAAACCTTTTGCCTTTACATCATCTAAGGTTCCTGCCATTGCAACACCCGCGCTGAGACAAAATGCGGCAACTATCGAAGGAACGACATGCTTTAACTGATTCATCAAATAAGCCTCCATGTAAAAAGTTATTGGTTATTGGTACACAACTCCTTGTATCATAACTGGTATTATCAATTTCATCTATTATAAATATAAGTGATACATTAAGATAAAATCTGGGTTTGTTATTCCAGTATTCGGCCACTCTGTCAAGTAAAATACTTACAAATATGAATGGTTTTTTGTAATAAGTGATAGTCTTACAATCCTGCCCCTCATAAAGACCCCGTGCAAACAAAAATGTAACAAGTTAACCGCGCCACCGTCAACGAAACGGTTGAAGAAAATCTTCTGCGAGGTTGTTTTCCAATTCTTCAGATGTAAAGTCGAGATGGCTGAAGAGCATCTCTTCTAATTGGCGAGTCTTTGAAAAATTCCGTCGAATGTACTCTTCTTTTTCGGGGCTTCCGTCGCTGTATCTAGCGATGATGTAATCAAGGCGTTCCTGGAGACAGACGATCTGATCATGGCGAACCCGTTTGTCGGCGTAGTAGACAAGTTCCCGAGCACCAAATATCCCCCGTTTATACGCCGTTTCATTGAAATCTTTGAGTATGACATGTTCCAGGACTATCTGGCCGATCTTGGGGTAGCCGAGCTCTGTGCAGATGAGTTGGCCTTCGAGGGCATGGTGCCCATTGTTTTCAAGGCATCTGGTTTTGGCAATGTCATGTAAAAGAGCACCAGCAATTACCTCATCACAATCGGGCGGATTGCTGATGTTTGTGCGCGCGAGTCCATCAGCCAGTGTTTTCGCAACCCGGGCGACCATGAAAGAGTGGTCGCGGATATTGGAAAGCATTTCATACCGCTGAATGAAACGCACGCACTGGTCTATGGTAGGGATTGGACTCGCCATATAGTGCTGTTATCTGGAACTGAGTTCATGGACTGCGTCCACGGCAATTTTAGCCTGTTCGGGAGGGGTGAACTGGTGAATCCCGTGGCCGAGATTAAAGATGTGCCCATGTGCATCTTTTGCTCCGTCTAAAAGATCGGCGATTCGTTTCCTCAGCTGATCTTTTGGCAGCAACAGGGCGAATGGATCAATATTGCCCTGTACTGCTCGTTTGCCGACTTTTTTTATTGCATCTCCAATGTTAATCCGCCAGTCCAGACCTATGACGTCCGCACCAGAAGTTATCGATAGATCAAGCAGGGTTGCCCCGTTATTTGCGAAGTAAATAAGAGGTATATCAAATTTCTTCAGCGACTGGAGGATTTTCTGTACATAGGGTAGGGCAAAAACCTTGAAGTCACAAGGGGCAAGGATACCGGCCCAACTGTCAAAAAGCTGGAGAGCCTGGGCACCGGCACGGGCCTGTGCCGCAAGGTAAAGGATGGTGGCCTCTGTGATTTTACTCATCAGATTATGGAAAAGTTCAGGATTGGTGAACATCATTTTTTTGGTTTCCCAAAACACCTTCGAACTGCCGCCTTCAATAAGGTAGGTGGCGCAGGTAAAGGGGGCACCTGCAAAACCGATAAGAGGGACGCGGAGTTCTTTTCTGAGCAGACGAATGGTATCCATGACAAAGCCGGTGGCCTCGTCTGCATCTGGGACGCTCAGTCGGTCGAGTGCTGCCTGGTCCCTGATGGTTTTAGGAAAAATCGGCCCCTTCCCTTCGTGGAATTCGAGGGGGGCCCCCATCGCCTCCATCAAGATCAGAATGTCGGAAAAGAGGATTGCCGCATCCATATTGAGTATGTCAATGGGTTGAAGGGTTACCTCCACACAGAGCTCAGGAGATTTGCAGAGCTCGAGAAATGTCACATTACCCCGAACTTTCTGATACTCAGGAAGGTACCGTCCGGCCTGGCGCATCATCCAGATAGGGGTGTAGTCTGTCTTTTCTCCACGGCAGGCTTTAAGAAAGGTATCGTTCATAGTGTTTGTTTGAGTTGATTGAATAGAGTGAAGGTTTTAGCTGTTTTTTCGGAGTTTTTGAGGAACGTAGTTACAAAATGGCTCCTGAGCGAGGAAGTCTCCGGTCATTGAATACGACCTGGCTCGACATCCCCCGCATACCCCAACATACTCGCATTTCCCACAATTGTCTTTATATCCTTTAAAATCTCGGAGTTGTAAAAAGAGCTCAGACTCTTCCCAGATTTTTTTAAACGGGGTGGTCTTAATGTTACCGGCAGATTTCGGAAAATAGCTGCAGGGTAAAATTTCTCCATCAACATCTATAAGGCAGATGAGTTGCCCGGCCAGACAGCCCTTTGAGCCACCGGTTGAGAAATTGAGGCTTCGACGTTCTACTTTTTCTCCCGCCTCTTTGGCTTTTTCTCTGATGACTCTATAGTAGTGTGGAGCGCAGGTGGGACGCATCAGGAGTTCATTTTCTTCTTTTTCCACCTGGTAGTGCCATTCTAAAATATCATCGTAGAGCTTTTGGGGAATGAGCTCATCCATGATATCTTCACCCCTGCCCGTGGGGACAATCATGAACATATACCAGGCAGTAGCCCCAAGGCTTTTTACCAGTTTATAGATGTCGGGAATCTCATCTTTATTGCGGACCGTAAAAGATGAGTTGATGAGAAAAGAAATACCATGTTCTTTGAATAGGCGTATGGCGTTCATCGTTCCGTCAAAGGCACCCTGCTGGTTTCTAAAGTCGTCATGGGTAGAAGCTTTAGCGCCGTCAAGGCTTAAGGAAACCATTTTGATTTCGGCATCCTTGATTTTTTCACAAATCTCGTCGGTCACCAGGGTGCCATTGGTGGCAAGACACATCCGGAATCCTTTGGAGTTGCCATATTTTGCAATGTCAAAAACGTCTTCCCTGAGCAGTGGTTCACCACCGGACAGGACGAGTACCGGGCTTGCATAGGAGGCGATATCATCCATTATGGCTTTGGCCTCCTCCAGGCTGAAATCAGGGTGGTCAGCAATGGTCAGCTCTGAAGAAGAGCGACAGTGGACACATTTAAGGTTGCAGCGTCGGGTGATCTCCCAGGCAATCCATTTCGGTTCAAAATCCATAAAAGCTCCAGAATCGTTCAAAGATTTCCGCGAAACAAGCGGTGAAATCTATATTTTAAGTGAGGCGGGACAATAAAAAATAAGCTTATCTGATATAAAAAATATACTCTATCAACGGGGTAAAGGGTAAGTCTTTCCTCAAATAAATAAAGAGCTTCGCTGTTTTCTGTTGCCCCCTTTTAATGAGCTTTCCTGTGATGGTGTCTGCACTTTTTGACCAAGATGAAAGGGTTTGGGTTGAAAAAAGATGGAGGATTGACAAATTTAACCGCTGTTGAACTTTATAAATAAAGCCAAATGACGTATAGTGCAAAACTGTTTTGCCGTAGCATTGGCATGCGATGTAAGCGTTGTGCAAAATATTCAAAATCGCAGAGATGGTAGATAAAAATCTGTCGAATATAATGAGGGACTATGTTGATTTCAGCTGTGAGTATATCAAGCCCTGAAGGGGGAGAGGTTGTCGACGGTCTGCTTGATCGTTTTCAGTCGGCCGATAGCAGTTGTCGGGATGCCGTGTATGAAATTCTGCAGACCGTCAAAGAAAAAGGAGATGAGGCTGTTGTAGCCTATGGGCAGAAGTATGATGCTCCAAATCTTACAGGTGAGCAACTGCAGGTGACCAGTCGTGAGCTTCTTGCCGCCTATGAGCAGGTGGATCGTGATTTTTTAGAAACCCTGACGACAGCAATCGAACGAATACAGAATTTTCATGAACGTGAGTTGGAAGACTCCTGGATGCAGACCCGTGAAAATGGAACCATCGTAGGTCGCCTGGTGCGCCCTGTGGATTCTGCTGGTCTTTATGTCCCCGGCGGCCAGGGAGGATCGACTCCTCTTGTCAGCTCAGTTCTTATGAACGGTATTCCGGCTGCAATTGCAGGGGTGGCCGAGCGCGTAATGGTGACTCCGCCGGGCAAAGACGGCTTGATCAGCCCGCATTTGCTGGTTGCTGCTCAGGAAATTGGTATCACCGAGATTTACAAGGCAGGATCTGCCTGGGGAATCGCTGCCCTTGCCTATGGAACCCAGTCGATTCCTAAGGTGGATGTTATTGTAGGACCAGGGAATCAGTTTGTCGCAGAGGCGAAACGTCAGGTGTCCGGTATGGTCCGTATTGACATGATTGCAGGTCCCTCCGAGGTTCTCATTGTGGCTGATAATACGGCCAAGGCCTCCCATGTTGCAGCAGATATGCTCGCCCAGGCAGAGCATGATCCTCAGGCTCTGGCAATACTCGTCACCACCCACGAGCCTCTTGTGGCTGAAGTCCTGGCAGAACTTGAGCGGCAGCTACCACTTCTTGGCCGGGAGGAGATCGCCCGAACGGCTCTGACTAACCATGGTGTCATTCTGATTGCAAATGACCTGGAAGAGGCAATTGAAGTTGCCAATGCCATAGCCATTGAACATTTAGAGCTGGATATTTTGAATCCCTGGGAATATTTACCGAAAATACGCCATGCAGGTGCGATCTTCCTTGGCAGTAATACTCCTGAGGCTGCCGGCGACTATCTTGCCGGTCCCAATCACGTTCTGCCGACTATGGGAACGGCAAGGTTTGCCTCAGCCCTTGGTGTTGAGACATTCTTGAAAAAGAGTTCCATAATCAGTTATTCCAAAAGGGCCCTTGAGGAAGATGCTGAGCATATTATGCGTCTGGCAAGGCTTGAAGGTCTTGGTGCCCATGCAAACTCTGTTGCCATACGTCTTGGCCAATGAGTTTTCACTTTAAAACAGAACTTGCCCGGGGCCTCGACGCTTTAGAGATCGAGCTTGATGTGGCCGCTTATGAACCTCTGGAAATGTATTTCAAAGAGTTGAAGAAGTGGAATAAAAAAGTCAATCTCATCGCCAAGGTCACCTCTGAGGCTGAAATAGTTGAAAAACATTTTATCGATTCTCTTACCCTTCTGCCATTTTTACAAAAAGATGGTAGCCATCTTCTCGATATCGGTACAGGGGGAGGTTTTCCTGGTCTGATCTGCAAAACAGCCCTTGACCCGCTTGGCCTCACTCTGGTTGAACCACGCCTTAAGCGAGTGAGCTTTCTGCGGCACATTGTCAGGACCCTTGGGTTACATAATGTAGAAATTCTTGCAAATCGTCTGGAAGATGAACCGGAGCTGAATCGACGAGCCTTTACCCATATTACCTGCCGGGCGGTAACCGAGATAGGCCCTTTTCTTGAGATGGTCGCAGGTTTTTCCTCAACAGGGGCCGCGGTGGTCTGTATGAAGGGGCCTCGGTGGGTTGAAGAACTGGAGGAGGCACGACTGATTATGGAAAAAACCGGATACAGGCAGAATACCATTGTGGAGCATGTTTTACCGCAATCAGGTGCCCAGCGCACCCTATTGTTTTTTGCAGGAAGCTAACAAACAGGTTTTGAATACTTATAATGTTTAATAATTGATAAAGGTGGGTAGATGAAGAAGATAGCAGTTCTCGCAGGTGATGGTATCGGTCCAGAAGTAATGAAGGAAGCGATCAAGGTTCTTGATGCGGCGCAGAAAAAATTTGGATTTGAATTATCATATGAATATGCAGATGTTGGAGGCGCAGCGATAGACAATCATGGAGAGGCACTTCCCAAAGCCACTCTAGAGTTGTGTGAAAAAAGTGATGCAATTCTTTTTGGCTCTGTTGGTGGTCCAAAATGGGAGAGCCTGCCACCCGCGCAGCAACCCGAACGGGCGGCACTTCTGCCTCTGAGGAAACATTTTGATCTGTTTTGTAATTTTCGCCCCGCCAAGGTTTTTCCTTCTCTCACGGCCGCCTGCCCGTTAAGAGCAGATATCATAAAAGCCGGCTTTGATATTCTCTGTGTTCGTGAGCTGACCTCTGGCATATATTTCGGTACCCCGAAAGGGCGTGAAGGAAGTGGAGCTGAAGAGCGTGCCTATGATACCATGGGTTATAAACGTTCCGAGATTGAACGGATCGCCAGGATGGCTTTTGATGCCGCGCGTGTTAGAAAAAATAAGGTGACTTCTGTTGATAAGGCAAACGTTTTGACCACAATGGTCCTGTGGCGCGAGGTGGTTATTGAAGTTGCTAAAGATTACCCGGATGTGGAGCTGAATCATATCTATGTTGACAATGCGACCATGCAGCTTGTGCGTGATCCTCATCAGTTTGACGTAATGCTGTGCGGTAATATGTTTGGTGATATTATTTCTGATGAAGCGGCGATGCTCACCGGTTCCATGGGTCTGCTTGCTTCAGCGTCCCTGAACAGTGAAAAATTTGGTCTTTATGAACCTGCCGGTGGCTCAGCCCCTGATATTGCCGGTAAAGGAATAGCCAATCCCATTGCGGAAATCCTTTCTGCAGCAATGATGCTTCGCTACAGTTTTGGTCTTGATGAGGCTGCCGTTGCAATCGAAAAGGCCGTTGCCACGACCCTTGAAAAGGGCATACTGACAGCGGATCTCATCAGTGGTGGTGTTACGCCTGTAAGTACCGTGGTGATGGGAGATGCCATCGTAGCTGAGCTTTAACCCCGATAAACGGGATAAGTACCTTAGAAATTCATTCATAGTCTGGGCCTATCTCTTGCTTTTTATGAATGAATTTCCTGATGGTACTCAACTATATGGGTTGTAAACAATAAACCTGTGCTGGTGGGGTGATCCTACCTCACCTTCACACTTAAGGTAGAATGGACAATGACCAGAAAAGATAATGTAATCCTTGTGGCAAACAGTGCCTCAACCCCACTTGGGCACAAACTTGCCGAAAGGCTCTGGATGCCATTTACGGAGCTTGAACGAAAGGTCTTTGCTGACGGTGAAAGATTTCATGCCTTTCCGAATTCAGTTTCGGGAAAGGATCTTGTCATTCTCGGTGCAACCCACGATGATCAGTCCCATCAGGAACTGATTGATCTCATCTCCGGAGGTCGCTACTGGAATGCGGCTTCAGTGAATGTAGTGATTCCGTTTCTTGGCTATTCCACCATGGAAAGAGCAAAACCCGGAAGTTTTGAGCTGCCAAAAGGAATTACCCGCACCCGTCAGATATTTCGCGCACGTCCAAGTTTTGTGGCGTTTGTGGATCTCCACTCCGAAGCGGTGCTGCATGCCCATTCCGGTGAGATTCGAACCCAACACGTCTGGTCTGATGAACTGGTGGTGGATAAAATAAAAAAATCAGGTCTCACCAATTATGTATTGGTGTCCCCGGATTATGGTTTTTCCAAAAGGGTGGCCCGTCTTGCCAGCCTGCTGGATTGTCCTCATACAGCAGCGGATAAGGATCGTTATGATACAGATAAAACCATAGTCAGCCAGGTCTCAAGTGTGGTGAAAGGAAAAACAGTTATTATCTGTGATGATATGATCCGAACCGGAGGATCCATACTCCAGACTGCGGATCGTTGCCTTGAGGCCGGGGCAAAGGAAGTGTATGCCCATGCTACCCACCTGGTAATGGCAGGTGATTCGATGGAGAGGTTTAAAAAAGGACCCATAAAAAAAATTATCGGTTCTGATACATATCCGGGAAAAGCCAGCAATGACTTGTTGGATGTGTATTCTATTGCACCATTGCTGGCAGATGTAATCGAGGACCATTTACATATTTGATGGTTGTATTGCTGGATGAGACTCCCCGGGTTTTGAAATGAAACGCGACGACATAGTAGACCATTTAACCCAATCAATACTTTTCAAGGACGCCACGGCGGCGGAGATCATCTCTTTTGCCCAGGTGGCTCGGGTACTAACCCTAACTGAAGGGGCCTATGTCTATCAGAAGGGTGACCCCAGCGAGATTTTTTACGTCATAGCTGTGGGGGAAGTTGAGTTGTTTTTGGACAATGATACCGGTTCAACCAAGATAGTTGGCCGGATTGGACCAGGTGGGCATTTCGGGGAAACAGGTATTCTAACAAATAAGCAGAGGTCTTTGGGAGTAAGAGCTATTTCTGATCTGGTTATGATCTGTTTTGATAAACGATTTTTCCGGACATCTTTTCTGACAAATCATAGGATTCACAAGCAACTTGACTCAGCTCTTGCTGAACGTCTACGGGTAGCTTTTCAGGACCAGATTGATGCGATTCGGCCAAAGGGTAAGGATGAGACTGACTCTGAGGCCGATGATGTTATTCTCTTTAAAGACAAGAACCTCTCAGCAATCCAGCTCAGACGTATTGCCCGAAATCGCAAAAATGATATCCGCGAATCAAAAACCGCCCAGAAGACGCAGGCTGTAATTGACCAGTTTGCAGCAAACAGTAATCCTTATCTGTTGACGGGCGAGTCAGGTACAGGAAAATCTATCATAGCCCGTCAGGTTCATTCAGAGAGTAGTCGATCCAGTAACCACTATCTGGAAATTGATCTCCGGGAATATGAACCCATGGTGCTGGAGAGGCAACTTTTTGGGCTGGAACAGAGTAATTTCCCCTTCGCTAACGTCAGACAGGCAGGATTTTTTGAGCAGACATCTGGGGGCACTGTTGTTTTTACCCATGCGCATCTGATGGGAGAGGAGTTGCAGCAAGAGCTGGTCAACATAATTAAAAGCAGCATCTATTGCCATATTGGCAGCAAGACGCAGCTGGCTATGCAGTCGAGAATTGTGCTCATTACCATCTATTCTTTCGACCATCTTGTGAGTACCGGGAAAATGATACCTGAGCTTCTTGACCTGGTCGCTCAGCAGTATTTTGAAGTGCCACCTTTGCGAAATCACAAGGAAGACCTTCCCCGCCTGGTATCCCATTATCTGTTACGCTTTAGCAAGGAATATGGGAAAAAAATTCACACAGTGACTCCGGAAACCCTCGGAATATTCATGAATTACGACTGGCCTGGTAATCTCACCGAACTTTCGAGTGTTATTCGCAGAGCTGTGATGCTGGCCAAAAAAGATGAAATCGATTCGGAGCAGATTCTCCTTGGTCTGCCCAAGACGGAAGGGAAATGGGAGTACAATCTTCTTCGTATCCACTGGGTCAGGAAGTTGCTTTCAAGTTGGCTTTTTCCGCGGGTTCCCCAGGTTATCATCGGTTGTGTTCTCCTGATTGCCGTTGCCTTTCTGTTCTTTGGTCCGTCCGATCCTGCCGCCAATATCGGTCTTACTATCGGCTGGTATATCGGCTGGCCCCTGATGTTTTTCTCGTTTTTCTTTCTTGCAAGGACCTGGTGCAGTGTCTGCTCCTTTGCCGTTCCTGGGACCTTATTGCAAAATATTATTAAACCTACACGCAATATTCCACCGATTTTGAAAAACAATGCCGGCTGGATCATGGCGGTACTTTGCATTCTGGTCTTCTGGGTGGAGATTGTCTGGGATGCCTATAATAATCGGTATCTTACAGGCGGTATTATTCTCATCATCACTTTAGGATCGATACTTTTCAGTGTCCTCTTTTCTAGAAGAGCCTGGTGCCGTTACTTTTGCCCACTTGGTGCGGTAAACGCCATCTTTTCCATGCCTTCAATCGTGGAATTACGCTCTAACAGCCATGTGTGCCTGAACAGGTGTCAGAGTCACGCCTGCTTTCACGGGGATTCTGAGATTCCCGGCTGTCCAATGTTCAGGCATCCGTTTCTCGTGGATAATAACCGTGATTGCATCATGTGTGCCAAGTGCATCAAGGCCTGCGATAACAGCTCCATTCAGCTCAATGTTCGTCTGGCGCCCCAGGAACTCTGGGCCCTGGAAACACCACGGCGTGCGGACAGTTTTCTTATTGTTTCAATGGGAGCAATTTTCTTTCCCTTTGCCCTGCAGGATCAGTTCAGGGTGTTTGTGGCCTGGTGTGTTGAGATGTTAAACTCAATGTATGGGCTATCCCTGCCATCGTGGGTTGTCGCAAGTGTCCTGTTTTTCTCTCTGATTTTTGTTTTTCAGATTGGTTATTATCTTATGATAACTGCGCAGTCAATGTATGCGCAGATAGACAGAGCATTTTTACTGCCGCTGTTGGGATATGGATTTATCCCCTTAATATTGGGTGGTTATATGGCTCTGCATCTTGAGTTTTTTGTCAGTGGAGCGGGGCGTATTCTTCCCAATATTCAAGAGATCTTCGGGTTTGCGCACAGCTATGAAAACATTCGGCTGATCAGCTCAGATTCAACCTATGTACTGCAGTTTTTGACACTGCTTGGAGGGCTGCTGGCCTCATTGTATGCCACCTACAGGGTGACGGAAAGGGTACTTGTGGATGTTGCAGTTACCTCAAAAACCCTGGCTATTCCTTTTAGTTTCCTCATCTGCCTGGCAACGCTGTTTGTCTTCATGGTTTAGAATCTAAACGTCGACCCTCTTGAAGGCTGCCTTGAAAGTATCCGTGATGTTGTTTGCGATGATGTGCTATCGGGTATTCCTATTGCTATAAAATGTCGGTGAGCATAACCCCGATTCCTATCTTGTTGACGTAGCTGTTGTAGTCTATGAGGCTTTCTCCATAGCCTGAAAAATATTGGATATATCCTTTGATGTAATCATAACGGAAGAGGGGGAAACTCCATCCGAGTTCAACAGCTCCTTTGGAAAAACCTGATTCCAGATTGTTCCTGCTCATCAGAGAAAAGACATGGTCACCTTTTTTATATGCAAGGTGCATTTCACCATGACCGAGAAAATCGGTTATGTCAGGGTTGTCATCACTTGTCGCACTTTCTTCAAGTCTTATCCAGGGCTTGAGCAGTACGGCCAGATTACCCTTTTCCAGAAGGAATCCGGCGTATACTCTATTCCAGCTACGGGAAAGTGTGCTTGACTGTCCGTTTGACTGGTGAGTAAAACCGAAGGTGTTAACGGAGTTTCTGATGCCGAAAAGGCTCCAGTCATGCCTGGTCTGAAGCCAGATCTCTGGCTGGTGATTTGTTTCTCTGAATGGAGAAGAGATATCACTGTTGTAGGCTTGCCAGAACGACTGTACTGTATATGCTCCAAAGATATCAAGATTCCTGTCAAAAAGATCAATTGCCAGTGGAGTTTTGACGCTGAGCTGAAATTGTACCTCGGTATCGTCAAAAGAGATTGTCCGACCGGAGCTGTTTCCATACAATTCAGAGTTCCATTCCTGAAAATTATGGGCTGCCAGTAGAAGGTAGTTTGCCTGGTGGGACATGATCGAAAATCGCCGAAGACTATTTTTTTTCTCCGATAATAGTCTCTCTTCTACTGCGCCCTTCTCGGGAGCTGGACTTTGGGTCGTGTGGTTGCATCGCCCCTTTACCTCGCCAATTGTCATTGTGTCGGCCGCTGTCTGCATGAGCTCAAGGATACATCTGTCTGTCTCTGTGCTGTCCGAAGCGCTTGTTGTCTGGGGCAGACACCCAAGCGGGATCATAACAAAGAGAGCCATGGGAACAAAAAGAAGGGGAAGAGAGTATTTGTCGGGACGTTTCGTATTAGTCATGGTGTCACAATGAATTCGTGTTGAAGAGTGGGCTTTTGCCGAATAAGAGGAAAAGGGGCGGGGACTCTTTTCCGTGAGCTTTGCTGGAGAGATTGCTTTTGAATCGTTGTCTTTTCGTCTTTTTCTGTTTGTTTGAAAAATGCGTTTCTTCTCAATACTCCTGTTTTTCAAGTAGTACCGGCTTTCACAAGTAGCTCATTCTATGGGGACACTGATTACCTGTCGCCGCAATGTTCGCTGTTTATACAAAAAAAATCAACTTATTCCGGTCCAACGGGTATGCAACCAGATAAAATCTTCTCCCCTTCATAAAACCTGATTGGAACACTAAAAAGGTGTTTGTATGACAATTTATATATAGTCTTTGACAAAACAGGTCGTTTGACCTATTTTGTGGGGCGTGTGTAATTACCAAACAGCAGAGTTAAACTATGGCACAGAACATGTAGAGGATGGCTGGATGCTTGAGACAAGACTTACCACCCGGGAGCATCTGTTGCAGAAAGCGGGAGAGTTATTTGCACTCCACGGTTTTGAAGGTGTAACTACGAGAATGATAGCGGAGGCCGCAGATGTAAAGTTGAGTGCGATTCATTATCATTATGGAAGTAAGGCAAAACTTTACGTGTCTGCACTCGCCTATGCGGTTGAATACGATTCCTGTGCTGATTTTTCCTCAGTCATCGCTGAAAATCCGGTTCTCTTTGAGACTCCAGAGGGGCGTGGTGAGATAATTAGAACAACCGTTTTTAGAAGTTTTTATGATCATTTCAAGGGAGATAGTCCAGACTGGACAGTTCAGCTTATTGTTCGTGAGCTTATGAAACCCTCTTCACTGTTTCCTGTATTTGCAGAAGGTGTTGTGAAGCCTGATATAGAAGCCGCAAAATTAATTTATCTGGTCTCAAAGCCTGAGGCGACCGAGGCAGAAATAACAGGCTGGATCGATCTTCTTCACTCGCAGATCTTTCTCTATGTCATGGCTAAAGATGCTCTGGAGGTGATGAGGGGGAAAGGGTCCATGGATACGGCATTTTATCAAGGGGTGGCACGCGTTGTGGCCCGGGCAATGATCCTTGAACTTGGATTGCCTTTGCCCCGGGATCTGTTGTAAAAAAAACGCATGCTGACTGGACAGAAGGACACATAAAGGTGACTCGTCGATGGGCCATGTGGGGATTTGGTAACCTTCTGTCATCTTAGTCAGGTGTCTGCTGGGGACATCTATTATATTTTTAACAGAGAATTATCAATTACCATTGGGTGAAAAAATGAGTAATGTGTGCCAAAAAAAAGACAATGAATGCCTTGAGTTGTTGTTTATGCTGCCGCAGCTCTTTGTGCTCGTTGTAAAAACGCTTATTGATAACCGGTTGACTATTCGCAGCCGAATAGTAAGCTTATGCGGATCGATGAGATTGATGGCGGGAAAGCTGGTTGCAGCAAGAATCAAAAGTTTGAGTAGATAAGAATTACTATTTTCGAGACTGATCAAAATTATATGAGCGATAAGTATATGAAAACTGTTGTATATTTAATAATTGTATTGTTG
The DNA here is from genome assembly GCF_005116575.1 of Desulforhopalus sp. IMCC35007. Taxonomy (GTDB): domain Bacteria; phylum Desulfobacterota; class Desulfobulbia; order Desulfobulbales; family Desulfocapsaceae; genus Desulforhopalus_A. The sequence continues at coordinate 139,448 of NZ_SWCN01000004.1, read as the reverse complement.
GCCATAATAGTGCCAGCTACCTCAGTTGTTGCAGTCAGTGCATCTGCCAGCCAGACTGATTATCCTGACCTGCTTGGAGATAGTTTCGATGGAGGAGATAACCTGATTGATGATTTCAGGCCTGAGCAGCCAAAGGCAACCATCTCTGATCCCTTAGAGCCTCTTAACCGAGTTTTCTTCGAGTTTAATGATACGGTTTACGAGTGGGTTCTCAGTCCTGTCACCGATGGGTATATCTGGCTGGTTCCCCGTGATCTGCGGGAATGTTTTGGCAATTTCTTCTACAATCTGTCCTCTCCGGTACGATTACTCAACTCTATCCTGCAGGGGGAGTTTAAACAATCCGGAGTTGTACTGAGCCGTTTTCTCATCAATAGTACAATCGGGATTTATGGCCTTGTGGATATTGCCTCTCTTGAATTTGATATGGAGCCCAGAAAGGCAGATTTTGGCCAGACGCTCGGCCGCTGGGGACTGGGCAATGGCATTTACATCTGCTGGCCCATTGTCGGGCCTTCCAGTATAAGAGATTCTGTCGGACTGCTAGTCGACGCCTATACCCATCCCGTTCCCTATTTCCATGAGAACACGATGTTGGATGTTTATTATTACACTTCCAATAGATTAAACACCCTTTCTCTTAACCCGACAGTCTATGACGATCTGAAGCGGTTGTCCCTTGACCCTTATGTCGCCTCAAGGCAGGCTTATTACGAATATCGTCAAAATTTAATTGATCATAGATAACCTTGCTTTGTCCGTCGAGAATGACAAAAAAAAATCGGGTAAAACATACAAACTGCGTATGGTTTACCCGATTGGGGGGGCTGAGTTGAGTTCCTTTGGGGAACACACATGTCTAAGCAACCTCCATGCCTATATGGTAAAAAAATAGAACTAAATATATTTATATAATATATCAGATGTTTATGCTGATTGTTTCCCGAGCAGTGATTCTGCATCGGAGGGATGAATTACTAAAAGATAATCTTGATTACAGTTTTGTAATTTTCTTTGGCCTGTTGTAACTCGAAATGCCCGACCTTTCTTGCTGTTGGAATCCTCGTAACATCATGAATTGACCTAAGATCCACCTTTAAAAAAACGCGCCATAGAAGATTGCTGCTGGACGCGGACAGTCTTTTTGTGTTAGCTATAAAAAAGATTTTCTCTTGTAATAATAGGTTAGTGTAACTGTTTTGACCTCTACAGGCATATCTTTAGGTTGGCTGTATCGTTGAGCTTTGATGAATTGAGGAAGGTTCTCCAATGAAAAGATTCTTTAAGTATGGCGTTATACCCGTGGTGACTGCAGTTTTTCTATTCTGTATCACTCTGATGTTATTGCCCGTTTTGATAAATGTGCAGAAATTTCTGCCGCAGATCGAAAAACAGGTAAGTCAGACAACGGGACGCCAGTTTCAGGTGGGCTCTGATTTCGGCTTGACGTTTTTTCCTTGGCTGAGTGTAACCTTTTCCGATTTACGCCTTGGAAATCCCGAAGATATGGATGCCGATGATTTTGTAAAAATTGATTCTTTTGAGGCCCGGGTAAAACTCCTGCCACTGCTGGCCAACAAGGTGGAGGTTTCCCGCTTTGTGGTAAGTGGTCTCAATTTCCATCTGCTCAGCGACGAAAATGGCAAAAACAACTGGGAACTGTTCCCTGAAAAGAAGGCCGGTGGATCGAATCCCAGTCGGTGGTCTTTTCTGAACTGGTTATTCTCAAGAGATGTGGCCATTGAACTGTTTGCTGTTACGGGTGGTTCCCTGCGTTGGGATGACAAGGCCCACCAGAAAGAGCATCAGCTTGATGATATGATGGTTTTGCTCAATAATGTTTCTTCGGTGGGGAAGGCTACGGTTGATTTCAAGGGAACATCAGATGGACATCTGATTCGGGGGGCTGGGACAATTGGGCCGGTCAGTTCACAACTCAGTTCTCTTTTTATGGATCTTCGTCTCAATCTCAACGACCGCATGATGGCGATGGTCACCGGGGATTGTTCCTATCCCTTGGCAAAGACGCAATGTGATCTCAATATTAATATTCCTCCATTCTCTCTTGCTGAGTTTTACAGTATTACGGGCCAGCCATCTTCGATCAATGCCGTTTCTGATAACGGAGGGGAGGAATTTCTTACCTTTGCCGGCCATTTCAATGGAAACAGGCAAAAGTTTACTGTGGATTCGGGTTCGGGATCTGTTGGTAATACCTCATTTACCTATACACTGAACCACGATAGTGTAGGTGAGGTGTCAAATATGATCGAAATGACTTTTGATAGGCTGAACCTTGATCACTACTTCGCTGGGAAATCTCAGGTGAGGGAGCCTGTGGAGAGTGAGACACCAGGTTCCGTTTTACAATCTCTTCAAACCTTACCTTTTGATGCCAGGGTGAAAGGCGAGGTACTTACCTTGGCGAATCTTCCATTTCATGGTATCGCGATGGATATTCATGCCGAGAAGGGTGCCTGGCAGGTGATGGACGGCAGTTTTGCTCTTTATGGTGGCAGTGGGGTTTTTGATGCAAGTGTCGGTGTGACTCAACAGCCTGTTTCACTTCAATGTAACCTTGAACTGCAAGATATTTCATCTGAGCTTCTTTCTCAAGGATTGATAGGAACTCCTTTTCTGACCGGCCAAATGAAGGGCAATATCGCCCTGCGACGAACCGGGACTGTTGGTGAGGGGCTTGAAAAAGCCTATGCTGGAAATGGTATAATAGAGATAGATAACGGAACGGTTACCGGAATTGATCTGCTGGCGACAAGCTCCGAGGAAAATAGCGGCAAGACCTACTTTACTAGGCTCTCAACTGATTTTATCTCGGAATCAGGGTTTCTCCGCTTCAAACCACTTACCCTAGTTCTGCCAGGTAATACGAGGGATCTCCAGGCTATTGTAGACTTTGAAGCTTCTTCGTTTACAGTCTCACCACTTTCAGGAGATAATACGGACGGCGAGAACGATGTACTCTCACTCTCGGGGAGTTATGACGGGGCAGGTCTTGCCGTGGATGGCTTTACAGGGGTGCATGAGACCAAAATCATCGATTTACGGGATGCCCAGGCCCTGGTAGATGAGAAGATGCCCCTTCCTGTGGAGGAAGATATTGAAAATATTAGCGGTACACCACTGATTGATCCAGCCATCGTTGCGCAAAGGTTTGGTCTCAAGCCTGAGGCAATCACCAGGGACAAGGTAAAAAAGGCCTTTGACGTTGGCAAAGGGCGAGTGAAAATCCATCCATTGCAGGAGCTGGATAAGGCAGATTTTTCTCAATAGTTTTTCCGTAATACCTTCTGATATTCCTCCGGAGTGTCAATGTCTGTGATCACCGCCTTTGTTGGCACAGGGACGCTGATTATTTTGAGACTGTCGTCCGAAAAAAGAAATCGTGCACCAGTGTCTCCACTGGTGGTAAGAAGTCTTTCTCTGAGGCTTGCCGATATGATCACGGGATTTCCTCTTTGCCCATCATACTCCGGATAGACTATGTCCGCCTTGGTTTGTGTGAATGTCTGGATCAGCAGTGTCAGCAGTGTGCTGTTAACGAGGGGCTGATCTGCAAGAAGAAACAGATAGGCAGTAGACTGGGGGTAGGCAGCCCTCACCCCACTTTGAAGTGAGGTCGACTGTCCCAGGTGATGTTCATGGTTATAGATGATGGTGCAGTGGTTGAGCAGGGTGCTGCATCTCTCTATCTCTTTGGCATGTGCACCAAGAACGACAATGGGCTTAGCTATCCCAGCCTCAATCGCTGCCTGTATGGCATGATCCAGCATGCAGAGCCCATTCAGCATCAGGAGTTGTTTGGGCTTTCCCATGCGGGACATGCGAGAGGATGAACCCGCCGCAAGGATTATTGCTGTAAGGCGTTGTTGAGGCTGCATGATCTCTATTCTATTTTAAAACCTGCGTCTGTCAAAGCAGATGGTGCTTCCGGGGGTTTCTTTTGCCCGTTTTTTCATCTCCGCACAGGCGTCATTGACTTCAAGGCAGGTGGTGTAGTTTTTATTTCGTAGGTCAATTCCGGCTATGGATAGACTCATTATAGGGAAAATCTGAGGCTTTCCCTGCCTGTTTTTCGATTCAATATAGCGCAGATCGGTATCCTGCCGGTTGTAAAACTGGAGGATATTTTTGTCAAATTGTCTGATGATCTCCTGGGGGATGTCGTACCCGTATTCTGAAGGAATAACTAGAATAAAATCATCTCCACCCACATGACCGATAAATGCGTCGGGGCAGGGGGAGTTGAGTACCGTGTCTCTGATCATTTCCGAGGTGAAGTGTATGACATCGTCCCCTCTGGTGAAACCATACTTATCATTGTAGGCCTTAAAATTATCGATATCTGTGTAGATAACGCACACATCCTCTCCTGAAAGCACCTTGCTTTCTATGTGCTGGGTAATGGAGTTATTGCCTGGAAGACCGGTTATCGGGTTGGCGTCCAGGGCTAAACTGTAGAGGCGTTTTAGCTCCAGCATTGCGGTGCGCAACTGGAGGTGATTTTTAATTCTTGCCCGCACAATCGCCGGGCTAAAGGGTTTGGTGATATAATCTATCGCTCCAAGTTCAAGGCCTTTGGTTTCATCTTCGTCCGCCCCTTGGGCTGAGATAAAAATTATCGGTATCTCTTTCCAGAGTTCCTCAGAAGTTATGCGCCGGCACACTTCAAACCCGTCCATTTCCGGCATCATAATATCGAGAAGGATGATATCAGGTCTTATGGAGGGCAGAATTTCAAGCCCTTCCTGGCCACTTTTGGCAAAATATACATCATAGAGGTCCTCAAGTAAGGCTATAAGGATTTTTATATGTTCAATGGAGTCGTCAATGATAAGTATTTTGTTACTGCTTTCATTTTGCATGAGTAGAAAAACCCCTTGTGACATATTGATATTGCCATTGAGATAACAGGTCCCGTGCCATGCCAAAATCCAGATCTTTTGCATGTTGTTCGATCTTATTGAACACATAGGAATCTTCGTCTCCTAACTGAGACCTGAGTAACTGTATCTGTTTAAGCGCTTTTGAACTATTATTTTTTAAAGAGCTTGATAACGCCTCGGTCAGATCTTCAATATTGTAGTGGTAATGACCAGTTTTTTGTGGGGATTCCTTGGGCTGCCATTGATTATGGCGGTTTTTGTCCAGCCAGTCCCTAAGAAAATCGCAGACAATAGTGGTCTCCTCTTCAATCTCAGAGAGCAGTTGCTGAACAGAGGATATTTCGTTGCCTCTGATGCCCAGTTCAAGTCGAACGCTGAGTGAAAACAGTTTTTCCATGCCGAGATTACCACTCACCCCTTTGAGAGTATGTACGAGATGACGGCATTTTTCCAGGTCCCGACCATCAAAGGCAATTTTAATGTCAGCTGGCCACCCTCTGTATTTTTTCACAAAGGAAATGAGGAGATCCATATAGAGGCCGGGGTCATTCATCACCTGAGCAAGACCTGTTTTCATATTAAGACTGGCATTTTTTGCCAGTAGATTATCGGGAATGCTCGACTGCATTGATGTCTGGTTCTGTTTGAGCTGGTTGGCAATCTGCTCACCGACAAGTTCGCCCAGAATTTTGAAAAGGTCGTTTGTGTTGATGGGTTTTGTGATGTAGGCATTCATGCCATGGGCCAGACATTTATCCCGCTCTTCGGGCATGGCATGGGCCGTAACGGCAATGATGGGGATGCCTGCCATGGGAGAGTCAAGTTCTCTGATTGCTTTGGTCGCAGTGTAACCATCCATTACGGGCATCTGTATATCCATGAGGATAGCATTTATCTGACGACCGCTGCTGCCAAGGAGTATCTCGAGGGCCTCAGCGCCATTATGGGCGACAATGACCGCCAGATTTCTTGATTTGAGATAGGCTACGGCAATCTGACTGTTGATGTCATTATCTTCAACCAAAAGAATCGTGGCTCCACCATGGATGGTGCTGTTTTTTTGTGGTAATCGAGGTATGAGTGATTGTTTTTGCAGACAGTAAGGGTTGTCTATGTCGAGGACTGTGGTGATGGCATCGAGGAGCCTGGCCGGGGTAATCGGCGTTATGAGAAAATAGTCTGATTTCTGGAGGTTTTGTGCGTGAAAATGTGCAGCCAGCCTTTGAGGTCCGGTCAGGACAAGCGGGGAGGAGTTCTCTTTTGCCATGGAGATTTTTATTGCTTTTACCGCTTCCTGCCAGTCAAAAGAGAGGTCTTCACAATCGATAAAAATTATCTCATGGGAGATATCAACATTCTTTTGGGTATTTTGCTCAATTTGAGCAAGAATCTCATCGACGGAAAGGGTTTGAAAAATTGTACAGCCAAAGTTTCCGAGCTGAAGGGAGAGTTCCGTCGCGGATTGAGGAAGACGTGACATCACTATGGCTGACAGATTTTTTACTTCGTCAGGCGCCAGATAAAAGCTTGTGTTGTCAATGAGTTCAAAGGTGCTGGTGAAGGAAAAGGTAGTACCTTTTGTCTCATTACTCTTAAGCCAGATGTCCCCCCCCATCATCCCCACAAGATTTTTACAGATGGCGAGCCCCAGTCCCGTGCCTCCGAATTTTCTGGTGATCGAATTATCTGCCTGGGTAAAGGGTTGAAAGAGAAGCTGGGCATGTTCCTCGGAGATGCCTTTCCCGGTATCCTGGACAGAAAAGAGCAGGGTTGTTTTATTTTTCCAGTTTGACAGTCTGTTTTTAGCAGAGACCTGCAAGGTGATATTGCCTTCTTCCGTAAACTTGAAGGCGTTGGTTATCAGGTTGGTGAGGACCTGATTGAGTCGCAGTGGATCACCTATAAGCTTGCAGGGAGTGTCGGGTTCGATGTTGTAATAAAAATGGAGGCCGGATTCTTCACACTTGAGGCTGATGATAGAGGCAAGTTCCTCAAAAACGTTTCTGAGGTCGAATTCGACGTTATCAATGGTAAACTTTCCCGCTTCCATCTTTGAAAGATCAAGGGTGGAGTTTATTATTCCAAGTAATGAGTGGGAGGCATTGTTGATTTTACTGAGATAATCAAGATGTTCTGTGGGACTGTTTGTTTTTAAGGCCAGGTCTGAAAAACCGAGGATTGCGTTGAGAGGTGTCCGTATTTCATGGCTCATGTGGGCCAGGAACTCCGATTTTTGCACTGCGGATTTTTCGGCGGCACTTTTTGCTTCGTGGAGTTCATTGGAAAAGTAGTTTATCGAATTTGCAATTTCTGTGATCTCATCGCGCCCCCGCTCCTGGATTTGCAGGTTTTCTCCAGCAACCATCGCCAGCACAGTTTTGTTCAGATTAGTCAATCTCTTCAAAAGAAAGCGCTGGAAATAGATAAAGTAGGCAATGGACAGGAGCAGGGAAAAGACAAAGAGCAAGGTTAGAATTTTAATCTGCCTGTTCACCTTTTCGGACAAAATACTCGAATTCCTGGCGACAGAAGTCGTGAGGTCAAAAAAATGGGTCATGCTTGTGTCGCCCTTATTTTCAAGGAAATTTTGAATAAGCATAGCCTGGCTTGAACAGTCGTTTGTTATTGCAAGATATTGTTTTTCATAGGACAGAAAACCATTTTCTCCTACCAGTGCCTCTTTAAGGGAAAGTACGAGATGCATTGCGGTGTCCTGTGCATAAAAGGGCAGCAAAGGAATACTATCATCTAAGTTTTTAAGCTGGGCGGCAAGAGTCCTCGATTTTTCATTGAGCTGAAAAAGACTTGTCTGTGGTTCTTTGTTCTGGCTGTCATTGATCAGTCGAAGTGCCTGTTCTCCGAAGGCTTTAATGGTTTCACTTTCTGAAGAAAAAGGAGTTGATGTCAGTAGTGTAACAATGGACTGGTAGATCAACCTGGTTTGTACGATAAGCCCTGCTCTGGCAAGGCTCAGGTCCTTTTGTGTTAATATCCTTTCCAGCACCAAGGTGTTGAGGGTACTGATCGATTTTTTTAAGAAATCCAAGTTATTATTGTCTTGGTTCAGTGTAGAGGTAGAATCACTGCCTATAAATGTAGTGATACGGGAGAGTTGTGAGTTGACCTCAACTGTCGCAATGCGTCTTTTTTGCGGGGAATCTGCACTTTGGAGTTGATGTATCTGTTGTAGCAGTTGACTCATCAAAATGGAGATTTGCGCCTCCTGGGTTGTCATGGGCAGGGTTCGTGCAGAGAAATCCTGCAACATTTTCTGGTAACTGTAAAAGCCCAGGAGGGCAATGATCGAAATTGCCGTAAATAACACCCCTGTGATCAAGATGCCACTGCCTGTGGTTACACGGATGGAACGCATGGGATAGGCAGACGACGGGGACTGCGATTTCTTATCGGTTCCAAAAGAGTTCATCACAGTATCATGGGTGCAGCGCCTGCATACGACCGTCAATTATCGGAGAAATTGTCTCTTCTTTAACGATTTGGTTTTTGACGTATTCCCACAACAACCGAGTTTTCCCTACTGTAACAATCCGTTTTGCGTTTATGAGGACCTCATAGCCGTCCCCTCCGTTGGCAAGGAAGTCCAGGGTTACAAGGGTGTAGAATGTTTCTGGCTCAACAGGCTTACCCTTTATGTGTATTGATCTCACCCTCTGCATGGGCGGATTATTCGGGATGTAGGTAACTTCGATTCCTGAAATGTGAGGAAATCTCCCCTTTTGTTCATTTATTCTGCTGAGCCCGTTTTCAAGAATCAATTTCAGCATCTTTCCTGAAACTTTGAGCTTTACCGCCTGGTTGTGAAAAGGGAGTTCCTTCAGCAGATCGCCGGAGGTCAGCGTTGAACCAGCGGGGTAAAACTTATTTGCTCGAAAAGATCCTCCATTGATGAGGGCAATATCAGCTTGATAATATTCTCTCAGTGTATCTGCGGTAAAATTGGCAAAGGCATTTTCCCCCGAACGTACTGCCTTGCGGCTGGTGTCAAGAGGCGTCCAGGTTGTGCCGATCTTTTCATGGAGAATATCGCCGATTTGCCCGAGATACATTGTGATCTTTTTCTCAATCTCAGGATCGATAGGATAATCGTTGAGTGCCACAAATTTAGCGGTGGCTGTCCAACGGGTTTGAGAATCATTTTTGACAATATCAAGATCAATGACAGCGGCATGACCTTCGTGGCCTTTGAGCTCAAAAAGACTATTTCCCTGTTGGGTAAAGTCCGGTGTCCCGGCCAAATTATCCAGGAGCACAATATCCACTGGAGGGTTGGAAAAGTTCGCGTTGAAATTATCCATGTTGAGATCGGCTATAAGAATGACGATATCAGCACCTTTATCCCTGAGGATCTTTGTGTTTCTTGTAACTGCGGTGTTGATATTTTTTGCGAGGATTCGCTGAGTGAGATAGTCAGAGACGACTTCCGGGTCAACAACGGCAAGCACACCAATCTTCATGTTGCCGACCTGTAGAAGATGGTGGGGGTAAATGCCCTCTATGGTTCCTTGGGTCAAGGGATCGTAAATGTTACAGTTGATAAGGGGAAACCCTGCCTCAAAGGTACGCAGTGACAAATTATCTTCCTGATGGGCAAATTCACTTTTTGACAAGGCCATCGCCGCGGGATTGAGATCATTGAGGATGGTAATCATGTGGGCGCCCCGGTCGTTCATCGACAAAATACCCGGTGATAAGGCGTTTCCACCATGGAGAAAAATGACATTTTTTTTATGTGTTCGTAGCGATTGAAGGAGAGTCTGGAGTTGACCGAGTCCTCCCTGGCCACGGTCGAGTAGAATTTCTGCCATTCCTGAGGTGAAGACAATTGTAACCTGCTCTTCAATCGCTATTGCATACACTTGTGGTGTGGAGCCACAGAGGATGAACAATCCTATGACAATCAAGAGGGGAAGGGCTGCTATTTTGTTATTCAATATCACGGCAGATCTTTCAATGGGCAAAATGAACTGTATCTATTGGTACGTTATGAAAAGCTTATCGTAAAGAAACCTAAAAGTTAAGGAAAAATAATGACAAGAAATCCCAGCTGTCTCGATTTCTTTCGATGAGTTTCTTTATATTGGCATGGGAGAGGATAACGCCTAAATATTTTGCCAGGTCTTGTGAGCTGATGGCTGAGATGTCGTAGGTGTTGCCGAGAAAAGCCGCGGCCGGTCTTTTCTGTTCAGCTGTGTTGATACACCCCAGACCAGAGAAGGGTTGGCGGGCTGGTTATAAAAGAAAGGCACCTCTGTCTATACATATGGTAGAGAGGGTCTCCATGGGTTTTGAAAAGATTGTCAAAATACAGAGCAGCTTTTTGAAAATCCCGGGTTCGGTAATATTCCAGGGCTTCCAGATATTGGGAATATTCCTGGGTACCAAGCAGCGTGCTTTTCTCTTTTTCGAGTGGCTCATACAACTCTACCGTTTTGACTCGTCCTTTAACCCGGACGGCATCGATATATCGACAGGTAATTGAGCGTTTCAGCAGTGCACGGGTTTGCTGGGTAATTAGAATCGTTACCGGATAGTATCTAGTAAGACCCTCCATCCGCGAAGCCAGGTTAACATTGTCTCCGAGTACCGTGTAGTCAAAACGCCGGCTGCAGCCAAAGTTGCCTGCACTCACCAGACCGCTGTTGATGCCGATCCCAATGCGGACCGGTTGCCCAGACAGTTGCAGTGTATCACGATGGGCTGCAACTGCTGCGGCCATTTCAAGGGCGGCGTGAACAGCCTTGGACGCATGCTCGGGGTCTTGCAGCGGGGTACCCCACACAGCCATGATTGCGTCACCGATGAACTTGTCAACCATGCCGTTGTGCTTGATTATTATGTCTGTTAGAAGAGAAAAATAGCTGTTCAGAAAAAGGCTCAGTTCAGCAGGGGAGGTGTTTTCGGCAAGAGTCGTAAAATTCCTGATATCACAGAAAAGTACAGTTACCTCCCTGTTGTCGACGAGCAGGTTCAGTTTTTCCGGGTTCTTTAACAGTTCCCCGACAACGGCAGGAGACACATAATGGGAGAACGCCCTTTTGATAAAGAGCCTCTTTCTTCCTTCAAAAAAATAATTACAGAGAGTGACAACAAGAAAGACGGCAGTCAGGGCGAGATAAATAAAAGAAAAGCCAACAAGATTATTTTCCAAAAACAAGAGAAAATAGTTGCCGGCAGCAATAAGTAAAAAGAGTAAACCGCTGATTGACAGGCCGATAAAAGGATGAAGAAAGACCAGCGAACCGCTGAGGGCCAGTCCTGCAATGAGAATAATTGTGTAGGTTAGCTGATTCTCCAGAGTTTTATCAGATATGAGCCCGTCGTTTCGAATAAGATTATCGAGGATGTTTGCGTGTATTTCAACACCTGGCATTTGGGAGGAAAACGGGGTTCTGACCTGATCAATCATGCCGGACGCGGTGATACCTACGAGAACGTATTTCCCGGAAAGATAGGCAGTTTCTGTGCCATTTAAGATATTGCTCGCTGAAAGGTAGAGAAAGGTGTTCGATGGCCCCCTGAAATTAATCTCCAAACGGCCATAATCATCCGTTCTGTAGAAGGTGTCGTTTATGACAAAACCTTGTAAGGGCAGAAAACGCCTGGATTGCTGAGGCCCAGGAACAAGTTTTGGAGATCTGATTGTTTTTGCCGTCATGAACATTTCCATTGCCAGCGACGGGTAGGGTGTTTTATTCAGCAGTACAAAGAGCGGGGCCTTTCTGACCTTGCTGTTTTCATCGTGGAAGAGGTTGAGAAAACCTTCACTTCCACCTCTACGCAGTTCAGCAATGTTCAGTATCGGCCGGTACGCTGCAATAAACTGAATATTCTCAAAATCCCAGCCAGTGAAAGGCTCAACAGGATGAGCAACATAAGGCTCAGAGGCCTCATTTTTTAGAAAATCTTCTCTGAAAAGCAGACTGTAGCCCTGAACACTTTTACTGTTGTCCAGAATATCTCCCAGGCTCTTGTCGTAATCAGTGATGGAGGAAAGTATAGCGTTCAGGTCACTCGACAGCCCTGAACCCGGCTGGCTGAAGATGTCTTGATGCTGGCCAAGAATTGCCAGGGGAGTGCAACGGTCTTTTTCAGCAAAGATCAGATCAAATCCGACAACGGCCGGTTTTGCCGAGAGAACCTTTTCTGCGAGTTCTGCCAGCAGATTACGTGGCCAGGGCCACTGGCCGTATTCACTGAGACTTTTTTCATCGATATCCACGATAACAACGGAGCCCGAGCTGGGCTCAGCTCCACGCAGATAGAACATGAAATCTGTTAGCTTGTTATCCAGAGAGCTTATAAATTCCGGTTTGTTGTGGTTTATGCAAAAATATATCAGGCAACAGCTGATGCAGGTGAGGAGTCCTGCCTTAAAGGCCGAAGGGCGAAGGATACTTTGAAGGCTCTGAGATATCATTATAGCCGCAGGTGCAAAGGGTAAAAAAACACTGTTGAGTCTACCGGAGCGCATGAACTTTTGAGACATGGCTTTTAGCTCTCAATCCATGAAAGTCCTATCTTTTCTATGGGTTCTTGGTAACCATTATAATCCTCTGATGGGTTTTAATGGTAGCAGAACTCTTCAACCCAGGCAAAAAAAAGCTGGGTCTTTGGTGTATTTTGGTGATTGCTACTCTTTTGGCAGGAGGAAACCATCTTGGAGAATCATGCGATGATCCATCTGCTGAGCCAGTTTCGTGTTATGGGTCACCATAATGGTTGAAAGTTTGTGCTGGCGGCACAGATTTTTCAGAAGGGTGAAAACGATATCGCCAGAACGTGCATCAAGATTTCCTGTCGGTTCGTCGGCAAGAAGCAAGGCCGGCTCCATAATTAAGGCTCTGGCAAGGGCTGCACGTTGCTGTTCCCCACCCGAGAGTTCAGCGACTTTATGTTCAAAACGGTGGCCGAGTTCAACCTGCTTCAAAAGCATCTTTGCCTTGTTTTCAATTTCATTTTTTTTCTTGCCTGCAATAAGGGCTGGCATCATGACATTCTCAATGGCCGAAAAATCGGGGAGCAGATGGTGAAACTGGAAGATAAAACCTATCGATCTGTTTCGAAACGCGGCAAGCTCCTTTGAGCTTTTTTGCAGAAGCGGTGAATTATTGAAATAGATTTCACCGCTGCTTGGGAGATCGAGCGTGCCTAGTATCTGTAGAAGAGTCGTTTTGCCCGAACCTGAGGCACCGACAATGGCCGTCATCTCGGCGGGTTCCACGCTGAGGTTGACGCCACTGAGTACCGTTAAGGTTTCGCTGCCCGTGTGGTATTTTCTGGTGATATCTTTAGCTTGAAAAAGAGCCATCAGGAGAGGACCTCCGCAGGCTGAACGGTGGAAGCCTTCCACGACGGATACAGGGTCGCCAGGAGTGTGATAACAATGGAACTGACGGCAATAATTGTGACGTCCATGGGCAGTACCTTAATGGGCAGGGTTGTCATGGGATAGACATTTGATGGCAGCTCGATAAACTGGTAGCGGGAGAGCAGTTCGCAGAGGCCAAGTCCGCCGGTAACCCCAAGGCTTGTTCCGGCAGTTGCGATAACCAGTCCCTGGAGAAAGAATATTTTCATAATTGAGGCAGAGGTGGCACCCATGGACTTGAGAATTGCAATATCTTTTGTCTTTTCCATGACAATCATTACAAGAGCACTGATTATATTGAGTGCTGCCACCAGGATGATGAGAGCCATGGCAATGAACATCCCGATTTTTTCAAGCTTAAAGGCAGCAAAGAGGTTGCGGTTCATCATCATCCAGTCCTTGGCTATGTAGCCAGGGCCAAGTTTTTCGGTGATTTCCGCTGCAACTTCATCTGCCCTGTCAAGGTATTTATCTTTGACTTTAACCTCAAGGCCATGGGCAACGTCATCGAGGCCTAAAAAGTCCTGAACATTGGCGATGGCCATGTAGGCCAGAGTGGAATCGTATTCAAACATTCCTGTTTCAAAGATTCCAGAAACCTGGCAGGTGGTAATTTTAGGGATAACGCCCATGGGTGTCAGAGGCCCGGAAGGGGAGATAAGCCGAAGCTTGTCTCCGTTTCTGACTCGGAGTTCAGAGGCAAGGTTTTTACCTAAAATAATATTAGGCACCCGGTTTGAGGCATCTTGGTTGAGGTCCTGAATGGTGCCAGAAGTCATCTGTTGGGACAGACCGACAACGTTTTTGGCCGTCTCAGGATCGATACCCCTCAGGACAACGCCACTGCCACCGCTGGCACTGCTGAGCAGGGTCTGGGCGTAGAGATATGGGGTGGCACCGGTGACATTTTTGACGGTGAGTATCCGGTCTCGCTGCAGCTGATAATTGCTGATGGTACCACCAAATTTTTGGACGATGATATGGGAATTCACTCCGAGAATCTGGTCGCGCAGACCTGTGGTAAAACCAGAGTAAACGGCCAATACTACTATAAGAGCGATAACCCCCACAGTAATACCGGCGACTGAGATCAGCGAAATCAGGGAAATGAATCCGTGTTTATGCTTGGCTCTGAGATATCTCATGCCAATAAACCATTCGAACATTATCAACTCTTTAAATAGTGATACCTAAATATTGCAAGTGCTTTGCGGGTAGATCTGCGAGGCACAGGACATGCAACCGAGGTTTTTTTCTGCAAATGTCTTGTAACACAAGCAGATCTGGCCATAAGGTGCTCCCGTAGGGTTCGCTTGTTTTGAGTTTTACGTTTTTCACACTTTTGCGAACCTCAATATCGTTAGTAGCTGGTGTATCATTTTGAAAACGGGCTATTGTTTTAAAAATACAAAACCGAGAATGCAATTTTTAGGTGATAAATGATTTTTTATTCCTCATCAATGTGCTGCCGCCGTACTTCCGGCTTGAGGTGAGGGAAGAGAATCACATCTCGAATAGATGGGGCGTCGGTGAGCAGCATCACCAGACGGTCGATGCCGATCCCCTCACCAGCAGCGGATGGCATACCATATTCCAGGGCGCGGACATAGTCACGGTCGAGTTCAGGATGGATTTCGTCGTCGTCTCCACGGTCTGCAATCTGCTTTTCAAAGCGGTGTAACTGGTCGATGGGGTCATTGAGCTCACTGAAGGCGTTCGCCAATTCTCGTCCGGTAATAAAAAGTTCAAAGCGATCGGTTACTTCAGGATTTTTTTCATTACGTCTGGCAAGTGGAGACACCTCTGTGGGATAGGCGGTAATGAAGGTTGGGTTGATCAGTTTTTCCTCAACAAGAAGCTCAAAAAGTTCTGTCTTCGCCTTTCCAGGTCCTGCCTGATCATCAAGCTTTATGCCTTTTTCTTTGGCCAGAGCAAAGATCTTTTCTGGGTTATCAAGGACACTTGCCTCAACGCCGCCGACCTGAATCAGAGCTTCGTCCATGGTAAGGGTTGTCCATGGAGGAGAAAGATCCACCTCGGTTCCCTGGTAGGTGATCTGCATGGAACCATTCACTTTCTGGCAGATAGAGGAGATCATGTCTTCGGTAAGTTGGATAAGATCTTCATAGGTGGCATAGGCCTGGTAAAACTCCAGCATGGTGAACTCGGGATTGTGCCTCGTGGATAAGCCTTCATTGCGGAAGTTTCGATTGATCTCAAAGACCCTTTCAAAACCACCAACCAGCAGCCGCTTGAGGTAGAGTTCCGGGGCGATCCTCAGATAGAGTTCCATATTCAGCGCATTGTGAAAAGTCTGGAACGGTTTTGCCGTTGCGCCTCCTGGAATAGGTTGCATCATGGGGGTTTCAACCTCCATGAACCCCTGGTTGTTCAGATATTCCCTGACCAGGCGGATGATCTCTACCCTTTTTTGAAAAGTTACACGGGTTTTTGGGCTTACGATGAGATCAACATATCTCTGGCGGTATCGCGTTTCAACGTCGCTGAGTCCATGCCATTTATCAGGCAGAGGCCGCAGGGATTTGGAGACCATCACAATGGATCTGGCCTGGATGGAGAGTTCGCCGACCTTGGTTTTAAAGAGTGAGCCCTCAACTCCAACGATATCGCCGATATCCCATTTCATAAACTGTTCAAACAGGGCATCTCCCAGGATGTCTTTTTTGATATAGATCTGAATTTGACCTGTTTTATCTGTCACGGTGCAGAAAGCGGCTTTACCAAACTTTCGCATCGCCATGATCCTGCCAGCCACGGAATAAAGCGGTTCACCTTCTTCTTTTTGCTGCGGCTCAAGGCCCTCGCCTTTAGGGATGAGTGCTTTTATCGCGTTGGCCGGTTTAAAGCCATTGCTGTAAAGGTTGACACCGAGGTCTGCAAGGGATTCCGCTTTTTCTCTTCGCTGTGCGAGGGTTTGGTTTTCTTCAGTCATGGTCAGATGCTCTTTTTAAAAATATGTAATACTATAAAAAAAGCGGCAGTAATGCCGCCTGTCGTCATTCAAACAATCTCATAGGGAGTACTGGGAAATGGTCTTTCTGTCAATTGTTTTTGGGGAAAAGTCCTTGCTGCCACACCAAAAACAACACCTTCATGCTTTTATCCCTCTGGATAAAAACCGGGGAGCGTCATGAGATAAAACATCAGGGCATTGAGCACCAGGCCATGGTCAATGGTTCCCTCCTGCATCATTTTCGCCAGATCTTTTTGTTTTACGGTGTAGACATCGATATCTTCCATCTCATCAAGGCTTGGATTTGCAATTTTCACTGCGTTTTCAACAAGCACAGTGTAGCAGAAATTGTCCTGAATGGCCGGGTTTGGACAGACCTTTCCTATGATCCGACCGTTTTCTCCAGCGTATCCAGTCTCTTCAAGGAGTTCCCGCAGACCTGCCTCAAGGGGGGCTTCATTTTTTTCCACGGCTCCTCCCGGGATTTCTATCTCAGATTTTCCGGTACCAAAGCGGTATTGGCGAATAAAAATGATTTCCTGTTCCGCTGTAACTGCCACGATGTTAACCCACGGCGTGAAAGAAAGTCTGTAGAAGTCTCTGCCTTTGCCGTTGCGCTTGCAGACGACGTGACTTGTGAGTACATTCATCACAGGAGTTGCAAGTATTGTTTGTGGAGCGGTTACCTGCCACAGGGCATCATCTTTTCTTTCTTCAGTCATTTTGTCTCATATCAGCGATTGTTGCATAGCCTTTTTTCTGAAGTAAATCCTGAAAAGACATGCGGTAGTATTGGTTAAGTCAGATCGAAAAATTCTTTTTAATTCTATATCTGTAAGTGAATACCATGGCAAGAGAACTTAGGGCATTATTTTTTGATTTTGATGGAGTTATCGTCGATTCCATTCAACCGAAAACCGAAGCGTTTCGTCTTCTTTTTCAGGGCTATCCGGAGCATATTGTCAAAAGTGTTGCAGATTATCACAGGTTGCATGGTGGAATCAGCAGGGTAGATAAAATTATCCACGCGCACACGAATTTTCTTGGCAAACCCCTCACCAAAGAAGAGGTGAAAGAGTGGTCACGTCGATATTCTGAACTGGTTGTACAAAAGGTAATTGATGTTTCCTGGATTGCAGGTGCAAAAGAATTTTTACACAAGGCAAAGGAAAATGGCTTAAAAATCTTCGTTATTTCAGGCACACCTGAGGATGAACTGAAATATATACTTCAACAAAGAGGGATTACGGACTTATTTCAGGAGCAACTCGGATCTCCTGTGAGAAAACCAGAACACATCAGGTGGTTGCTGGAAAAATATCAGCTTAATCCGGTGGATTGTGTCTTTATCGGTGACGCACTGACCGATTATGACGCTGCTGCAGAAACCGGTCTTGCCTTTATTGGCATCCAGGGTGAGGTTGATTTTCCTGAAAAGACCACAGTCCTCCCTGATTGTACCGGCCTGCAAGAGGCTCTGGATGATATTTTTCTCTAAGCCCTGGTTGCGGGTCATTGATAACCTTTATGTTGTCAGCCACTGGACTATCATATTGAAAATACGCTAAAAGAACTGTACAAACCAGAGAATGCAACTTTTGAGTATAACAAAAATTCATGGATACCTATTACACGCCTGGCAGCGCCGTACAGCATATTGCTGTGGAAAAAAAGAGTAAGTTCATCACCTTTCTGACAGAAGTGAAGACAAAAGAGGACGCTCTGGTACTGCTTGAAAACATCTCCAGCCGGGAAGTCGGAGCCAGCCATAACTGCTATGCCTACATTATCGGAGACCCGCATTCTCCCGTGGACATCCACTGCAGCGATGACGGGGAGCCAACAGGTACTGCAGGGCGGCCTCTACTTAATATTTTACTCCATGAAAATATCGGTAATGTCCTGGTGGTGATAACCAGGTATTTTGGCGGTGTTAAACTTGGAAGTGGTGGTCTTGTAAGGGCCTACTCCGGTGGTTTGAAGGCGGCACTTGGAGAGGTTGTACTCAAAGAGTTTAGAGACCAAAAGCGGCTGACAATTACTTTTCACTATCAATTTGAGGGGGCTATTCGAAGGCTCGTTGAAGACCATTCCGCCAGTATCGTCACAACCGTTTATGGGGGTGATGTCTGTTTTTTACTCGATATCCTGGAGAAAAATCTCGCCTCTTTTGTGGCAGAGCTTGCAGAGATAACTGCAGGACAAGCTGTGCTGGAGGCTGACTCGTATATCGAAAAAGAGCGTTAATGGATTGAGTTATAGGGGGATACGGTTGTTGAAAAACAACGTTCGCTCAGGTGAGAGGTAGTTCAGGGGCGGCTCGTCAGTTTTCCTGAAGAGAGGAATACCTCGAAACGCCCCTGTTATCAGCTGAGTCTACAGGCCTGCTGCAAGTGCAGTCGATCTTCTCGGATCAGCTCCACCATACATCATTCCATCTTTGATCATGATAGATTGAATAGCACCCATGGCGGACTTTTGTGCGACCATGTGTCCCATTTCTTCCAGGGCTACGACGGTATCAGGGCTCAGGCCTTCTTCAATGCGCAGTTCGTCCGGTAACCACTGGTGGTGTATCCGTGGGGCTGCAACGGCACTCTGAATGTTAAGGCCGTGATCAATAACGTTCATGATCACCTGCAGAGTGGTTGTGATTATCCTTGAGCCACCGGGACTGCCGGTAACAAGAAAGTTTTTACCTCCCTGCTTGACTATTGTCGGAGACATTGAGCTGAGCATCCGTTTGTTGGGCTCTATCTTGTTGGCTTCGCCTCCAATTAATCCATAGGCATTGGGAACTCCTGGTTTTGCAGAAAAATCATCCATCTCGTTGTTGAGTAAAAATCCTGCTCCCTCAACGACGATTCCAGAGCCATAGCTGAAGTTGATGGTGTAGGTATTGGACACTGCATTGCCAAATTTATCGACTATGGAGAAATGTGTTGTTTCGTTGCTCTCGTAGGGGAGTACCTTGCCCGGGGCTATGGTTGAACTTTCGGTCGCTTTGGCCGGGTCGATTTTCTGCCGTAACGATTCGGCATATTTTTTTGAAGTAAGACCTTTTAAGGGAACCTTGACGAAATCTTCATCGCCGAGATACTGGGATCTGTCCGCGTATGCAAGCTTCATGGCTTCGGTCATCAGGTGGATGGTTTTCGCAGAATTATGGCCGTATTCAGCTATGGGGTATCCCTCTAAGATGTTGAGGATCTGAACGACATGGGTTCCACCGGAACTGGGCGGAGACATGGAGTAAATATCATAGCCTCGATATGTTCCATGTACCGGGGTGCGCATACCTGGAGTGTAATTTTTCATATCCTCCATGGTGATCAGGCCGCCATGCCTGGCCATCTCAGCCACCAGCAGCTCTGCAGTCTTACCTTCATAGAATTCTTTGATGCCGTTTTCCGAGATCCGCGTAAGGGTAGCAGCAAGATCTTTTTGGACAAAAAGATCACCGGGTTCATAGGAGCTGCCGTCAGCTTTGTAGAATATCTTTGTGGTTGATGGCCATTTTTTGAGCATTTCTTCCTTCTCTTTGAGGCCGTCACTAAAGCGTGGGGTGACAATAAAACCTTCATTGGCCAGTTTAATGGCGGGAGCAATGGCCTCCTTGAGGCTTATCGTTCCATACTGTTCCAGAGCCATGGCAAGTCCGGCTACGGTTCCTGGTACTCCTGCTGCCAGATGGGTATATCTGGAGACATTGCTGTCAGCATTACCCTCTTTGTCGAGAAACATGTCAACTGTGGCGGTGCCTGGAGCCTTTTCACGATAGTCAATTGCAACAACGTCATTTTTTTCCTCTGAAGAAATCAGCATGAACCCCCCACCTCCAATATTGCCGGAGCGGGGTTGAGTGACCGCAAGGGAAAAGGCAGCTGTGACCGCTGCATCGATGGCATTCCCGCCATTTTTTAACACTTCCTGGGCCGACTGGGTGGCGAGAAAATGGCTTGTAACCACCATTCCTTCCGTTCCCTGAACGGGACTCATTCTCTCACCCTCAAGAATAGCTGCGGAATAGGCACTCTGCCATAACAGCAATACCGCACCGGCCGTAAAAGCAATAATCTTCGTACGCCTTAACTGTAGGAATGTTCCTTTCATTGTCTGCTCCTCCATTGGAATTGTCCGGCAGGGAGGTTATTGCCGAACGTTACATCTGGTGTAAAAAATGAAAAGTTACCGGGCATGCAGTCTATTTTTTAGATGGGGACGCTCTTTGTTTGTTGGATGGGCGCATAACCCAACAATCAGTAGGTACAGTAGCGATCGATGCAGTTGATGTCAACGCGAAAGAATTCTTCTGGATTGAGTCTGACCTGCATTGGTTTTTTGAGAGGTGAAAATGCTCAGCCAGAGCATGGTGATAAGATCCTTTTGGCAGAAGTGAATGGCCTGCACAACTGACAGCTGGATCAAAGGTGGACAAAGAATTATGGCGAGAGACGATAGTGGTACATTCTCTCCGTCAATTCTCTGAAAAAATGAGCAACAGTACGCTTGTGGCGTGTTCAACAGTGACTGTATCAGAAACGGTGAAGTTGCTCAGGCCCCGGCTTGAACCGTAGGCTATGGTAAAGTGGTCAAGCGGGTATTCAAAGCCAGTCAGAGAGACGTCTCTCACCTCGCCCGTTAAAGGAAGTAAGGAGGCGCGTTGATGAACTTTAGTGGCAAATTGGTGTTTTCCAGGGTGCAGGACATGAATGATGCAGGTATCACCTATAAGAGTGCATGGGACATTTTTATATTTATTGTGGGCCAATAGCAGGATATTGGCAAGGCTCATGTCCCACCGTCCGCCAAGTATTCCGGCAAATACAATTTCTGTAGCTCCTTGTGTTATGGCGTGATCCACGGCGAGTTCGAGGTCGGTTGCATTTTTACGCGCTGGAAATCTCAGGAGTATAGCACCGGCAGCTTCATATTTTTGCAGAAGCTCACGGCTGATGGAGTCCATGTCTCCGACCAGTGCATCAGGCTGACGGCCGAGCTGCAGGCAGTGTCTGGCACCACCGTCTGCTGCAATCAGATAGTCTGCATTTTCTGCGAGATGCAATAGCTCACGGGAAACTGTAAGGTCACCGTTTGCAAGGATGAGGGTTTTCATGGATTATTCCGTTTTGGCTTTGAGATAGCTGATGAGATAAGCATCCATGATCAGGTGGACAATGTGATGGATGACACAGACAACCAGGGCGAGACCAAATTCAGGAAAGAGAGAAACCTGGAGGATGACAGAGAGCGGCAGGGTTTTCTGCCCTCCCATAAAAATAACACTCTCTCTTTTTCTTTTAGGGATTTTGAAGAGTTGGGTGAGATACAGAGCGGCAAGTACCAGGCACAGATGAAAGAAAAAGACCACAGCGACAACGCTGATAATAGAATCCAGACCAGAAATGATAGCGGGTCTGCTCCCGCATAGTGCTATCCAGACAATCGTTAGAATACCCAGTTGATTGCAGGTTGAGGTGTAGGCAAGGATGGGGTGCAGGGTTGTACCAAACATGCGTCGTAGGATGATTCCGGATATGAGGGGCAGCAGCACAAGGGTGGCGATCTTTACCATGATTGGCAGTTGATCAATCTGCAGGGATTGGCTATGGCCACCCCCGAGGAGGAGAGACAGGGCAAGGGGGATAGTGAAAACAGCAAGAGAGTTGGCGATAATTGTGATCAGCAGACTGTGGGCCATATTGCCACCGGCACTGCCCGTCATGACGACTCCGCTGCTGAGCGTTGTTGGCATGGAGGCCACAAGCAGCAGTCCGACAAGTAAACCAGCACTCAGGGGTAAAAAAGAGAACAAAAAGCCGAGAACAGGTGATACCAGAAAAATGAGAAAGAGGGCGAGCAGGGTTCCTTTGACATCGGAGATACCTTCTCTGATCTGTCTGGTATCAAGGGCAAGTCCAGAGAGAAAGAAAATAATAACAATTACAATATCCGGGCCGTGGTGATTCTTCAACCAGAGGCCCGGTGAGACAAGAAGGGTGCTGGAATCAGCAACGACGAGAACCGCGATGATGACAAGGCCAAACATAAACCAGTTTTTTTTAAAAATCTGCATCTTGATCTGTTGTTGAATATTCGACTATTTGAATGGGGATCGCTTGCGGTTTAGCGGGAGTGAAACGCTTGTATAAGGAGATAACACAACTATTCTCCAATTATTTTAACGAGCACTCTTTTCTTTCTTTTACCGTCAAATTCTCCGTAAAAGATCTGCTCCCAGGTCCCAAAATCGAGTTTCCCTGCCGTGACTGCAACCACAACTTCTCTGCCCATGATCTGCCGTTTCATATGAGCATCGGCATTGTCTTCGTAACCGTTGTGGCGGTACTGGTTAACTGGGGCGTGTGGCGCGAGTTTTTCAAGCCACACTTCATAGTCATGGTGCAGGCCTGACTCGTCGTCGTTGATAAAGACCGATGCCGTAATGTGCATGGCGTTTACCAGTATGAGCCCTTCCTGTATGCCGCTTTCAATAAGACAGTTTTCAACGGTCGGAGTGATATTGATAAATCCGCGCCTTGATGGCACTTCAAACCAAAGCTCTTTGCGATAGTGTTTCATTATACCGTTCCTCATGCTTTTGTTGGATGCGGTTTCGGAGTTAATATCCGTACCTCTTGTTACAGCACAAAATCTCGTATCTCAGATGACCTGTATCGATCGGTGGCCGCTGACCGTATTCTTCACATTGTTACATGTCTGTGTATCGAAAGCAAATGATTCGTAACATTCCGTTAATTTGAAATAAATATTGTTGTTCGAGTCTTATTGAATGTGAATTCTAATAAAACAGCAGACGGTTGTCTCCGGTAAAAACTTACCAAAGGTAGTGTGAAAAATAATGGCAGGGTAAAGTCTATAGGTAATATTGCAATTTGTGATTTCTTTGCTGTTGATCTCAGATCCTGATGTTACCGCGTTGAGCAGCCGCCCGAGCGAGAGGACGACAAGGTGTCAGGAAGGAGAAACTATCGTCTAGGTAATCAGCAATGCTGAAATTGATGTACAACAACAAGAAGCAGTGATTTACATTAAAGTTCGCCTGGATAAAGCCAATGATGCTAGTGAATTTGCCAATCTACATACTCAGAAAGTTAAGGAAGTAGAGAATCAATAGTGATTTGAGCCTATGATTCTCAAATATAGCCGCTCATTGGTTTTGCAAAAAGGATCGTCTCAGGAGTGGGGTGCTCTCACACTGGCAGTCTGAACTTCTGCTCTTTTCGCTAAGGACAATTGTATATGGTCCTTGGTCATTATAGCACATACATAATAGCCCACATAAACTGAGAACATATCTTGCAACAGCCAAGGCTGACAGCTGCGTGGACGAGAACAGCTGTCTTCTTTTAGGGGTACATTCAGTTTATAACAAAGGGATACTGTGAACTTTTGCCAGTAAAAACGACACACAGTGACGGTATCCCCGGCTGAAATTTAAATGAGATTAATGTTCATGAGAAAATCTTCGTTTAAATGAAACAGACAGCGATCCGAACCAGCCACCGCCAAGCTGCACAGTATCCTGCCCCATCATAGTTCCATGGTTGAGGTCCTCATACACCGGAATTCCCACCGCAAGTTTAAGATCGAAATTACCCCCCAGGGCTGTAAGAAAGCGGTAGGAAGCGACACCGGCAACGTTGCTTCGCCAGCCACCACTGTTACCGATATCCACACTGTTTAATTCATTGTTGTCATAATATGTTGCATCAGCCTCAACACCCAGCATGGTATCATAGTTTGGCGTGTAGTGAAGGGCGAGCCCGAACCGGGTTTCATCGCCGAATTTATAATCATCGCTGTTTTCGAGCTTATGGGTATAAGCGATCTTTGAATGGAGCCATGCTTTTTTGAAACGATAGGTGTACAAAAGGCCCCCGGTGAAAGTGAAATCACCTGTTCCGGTCTGCAACCCCGGTCTGGAGATATAGTCTTTATCAAATTCGCCGGTTGGCAGACTGGATTCAGCAAGAGCAGTGAGAAAATGATTGTAATAGACACTCTTGAAAAAATTATACCGAAGAGAAACATTTGTATCACTCAAGCCGTCATTCTTCTCCGTCACCGTCTTCATGCCGCCCATCTGGTACATCTCCATTTCCTTCTGTATATACGCAGTGTTCAGGCCTAGAGCAATATCGTCGGTCAGGCCGTAATTGGCCATGAGCATCGTTCCAGTGGCTGTCATTTTTTTAGGACCCATCATCTGCCCAGGGCGTTTGATGAACTGTGACGGACTAACTGAATCGTTATCGATCAGAACATCATCCATCTGCATATACATTTGTCCCAGGCCCATAGCAAACGCACCCTGTGCCGGAACGACAGCTGTCTGCAGTCTCGTCGGCATCGTCATTGCGGTAGGCGAAATGGTTAAAAGTGCTTCCGTGAAACTGATAATAACCCCACCATACTCATTTTGAAAACGAGAAGCGTTTTCCTGTGTGGCAAAGGCTATGATACTTGGCATCATATCAGGGATAAGTGTACTTGAAAGAACATACGTTGCTTGCTGTGCATCAATAACCTGACCTGACCACCAGGCTTTGACGGTAATTTTTGTAAAAGCATCCGGCCCGCCATGATCATCGACGATGCGAAGCAGACAGGCCAATCCGCAGGATTCCAGGATTTTCCCATCAGTCAGCTCTAAATGTCCTGCCGTTTTCTGATATAAATCGATATACATTCCGCAAACAGTACATTCTTTTCTGTCTGCACTATATGTAACTGTCCCTGTTGAGCAAAATAAAGCGATCACGACAAATAAAACTCCAATTTTTTTCATGCTTCTCCCCCTCTTGATAAAAATCATTTAACAGCTAGCCACTCCAAAACCATCCCCCATGGTTCCGTGCTTGGGTCGAATGTAGCAGAAAGAATATGATTGTTGATAAACGCTACCTAACGGATAGGTCTTTCTGGATGGTTACGCTCCAACATCCTTCAATCATAAAGAATTTTGAGAAATTATGTACCTAAGTCCATAAGGTCAACCTTAAATAGTTTTTTAAAGGCTGTAACAAGAATACTTTGAAATTAATTGACAGGAATCCAAAGAGGTAGTTGAGCGAACTGGCAAAGGCCTTAATTGTCCAGAATAAACCAGCTGATTTGCTGCGAGATATAGTCATATTGGCTTTGAGAACCTTTGCTTAGATAGTTACAAAGAATACAGAGATCACCTGCTTTCTGTGCCCAGGAGTAGCCTTAGGATATCATTTTTAGTGTGCCGCTGTAGAAAAACCAGCCTGAGAACAAGATCAGAAATATGGCACAACCACCAATGAGCTTTTTATAGACTCGATCATTAAAAAGGTGTCGTCCCTTGGCAATTGCAAAAGAGATGAAGGAATACCACGCCAGATCGGCAATGATATGGCCTGAAAAGAAGGCGATCACCCCGAGAATCCCGAATTGAAGAGAATGGATGATATATCCTGTGCCTATTGAGCCCCACCAAATGAGAAAATAGGGGTTTATGGCGCTGAGTATCACCCCCGCCAGCACCAGACTGCGGGATTGTGTCTGCTCTCCCTCACGGACCATGGTGAGACCGGAAAGCGCCCGCAGCATTGATACTCCCATGAACAAGAGCATGGCCCCGCCCACATAGGAGATGAAAATAAAGACATCATTGCGTACGAAAAAAGGTGCCAGCCCCGAGATGAGAAGTGTGACGAGTGCGAGTTCCAGAATACTATGGCCAAAAATCAGGAGCGGTCCTGTCATTGCTCCGCGTCTGGTACTTTCTGAAATGGTAACCGTCAGCAGTGGCCCTGGCATAAGAGCTCCTGAAAGGGCCACCAGAAAAGAGGTGCAAAATATGGTGAGAATCGCCAGTTCCATGAAGGGTAACCCGAATGTTCTTGGAAAAAATATAGTGTTTTATGGCTATTGAATTCGGTCAATATATCTTCTTCTGTGTGCTTCGACAAGAGAGCGCTCTGTTTTAGTTCCCCACAATCCATGAAAAATGGGGGAGCTTACTTTCCATCAAGCAAAACAAGAGCAGACCGCTCGATGAAGAGTTCAATAGGGGCGCCGACCGGAGGCGGAGGCGGTTCCAGTGGCAGGTCGAAATGCAGGTGGAGTGGCTGATTGCCTGTCTGGCATTCCAGTTGAATCTGATAGCTGCTTCCCTGATAACGTCTGTTGCTGACGATGCCACGGAGTTGCAGCGTCTCTGCTATATTCTTTTCCTCCTTGGCAAGCAGTCGTGCCCCCTCCGGGCGGATAAGCAAAATAGGCAGGGTAAAAACGCGGTCCGGACGAGGCACAGGGCCAAGGGGACCGAACAGGGGCAATGCGCCGGGATCATTCACGGTACTGTGGAAATATCCCGTCTCCCTATCCAGTCTTCCCTCGAGGAGATTGGTAAAACCTAAGAAGCGCGCTACCTTTCTATTGAGGGGAAAGCGGTAGAGGTGTTCAGGAGAGGCAAATTGCTGGAGAACCCCATCCTGAAGAATTGCAATTTTATCAGCCACCCCGAAAGCCTCATTCTGGTCATGGGTAACAAAAATTGCAGTAACACCAAGTTGTTTCAGGATGGTTCGTATTTCTATGGTCAGCCTTTCTCTCAGGGTTCTGTCGAGTGAGCCCAGCGGCTCATCCAGGAGGAGGAGGCGGGGTTCCGGGGCGAGGCTTCTTGCAAGGGCAACCCGCTGTCTCTCGCCACCGGAGAGTTCGTCGATTTTTCGGTTGCCAAAGCCTGTCAGTCCCACCAGTTCAAGCATTTTGTCTATCTGCAGTTCCCGCTGAGTCTTTGGCATATTTTGCATTTCAAGACCAAAACTTATGTTCTCTACAACATTTTTATGGGGAAACAGGGCATATTCCTGAAACATCATACCAAAGCCACGTTTGTGAGATGGGATGGGGTCAATGTCTCTGCCGTCAAAGATAATCTTGCCGCTATAGTCCTGTTCCAGACCCGCAATAAGGCGGAGAAGCGTGGTCTTGCCTGATCCTGATGGCCCGAGCAGGCAGAGTATTTCGCCACTCAGAAGTGAAAAACGCACGTTTTGCAGAAGTGGCTTTCCTCCATAGGTGTTGGAAATATCTTGAATATCTAAAATGGTTTGGTGATGTAAATTATTGCTCATCGGGACCTGTTGCGGGCTTTGGGTTTGTGGGTGGGTAGGAAAATCTGCCGATAATCCAGAAACTGGAACAGGTAACGAGCATGAGAATGCAGCTCATCGCCATCGCTTGACCGAAATTCATATCACCTGGCTGGTTCAAAAAGCGAAAGATTGCAACGGGCATCGTCGGCGTATGAGGCCTGGTGAGAAAGGCGGAGGCACCGAATTCTCCCATGCTGATGGAAAAGGCAAAAATTGCTGCCACTAAAATGGCTTTTTTTATCAAAGGAAAGGTGATCAACCGCCAGACCCTGTATGGAGAGGCCCCGAGCAGGCTGGCTGCTTCCCGCAAATGAGCGGGAATTTGTCTCAGGCCTGGCAAAACGCAACGAACCACAAAAGGAAAGGCCACCAGGGTGTGGGCAATGGGGACGATGGCAAGTGTATCTCGAAGATTGAGTGGTGGTGCATTGAGGGTGATGATATAACCAAAGCCAAGAGTTACGGCCGATGTGGCAAGGGGCAGCATGATGATTGCATCCCAGAGATTAGTTCGTTTTTTGTCCTCTGAGGCGAGAAAGGTGGCGGCTGACAATCCAAGAATAAGGGCCAGGACCATTGCGGTGAGGGCAAAGCCAATGGAGTTTTTAACAGATACAATGGGTTCAACGTAAAAAAGGGAGCTTGATTCCCCGGAGAGCAGGGCCTTGTAATAACTAAGGGTAAAACCGTGCTCGCCTGTTACCGAACTGATCAGAAGAGCCGCCAGGGGAAGGATTAAGAGCGTCAGCATAAAAACAATATTGCCAGCGAGGACAAGTTTTTCTGCCCAGTTTTTTACTGGTTTGATTGTGGTTGCGGGGGCGTCTGAAAAAAAGCTGACTTTAGATTTTTGGCTCAGCCTTGCATGGAGCCACATAAGAATAAAATTAAACCCGATCTGAATAAGTGAAAGGGCGGCGGCCATGGGCAGGTTAAAGAGCTGAACCGCCTGTCTGTAGATTTCTACTTCAATTGTGGCATAGCCTGGGCCTCCGAGAATAAGTACAACTCCAAAGCTGGTAAAACAAAAGATAAAAACCAGAAGCGCAGCAGACCCGAGAGCAGGAAGGAGCAGGGGCAGGGTTATCTTTCGAAATGCCGTCCAGGGAGAGGCTCCCAGCATTCTGGCGGCTGTAACAAGGCCTGGATCTAAGGAAGCCCAAAAGCTGGCAACAATCCTCAGTACCATGGTGTAGTTGTAAAAAACATGGGCAATCAGAAAAAAAACGACCGTCTGTTCGATGTCTATGGGTGGCCGGCTCAGGTCAAATGAGGTCATGAGCCAGGAATTGACAAGTCCGTTTGATCCGAGCAGGGCCCTGAATGCAGCCGCGGTAACCACGGTGGGCAGGACGAAGGGGACGGTCATCAATGCCTGAAGAAAATCTTTACCAAAGAACCGGAATTTGGCGAAAACATAGGCCCCGGGGAGGGCGAGCAACAGGGTGATGATGGTTGAAAGTGCCGCCTGCCAGACGGTAAACCAGAGAATGTGCAGATAGGTTGGGGTGCTAAAGAGTTTACTGAGTCTGTTTAATCCATCAGCCCCGCCGGGACTAAAACTAAAGAGAATGATTTTGACAAGCGGGTAGCAGTAGAAGACCAATAAAAAGACAAGGGGCAGGGAGAACAGTAACCAGCTGATGTGCTGTTTTTTTAGGCGCAATGTCTGTTCTCCCTGGTGTCTTCTGCGTGCTAGGTGCTACCGGAGCACCGTTGTCGTCCATGCCTCAATCCAGGTATCCCGCATCGACTCGATTTTTTGAGGGGAGACTTCTGCAGGTTTATCGGCTACGACGGCGTGTTTGACAAATATTTCCGGGAGTTTGGCTTCGCTGTTACTTGGAAAAACAAACATCTGTAGAGGAATGTCTTCCTGCAGTGGTCGACTCAGCATGAAATCGACAAATTTCTCGGCAAGGGCTGGTTTTTTTGTCCCCTCCAGAATGCCGACAAACTCTATCTGTCGAAATGCAGATTCATCGGTTACTACTGCAGCTGTAGGTGCTTCTGTCAGAGGGGTCTCGGAATAATAGACCGCAGCAGGTGGTGATGAAGCGTAGCTCACAACGATGGGGCGATCTCCTTTGGAGGCGGCGGTGAAATGGCCGAAATAGGCATCTTCCCAGCCACCGGCAATAAAGACATCGTTTGCCCTTAAGGCCTTCCAGAATTCGAGATATTTATCTTCGCCAAATTTACCAATGGTGGCGAGCAAAAATGCCATGCCGGGAGATGAAGTCGCCGGGTTTTCGACAACAGTCAGACCCTTATATTCCGGTTTAATGAGATCTGAGATGCTGGTTGGGGGAGCCATATTTTTTGCGGAAAACCAGGCCTTGTCATAGTTGAGACACACGTCCCCGTAGTCGACGGGGAGCAGCCTGTTTGTTGCATCTAGTTTAAGGTTTTGAGGAATTTTGGCAAGTAATGGAGATTCGTAGCTGCGAAAAATGCCAGCCTCAAGCGCGCGGGATAAAAAACTGTTATCAACACCAAAAAAGACATCAGCAAGAGGGTTGTTTTTGGACAAGATAGCCTGTACAAGAGCGGCACCCGCATCGCCTGACTTCAAAAACCGGACCTTTACACCATTTTGCTGTTCAAAAGCGGCAATAACGTCCTTGCTGACGTTAAAACTGTCATGGGTCATAACGGTGATGTTTTCTTCTGCAGATACCTTTGTTGTAAGAGATAATCCAAAGCAGAGGAGGATCATTCCGGCAACTTGTAATAGACGTTTCATGAAAAGCTCCACAATAATTTTTTTAGAGTATGCCGGAAGTCTGAGCGTTGCAGGATGCTCTGTGTGTAAACAATGATTCTCTCAAAACAAAAAAACCGTCTCTTTAAAAAGAGGCGGCTGAGGTCACACAGATCCCTCCGCCGGCATTATCCGGATCAGGTGTAACGGTCGGGCTCCAGTCAAACCCCTCTCAGCCTGTCGTACCAAGCTCCCGCATCAGTAAAGCAAGATAGGACATCTCGGCTCAGTTTGCAAGGATCTAGCACGACTTAAGTGCCTTTGGGTCGTTATGGTAGTAAACGGTTGCTGTACGGGAAGCTAAAATGGTATAGGGATACGGGTTACAGGAATTTTTGGGAGGAGCAGCACATATCTTTGCAGCCTGACAGCTTTTTTATAAGGGCAGCATTTCAGGATCAATTGGATACGTTCTCATTAAAAAGGATTGCAGGATTATCTAAAAAACAAACGCATACCACTCCATCAGCAAATTATCCCCTCGCCGCTAACAGGAGGCAGGCTTTACATGGTAAAGCTGGCACTATCGAGTTGTTTGTTACCCCCCATAAATAATAGCCGGTTACAGCCAGACAAACAGCTATGCCATTTCCTGTGGATTTTCTTCTTGGCGCGTTCATATTTTGACTTTGTGGAGACTAAAACCTCTGGGTGATCATCTCTGGTGCCGCTCCGTATTTGGGGTGAAGTAAAGGTTTTTGTAAAAATTACCAAACCTTCTCAATAAACCAATTATGTAAAGAGAATCTGGCTGGACTTGAGTTCTCAGGAACTTACCCAAGTTTTAAAAAAGTAAATATTGTAAAAAAAATTGTTACGGTTATAAACAGTACAGAATGGATTTCTGTGGTTATTTATCACTATTATTAACAAAAGGAGTTTGAGAATGTTGAGAAAAAATGTGGTGCTTTTAATGAGTCTATTGACCTTGGTTTTCGCAAGTCAAGCCCTGGCTGCAGACAAGCTGGTTAATGGGATTGATGCGAACTTTCCCCCATTTGCCTATATTGACAAAACCGGTGAACCAAGTGGTTTTGATGTCGAGGCCATGAATTGGATAGCAAAAGAGATAGGTGCTGAGGTCAGCCATCAACCCATTGAGTGGGATGGTATTATTACCAGTCTGCTCACCAAAAAAATAGATATTATTGCTTCCGGGATGAGTATTACCCCGGAACGGGCAATGAAAGTTGATTTCTCAAATCCTTATTGGGTTATTAAGCAGGTAATGGTTACCAAGAAAGATTCTGCTCTCACAATCGATGAACTTTTAAAGGGTAAAAAAGCGATTGGAGTTCAGCAGGGTACTTCTGAGGCTAAATGGTTGAAAGCCGAGGCTGCTGCAAAAGGCTGGGATTTTGAGCTTCGCTATTACAGTTCTTCCCCACTGGCAGTTGAAGACGTGCTTAATGGCAGAATTGATGCAGCAGCAATGGATGATGCACCGGCAAAGGATGCTGTTTCTAAAAAAGACGTCCAGATCGTAGGCACCTTTGGTATGCATGACGAAGAGTTCGGTTATGCTGTGCGTAAGGATGATAAAGAGCTGCTTGAAAAAGTGAATAATGCACTTGCAAAACTTATGGCGTCTCCTGATTGGAATGAATTGATTAAAAAGTATGAATTGGATAAATAACTGATTCAGAAACTGATGCACCTTGAGGAAGGGGAGCATCAGTGTTGTTGCTTGTAATAGTAAAATAAAAAAAGGTTGAGAGAACATCTTTCTCTCAACCTGTCACTGAACGAAGGTATCCGTTACATCTGGGTATAACCTGTTATAATCGGGCCATTCCAACACAAACACCATATCTTTTTTGTTTCCTTTTAACAGGTTATTTCATGCCAATCGCTTTATCTACAGTTATTGATTCTCTGCCATATCTGCTCCAGGGATCATTTATCACCGCAGGCATTGTGGTTTCCGCCATGCTCCTCGGCCTTGTTATTGGCGTTTGTATGGCGGTTGGTCTGGTCTTTGGCAATAAATGTATACAATATTCGATTACCATCTATATATGGATCTTCAGGGGAGTACCGGTTGTTGTTCTGCTCTTTTTATTCTATTTTGGTCTTTTTAATTTCCTGGAACTCAATTTCAGTGCATTTACCTCGGTCACTATCGTCCTGGGTATGACCACCGGGGCCTATCAGGCCAATATTTTCCGTGGAGCCATTCTGTCACTTCCCCAGGGGCAGTTCAAGGCCGCAAGTGCTCTGGGCATGAGTAATAGTCAGGCTATACGAAATATCATCCTTCCCCAGATTCTCAGAATGTCAATTCCTGCATGGTCTAATGAATATTCAATCATTCTCAAGGATTCTGCCCTGGCTTTTGTCATTGGGGCGCCTGAAATTATGGCCAGAACCCAGTTTGTCGCTTCCCGTACCTACCAACACCTGTCGCTCTACATTGCTGCGGGTATCATTTACTTTCTGCTTACCTGGGCTGGTGTCATTGCCCTCAGAAAACTCGAACAATCTCTCCGTATCCCCGGATACACTCATCATGGGTCCAATTAATGAACGATAGCTCCCCGATTTTAAGGGTCAATAATATTACCAAGTCTTTTGGCGACAACACCATTCTCAACGGCGTGAGTTTTGATCTTGTCAAAGGGGAGATAAAGGTGTTGATCGGTCCTTCTGGAGGCGGAAAAAGTACCTTGCTCCAGTGTATCAACTGTCTTGTTGTTCCCGATTCCGGTGATATTGAGTTGGAAAACGAGCAGATCGATTTTTCCAGCAAGCAGGATCTGTATAGTTTACGGCAGAGAGTCGGCATGATTTTTCAGGATTTCAATCTGTTTGACCACCTGACGGCCCTTGGTAATATCACCATTGCTCTTCGCAAGGTAAAAAAAATATCGAAGAAGGATGCCGAGCAAAGAGCACGAGTGGAACTTGAGCAGGTAGGATTGGGAGATAAGGAAGACCTCTATCCGGCGCAACTTTCAGGTGGACAGAAACAGCGTGTTGCAATTGCCAGGGCGCTGGCTATGGATCCAAAGATATTAATGCTTGATGAACCAACATCTGCTCTTGATCCTGAGTTGATAGGAGAGGTAATCGCGGTCATCAAAGCCCTTGCCCATAAGGGAATGACCATGGTCATGGCCACTCATCAAATCAGTCTGATATCAGGTCTTGCCGATGAAATCCTTTTCATGGAACAGGGTAATATTGTTGAACAGGGGCCGCCGTCTCTGCTTTTAACCAGCGGCAACAGCAGTAAGACTCAAGGGTTCTGTGACCGTCTCAACGAATTATCCGAGGTGGAGGCTTAGCAGTGGAACTATCTCCCTTTTATCAGGAGCTGATAACCAGTCTGAACCGGGGACTGATGATGTCCATCGCCCTCATCATACCATCTGTAATTGGTGGTGTTCTGATCGGCGTTCTGGCCGGAGCCACACGTACTTTCGGGAATCCGGTTATACGAAAAGTAGGGGACACCTATGCAGCGATATTCAGGGGAACACCACTGGTTGTTCAATTATTCATTCTCTATTTTGGTCTGCCCAATCTGGGTATCTACCTGTCTCCATATGTTGCTGCCGTCGTCGGCTTTACCCTGTGCAGTGGTGCGTATCAATCCGAATATATACGCGGAGCACTGCTGTCGATAAAGAGAGGACAGTACCTGGGAGCCCAGGCACTTGGTTTTACAACCTTTCAGGCGATCTTCTGGATCATCGTACCCCAGGCGGTACGTAGGGCGATCCATGGTTGCGGAAATGAAATCATCTACCTTATCAAGTACTCCTCACTGGCTTTTATTGTTACCTGTATCGAGTTGACCGGAGAAGGTAAGACCATCGCAACCGAGTACTTTCGTTTCACCGAAGTTTTCACCATTATCGGACTCTACTATCTTGCTCTGGTTACTGTGGCAATTTTTATCCTTAAAAAAATTGAACAGCGCCTCTATGTGCCAGGTTTTGGCCGTAGTTAAGAGCACTTTGTGTATCAATTTTACGGTTACTTCTATGCGTCAATATTCTCCTGTTACCAATGAAATAAAAAACGTTATATCTGAGAGGCTTGGTGCTGATTCTGTGATCAGCTCCCCCGAGGCCCTCAGCGAGTATTCAGGCGATGCTTCTACCCTCAGTTTCACTCCTGAGCTCGTTGTCGTGGCAAAAAGCGTCTCTGATATCCAGGTGTTGATGGAACTGGCAAACAGATATCATTTTCCGGTTACCCCCCGGGGTGGCGGTTCAGGACTTGCCGGAGCCTGCCTTCCATCAAATGGTGGAGTGGTGTTATCAACTGTTGGACTTAACCGAATTACCCTGATTGATAGCAAAAATTTTATCATGAAAGTAGAGCCGGGAGTAATTAGTCAGCAGGTCCGTGATGCGGCAGCCGCTAAAGGACTGTTTTATCCCCCTGACCCTGCCGGTATGGACCTGAGCACCATTGGTGGTAATGCAGCAACCGATGCAGGCGGTCCGGCATGTGTTAAGTATGGAACGACACGTGACTATATTTTAGGTCTTGAGGCAGTATTGCCGAGCGGTCAGCTTATTCGCACCGGAGTGCAGACCAGAAAGGGGGTTGTCGGTTACGATCTCAGCAATTTAATTGTTGGCAGTGAGGGAACTCTTGGGGTCATTACTTCACTTACCCTTAAGCTCTTGCCTAAACCGGCTGCCACCACCGGGATCATGTGCGTCTTTAATGACATGGTTGCTGCCATGAACTGTGTGGCGACAATTATGGGCAACGGACACCTCCCCAGTGCCATTGAATTTCTTGACCATAAGTGCCTTTCTCTTATTGGGGAATTACTCCCTTTTTCTTTGCCAGGAGAAAAACCTTCCATCCTGATCATCGAAATAGACGGGCCAAAAAACCAGATTAAAGAGGAGATGGAGGCGATCTGCTCGCTGGTAACTGACCTTGGTGCCATTGAACTCATCAGGGCTGAAAGTGAAAAAGAGCGGAGTGAGATTTGGGCTGTTCGTCGTCAGGTGAGCCTGCGGATTCACGATTATGCGGGGCTCTATATTCCTGAAGATATCGTTGTACCTCTTACGGCCATAGCTGAACTTGTTGACGCATTGCCGTATTATGAAAAGAAATATGGTATTGAGGTTTTTGCCTTTGGTCATGCAGGTGATGGTAATATTCATCTTAATATTACCACCCAGGACACTGAAAATGTAGAACTTGCCCATGAAGGAACCAGGGCGTTACTGGAATTAACTTTGCAACTGCAGGGCACGATTTCAGGTGAACATGGAATTGGCATTGCCAAGGCGGAGTATCTGCCAATGGAACTGACTGAAGAGAGTATTACCCTGCAAAAAGGTATTAAAAAGCTCTTTGATCCCAACATGGTTCTGAACCCTGGGAAGATTTTCAAGAATTTTTGAGGCATCATTATGGACGTTACCGCAACTTCCCGGCAATCGTTCCGTGCGAGTCATAGAGTACGGAATATCTCCAATTCGGCGACCAAAGAGATGGCTATTATTGCCGCAAGAATCGGTGGGTGTGTTTCTCTTGGCCAGGGGGTGCCTTCATTTGTAACCCCACCTCATATCATAGAGGCAGTGCGGACAGTGCTGGTGGAAGATCCCAGCAGTGGAAAATATTCTCTGCAAACAGGGATGCCAGCCCTCAGAAACAGGATTGCACGGTATTTGCTTGATGAAAAAAGGATAACAGTTGACCCGGACAGTGAAATATGTGTGACCGTGGGTGGTATGGAAGCCCTGCTGGCAACTGTCTTGACTGTTGTTGATGAGGGCGATGAGGTGATTTTACCAACTCCCACCTATGCCTCGTATATTGAGCAGGTTCAGCTGGCTGGCGGCATTCCGATATTTGTTCCGCTCACAGAAAACTGGGGACTGGACCTTGAAGCAATAAGGGGTGCTGTAACTCCAAAAACAAGGGCGATTATGCTCTGCAATCCAGGCAATCCAACAGGAACGGTTTTTTCTGATGAGGAAACCATTGCCCTCTGCAAACTTGCTGTTTCCCATGATTTCGTTGTTATTACCGATGAGGCGTACGATTACATTGTCTATGAAGGTGGCATGCCGTTTAGTCCTCTGAGCGTTGAAGAATTTCGTCGGAATGTGATCTCGATTTATTCCTTATCTAAAAAGTATGCCCTTACCGGCTGGAGGGTTGGCTGGGTAGCTGCAGCGCAAGGGTGGATGGCACAGATCATGAAAGTGCATGATGCTACAGCTATATGTGCACCGACACCATCCCAGTTTGCCGCCCTTGCCGCCCTTGATGGTGACCAGAGTTGTGTTGCTGAAATGCGGGAGAAGCTCTTGGCGCGAAAAAAACGTTGTTGTGCCAGGCTGGATAAACTCAATAGATACTTTTCCTATGTGGCCCCCAAAGGGGCTTTTTATGTCATGGCCAAATACCTTTTTTCAGATGCAGATTCCCATGAAATAGCCATCCGTCTACTGGAAGAGGCAAAGGTTATCACCATTCCGGGCGGAGCCTTCGGCGAAGGTGGCGAGGGACACCTTCGTATATCCTTTGGCGGTGAATTAGAGGTTATTGACGAGGCCTTTGATCGTATTGAGCAGTGGCTGGAGAAAACTATATAAGAATTATTTTCTACAACTGTCATACCTGCTTTAGAGCCATATCAATGTAAATACTTCTGAGTCTGGTACTTATGGGGCCAGGCGTACCATTGCCCAGGACTTTGTTGTTGATCGTTATGACTGGCAACACAAAAATTCCTGCAGCGGTAACGAAGGCCTCTTGTGCCTGACAAGCGTCTTCCACAGTAAAGGGCTGTTCGACGAATCGTAAACCTTCTTTATCTGCGAGTTGCAATACAGCATTACGGGTAATGCCGTGGAGAATCTCATTGCTGAGCTGGCGGGTGATGATGGTACCATCTTGAGTGACAATATAGGCATTAGAAGAACAGCCTTCGGTGATATATCCATTTCGATCTACCAGCCAGGCATCATCAGCGCCGCTCCTTATGGCAAACATTTTAGCCATACTTGCCGCCAGGAGAGCAACAGTTTTAATGTCCCGTCTTCCCCAGCGGATATCCTCGGTGGTAACTATTGTAATGCCTGTTCTGGCCGCCGGGAGGTTGATTATATCTTTTGCTTGGGTAAAGAGCACCAGTGAGGGGGCGCTGTTTTCTGGGAAGGCAAAATCTCGGTCAGCGGCTCCCCTGGTAACCTGAAGATAGACAACACCCTCATCGACGTGGTTGATGCGGATAAGCTCTTTTTGTATCGCTTCAATGGTCGCGTCGTCCGCCGGTGATGGCATGTTCAATTCTTTAAGGGAGCGACGCAGGCGGTTCATATGCTGCTCATTGTCGATCAGTTGACCTTGCAGGATTGCTGCAACCTCATAGACTCCATCTGCAAATAAAAAACCTCTGTCAAAGACTGAAATTTTGGCATTTTCTTCGGGCAGGTACTCCCCGTTGACATATACGATACGATTCATTTTTTATCCTTTAAGCGGCGTAAAGCGTCTTGAATGGTCGTTAATTATTTTTTCCCGGTACATTTTCAATATTATAACCGAGGAAACAATCTCTATCTTTGAAATAAAACGTAATTAAGTAAATAGAGGAAAAACGGGATATGTCTTTTTAGATTTACGAAAAAAGTGAAGAGATTGAGCAATGGGGAATTTGTTACCAGGTAGACAGAAGCGCATTGCTGTTGGGGGTAACGCTTTTACCCTAATCAGGCGTAAAGATTTCATTTGCTGAACTGAAAAACAGATGGATAAAAAAGCAGGTTACCAGGGTCGCAATTCAGGGTTTGTGACCCATAGGTTCAGACGCGGACTGGACCAACAGTGACATTTGATGTTTTTTCAAAGTGTTCGATGTGAATGTGCCCATATTTTTGAGACTGCTCACCTACACAGCTATTTTTATAGTTACATCACAAATAGTTAAGGTACCGTTTGTTTTGACTCATATTGTTAGTGATGGTTCGTTT
The DNA here is from genome assembly GCF_005116575.1 of Desulforhopalus sp. IMCC35007. Lineage (GTDB taxonomy): Bacteria > Desulfobacterota > Desulfobulbia > Desulfobulbales > Desulfocapsaceae > Desulforhopalus_A. The sequence goes on along the minus strand of NZ_SWCN01000004.1, from coordinate 101,300 downwards.
TAATAAAACTGTAGCTTCATATTTATCTAATTATACTATTTCTTGTCTTGTATTAGATTGCTACGTGGCGTTAAATGAGGAGTTGTTAGCTTCAGTCTTATATGAAAAGATCAAACACCGTCAAAATTCGTAATCAATAAGGTGCGCCGCGATCTGGTCGACCAGAAATTGCCCTGCATGAAAATGGATATGAATGACTGCGGTTTAACAGTTAATTATACAAATTATTACAGAGGAAAAAATGACACAAGAACTATCAGGACGCCGCACGGCTGAAGAAGTACTGCAGACCCTTAAAGACGGCAACAAGCGCTTTATTTCTGGAAATCTCGAACACCCGAATCACTGTGAAGAGAGCCGTCAGAGTCTCGTCTCAGGCCAGGAGCCGATAGCGACGATCCTCACCTGTGCTGACTCCCGAGTCCCACCTGTCGACATATTTGACCAGGGCCTCGGCGACCTTTTCGTTGTACGGGTTGCGGGCAATGTGATCGGAGATCACACCCTTGGGTCAATAGAGTATGCGGTCAAACATCTGCACACCCCTTTGGTTATTGTCATGGGACACAGGAACTGTGGAGCCGTTGCTGCTGTAGCAAGCGGTGGCGCCCTTGAAGGACACATTGCCACCCTCGGTCCGGCTATCCAAACTGCTATCAAAAATGTAAAGGAGATGGAGGGAGATCTTATTAACAATGCATCCAAAGAGTTGGCAAAACAGATTGCAGTAAAAATTGCCGATTCTGAGCCGATTATAGCGGAACTTGTGCAGAGTGGAGCGGTGAAAATAGTTCCCGCTTACTACGATCTTCTCTCCGGTGAAGTAGAATTTCTCTAAACGTAAGAAGCTGTATTTCAGAGGTCGAATTTTCTGACTTTCACCTGTGTAGCAGATATAAATTTCCTGTTTTGACTGAGAACTCTTTGAATAAACAATCAGTTCCTGATCTGATTCAGGTAACAATTATGGAGATGTAAAGTGTTACGAATTATCTTATTCATAGCCACAAACTTGGCGATACTGGTCTTACTTGGAATTGTAATGAGTGTTTTTGGTGTCGATTCCAGGAGCACGAGCGGGTTGCTGATGATGGCACTTGTCTTCGGTATGGGCGGCTCATTTATCTCACTTGCGCTCTCTAAATGGATCGCTAAAAAATCAACCGGTGCCAAGGTTATCGTTAATCCTGCCAATCCGACCGAAAAATGGCTCTATGGGACTGTTGAACGAATGGCAAAAGAGGCGGATATTGGAATGCCTGAGGTCGCAATATATGAGTCGTCCGACATGAACGCCTTTGCAACAGGTATGAAGAAAAATGCAGCTCTTGTTGCAGTATCCTCAGGTCTATTGCACAATATGTCACGAGATGAGGTTGAGGCCGTGTTAGCGCATGAAATCACCCATGTTGCCTGTGGAGATATGGTGACTCTGGCTCTTATTCAGGGAGTTCTTAACACTTTTGTTATTCTGCTCTCTCGTCTTGCCGCCAATGTTTTCAACAATTTTCTCAGCGATGAGGATGGTGAAGGACTTGGCTTCTTTGGTTATATGGCTGTGACTATTGTGTTGGAACTTTTTCTGGGATTTTTTGCCTCGATTATTGTCATGTGGTTTTCGAGAAGAAGAGAGTTTGTCGCCGATAAAGGTGCAGCATATCTCTGCAGTAAAGAAAAAATGATCAGCGCCTTACGCAGATTACAGGCTCAGCACCAGCCTTCGCAGCTCCCTGATCAGGTTGCGGCCTTTGGAATAGGCCCATCCAAGGCTCGAATGGGGGGACTTCTCAGAAGCCATCCTCTACTTGAGGACAGAATTATTGCCCTTCAGAAGCTTTAATTTTGCGATCACTCGAACAGCGTCCATCGACAGCACATCTCTGTTGTCGGTGGATGTTTTTTTGCTCTTTCGTAGCAATTAAGCAAAGGGCACGAGGTTATTCCTATACCACTTTTCCACAAGGGAGCAATCCTTTGAGATTGCCCGATACCCGGTACCGGGAGCACTGTATATTCTTAAATGATGGCTCCAGCATGATGTTTTTTCCCTGTCCGAAAGGTTGTTTTTCATTCCGACAGGTTGTATAGTCCTATGGTAACCGCTGCTAATGTACTCATTATCTGCCCGTATCTTCTCGGGTTTTATCTGGGTATTTCTGGTGTCCGATCTGAATCCGTATTGGTTGTCATTGTAATGTTATTGATTTGGGATTCTGCATTGCTGAGTAGTTGATTCTAGGGCAAGGAGATAAAGCGGATGCTGCGGATATAACAAACGATCTGAAAGTGTTGTTGTCTGAGCTCACAAGTAAGGTACACAAAATTTTACAGGGTATGAGAGCTTTATGGCAGCAATGAGATGTATTGAGGAAAAGCTGGAGCAGGGACAGGTCGTCTTGCTTGATGGTGCCACTGGAACCGAACTCGAGAAGAGAGGGGTACCAATGAACAGCAAGGCCTGGTCGGCAGAAGCAATTGCTACACACCCAAGTATAGTACAGGCTGTACACGAAGACTATATACAGGCTGGTGCTGATATCGTTACCGTAAATTCATTTTCGACCGCAAGGCATATGCTTCTTCCGGCGGGCCTCACAGGGCAGTTCAGGCATCTCAATGTTGAGGCGGTGAATCTTGCAATTAGAGCTCGAGATACGGCAGGTATTCAGCCTGTGGCAATAGCCGGTTCCATTGCTCCGACCACTTTTTGTGCAGATCCGACGAAGTGTTATCCACCACTGCATGAAGCATATTTATGGTACCTTGAACAGGCAGAACTTCTTGTCGAGGCTGGGGTGGATCTGCTTCTGATCGAAATGATAGAGGACATCGAACAGGGTTCCCTGGCTGTGAAGGCCGCCTGCAGTACCGGTGTACCTGTCTGGCTTGGTTTTAGCTGCAGGCGAAATGATACCAATGATCTTATGCTCTGGGGACGGGAGCATACCCTGGTCGAAGGGGTTGAAACGATAGCAAAGATAGGAGGGTCTGCTGCATTTATAATGCATACCGATGTTTACGATACTTCTGAGGCGTTTTCTCAATTGAAATCAAGCTGGAAGGGGACTTTAGGAGTCTATGCCCATTCTGGACATTTTGTTATGCCGCACTGGAAGTTTAATGACACAATTTCACCTCAAGCTTATGCTAAAGAAGCCGGTGAATGGATCAAGTCAGGCGCCAGAATAATAGGTGGCTGCTGTGGTATCGGACCGGCACATATCTCCGAGATCAAGAGACAGTATTGTAGCTCAAAGTTCTAACCTGAAAAGCCGTGCATCGACAGCACGGATGGTTTTTGAAAAACATCATAATTACAGTACTATCTGGTGGTTGATCTCTTTGTTGTTTCCGTGGGAGCGTTTGCCCGTGATCATCACCTGTGCACCATGTAAAATTATTTTCATCTCCCCATGATTTATTATTTGTGTTTCTGAAATTTTAATTTATATAGTCGATTTTAAGCCCTATGCATTTCGCCCTTCTGGGTTGTACTTGCACCACACCAAAACCTCTTTTATCAGGATCTACTAAAATGTTATACCCACCTGAATTTGGCAATGACCCTCTGTTTCCTCAGGTTGAGGATTTTTCTATTGTTTTTAAAGATGAAAATGCGGGTCAAGGCGTGATCTGCTATCGCTTTTTTGAAAAAGGAACAGTCATTGCCAAGATTGCCAGAAATCCGGTTTCAGACCTGAGACAGCATACGCTGCAACTCTCAAAAACACTGCATAATTTTGATCCGTATTTTTCTGGCTATTTTCTTCATTCCTGTGACCCAAACGTTTCTGTTGATATGGAAAAGATGACAGTGACTGCTTTGAAAGACATTGAAGCCAACAGTTATATCTATATGGATTATGCCGAGACGGAAGATTATCTCTTTCGCCAGTTCCCCTGTTCCTGTGGGGCAGATAAATGTCGGAGTTGGATTACAGGCCGACTGGAACTCCCTTATAAGAAAACTGTAACTCGCAAGATGATGGGTCTACAGCCAAAGCACATTGACAGATCGATTGTCGCGCGATGACCAAGCATGATTTTTCAGACTGGTGGCAAAGGCCTGATCTTTGCTATCAGCAACAGCAATTGTATTTTTCAGGACATCGGGTCGCCGATTTTGCAAGACAAATGGGCTCGCCGACCTTTGTCTATTCCGCCAGACGGGTCAGAGACAATATTGAACGCGTAAAGCAGGCACTTGCGGTAGTGGCCGGGCAGCGGAATCACCGGCTCTACTACGCGATGAAAGCGAATCGTTTTGCCCCGCTCTTGACCTATCTGAAACAGACCGGTCTGTGTGGCATAGATGCCTGTTCCCCTGCAGAGGTTGAGCATGCTATCGGCTGCGGGTTTATGCCGGGAGATATATCTTTTACGGCAACGAGTCTTGCCGGAAAAGATTTTGATATCCTGGCCCGTTATGACGACCTGCTGTTTAATGCCGATTCCCTTTACGCAATTCGCGAATGGGGTAAACGAAGGCCTGGGTCTGAGATCGGTATCCGTATAAATCCGGCGGTAGGGGTCAGCAGAGCGAGCAACCAACTCTTGCAGTATGCGGGTCCTGTTACCACCAAATTCGGAATTTATAAGGAACAGTTTTCAGAGGCACTTGCAGTTGCAGAATCCTACGGGCTGGTTGTGCGGAGGATTCATTTTCATACTGGCTGCGGCTACCTTACAGATCAGTTGAGCCAGTGGCGCGCTGTGCTGAAAACCTGTCTGAGGTTTGTTGACCAGGTACCTACCGTGCAAAGGGTTAATATTGGCGGAGGACTAGGTGTGCCTCATGTCGAATCTGATGAGCCGCTGAATCTTGAGAGTTGGGCCTCAATAATCAAAGAATTCTTTACGACACGAGATCTCGCTGTTGATGTGGAACCGGGGGATTATCTGGTGAAGGATGCAGGGCTGTTGCTGCTCGGCATTACATACATCGAGGAAAAAGAGAGTACACGTATTCTGGGGGTGGATGCTGGTTTCAACATTGCCCCGGAACCCGCCTATTACAAGTTGCCTTTCCAGCCTGTCCCACTTTCTGACAGCAAAACGGTGGCGCGTACACCTTATCATGTGGTGGGTAACATTAACGAGGCCCTGGACATATGGTCAGAGAACGTTCTTCTCCCTGATATGACAGATGAGCACTATCTCGCCCTGATCAATGCTGGTGCCTACTCATCTTCGATGGCTTCGAATCATTGTATGCGGGGGCAGTTTAAGGAGTGTCTGCTGCTGTCGTAATCAGTTGTGCTGTTTGAGCTAAAAGTAGAGAATTGATTCTTTCATGGCAAATGCCTTTTCGCCACCCTAGGCCCACAAATTGAGTTTAGGGTTGGCGGCAAAGCCACGCAAAACATCTCCACGAGTGACTATGCCGACAAGCTTACCATCTTCCAGGACGGGCATAGCATCTATATGAAACTGGCTCAAAGCTATTGCAACTCTTCTGATGTCGGAAATTGAATCTGTACTGACAAATTCTTTTTTAATAACATCATCGACCAGGAGTTCCTGGTCGACTTTCACCTGGTTGTCAATCACGTTAATGCGTTTCAGAATATCTCTTTCGAAAAGCATTCCAACAATTTCTTTTTTTTCTGTTGTGACAATAACCTGTCGAATATTAAGCTTTCGCAGGATCCACCATGCTTCAGCTACGGGAGTTTCAGGGGCAATTGTGGTGGGAGGGGAAGACATTATCTGGTGCACATGAACCAGCGGTTCCACCATGTTGTTGTTTGATATTATTTTTTGATAGACGGCTACTGCTTGTGCTCCGGGTCCTTTGGGTAGGTTGAAGGAACTTTTCTCCTCATCAACAGGTTCGATGCTGGTTTTTCTTGAAATGGTTCGCCATTTCTCAAGATTTTCTAATGGACCTTTAAACTTCAGGCCATCAATATCGTTGACGTAGAACATGATGTGGACCACCTGTGAAAAATTATTCTGCAAGGGTTAGAGCCAATAAGTGTTCTGAATACGTACAAAGAATATAAGGATGTTTAGCTGGGGTGCCGAAAAAAAAGAGAGAAGAAGGTGCTATTCGCTACTTGTTCAGGAGGACCACGGTTTCGATATGATGTGTCTGGGGAAACATATCGATGGGTTGTATCCGTTGAATTGAAAAACCTTCCTTTTGTAGAGCTGCCAGGTCGCGGCACAGAGTTGCCGGATCACAGGAGATGTAAACGAGGCGCCCCTTGCAGAGAGCTTTTAGTCGGGATGAGAGTTCTGGAGCCCCTCCTCGTGGAGGGTCGATGAGAACACAGTCAAAGGATTGATTGTCTTCTATGAGTTGGAGGCAGCCTTTGTGGACTGGCTGTTTCTTGAAGGTGGTGTTAGAGAGATTTCCCCGAGAGGCGTTTAATGTTGCACACCTGATTGATGAGCCCTGTCCCTCAATAGCAAAGACACTGCCTGCGATTGCGGCAATTGGAATCGCAAAATTTCCCATACCGCAATAGAGATCGAGTATAGAGTCTGAGGGGTTCAGACCACAGAGGTCAATGACGGTTTCAATCATTTGTTTGTTCTGTTCCAGATTGACCTGGCAGAACCCTCCGGCCTCCCAGCTCAGCTCTATAGTGCCTGGTACTCCCTGGATCTGGGGGTAATGAACGGAGAGAAGGTTGCTGGTAGTATCCTTGTTTGCTGAAATTGGTCCTACAGTGGAAAAAGTATCTCCTGTAAAAAATATTCGGTCGATTTCATCTGTCTCCAGACAGAGTTTTTCAGCGGCTTTAACGTCAGCAGGGCGCGGTTTTCTCTTGAATCTGAAGATACAGGAAATCATATCTGTTGCAGGGTCCTGCTGCAGCTCAAGTTCAGTAGAAAGCTCAAGAAGCCTGTGGGTGTCCGATGTATTTATTGCTAAAAGTGCGCGGTTAATAGATTCTTTGGCGAGGAGACACTGTTGTACCTCAATAATTTCATTGGAGCGAAAACGGTTGAATCCCACCGATTTTCCGTCTTTTATCTGTAGTCTGATCCGCTGACGGTAGTGGAACGGTGAGGGGGCCGGGAGAACAGGTGCGATGATGTCGTCTATTGCATTCTCATCAATGATATTTTGACGCAGCAAAAGATCCAGAAGAATATCTTTTTTCAGTAGAAGCTGAGTTTCATAATTGCAATGCTGGAGGTTGCAGCCACCACAGATGGTGTAGTATTGGCATGGTGGTGCGATTCTGGCTGGGTGATATTGTTCAATTTGATCTATTTTCCCAAAAAGATAGTTTTTTTTAGACTCCTGAGTGGTTACAATGACAGTCTCGCCGGGTAGCCCGAATTGCACAAGGACAACCATATTGGAAGGAAGATGACCGAGGGCAAAGCCGCCGTTGACGATTTTCTCTATGTTGATTTTTTCCCTGTGCATTTATGACCGATAATTTGCTAATATTGATGGACCTGTAAATATCCGATGAGCTTTGTTGGAAAGCAATGACTGCTTAACATGAACATATTCTCTGAGTATGTTTTCACCTTATTGTATTCATAGAAAATGTGCGATGAATTGTTGTGTTGTACATTGAATGTTTTTTAGGACCGATCCTTTGATCGGGTTGAGTTTCTTTCTTTATGAGAGGACGTTGCTGACGCGACGACGAAATACGATTATTGCAGGTTTTTAATATATCATCTTTATCTTGTCGAATTGTATTCGTCCTGTTGTTTTCTTTTTGTATCGTCGAACCGGCTTTTACCGCTGGGGTTGCTGTGGATGTGAAGGTGAAAGGCGTTGGTACACCGCTCAGAGAGAATGTTCTTGCCCGGCTGAACCTGTTTTTGCAGAAAGACAACGTCAGGCTGCGGGAAACGACTGTGCTTCTGTTACATGAAAAGGCTGAAGAAGATATAAAATCGGCACTTGCACCATTTGGCTACTATCATCCTGTTATCCAATCTAAGATCCTGGAGGATGAGAATGGTTTTCATGCTGAATATATAATTGAAAAAGGTCCCCCTGTAATTGTTGAACAGGTTGATAAAAACATAGTTGGGGAAGGAAGCGAAAACACTGTTCTTCGAAAAGCACTCAACAACTGGGGCTTAAAGGTCGGTTCTACCCTTGACCAGGGGCTCTATGAGAAAGAGAAAAAAAGGCTTGTCAATGCCATCATAAATGAAGGGTATCTCGACGTCGTTTTTGTGCAAAAGTTGTTACTCGTCGATGTAAAAAAGAATACGGCTCATATCTCTCTAATCCTTGATACAAAAAAACAGTACGTTTTTGGTGATACAACCTGTGCACAGGAAATCCTCGAACAGAGTCTTCTGAACCGCTATCTTCCCTATTCTAAAGGGGATCCATATCGCCCCTCAAAACTTTTTGAACTCCAGGCAATCCTGTATCGAACCGATTTTTTCAGTCATGTCGTCGTTACAGGGGAGCTGGATCATGTTGAAGATAACTCTGTCCCGGTGAAGATTGAGCTTGTCAGCCCGGAAAAGAGGAACAAGTACAGTGTCGGCGGGGGATACGGTACCGATACGGGGGGACGGGTTAAGCTCGACTGGTCCAACCGTATTTTCAATAATCGCGGCCACACTATAAGTGCCTCTTTTCTCCTGGCTGAGTATGAAAACAGTATCAGTCTTCTTTATAAGATTCCACGGCAAGATCCACGTTACGATACCCTGATTAACAGCGTGGGTTACCAGGACAGCTCCTGGGACGACACCAATACCAGGTTGCTCACAGCGGCAATATCTCAGGAGCATTCCGGGGCCCGGTTTAAATTTAGTACCGGGCTGGAGATTCGCGATGAAGTTTACGATATTGGTGATACCAGCGGGGAATCAACATTGCTTCTCCCATCTCTGAATGCCGGGTTGATTTTTGCAGACGATATTTTAAACACCAACAAGGGGCTCTCCACTTCGGTAAACCTTTCCGGGGCCTACAAGGGATTTGTCTCCGATGCCAGTTTCCTCCAGGCAACGGTGAATGCAAAAGCTGTGTACAAGCCATTTCAGCAGTGGAAACTGATCGGTCGTATATCAGTTGGTGGTACTCTGGTTGACTCCATTGATTCTTTGCCACCATCCCTTCGTTATTATACCGGTGGCGATTCGACAATACGTGGCTATTCCTACAAATCAATCGGCACTGAAGACAGTTCAGGTACGGTGATAGGTGGACGTTACCTTATCATTCAATCCCTCGAATTGGAGCGGATTGTTACCCAATACTGGAGTGTTGCTGCTTTCTGGGATGGGGGGACGGCAACGGACGACCTCAGTCTTGATTATTATCAGGGTGTTGGTGGTGGGGTTCGCTTTCGCCTGCCTTTTGGTCAGATTCGCTTAGATGTCGCGTCTGCTATTACAGAGGACGGGACGCCTTTCAGGGTACATTTGACGGTGGGAGGTGATTTGTAATGAAAAAGACTACGATCGTTTCATTCGTTCTTATCCTTTTTCTCACCCTTTTTCTGGTGACCTCTTTTTTGGTCGTCACGAGGACAGGACTGGTTGTACTTAAAAATGGAGCAAATAGTTTTCTCGGGAATGTCGTTTCGATTGGCTCTGTTGAAGGTCGGCTGGGAGATCATTTTCTTCTGGGAGACGTCCATATCTCAACTTCTGCAACAGATATTGAGATTGGGCGATTTGAGTGGGACTGGCATCCTTTTGCACTGTTTAAACGAACTCTCGACATCACTTCCTGTAAAACGGTGAATGTAAGTGTACAGCTGAAGGCAACTGACGTTGAAGATCAACAGGATTATGAAGTAAAACCAGGGCTGAGTCTGTCGGCAAGCCTATTACCGTTTATCCTCAAGCTAAATGACCTTTCACTGGAGGATATCAAACTAAAAGGGGCGGACGGTGAGCTGCTTTTTGAACTTTTTTCTCTTCACACCAGTATGCAAATTCACAGAGATCTGCTGGTTGTGGAGAGTTTTGCGGCTGAAGCCCCCGACTTAGGTTTGACCTTTCATGGAAATGTAGAAACTTTTAAAGATTGGGATCTTGATCTTCTGGGGACTTGGCATCTCAAAGGCTATGGTTTTCATCCATCAAAAGGCACCTTTACTTTTACAGGACCGCTTGCAAATCCGGGTGTCACCGTGACTCTGGTTGATCCGGCTGATATCCGGGTTAAAGGGGTTATTCATAATCTTTTGGAGTCCCCCACCTGGACGGCTGATCTTGATGCCAAAAACGTTAATCTCTACACCTGGATATACCATTGCCCTGAGATAATTCTTGAGTCAGTACACGGAGATATGTCAGGAGATTTTGGCCATTATCGTGGTCTGGTGCTGGCAGAGGGCAAGTGGGGAGTCGCGGACAATTTACACCTTCGCAGCAATATTGACGGCAATGGACTGGGGATTATCTTCAATTCACTGCGAATTGATCGTGATAAAGGTTCTGCGGTTGCCACAAATGCCAGTATCTCCTGGGCAAAATTGTTTTCCTGGGAAGCCGATCTTGAGGTCAATGATTTTGCACCTGCCATGTTCGTTCCGGATTTTGATGGAACGGTATCGTCGCGGTTTCACAGTGTGGGAGATGTCACCGAAAAAGGTCTTGAGGCCTCTTTTGATCTGGAGACGATGCAGGGGCTTTTTTCCGGATACGCCTGGTCTGCCACAGGAAAGCTTGGTCTTACTGAAAATGGGATTTTTAGTGACGACCTGAAACTTCATAGTGAAGATGTGGGAGGGCTTGCCATTGTGCGCAATGCAGGACTTTTCTGGGAAGATAAACTCAGCTGGAAAGCAAATGTTGATCTTGATGGTTTTGATCCAAGCTTTATAAATCCCGAACTGTCCGGCAAAATAAGCGGTAATATCATCAGTGAGCTGCAGTGGCTGGAAAGTATACCTGCCGGTTTTCTGAAAATCTCTGATCTTTCCGGAACTCTTAAGGGGCATGTCCTTTCTGGTGGCGGCAATATTGCCATTGATGGTGGTGCGTTGAGTTCGACGGGACTCAGTATCAATCTTGGTCGATCTCAGCTGCTTGTATCCGGGGTAGTGGAAAAAGAGCTCGGACTGCAGTTTGCTGTTACATCAGCCGATCTCTCAGAGCTTGGTAAAGATATCTTTGGAGAGCTTGATTTGCGAGGTCACCTTGGTGGTACTAGAGAGGAACCACGCTTTGATCTTCAATTTTCAGGGAAAAATCTTATTCTGTCTCAAGCAGAAATGAAGGGTCTATCAGGCCACCTCAAGGTAAGCCTTGCCCCTGATGGTGTCGTAGAAGGCCAGGTCAATATTGATGATGGACTGCTGGGAGGGGCCGATTTAACTTCTGCCCGGTTCGATTTATCCGGCACCAGGGAAGAGCACTCTCTGAAAAGCAAATTAACAGGGCCTGAGGGAGTTTTGGCCTTTGTTCTGGAAGGGAAGTATCATGAAGGGTGGCGCGGAAAGCTTTCGGAATTTGTGCTGAAAACGACAGGTTTTGGTTCATGGCGGCAGGTGGATGATTCGCCCGTTGATTTTTTGGAAAAGCGTCTGGGGGTGAAGCAATTTTGTCTGCAGAGCACGGAGGCCAGTGCAGATGGAACACTCTGTCTTACAGGGGAGGTGAATCGAAAAGACACTCCTGAATGGTTTCTTACTGCGGATCTCAATGCATTTCAACTCAAACAGCTCAGTCGCATGGATTTGGGCTTTCCACCGATCACCGGCCGTCTTGATGTAAATCTTGAAGCTGCAGGTGATCTGAACGGAGTTCGCCTTGCAGCGGTAACGGCCAGTCTTCCTCAACTGAACACTCTTCTTGAGGTGGCTGAGGGTGATTATGTTACTTTTCAGCTCAGTGATTCCTCTTTAACGGCCGATCTGGAAAATGAACAGTTGGGACTCAACTTATTTTTCAGGGCAGAAAAAGGTGGGACACTTCGTTTATCTGGGCAGGTTGCCGATATCGGTCGATTTGACAGGCCGCTTTCGTCCAGCACAATCGTTGGCAACCTTACGCTTGATAAATATTATCTCAATCATCTCAGCGCCTTTACCGGATATGGCGTTGAGACAATGGGCTGGGTCAGCAGTTCGCTGACCCTTGCAGGAACTCTCGGAAAACCCCAAATATATGGGGAAATGGCCCTGCAGGAAGGAGGCCTTGAACTCCCCTACCAGGGTATAACTCTTGACAATGTCAAGCTTGAAGTCAGTGGTAATGATTCAGGTGCTGTTGTCCGCGGTTCAGCCCGTTCAGGTGAAGGGCAAATAAATGTCTTCGGCCATATTGATGATGGTGAGGACGGCGTCGAGGCTGTACTTAAGCTTGAGGGACAAAATTTCCTTCTGGTTGATCTCCCTGAATACACCTTCAAGGTAAATCCCCATGCAGAACTTACCCTGAACAGGAATAAAGGTCAGATACACGGAAAAGTGACCGTTGTCTCGGGACTTATCGCTCCGGAAGAATTGAGTGAGGCATTGAAGGTTTCTGAGGATGTTGTAATCATAGACGAAGATAAAGTTCATGTGAGCAAAGGATATCCTTTTTACCTCGATCTCGACGTTGCCCTGGGGGATAAGGTAAAGGTCGATGGTTACGGTCTCAACGGTCGATTGGCGGGGAATTTGAACGTCAAGATTACTCCCGAAGAATTTATTACAGGAAGAGGTGAATTGGATCTTCTCGATTCCACTTTTTCTTTTTATGGCCGGAGTCTTGATATTGCCCGGGGCCGTATTCTCTTTACTGGTGGACCTATTGATAATCCGGGTGTGGATATCAGAGCTCAGAAGGTTGTAACTGCAGAAACTGCACGTGATGATGCATATACGGTGGGTGTTGATATTAATGGCCTTGTGCAAAATCTGCAGTATCACCTTTTCTCGGACCCTTATATGGACGATACCGATATCCTTTCCCAGATGGTAGTAGGCCATTCCTTTGCCAGTTCCAGTGAGGCTGAAAGCTCTCTTCTCGAGGCTGCGGCAACAACCCTTGGTCTTGCTGGGAGTTCGAAGATTATGGATGGCTTGGAAAAGCTTTTGTTCATTGATGATCTGCATCTTGAAGGCAGTACCAAGGCCCAGGATGTTTCCTTGGTGGTTGGAAAGCGCATCACTGATGACTTGTACATAGGCTATGATATGAATATGTTCAGCCAGCTCGGTCAGTTCCGCGTTCGTTATGATTTGAGTCGCGGCTTTTATGTTGAGACAAGAAGCTCCTCAGAGTCAACCGGGGCCGATCTTATCTACTCCTTTGAACGGTAGTTTAAAGAACAGGAATGGGCCGATAAAGCCCGTCATACTATATGGTTAAAAATAAGTCAGTAAAAGTTCTTGTCGTGGATGACGATCAGGTTCATCGATTCATGCTTGTCTCAATGCTTACTGAGTGGGGCTGGAGTTGTGCCCAGGCAGACGATGGAACAACGGCGGTTGCTGCAGTTGAAAATCACAGTTACGATGCGGTGTTGATGGATGTGCGCATGACAAAAATGGATGGTCGGGAAGCCTTTAGCCGTATCCAGGCGATTAATCCGACCCTGCCGGTAATAATTATGACGGCCTATTCTTCCGTTGACGACGCAGTGGAGGCGATTCAGCAGGGAGCCCATGATTATTTGACCAAGCCTCTGGATTTTGAACGGCTGCGCCTCACCCTGATGCGGGCAGTCGATCATCATCAGGTTGCAAACAATAAGCAGCGGACCCATCGAGCAGAGAACGTGCTTGACACTGAGATTATAGGAGCCTCTAAACCGATGCTTGAACTGCTTGATATGGTAGGTTATGTGGCTCCCACCGAGGCTACTGTACTTATTTATGGAGAGTCAGGAACCGGCAAGGAACTGGTTGCCGAGGCACTGCATAATAATTCGGAGAGGCGGGGGAAGCCCTTTGTGAAGGTGAACTGTGCCGCTATTGTTGAAAATCTGTTGGAATCTGAATTGTTTGGTCATGAAAAGGGGGCTTTTACCGGGGCTGAAAAACGACGTGAAGGAAAATTCGTTCAGGCTGATGGTGGGACGTTGTTTTTAGATGAGATAGGTGATACTTCCCAGGCAATGCAGGTTAAACTATTGCGTGTATTACAAGAGCAGGAACTGCAGAGAGTTGGTGGGGAAGAAACAATTTCTGTGGATGTGCGTATCATTGCAGCCACAAACAGAGATCTGGAGGAGGAGGTCGCCGCAGGCAGATTCAGGGAAGATCTCTACTATCGCCTCAATGTGGTGATGCTGACTGTTCCACCGCTGAGAGAGCGATCTTCAGACATTGCCCTGCTCGTTGAACATTTTGCTGAAAAGTTTGCGAAAAAAAACAGAAGGGCACTCGATAAAATTACAGATCAATGTATGAAATATCTCAAGCAGTATAGCTGGCCTGGCAATGTGAGGGAGCTGGAAAATGCAATTGAGCGCGGGATAATACTGATGCGGGGATCGGAGTTGACAGAAAAGAGCCTCCCTCTGCCTATCCAGAAGATATCTCTGAAAGAAGATGAGGTTGATGATCAAAGCCCAACCTCGCTCTTTGACGCAGAGAAACAGTTGATCATGAAAACCATTAAAGAGACGGATGGGAATAAAAGTGAAGCAGCCCGTCGCCTCGGGATCACCCGTAAGACCCTGCAGAACAAGCTCAATAGATATCATAACCAGTCCTAATTAGCAAATGTCGTAATGTTTTCGTGTTTTTGACCCTTGTCGTGTCAGAGGGGTTTCTAGGTTTTCCGCCGATATTGTTTGTATTCCTTTGGCCCAAAAAAATCATAAAAATCAACAGATAATCCTGTGTTGTTTTTATTGATTCCCCGTCACTTGACAAGGAAAAACCCGCTACTTATTGTTGGCTCAGGTTTTGAAATGGTCAGGCGGAAAAGCGTTTTTTAAGCAGAAGTTGTGCCTGAAACAAGAATTGGAGAAAAATGGAGGAGTAGGTGAGCGAGGTAAAGGTAAACGAAGAACTCCAAGACGAAACGGTAGTCGCTGATGGTGAAGCGGCTGATATAAATGAGCTGGAAGCCGATCATGATGTGCAGACAGAAGACGGCGAGCGAAATGTTGAACAGGAACTGGCTGAAGCAAAGGATCAGATTGCAGAACTCCATGACAGGATGTTGCGTGCGGCTGCGGAAAATGAAAATTTTAAAAAGCGTGTAGAACGTGAACGCCTGGCGAGCCTTAAATATGCTGGAGAAACCATACTGAGAGAAATGCTTCCAACGGTTGATAACCTTGAGCGTGCTCTGAGTCAGGGGGTGATCGAAGGTGCTGATGCGGAGAAAAACCTGAGCGCCCTTTTGGAGGGGGTACAGTTGACCTTAAAGAGTCTTCTTGCCACACTTGAAAAGTTTGAGGTGAAGGCCATCAACAGTGTTGGAGAACCCTTTGACCCCAAACATCAGGAGGCTCTTACCATGGATTCTCACGACACGATTCCTGAAAACCATGTTATCACTGAATTCGAGAAAGGTTACTATTATAAAGACAGGTTGCTTCGAGCAGCTAAAGTCGTTGTTTCATCAGGCAAAAAGGCGTAAGAACCTGGCTGGACACATGTGTTGAAAACAGGTCGTGATCACTTGACAAACCCGTGAGGATGACAACCTTAAAAGAGGTTGCCACTACCATGGGTAGAGCAATAAAAAACACTTTGAGCAATGCTGGATGGATATATAATCCGCTGAGAATGATTTAAGGAGAAAGAAGATGGGTAAGATTATTGGAATTGACCTGGGTACCACCAATTCTTGTGTAGCTATTATGGAAGGTGGCGATCCAAAGGTTATTGCCAACGTTGAGGGTAACAGGACGACTCCTTCTGTGGTGGCTTTTACTGATAATGATGAGCGTCTGGTCGGACAGGTGGCAAAGCGTCAGGCTGTGACCAATCCAACCCGTACGCTTTATGCAGTAAAAAGACTTATTGGACGTAAATTTACAGATGGTGAGGTGAAACGTTCGATAGATATCAGTCCTTTTGCGATTGTCGAAGGCACCAACGGCAGTGTATCTGTAGATGTTGGAGGTAAGGTGTACAGGCCGGCAGAAATTTCCGCCATGATTCTTGCCAAGATGAAGCAGACCGCTGAAGAATATCTGGGCGAAGAGGTAACGGATGCAGTTGTTACTGTACCTGCCTACTTTAATGACTCACAACGTCAGGCAACGAAAGATGCGGGTAAGATTGCAGGGCTTAACGTTCAACGTATTATCAACGAGCCAACTGCTGCATCTCTGGCCTACGGTCTTGATAAAAAAGGTGAGGAAAAAATTGCCGTATTTGACCTCGGTGGTGGTACTTTTGATGTGTCCATTCTCGAGATCGGCGATGGCGTCTTCGAAGTAAAATCCACAAATGGTGATACCTTCCTTGGTGGTGAAGATTTTGACATGAGAATCGTCAACTGGCTTGCTGATGAGTTCAAACGCCAGCAGGGAATCGATCTCAGAAATGATAAGATGGCACTTCAGCGCCTCAAAGAGGAAGCTGAAAAAGCAAAAATGGAGCTTTCCACCACGAAAGAAACCGATATTAACCTGCCATTCATTACGGCAGATGCCTCCGGTCCCAAGCACCTCAACCTCAAACTCAGCCGTGCCAAACTTGAGAGTCTGGTTGGCGACCTGATTGAACGATGTGTTGGTCCCTGTGTTACTGCACTCAAAGACGCAGGCTTGAAGGCCTCTGAAATTGATGAAGTAATTCTCGTTGGTGGCATGACCCGTATGCCTTTAGTTCAGGAGAAGGTTAAGGAGATTTTTGGTAAAGAGCCACACAAAGGTGTGAATCCAGATGAAGTTGTAGCCATTGGTGCAGCCATTCAGGGTGGTGTTCTTCAGGGTGATGTGAAAGATGTTCTTCTGCTTGACGTAACACCTCTGTCACTTGGAATCGAGACCCTCGGTGGTGTGACCACAAAACTGATCGAGAAGAATACGACGGTTCCAACCAAGAAAAGTCAGATCTTCTCTACCGCTGCCGATAGTCAGCCTGCCGTTTCCATTCACGTGCTGCAAGGGGAACGTGAAATGGCCCAGGACAACAAGACTATTGGTCGCTTTGAACTCTCTGACATCCCACCTGCACCCCGTGGTGTACCACAGATTGAAGTTACCTTTGATCTTGATGCCAACGGTATTCTTGCTGTTTCTGCAAAAGATCTCGGCACCGGTAAAGAGCAGTCCATCAAGATTACTGCATCATCTGGTTTAACCCAGGATGAGATCGATCGTATGACCAAAGATGCCGAGCTTCACGCAGAGGAAGACAAGCGTCGTAAGGAGTTGGTCGAAACCAGAAACTCAGCAGACGCGATGGTTCACGCAACAGAAAAGAGTCTGAAAGATCTTGGCGACAAGGTTGATGCGGAAACCAAGGCGAACGTTGAACGGGAAATTGAAAACGTCAATAAACTCAAAGACAGTGATGATGTTGATGCCATTAAGGCAGCTGTTGAAGCACTTACCCAGGCATCGCACAAACTTGCCGAAATGATGTACCAGCAAGCATCCAAGGAAAATCCTGAAAGTGCAGCGGGTGCTGAAGGTAGTGCAAAACCAAAGAAGGACGACGATGACGACGTGGTAGACGCCGATTTCGAAGAGGTAAAATAAGCAGGAAACTGTGTAAGCCTTGATCGTTTTAAGGGGAGTGGAGAAGGTTGTTTTCTCTACTCCCCTTTTTTTTGTTTTTGCGTTATTGTAGCCCTTCTACGTTATGCAGATAGAGACAGCGGCGAAGGGAAGGTCAGTCTTTTAGTGGACGTTTTTATCAGAGGATCAATATACTTAAAGTAGATTTGAGACGCTGCCTGAAAACACCGCGTCTTGCATATTACCTTATTTCCATCATTATCCCCGTGTGGTGTAAAGACATTTTACGGGTTTATCAATCGTCTAAATTTATAAATTATTGAAAAGAACAATGAAAATACTATCTGGAATCCAACCCTCAGGCCAATTACATATTGGTAATTATTTTGGTATGATGCAGACTATGATCTCCAACATGGAGACTTCTGAATTGTATGTTTTTATCGTCGATCTGCACGCGCTCACATCAGTGCACGATAGGGAAAAACTTGCGAAGGGCACTCTGGAGGCTGCAGCTGATTTCCTGGCACTTGGTCTTGATCCGGAAAAATGTATTTTCTGGGTACAATCTGATGTTCCTGAAGTTTGTGAGCTGTCATGGGCTTTGTCGACACTCACTCCAATGGGGTTACTTGAGCGCTGCCACTCTTATAAAGATAAGGTGGCTAAAGGTATTGCTGCCAGCCATGGTCTTTTTGCCTATCCCGTTTTAATGGCAGCAGATATCCTGTTATACCAGGCAGATCGTGTGCCAGTTGGCAAAGATCAAAAGCAGCATCTTGAGGTCGCACGGGATCTTGCCATGAAGTTTAATAATCAATATGGAGAAACCTTTGTAGTCCCGGAGCCGGCCATCAGTGAATCGACGGCTACTGTACCTGGCCTTGACGGCCAGAAGATGAGCAAATCCTACGGCAACACCATCCCTATTTTTATGGAAGGCAAGGAGTTGAAAAAACGGGTCATGGCCATTGAGACCGATGCCAAACCTGTAGATGATCCTAAAGATCCGGATACCTGTAATCTCTATCAGATGATGCAGCTCTTTGCTTCAAAAGAACGAATGGAAGAAATCCGCGGGCTCTACGTTAATGGTGGTGCGGCATATGGTTATTTGAAGCTTGAACTGCTCGATCTGTTAAACGACACCTTCGGGGTGGCCAGAGAAAAGAAAAAAGAATATATGGCTGATCCTGAAATGGTCCGGCAGATTTTGAGGAAAGGTAGAGATAAAGCGCGAGAAAAAGCAAGTGTAACGATGGATCTCGTTCGTGAGAGGATTGGGCTGAAGTACTAGTCACATTCGTGAATCTGTGTAGCTCATAACCGAGTCGTCAACCGTGCAGGTGTCGATATCTTAAGCACATCTTTAATGGTTGAAAGACCCGGAGAGCCGCCCGCCTCCAACAAAAGGAGTTCTTTTTTGGAACTCCGGGTTGGTCAGGGCAAAGAGGTGGAAGCCCTTTGCAACTTGATTTTTTATAATAGCGACAACCCCGTACAGGTTTGCATCAACCTCCAAAGAATTTCTTTGCCACCCTCGACAGCCAGCTCGACGGATCTTTTTTTTCCATAGAGCTGGCTTTCTCCTGTTCTATTGCCCTGAGATGTGCCCGGACTGGTTTGACATACGCGGCATCGTCACGCTGGATGTGATTAATCAACCATCGCCTGAGAAGTGCGTGGAATTCATCTGCGATATCTTCGCCGGCTTTAAATCGCTCACTGAATGTGACAACCCGGGCTATGAGAGTTTTGTGGATGTGCCGATGGGGCCCTGTGAAAGGATAATTCGCCTGTTCCATGAGGGCTTCTTCAAAGGCAAAGTGTGACAGCGTATAATCTGCCATCCCTTCAATGACATTTTTTACTTTTGTTCTACTGTTCAGCTTTCGTGCCGTATCAAGTTGG
Organism: Desulforhopalus sp. IMCC35007; assembly: GCF_005116575.1. Lineage (GTDB taxonomy): Bacteria > Desulfobacterota > Desulfobulbia > Desulfobulbales > Desulfocapsaceae > Desulforhopalus_A. The sequence continues at coordinate 81,850 of NZ_SWCN01000004.1, read as the reverse complement.
TTGACGTAGTCGAGGAGCTGCCTGTGTTGGATATCTATTTCATGAATCCCTGTATTATACGATTGTTTCCAAATGAGTTCTGTCATAAAATCCCTTGATGAAGCTATAAACCTAATATCTTGAATAAATTAATGATAGCGGCGTATATTGTATATCTGCGTTGGAGGCTACTATCCGTATCTGTAAAATGACTTGTTACCAGTGTAGTAAAATTGACATTATAAAATACGCGCTGCCTGTGTCATCACAGGCTTATGATACAGCCTGTCATTTTTGCTCACAAGAAAAGATTCGGTAAATGATAGGTGTACGGGAATACAAAATAAAAGTCCCATTGTCCAATAGAGGACAATGGGGCTTTTGTGCAGCCAGTGTGAGCGGAGAGATTATTGGAAATTGACAAGCTCCACATCAAAAATCATGGTGGCGTTAGGTGGAATCGGACCGCGACCGGCAGGACCGTAGCCCAGGTCTGATGGGATGATGAGTACTCGCTTTTCACCTTTTTTCATGCCAAGCAACGCTTCTTCCCAGCCTTTTATGACCTGTCCTTTGCCAACAGGAAAGTCTATCGGCTGACCCCTGTCGTAGGAGCTGTCGAATTTTTTGCCATCAAGAAGTTTGCCGGTATAGTGGACGGTAACGACTGCGCCTATCTGAGGAGTCTCGCCCTGGCCTTCTTCAACCACGACATATTTGAGACCTGAAGGGGTAGTTACTGCATCAGGCCACTGCTTTTTGATGGCTTCCTGTTCAGCCTCCATGGCAGCCATCTCTTTTTCTCGCTTCACCTTATCCAGATTTGCGAGAAGGTTATCAAAAGTTTCCTGATTGGCCACAAAATTTTCAGCTTTTTCCCCGACTCGAATGATGGTGACAGAGTTGATAAGATCATTTCCTTCAATCTTGTTTACAACATCCATCCCTGAAACCACGTGTCCGAAAACAGTGTGTTTGCCATCAAGCCATGGCGTTGGCACATGGGTGATGAAGAACTGACTGCCATTGGTTCCGGGGCCGGCATTGGCCATGGAGAGAACTCCGGGCGAGGAGTGCTTGAGGCTGGGGTCAATTTCATCTGGAAAGGTGTATCCTGGACCACCGGTACCGGTGCCCAGCGGGCAACCACCTTGTATCATAAAATCAGGGATTACACGGTGAAATTTTAAATCATCATAAAATTTATCCCCTTTTGCTTTTGCGCCTCCGCCAAGATCCTTGGTGCCTTCAGCTAAAGCTACAAAATTTGTAACGGTCAGTGGTGTTTTTTCGTATTCGAGAAGGCAGATAATTTCGCCTTTTGCGGTGTCAAATTTGGCGTAAAGACCATCTTTGAGGTTAGAATTAGCCATTCCAGATTCTCCAGATAAAAGTATACATGATATTATTATTACAAACAGGGTGCAGATTCTATGCATTGATTCTCCTTTTGCAAAGGGGCAAATTAAAAAAAGAGTTTAGTAAACGTATGTCGTGTACCGTTTTTACGGCAAAAAATACAGTCTGTGCCAATCATAAACCCTAATTTTCTCTCTGTCTACGATCTGTTGACGGAAAATGTGTTTTAAGGCTGAGTTGGGATATTTCAGGAATTTGATGTTTTAGCATGGTCAATGCTACAGCTACAATGGTCCCCTGCCTAACTGTAACATACCCTGATCAGGGGGGACTTGTACCTGTACCGGGAGTGGTCAGTTCGACCTTGATTACATGGCTTTTTTTCTCCGATTTTCCGCGGAGAACCTCTACTTCTGCCATGTCACCTTCTTGTGCGTCAATCATTGCAATACGAAGATCGGCCATGTCATACACTGGACTGTCGTTGATTCGTATTAATATATCGGCCTCTTTCAGGCCTGCTGCTTTTGCCTTACCGTGTGGGCTTATCTGGTCAATGACAAGGCCTTTATACTGACTATCATCTGCCGTGGAACTTAATACGATGCCAATCTTAGGTGATTCGGGCAGGCTGATGTTTTCTGCCAGGAAAAAATAATCCGAAGTCTGAAGGAGGTTCCTTGAATTCGAATCATCATAGATATTGAGAAGGCTGGCCTGTTGCACATCGATTCTGGCGGCCACCCTCGGGGGAATTCCTGAGTCCTTCCTGGTATGCTGTGTTCCGGCGATAACAACCATCCTGTAGTCAGAATGGGCTTGAAGGAATTCAGCAATATTTGCAGCCATTGTTTCATCCCATAAGGCCTGAGCCTGAATGAAACCACTGGACGTCCCTTTGCCGTGATTTCCAGAAATGTGAGCGTCGTGTACAGAAGATAAACGTTCCTGATAGCCAGGAAGGTCAAGATTTCGGTCAACAACCAGGGACTCTTTAATCTCATCACTCAAGCCGTCTGTATGACCGAGGCTATAGACCTCGGAGACGATCTGTCGATCGAGATTAAGACCACGGACAGGGAGGCCATGTGCCTTGGCAAAGTTCATAATATTTCTAAAAAGGCGATAGTCATAACGCCAGACTTCGAAATAATCAGATTTTTTGAGAAAAGTTTTTTCATCCATTAAAGACCCCGCTTGCGTATACTCATCCAGGCTTTGTTGTGATGAGGTGGGGAACATTTCCATGCCTATGGCGAGATTTGGATCCTTGTGGAACAGCGCCTCTATCACTCTGAGCTGGAGTTGATGATCGGCAAGGGAGTTATGTGTTTCACCAATATATATCACACGTTTTGTCAGCAGTTCTTCTATAATTGAAGTAAAGGATGACAATTCTTTGGTAGAACCGCCCATCGGCAGATTCTCCAGCTGGTAGGAAATACCGTTCACACTCTCTTTGATCACTGTTTCCGGGCGCTTGTTGCTTTCGAATTCGAGGTAAGAATATTTCCCATAATGCTGCAGCTTTCTGGCAACGGAGGAACCCAGGTCGTTGGTGGTATCTGAAATTACCACGGCGACTGCCTCAGGGTTGAGTGGGTTTTTTCTAATATCAACCGTCACAGTGTTTTCTTTGTGACTGATTTTGCCAAAAAGTGATCGGCAGGGGTGTTGGTTGGCACCCAGAAAAAGCAGGCTGCTTTCGCTCAGTTGCTGGTTTGTTATCTCATCTGCTCTGACAATCTTGGCAGGATAAGGGCGAAGGGCGTCAAGGAAGGGCTGATATTTTACTTTGGCAGCCTCACTCTCAACGATGATAAGTTTTTTCTCTGCCCCTAAAAAGGTGGACCAGACCGGAGTCCATTCTTTACTGGAGAGTTTTCGCAGGAGGGTATATTCAGGATCAAGAGTAAGTGCCAGTGGTAGATCTGCTAAGGCAATGGAGACCTGCCGGGATGAAGTTGTGAGTGTTTGCACAATCTTGTGAATCCCAGACATAGTCTTTATGTGAACAGGAATTAGGAGGGGGAGCGGTTCCTTGGCCTGCTGCCTGAGGGTAAAGTTGAGATGAATTCCATTACGTGAATCAATCTGTATATCCTCGGCCCAGATCTCAGGTGCCTCTACCATATTCAGTTTACTTACGAAAAATGATTCAAGATTTTTCCCGGAAACTTTCTCAAAGCTGAGCTGCAGGTCTTTCCAGGTGGCCGCTGTATCTTTGTTTGTAATATAAAATTCACGTACCCCCTCATTAAAGGTTAATTCTCCAAGGTATTCGCGCAGCTCGTGGAAAAAAAACGCTCCACCATTATAACCGACAGTTCTCTTATAATCGGCCATGGGCTGGTTGTGGCTGGCGGATTTGAAGTCTTTGAGGGCAAATGGATGTGTTGCTCCGGCATGAACATAGCTTTGGTATTTTGTTAAGCTCTCTTTTCTGTCCTCTCTACCCTGACCACTGGCTGCCCGATAGCTGTGATCGGCAAGAAAGGCTGTAAGTCCCTCACACCAGTTACCATTCTGATAATCCACCTCCACGGCATTACCGAACCAACTGTGGACGATTTCGTGGCCCAGTGAGGTGCTTTTTATAAAGGGAAGACGCAGGACCATCTGGCCAAGGAGGGTATACGAGCCCATTCCGTAACCGGTCGGGAGACGATTTGCGACAATAACATAATGATTATAAGGGAAGGGGGCGATGTCGTTTTCATACCTCTTGATGTATGCTGCAGCCGCTTCAAGATATCCCATCGCGAGTTCCTGGTCCTCTCTAAAAAACATGGAATAGACGTAGAGGTTATCACGAACTCTGAGTTTATCAACGACATAGGGGCCGGCAGTAAATGAGATACTGCTGGTCGGTGCCACTGAGTGGGCAGTGGTTATATTTTCTTTTTTTGTAAGGGGAAAATGATCAGATTGGCTGATTGCTGAAAAATCACGGGGCAGACGTGCGGAAACTGTGTAAATATATGGTACAGAGGGTTCTGGGTACCAGCTGTCGGTAAGAGAGATGCCTTCCGGACTTACGAGATTGCCTGGTTCGTTTTTCACATCTCTTTGATAGGAGATGTAAAGGGTTCTGTGTTGATCGCTTGGGTCAAAATGCAGCAGATCATCTAACGGTTTGATTTCTTTTTCTGTTTCATTGGGGGACTGGATAAGTGCCCCAGTAATGGCAAGGCGGGCAAGAGAAACGGTAAGGGGATACTTTGGGGGAATCTCTATTTTAGCGGTGCCCGTCAGTCGGTTGTTTTCCAGAGAAAAGCTCAGCGCAAGGTTGTACTGAAAATTGGCCACGTTGTCTGCATAGACGTTTTTGCTCCAGCTACAACAAAGAAGGGTTGCGCTTAGAAGTAAAAAAAAATGTAAAATATAAGGCATTTGATATGTTCCGGATAAGATGAATGTGTTGATACTGCCTATTGCGGAAGATATTACAGAGTAATTGTACTCGTGATCGAGAAAGGACAACCCAGCTTGTCATGTCTCTGTCTGTAGGATAATCTCGAACAGGCGATCGTGCTGTAAAAAAAATATCAGTGAAAAATAAACAATGAGTCAAGCAAAGAATATGATCAACACCGCAAAGCTTGTCGGTTTAAATGGGCGCTACACCCACTCCTGCCTCGCCCTGTTCTACCTGCGAAATGAACTGGAAAAACATTGCCCGAATTGGACGAGTGAGATTCTACAGTTTACCATCAACGATAATTATTTTGAATTGTTACTGCGTATCACGGCGGGAAATCCGACCTGTGTGTTTTTTTCAGCAGCAATCTGGAATAGTGAACTTGTGGAAAAACTGACCCGAGATATGGCTGTCTGTCTTCCTGGCTGCAAAGTTGTCATCGGTGGTCCCCAGGCCTTCGTTTTACACGGGCTTCTGGATGAGGTCAATCACAGTGCTGTGTTTGGGGCAATTGAAGCAATAGACCAGCAGTTTTATCGAGACCTGGAAAATGGTACTCTTCAGCCATGTTATAAAGCAGATTTTTTTAAAATGCCCTCGCGCAGCTATGATTATCCCTATCGTCATACTGACTTTGATCTGCACCTGGCCAACAGACATATTTATTATGAAAGTTCGAGGGGTTGTATTTTTGGCTGTACCTATTGCCTGTCGTCTGTGGAACGGGGTGTTTATCATAAGCCTCTTGATGTGGTTAAAGAGGAGCTGCGCGATATTCTCAGTCATAGTCCTAAGGTCGTACGTTTTATAGATCGAACCTTTAATGATATTCCAAAGCGGGCTTTAAGCCTGTGGGAGTTTTTATTAGAAGAGGGTGGGGAGACCCTCTTTCATTTTGAAATGGCTCCTGATCGCTTTACTGAGGAGATGTATACCTTTCTTGAGCGGGTCGGTTCCGGTCGATTTCAGTTTGAGATTGGGATCCAGTCCACCCATAAAGAGACGTTGAAGGCGGTAAACCGACCCGTCGAAACTGAGGTGGTACACACTGCGATTCAAAGACTTGCAGGTCTTGGGACCATCCATCTCCATGTTGATCTTATTTTGGGCTTACCCTACGAAACGAAAGATTCTTTTGCCACCTCTTTTTCTGAGGTGTTTTTCATGGGAGCAGATTACATCCAGATGGGACTCTTGAAGATTCTCCCGGAGACACCTCTTTGTTATAATGCACAGGAGTACGGCTACAAACACAGCCTGGTTCCTCCCTATTCTGTTCTGGCCAGTCGCTGGATGGACCATGAAACCGTTCAGGATTTGTACTGGTTTTCTGAATGTGTAGAAAAGTACATGAATAATCGGTATTTTGTCCTTGTCTGGGGCTATTTCCGCAGACATGAGGAAAATATTTTTACGTTTTTTCAAAGCTTGCTGGCCCTTTGTCAGAAAAATCTCTTTTTCTCCCATGCCCCAACCCACGAATTGATGTGTAAAAATCTCATCACAATGTTTCAGGGCCGTCATGACTCTGAGGTGTTAATGGATCTACTCCGGGTTGACTGGCTTCGCTGTAACAATCGATTTCTGCCCCAATGGCTGCTGCCGGGTGAGAATGAGGAACAACCCCAGGAGACCAAAGACCGTTTGATTGCGATCCTGCCGGAAGAGGTTGAGGGACTATTTAGCCGAAAAACGCGCAATGGATTTTTTCGGAAGACCTTTTTTTTACGAATTCAGAAAAAACACCTCACAGAAATGAACCTCTTTGCAGGTGCAGATGGAGAGGTCCTCTGTTTTCTGACCGAGCGGGAGAGGAATCTGCATTCATATGCTAAAGTTTTGGTATTGTGATGGAAAAAAAGAATAATTACAAAATTGTTGAACTCTTGAATTGTCCGTATATAGTATGGGGCTGTTGCTTGAATATTGCTGTATGCAAAACGCAAATTAATTGAAAATGCAATAAGGAGAACTTCATGCAGTCGTATAAAATTAAGAAGATAAATAATATTGCAAAAGAGGGGCTTAAACTTTTTTCTAATAGATTTACGGTATCCGCAGATGAGAAAGATCCTGATGGTATTATCCTTCGCAGTTCAACCCTGAATGTTGATGATTATAAGTCACTTCTTGCTGTTGCCAGGGCGGGTGCCGGTACCAACAATATTAACGTTGCTCGTGCTACGGAATGTGGAATCTGTGTCCTTAACACCCCGGGTGCCAATGCCAATGCCGTTGTTGACCTGGTTTTTCCAATGCTCGGTGTATGGAAGAGAAATATCTATAAAGGCATAGAGTTTTGTAAGGATCTGGCCGCCATGGACCCCGCGAAGGTCAGTGCTGAAGTTGAGGCAAGGAAGGCCGCCTTTAAAGGAGAGGAGATTGCCGGGAAAACCCTTGCAGTGGTAGGTTTGGGACAGATTGGTGTACGGCTTGCCAACGGTGGAATTTATAGACTTATGAAGGTCAATGGTTTTGATCCGGCGCCTGCACTCTCTAACATTCATCAGCTTTCACCAGAAGTCCGGGTCTGCAGAAGTCTTGATGATGCAGTAGGTGATGCTGACGTTGTGAGCCTGCACCTGCCACTTATTGAGAGAACAAGAGGTCTCGTCAATGAAGAATTCATTGCTCGTATGAAAAAAGGTGCTGTTCTTGTCAACTATTCGAGGGAGCCCATTGTTGATGAGGCGGCTGTGATAAAGGCTTTGGATGAAGGGTATTTGGAAGCGTATCTCTGTGACTTCCCGACTCCAGCTCTGGTCCGGCATGAAAAAGTGCTGGCAACCCCACATCTTGGGGCCTCAACCTCTGAGTCGGAGGAAAACTGTTCAACAATGGCCGTCAAAGAGATCTCTAATTATCTCAAATACGGGAATGTGGTGCACAGTGTCAACTTTCCCAATATTGAGTCAACGCCCAGTGATAAAACGGTTTGCAGGCTTATCGTCATTAATAGAGATGTGCCGGGAATGATCGCCTTTGTTTCAAACATATTCGGTGACAACAATGTAAACATCGCAAGCTATCTCAATCAGTCAAATGGTACTGTGGGTTATAATATTATAGATGTCGAAACTGATATTCCTGAAGTTATCGTTCAAAAAATAAAGGAAAATAAGGACGTTATTAGAACCCGGGTCATCAGGTTTGCACGGGATAAAAAGTAGAACTGAGGAAGAGTTGAAAAAATTAGTCTCGTATCTGATTGTTATTGTGGAGTAGTGGGCTAATGTGCAAAGAATTAAGAAGAGAAGTATAAAATATTGTACCCTTAGGTCGTTGGTGTTTGTCTTGCCACTTGCCTAAGGTGCCGATAATATTAAACTATAAGTTTGATGTTGTGGCTGGCACACAACATGCATCTTAAATTATGCTTTATCTCTTCTCTCTTTTCTCCTGGAAAAACCGGACCTCCTTGTGGGGTCCGGTTTTTCTTTTTATAGTCCTGTATCGGTTCCCAAATCTGCTTGAAAAAATATCGAAGGCTGCTGAACATGGAAAATGTCTTTCTCTCTCCCTGTGTAAAGTATGAGCGGGAGAAAATTGCAAATATTGTCGATCGAATGGCGAGGGAGTCTGGATCATTCCACTCTCTCCGTGGGGCGACTATTCTGCTCAAGCCCAATCTGATAAGTGGGCGTGGTTCTGCGCTGTCTTGCAGCCACCCCGAGTTTATTGCCGGAGTGGCGCTTTGGTTGAAAGGGCAGGGTGCCAGGGTTAAGCTTGGGGATTCACCTGCTTTTGGCGCAGCTAAAAGTGTCTGTCATACCAGAGGAATCATCACTGCCTTACAAGGACTGAATGTTGAGTGTATAGAATTTTCTACACCAGTGAAACGACGACTCAAGAGTGGCCGGGTCATTACTCTTGCTGGAGAAGCTGTTGAGTGTGACTATTTTATAGGTCTGCCAAGAATCAAGGCACATAATCAGATGTATGTTACCCTTGCTGTCAAAAATATCTTTGGTGTTGTTAAAGGTGTTAATAAGGCGATGCTCCACATGACCTGCGATAACAGTCATCAGCAATTTTCTGACATCATCCTCGATCTGATTGAAGTGTTGCCACCGCAGTTTCATTTTATAGATGGAATTGAGGTCATGTCCGAATCGGGCCCCCTTGATGGAAAGCCACTTCTGGTAAACTGCATTGGTGGCAGCGCCTCCCCTGTGGCTTTGGATACAGCCCTTTTGCAACTGCTGCAGGTAGAAGCTCAAAAGAGCCCACTCTATATGGCCGCACAAAAAAAAGGGTTGCAGGCAGCGGACGCCTCTACCATCCATTATCCCTTTGCAAAACCGTTTGAATTTTATGGCTCTGGCTTTATGGCGCCGGAGCTGTTAAACCCCATCCGGTTTAATCCATTCAGGTTCCTCTGGGGGATGGGTAAACGAATTGGTATAAAACTCGGGAGTTGACTTGTGTGGCTCGTAATTGTATTTATGCCATACTTTTTAGTCGTGAGCGTTACCAATTTAATTTTTAATAGGATATTTAGTATGTTTGATTTGCAGGATAAAGTTGCACTGATAACCGGAGGATCTCGTGGAATCGGCCGGGCGATTGCTATTCGTCTGGCCAGTCAGGGCGCTGATGTGGTTGTGAATTATGTTCGACATAGACGTGATGCAGAAGAAACAGCTGAGGCTGTTGAAAAATATGGTCGTAAATGCCTCCTCATAAAGGCCAATGTTGCCAATGGGGATGATGTTCAGAATATGTTTAATGTTATCAGTGAGGAATACGGCCATCTCGATATACTTGTCAGTAATGCCGCTTCAGGAGTCCTCAAGCCTGCATTGGAACTGACCGAGCGTCATTGGGACTGGGCGATGGATATAAATGCCAGGGCTCTTTTAAAACTTGTTCAAGGTGGCCTGCCACTTATGAAAAGCGGAAGCCGGATTATGGCGGTTTCAAGTCTTGGATCTGTGCGGGCCATTGAAAATTATACTACCGTGGGTGCATCCAAGGCGGCGCTGGAATCTCTGGTACGCCATCTTGCAGTGGAGCTTGGACCAAAAAATATTAACGTCAATACCATAAGTGCAGGGGCTGTGGATACGGACGCTCTGAAGCACTTTCCCAATCGTGATCAGATTTTAAATGCAGCTATGGAGCGCACCCCTTTAGGGCGTCTGACGACCCCTGATGATGTCGCGGATATCGCTCTTTTTCTCTGCAGTGAGCTGTCAACCATGATTCAGGGCCAGGTCATTACCGTTGACGGAGGCTATGCCATTAGAGGTTAGACGGCAGTTGTGGTGATATTGTGGGCCTGGAGTCAGCATACGGGTGATATTGTGCAAGGGTTGTGAGCTAAAGATCTTGTAATCATTGGATAAAATTGAGAGGCGGTGACATTGGGAAGCACGATGTTACTGCCTTTCTCTTTTGTATGTTGTTCTTGCCTCGTATGTAATATCCTGTAATAAATTGTTTTTTGTTCAGTGATGACTTTTTAAACAGAGTTGAATTTAATGTATAAAAATAGTGAATCAATCGTTTTAGCCTCCGGTTCTCCGAGAAGAAAAGAATTTCTAGAAAAGCTCGGTCTGGATTTCACCATAGCTGTAGCATCCATCGAAGAGCAGCCCAGGCCTGGTGAACCAGCCGAAGAATTCGTGCTCAGAATGGCAATGGAAAAAGCTGGGGCCATAAGCCGACGGTTCCCAGAAAAATGGATTATAAGCGGAGATACCATTGTTTGTCTAGGGCAGGAAATTCTGGGGAAACCGACTTCTAAAGAGCATGCAGTCAACCTGCTCATGGAGCTTTCCGGGCGAACCCACCTGGTGAGAAGCAGTTATTGTCTGTGTCACTTGCAAAAGAACATCGTCAGGGCCGAAACAATCGTCACCAAAGTGGAATTTACAGATTTTTCAAAAGAGACAGCAGAGGCCTATGTTCTCACGGGGGAGCCCATGGATAAGGCCGGTGCTTATGGCATTCAGGGGATAGGCGGGGTGCTGGTAAAAAATATTACCGGCTCATATTCCAATGTTGTGGGAATGCCCCTCGCCGAAATTGTATCAGTTTTGATAAAAGAAAAAATCATCTATCCTGTGACACGACACGTCAGAGGATAACCAAGCTCCCATGACATCGAGCTTAGCGAAGGTTGAAATACCATTGTCGCAGGGTTGGGATGACGATTATCCTGATAAAGCGGTCGATACACCTTACCAGGCTAAACAGGTAAAGATGTGCTTGCCTGGTTGAAAAAAATTGTGCCCCGGGGAGAACCTGTATATAATCTTTTATATCTTCTGTGCTTGAGGCGCTTGAAATGGTTGACAATCTTTGACGAATGAAAAAAAAAATCGTATGATTGTAAGGTGTATAAAAGCTTAGATAGCTCAGCTACCCTAGTATCTCGGTTTGGCTACCTCGCATGCTGGTCTGTGCAGGCTGTTTTGATGAGTGGGTGTTACTTGGTACCAAGCTTTTACATTATTGTCTGTTGTGCGTGATTTGTTCGCGCTGATTTTGTTTGTATCAGGTCTGTTTTTACGGATAACAGCAACAAAAAGTGCCGTTTACAATCTTGTTTTCTTTTGGCCTTCTGACAGATGAAAAAACTATAGATACGGTTTTTTATCGAAAAATAAAGACAGAGAAAATACTTTACAACCTGTCAATTACTCAGTGTTTGAATAATGGTGCCTGGCAATGAAGAGAAATGAGCTGCAAAGCAAGGGTGTCGATGTTTTAAAAACTTTTAATAACTCGATTTCCACGAGTCGCCTCTATCCTCCTGAAGCACCACAGGTAACTGCAGCCATAGATAGGGGGTATAAGGCTATTAAAGCATTTTTGCGAACTAACAGAGAACTGCAGTTTGCGCTGGTCGATGATATACCCTATTTGTGCGGTGCCCCTTTACACCAGGAGGTGCTTGATTCATTTCCTAATCTGCATGTTTACAGGCAGTTGAGGCTGCTTGGTCTCAATAGTCTGAGGATGGCAGCTGATATGGACCGTTTTACCTTCAATCAGTTGCTCGCAGTGTTTCAAGCCTCGGTTGCCACTATCAAAGATAAAGGTGGCGGTGTGGAGTATATTACCTCGCTGGGCCTCACAAAATACTTTTCACTGCAGCCGCAGATAAGCAAAAAAGTATCCACAACAGCCACTCACGGTGCTAAGGGAGTCAAGGAGCGAAGTCTTCTTAAAGTACGACCAGAGCTCGTTGCCTGTCTTCTTGGTCAGGACAAAAGACCACTGGTTATAGAGGACTTGAAAAAGAAAATCGTAGTGATGGATACAGGAGTATCGATTCTTGCGGCCAGCATTGCCAGAATTCTGCAGGGAATCAGAGAGAAGAAAAAAATAGTTGCCGCATTGGAATTCCCCAAAATGCTTCTTCGTTCCGAAGAACTGATAGAGCAGGAAAAAAAACCGGTTATGGCAAGACAACTTGCCCATCTGCTTATCCCAAATCTTAAAGATTCGGCACTCTGTGTCCTTTTCTGTCAAGACTTTTCACCGTCCTTTGGGGCAATGCTGTATGATGACCTGATTACCGAGCTGCCAACTTCGCGAATGAAGGATGTGATCGTTATTTTTCGTGAACAGTTGAGACGTGCCAGGAGTCGGGATGCCAAATCTGCTCTGGTTCATATTCTCGGCAAATCGATGTTGAAATTAATGAATACGGAAAAGGGCAAGCTCTTTCTCAGTTCTGAAAAGGCGAAAAGTATTATTCACGATGGAGAAAGAGAAAGGATTAAAATACGACTTGAAACAGGCCTTAACGGGATTCTTGAAGGCGATTTTCAGGTACTGGAAAGTGAAGAACTCATTGAAGCTCTTCCTGCCGGTATTTTGGCCATACGGAAAGCGGAGAAGAAAGATTGTGTGCCCAAAATCCTCAAGAATCTGGTGGTTTATCTTGGGCAGAAGAAAGATCGTGGAAACAGTAGGGTTGTTCAATGCCTTTTACAGACAGGCGATGGTTTAGTGGAAGAAGGGTATGTCGCTGAGGCTGAAATACTGGCCGAGCCTTTCATGCTGCTGGCTCAAAGAGCCTCGCTTGGGCCAGATCTTTTTGAACAGATAATACAATTTTTGCAGAGACTTATGAAGGGCTGCTGGAAAACAGGGTCGAAGGATCTTGGAGACAAAATCCTCCTGCTGTTTTTCCAGATACGATCAGGGCAGATCGAAAAAAATGATCAGCTTAAAACCATTGTAGGTCAGGTGCAGGATCGTGGAATTGACAGGGTAAGTCTGCCGCAGTTACTTGCCGATTGTCTGGCCTCACCAAAGGATGAAACCCTCAGCTATCGCCTCGCTTTGCAGGGGCCGGTTGCCATCAGATTTTTAGTCGATACTCTGATTCACACTGAAGGTAGTATCGACCGGTTGAAAATTATTGATCTTCTGACCTATAATTCCAGGCAGTTACCTGCCATTATTCATGAGCAATTGCCAAAGCACATGCCCTGGTACGGTAAAAGAAACCTGATTAAGCTGCTTGCGGAAACAGGTAAGGCCGAAGATGCCCAGGCCGTTCTCGGCTATCTCCGTCACGTTGACTTTCGGGTTCAACGTGAAGCCTTTCTCTGCATCTATAAAATTGGTGGTCCTTATAGAAAACGCTTGTTTCTTGAAGCGCTGGACATCGCATCTGAGTCTGTGACGGTTCAGATTGTAGAAGCCTTTGCAGCATTTTGTGATCAGGATGTGGCAACCCGCCTCGGAGTGCTGATGTCAGAATTGCACAATTTTTCTGAGCCGACCAGAGAGCCCCTGCTCCTGGCTTTACTGGAGACGTTCGGACGTTGTCCCTGTAGCGCCTCGGTGAGAGCCGTTCAGAATCTCCTCGATTCCAAAGATCAGAAAATGTTTAAAAAACTTTCCAGACAGGTGTGGGACGAGGCGGAAAAATCCCTGCATTTTTTGAAAAATGATTTGCAGGCAATGAAGAAAAAACACGTGCAGGCTAACCAGTTGCGCAAAAATGCCATGAAGCAGCTTGGCAAAAAAAATAAACCCACTATCAGCCAAAGGGTAATTACCGGCCTGCCGGAAGAGCAAGTTATCAAAAATCTATTGTCAAAAGGCGAACAGGCGGAGGCGGTCAAGCAATTGATGCTGCTGATTGAGCAGCGGGCTCGTGCCAGGAATTTTCTGCAGGCTCAGCAGTTAAAAGAATGGCTCGCCGAAATTGAGCCAAAAGATATGACTCAGGTCCTCAAGGCCGGTGACATTATCGCCCGCGAAAAAATAGAAACCATTGACAGTGGTCATCTCGAAGTGTGGAATAAGCTTTATGATGCCCTGACCACCCAGGAATTCAGCGAGGTCTTTGACCATCTGGAGCATAGAAAATACCTGACAGAGGAAGCAATTGTCAAGCAGGGTGAGGTGCGGAATGCCCTGTTCTTTGTCAACAGCGGCGAGGTAAAGGTTCATTACAAAGATGAAGGTAATGACTTTTTTATTACGACCTTACACAGCGGTGATATTTTTGGTGCAGACGCCTTTTTCGAACCTTCCGTCTGGACGATGTCTGTAGCAAGTATCGGGGATTCTAATATTTCCTTATTGAAGGCTGACACCCTGCAACGTTGGGCAAAGGAATTTCCCAAGCTGGAAGAAAAACTCCTTCGTTTTTGTGAGCAGTTTGAGCGGGTTGAATCGCTTATCATAAAAAGCAGCAGAGAAAGGCGTGTGCATAAACGTCATCACCTCGGCGGCAAAATTTCCACACGCCTCATCGATAGCAGAGGGAGGAGTACAGGAATCACTGCAGATGTTGCTATGATGGATATTTCCCAGGGTGGACTTGCCTACAAGATTGCAATCGATCACAAAGGTAGTCTGCGCCAGCTGCTCGGGCGTATCGTCCAGATGGATTTGCCAACAGGCGAGGAAAAGAACAGCGTAACAACGGTTACAGGTGCCATCGTTGCCGTGAGAAAATGTAAAGATGATCCTGATTACTACTCTGTTCATATGAAATTTAACGATCTTCTTGATCCCCAGAAACTCTATGACATTATCCAGGCCGGTCGTATAGATTCTGCAATGAATCCACAGTCCTGAGATTTAAAGGGTAGGCAGAAGATGAGCAGAGGACTCTAATGGAGCAGAAAGATCCCATCATTTCGTTTTATGCAAGGCATCTTGGCGATGTAGGATCTCAAAATCCTATTGCCTGCCCATTTTGTGAGGCAAGAGGCTACCAGGCCGGCAGAATTGTGATTGCTCTCAACCGTGACAGTTTTTTTCACGGTTACTTTCGGTGTACAAATTCCTGCGTACCCGGTGGATTCCCTTTATGGTTTGCCAAACTCTCTGCAATTGCTCCTGCAGAAGTTCCCGGCTATGATCCAGAGCTGGAAGAGTCTCATATTTTTGAGGACTTTCCTGCAGAAAATATCAATGAAGAGGTTGCCTCGTATCAGCAGAGATTGAGTGAACCCATCGTAGAGTTCTTCCGGAAAAAAAATGTTTCAAGAACCATTCTAAGCGGGTTGGGTATAGGTTTTAACGGTCGATATATCGTCTACCCTTATGTGCAGGCTGACGGTAACTGTTATGCAGCCCGCTGTGTCTATCCTGGGAAAAAAGAAGATTATTTCTGGCAGGGCAATGAACGGTATACCTCTCCCCCATATACTGTTTTCAACAGGGCAGAGCTGAACCATTGCCAGCAGGGAGCGCTTTTTCTCTGTGAAGAAGAAAACATTCTTCTGGCCATAAAACAGCTTGGTTTTCCAGCGGTGGCAGTTCCCCACCATAGCCATTTTGAGCAACTTCCTGCAGAGATTTTTGCTGGAATAAAGACAGTCTTTATGGCTTTAAATAACAGTGCCGACTCACTCGGCAGCGGCCACGCCTTTGCCTCAAGGCTTGGTTATAAAGTCCGGATTCTTCCATGGCCGGAAACCACCCCCGCCAAATATGGATTCTGGCAATTGGCCCAGGACAGCGGCAAGGAATTTGGCCAACGTGTTGGGGGGATGATCAAAAAATCCCGTTCTTTTTCGCCTTTTACTTTGCCAGAGATCGAATATCAGCGGTTTTTACAGGGGCTGAAAAGTCAACAGGGTAGCGAGTATAGGGGAGTTGTCTCTGGATTCCCTCTTTTTGATGAGGCCCTTGGCGGGGTGCACGGTATCAATATTATTGGCGGAGCACCCAAGGTCGGGAAATCGACCTTTACCATTCAGATCGCAGCCCAGATGGCGAGAAAAGGTGTTCCTGTCCTCTATTATGATTTTGAAAATGGCCGGCAGAAGATCTATCAACGAACTCTGAGCAGATTAAGCCGGGTTGCGACAAGTGCTCTACATGGCACAGGAGGTATGGGGGTAGAGGAGCAAGGCCGACTTGAGGAGGCCAGGGTTGAACTTGAACGAATGCTTTTTTACTGGCGGGTGGTCAATGACCGGAAGATCACTCCTGAACTGATGAGAAAGCATATCGAGTTTATTCGCCATGAAACCCGCAGTGAATATACGGTTGTGATTATAGACAGTCTGCACAAACTCCCCTTTCATCAATTTGCTGAGCAGCGGACGGGAATCGACGCATGGCTCAGGCAGATGGAGTCTATACGGGATGAGTTGAAGGTTTCGTTTCTGGTCATATCAGAACTTTCCCGCGGGGCAGGAGATTCATACGAACATGTACCCCATCTTGGCGTATTCAAGGGGTCCGGGGATATTGAGTACAGTGCGGACAATGCCATGGTTCTTTTTCCCGGGGAGTCGTCCTTCGGGGATGAGGTCGCTGGACGGAAAAATTGTCTCTGGCTGGTTGCAAGCAGGGAACATAGTCCGGGGAGAATTGCTGAATACCAACTCGATTATCCTTTCTGGGGTTTTGTTGAACATGCACTCACGCCTGGGGCTGTCTAATCTAAATTTTTCTCCTGTCGTCGCTTGTTTTTAACGATATTTAAGATGCTATACGGTGCGCATCCTTATGCTGGATGCAGTTTTCCCAGTAAGGCCTCGAGCTCATTTTTTTCTTTGAGCTTATCAATCCACTCAAGAGGAATACCTTTTTCTCCACCTACTCCATAAGCCGCCCCAAGAAGGGCGCCAAGCAGGATGGCCCGGCCACATGAATCCCCTCCGGCATAAATGTTTTTCTGTACGGCTTCACGATATGAACCAGCGGTGATTGCATTATGAGCAAGGGCAGGAACACCAAAGGCAAGATTGCAGCTGGTACCGAATTTTGAAGTGACTGCAGTGTTGTCTTCGTTTTTGAGGGAAATCGCCTTGTGAATGAGGCTGGCAACCTTAGGGGCTGCACTGCCGCAACCTCTGGTAATAGCAATTTCCGGATTTCTTGTCTGCATTGCAGAGACAATCATGGTGGCTGCTGTCTGACCAAACTGAACTGCCAGTTTATTGTTGTTGGTCACCCTCACGGCAGATTCAACCACATTTTTCAACTGATCATTTCCCTGATAAACGGCAACAAGGGCTGGTAGTTTAGCAATTGCAGGTAGTTGCTCGTCATCGGCGCCGTGATAATCATTGACTAGTTTCAGTTTCTCCATCACTGCCAGGGCATAATGAAGGGTAGACTTGCCCTCGCCGGTATTTTCTGCAAGCTCTTTGACTTGGCGCTGTAGCTCCTGACCCTCTGTTGTTTTGACAAGACCAAGCACCTTTTTTATAAGATGAGTTTTAGTACTGTTATCTCCGGGAAAAGGGATCATTTCAGCACGTTTTACAGCGTCTGCTTCTGCTGTTGTAATGTTGTTGAGCGTGTCACGTGTGGGGTGATCGATGTATCCTACGTACCTCCCGCCATAGCCAAAATGCTCATAAAATAGCTTTTCGTAGTCGGCCCTGTTGTATTGACAATCGTTTTTTACAAGAGAACGTAGGAGAACCATCGCCTGTTCACCATATTGGGAAAAGTCTCCGGCCAATTTGTGACCGTGGGCAAAGTAGCCCTGGGTTCCCTGATAGTCACTTGCGGTGGGTGTTCTGAATGCAGGAGTTTTACCGGCAATTTCTCTGATTCGACTTTGGTTGTACAACCAGTGAAAGCCCAGCGATGCGGCGTCGGCGACCAGTGCTCCAAGGATTGGGTAGACAATGGGATTGTGGACATTCATGGGTCTTTTTCCGTTTAGGTTAAGGGGGGGAGCAGACTATAATCACAACTCAAATATCATTTTCTTTCTGCCACGCGTCAAGGGCTGCCAATGATCTGGAGGCCCGTTCCTCTCCCCGGAATTTTTTTCGGATCTTTTTCTCCCAGGCAGGAAAGAGACCAAAGTTAACATTTGATGGCTGGAACCGTTTTGGATCGCTCTCTGTGAGATGACAGACAAGCGCACCAAGGGCAGTTTCCTTTGGTGGGACAACCAGCGTTTTGCCTTGAATCCGTCGTGCCGCATTTATTCCGGCAAGCTGGCCCATGGCAGCGGATTCAATATATCCTTCAACACCAGAAAGCTGGCCCGCCAGAAAAAGATCGGGGCGACTGCTGAACTGGAGGGTTGGTTCTAAAAGTTCAGGGGAGGTGATAAAGGTATTTCGGTGGATGGAGCCCAGTCGAGCGAATTCGACGTGTTCCATGCCGGGTATGAGGCTGAAAATTCTTTTTTGCTCAGGGTAGGTCAGCTTCGTCTGGAAACCAACCATATTATAGGTTGTTCCTTCCTTGTTTTCTTTGCGCAGCTGGATGACCGCGTAGGGCTCTTCGCCGGTTCTTGGATCCGGCAGACCGACGGGTTTCATGGGGCCAAAGCGCAAGGTATCTACTCCACGGGAACAGATAACCTCAACGGGAAGGCAGCCCTCGAAATATTTAGCATTTTCAAAATCCTTGAGGGGCACGTATTGTGCGTTGGTTAATTCCTGGATGAAATGGAGATAGGTCTCTTTATCCATGGGGCAGTTGAGATAATCCCCTGGCCCATCTTCGTACCTTGATTTGAGATAGATGATCTCCATGTTCAGGGAATGGCTATAGACGATGGGGGCGATGGCATCATAGAAGGCTAACCGCTCTTTTCCTGTGAACTCAGCCAGACTGTCTGCAAGAGAAGAGGAAGTGAGAGGGCCGGTGGCAAGAATAGTTGGACTTTCACTCAAGGGGGGAATCTCTGTCACTTCTTCATGGATGATTTCCACCAGCGGGTGGCTGGAGAGGATGGCTGTAATCTGCTGTGCAAAGGCCTCTCTGTTAACGGCAAGGGCCTTACCGGCAGGGACTTCAGTGGCGTAGGCTGTCTCCACAATGAGTGAGCCGAGACGGTTCATCTCTTCTTTGAGCAGACCGACCGCAGAGGTTTGGTCGTTTGATCGAAAAGAGTTGGAACATACCAGTTCAGCAAGGTCGTCTGTATGGTGAGCCGGGCTGTGTTTTTTCGGACGCATTTCAATGAGCCGTACCCTGCAGCCTCGTTGTATCAGTTGCCATGCGGCTTCGCATCCGGCCAGGCCACCGCCGATAATTGTTGTTATTTGATCAGACATGAATAAATCTCATTTGTGGTTAATATGAATTGGTGAGTGACGGAAGGAATGAAAGATTGCTGCTAAAATTAAGCACCGCTCAGGTCACGTCAATTGCTTTTCGGCTCATCAGCCAAAAAGAAAGAAGGCCAAAGAGTTGCAGGATCAGAAGAAGGGAAAAACTCCAGTAAAACCCAGATGCGGCAAGCTCTGTTGCCTGATCTTGTGTGAAAAGATCAATTATTGCTCCCATCAGCCATTGCATGCAAAAAGCTGTCACAAAGACAAGGAGGTTGATGGCGGTGGTGACCCGTCCGGAAAGAGTGGCCGGAAAAGACTGGGACAGGGCTGCATAGGCGATTATCCCGGTAGTTCCTGTAAATCCAAAGATAATCCAGTTAAATACCGTATATTCAACCGGACAAATAAGAACGAGGAGCTGAGCCACCATGAAGATGGCCATGCCCCAGACAGCCGTTGTGGTGGCGGAAATTTTTCTTCTGGCCAGCCATTGGGTCAGCCAGCCGATGCTAATAAAGCCTGCGATCATGGCAAGGGCCACAAGGAAAAGGGTATCCGCCACTTCATTTCGGCTTAAACCTGCTACGCTTGTGAGCCATGGACCCGACCAGAGGCCTTGGATAGACAGAAAAGCCGTCTGGGACGTCGTGGTCAGAGGAGCGAGGGCCCAGAAGGTGCGGCTGGTTGCTATAGCTTTCAGGCCTTCAAACTGTTGAGCTATCGTATCATTGCAGGTAGCCGATTTTTTTTCTGGAACGATAAAAAACACCGCAGCCGCAGCCACAAAAGTGGCAAGACTAAGGGCGAAAAACACGCCACGCCAGTCGGTGTAGCCCAGAGCAAACTCCACAGGCGAGGTCGCGGCAAGGGCGCCCAGACCGCCTGCCGCCATCTGGAAGCCATTCACTATGGGCCACTTCTCTTTTGGAAACCAGAGGGTATAGGCCTTAAAGGCAGCCATAAGACAGGAAGATACTCCAAAACCAATGAAGGCGCGGCCAATGACAAGCCCGGTTAAGCTCGTTGAGAGGCTGAAGATATAAGCCCCTAGGCCTGCAAAAAGGAGCAGAGTCGATTCGACTCTTCTTGGCCCATAGCGATCGAGAAGTATGCCAAGGGGAATCTGAAAAGAGGCAAAGGTAATAAAATAGACAGCGGTGAGCAGTCCAAGATTTGCGGGCGCAAGTGACAGGTCACCTGCCAGATCTGGTGCTATGACAGCATTGACCACCCGGTAGAGATAGGAGAGAAAGTAGCCGCAGGCAAAGGGGAGAAACACCCGTAGAATATTGATAATAGATCCGTGCTGCCGTACGTCAGGGCCTTGACATTCCTCTGATTTATGGGAGTTCAACGGTTACACTCAGCCTTTTTCTGCCCCAGGTGAGGGCCTCATTATGTGAACTGAAATAGAGATCGATACGTTTGGCGCCTTTGATTGCACCTCCTCTGTCCTCAACAACCCCCCAGCCGTAACCTGGCACATACATACGGGTGCCAAATGGATAATACGAGGTATCAGCGGCAATGGTCCCGTCATGGGGGAGCAGACACCAGGGAAAGAGGATGATGCGTACGGGAATCATCCATGGATGATGAAGAGAATCTATTGAAAAAAGACCTTCTTCCGCTTCTTTTGGGACCGTACCACTTGCCGTAAGCCCACTGTAGGGTCGACCTTTTGAAGGGCCAGCGCTGACATATCTATTCCAGAAATCAAGTTTGAGCCACTTCCAGCTGCCTCTTTCCCAGCTACAGCAGGACGAACAGTTGCAGTAGGCAGTGGTCTCCATTATGGTCGAAACAGATCTTTGTGCGCAACCTCCCTGGAATAAAAGCAGCAAAAGAATGACAAGAGAAGGCAGGAGCCGTCTTATTGGACCGGGTTGCAGGAGACGAGGTGAAATAAACATCAGAGCCGTTACATAGGAAGATGGATTAAAATTATATGCTGTCTGTGACTTGCCTGAGTGACTCACAATGAATCTGTACTCTAGGGAAGTCTAGCATGCTACTGTTTTGCTGTATAGCAGTTTTTATCTCGCCCATTTGGCAAGATTGTCTAATTCTTTCTGACTCTTGTTATACCACTCCTGTTGATCTTGTGGGGCGTAACGTAGAGAAGCCGCTTCATCAAAGGCCGTATGTTCTGCCAAAATTTCTTTTTGCGCAGCAGCGATTTCCTCATCAACAACCTTTACAAGCTGCTGTTCGACACTTTTTTGATCAGGGCCGCTTATCGACCGGGTAACGGAGAGTGACAGTTTTCTATTTAAACGGCGTGCTGCTATCTCCATGAGGGCAAAATGAATCTGCTCATGCTGCAGGACATAGGCTGTTTTATTTGCAGGAATTTCTGGGTTCCACCAGCTTCGCTCAGGAATCATAACAGCCTTGAAGCTGAGATCCTGCAGGTAGGCCTTGTATACTCCGAAATTTAACTGTGGCGGGCTGATAACATAGTGCATTTCAGTTGTCGGACGAAGTGATATTGAGCTGTGAGCGTTGATCATGTGGCGATGATCTGCAATGTGAGGCGAGGGGGTTAGTGCTTTGAAATCCTCTACGGTGAGTTGTCGATAACTGATAGAACCAAGGGATGGATCAAAGGGCTGGTTGCTGAGATGAGGCTGAGCAAAATCCGGTAATCGTGCACAGCCATGACAGCAGAGGGTTAAGAGGACCACTATGAATAAAAATCTTTGACCTGACGCTATTTGGTTACTCACGGCGTTTTGTTGCTCCCAGGAACCAGAAATAGTTCTGTTGATGTATAAAAACGAGAAGGCCAGACTGATGGAATAGTTTCAAAACTATACCATGGATACAATATTTATCCAGAAATTGCAGTCTGGAGTCACCGTGGAATTTGGAGCTTGTGTTAAACAGGAAAAATAGTTTGGCAGGATTATAGAAAAAATCAGAGATACTGCAAAAAGAAAAAACCACGAGAGCAGGACGTACGAAACTGATCCCGCGGTTAAACTGTTTCTGGGCTCTAACTCGTTGAAACAGAATTATTTGGTGAGCTGGATGCGGCTTACCGCCAGTTTTTTGACGGTACCTTCCTCTACTATTTTACCGATTATGTTGACTTCTTTGCCGTTAATTATATCGAACTCTCCGCCAATAAGAGGGTAGACCCCTTTTTCAGTGTAAAGGGCCATTCCACCATCGAGCTCCTTGACTATGCCGTGGAAGATCTGGGTCTCTTTTTTTACCTTAGCCCCAATTTTAACCGGGTCGATCTGAGGCGGTTCCGTAGAATTTGAAACCCCGTAAGCGTATCCTGAGAGTGCCAGACATGCTGCTATTGTTATCGGTCTAACCAGGTTTTTCATGATGTGCGTGTCCTTTTGTTGTTGTGCATTTTGGTTGGCTTCTTTTCAACCCTCTTAAAAATCTAAAGCAAAAAATGTGCCATTGTTTAAACCTCTTGTATGCAGGAGGGAGAGCCTGGTGCGGCAGGTGCAACACCCCAAAAAGGACGAAGTTTGCTCACGTAAATTACATTTGTTGCACAGTGGGCAAGGCAGGGGTGAACCCATCTATGTCCTGTAGAACCATTTTTTTACGTCATCTGTGGAAAAGCGTTTTATCACCGGTCTGCCGTGAGGGCAGTGGGAGAAGAGGTTCGCCTGAGCCATATTGTTGAGGAGATTGTCTATCTCCCTGGTGGAAAGGGAGGTCCCGGCCTTTACTGCCGCCTTGCAGGCCATATTGGCGAGAATATTGTCGAGGACCCCTCCACCGCCTCTGTTCTGTTCGCTGCCAAATTGTTCGAGGATATCGAGAAACAGTTCTCTGGGATTACTGAGACCTGCAAGGGCAGGTACTGCGGAGATAACAAAGGTGTTGCCACCAAACTCATTGACGGTAAACCCCATCCTTTTGATTTCTTCCAGGTTGTTGAGAGTGAGTTGCGCTTGAAAGAGAGAAAGCTCTACCGTCTCCGGGAACATGAGAGTCTGGCTGACGACACTTTTCTCGAGGTACTGTTTATGGAGCTTTTCATAGAGAAGTCGTTCATGGGCTGCATGCTGATCCACAACAAGCAGGCCCTCGCTGTCCCTGCAGAAAATATACAGGTCATCAAACTGGCCGATGATGAGAAGATTGTGTCTTTGCTGCCGTTTTTCAGGGGCGAGCTGGGCTGCAGAAGTATCGGTAGTCGATTTAAAATCAGGGGTGGATGCGGTATTTTCTTCTGTTTCTTTTTTATGGATGGGCTCCAGACGGGCAAGGAGAGATTGTGAGGGCGGTTCAAAGAGCTTCTGGTCAGCCCATGCCGGAGTGGTGTTCGGGCTTGCAAGGGGACGCTGGTTAAGGTTCTGCTGTGGCAAGGCTTGAGGAGTTCTGGTTTCAGGGTTCTTGCCCTGCCATTCCGTGGAGTGATAGTCACTGTGTATGGGGAGTTCTCGTTGACCGCCAACATCTGACGGACAATTTTCCACTGGCAGCCCGTGGTCAATCGGAGCAGCGCTTCTCTCTGATCTTGTCGTTTGGCCAAAAATTGAAGTTTGGAGAACCTGCTGGTGGTTCTCCATTGCCTGGGCAACAGCTCTGCTGATAAAGGTGTGGACGTCCTGGGAGTTACGGAAACGGACCTCGTGTTTTGCAGGATGCACATTGACGTCGACCTCCTCGTGTGGAATCTCTAGATGAACAAGGCCCGATGGATTTTTGCCCTTCATGAGAAAAGAGCGTAAACCTTCGACAATGGCATGGGTTACCATCCTGTCTTTCACCGCTCGGCTGTTGACAAAAATCCGCAATCTTGCCGGACCAACGGTTACCTTTTCCGGGGGCAGAAGATAACCTGTAACCCGTGTCGTTTTGGCAGGGCCTTCACTGCTGGCCGATAAAGGAATGAAAGGTCCATCATAACGCATCAAGTTTGCCAGGCGCTGGGACAGGTCCTGGCTTGCGTCGAAATAGAGGGTGTCTCTACCATCTATACGAAGAATAAATGTGATTTCAGGGCAACCGAGAGCGTAATTTTTAATGATCTCTTCGATGTGGCCAAGTTCAGTTCTTGTCGTGCGTAGGAATTTTCGTCTGGCAGGGGTCTTGCCAAAGAGGCTGCGCACTTCAATGGTGGTGCCAAAACTACAGCCTATTTCGTGTACTTTTGTGAGTTTACCGTACTCCAGGACGACTCTGGTACCGAGGTCACTGTCTTTTATCCGGGAGGTGAGTGTCAATTTACTCACCGAACCAATTGAGGGTACCGCTTCTCCACGAAATCCCAGGGTCGAAATAGCTCCCAGGTCTTCTTCAGTCTGTATCTTGGAGGTGCCATGCCTCTCAAGACTCATGAGGAGATCGTCCTCATCCATGCCCACACCGTTATCAATGATGCGGATAAGCCTGGTGCCACCGCCCTCAACTTCAACCTCTATTCGGGTGGCGCCGGCATCAAGGCTGTTTTCAACCATTTCTTTGACAACCGATGCTGGACGCTCAACCACCTCACCGGCGGCGATTTGATTGGCGAGTTGTTCGGGGAGAATACGGATTTTAGACATGGTGTAGAGTTTCCTGTTGCGTGTTCATTGCGAGATGTTAGAGTGCGGCTGGCTTTACTCGCATCATTTTTAAATATCGGGATAATTTCAATATGGGTAATTTTCCCCGCAGCTTAATTTAAAAGTAGCAGAAGTATCCGAGGCGGAACTGAAATCATTCAAACATACCCGCAGTAGATAGATTATAATCGGTTGCATGTGCTATCGAAACCACGAATATTACCATGAGTTGTAACTGTGTCATCAGCTAATCAGACAGCGCCTGTGAAGAGGCCGGTGCGAAAAACGACCGTTCGAAGCAAAGTGTACAGAGAAAAAAGTATTTATGCCTTTCTTATCACAATCTGCCTTCTGCAGACTTTTTTTCTGGGCGGGTTGCTTGTCTTGTATAAAAGCCTGAACATTCCAAATATCAGATCCGTTGCCAACTATAGCCCTCCGGAAGCAACGGTCATTTATGACCGACACGGCAAAATTGTTGACCGGATGTTTAATGAAAATAGAACGGTAATACCTCTTTCAAAGATGTCACCTTTTCTTGCCAACGCTTTTGTGGCCGCTGAAGATGGCAGATTTTTCGAGCATCCTGGTCTTGACCTTATTTCGGTTTTACGGGCTGCCATCAACAATGTAAAAGATGGGGCAAAGAGCCAGGGAGGTTCAACCATAACCCAGCAGGTGATTAAATCGTTACTGCTGACACCGGAGAAGACCTATATCAGAAAATTCAAAGAATCCGTTTTGGCCTGGCGTATAGATAAGCTTCTCAGTAAAGAGGAGATTCTGGTAATTTACCTCAATCAGATTTACCTTGGCGAAGGCGCTTATGGTGTTGAGGCTGCAGCCCAGGTTTATTTTGGCAAAAGTGCGGATAAGCTCAGTCTTGGTGAGTGTGCTCTTCTTGCTGGTCTGCCACAGGCCCCGAGCAGATACTCTCTGTTTAATCATATGGATCGTGCCATAGAACGGCAGAAATATGTTCTCAACAGAATGGCCGCTGATGGATATGTTTCCGCTTCTGAGGCCCAAAAGGCTTATGAGGAGAAAACACAGCTTAACCCCCGTGTTCAGTATGCAACCGACGAAAATGCTTATTATCTGCAGGTCGTGAAGAAAAAGGCGCGGGAATATCTAGAAGGGCCGCTGCAGTCTGCTGGCGTAAAGATATACACTTATCTTGATTCCGGGATCCAAAGTCAGGCACTGGAGGCAATCCGCCGCGGCGTCAAGGCAAGCCAGGGCAGACAGGTTATCGCTGGCAAGGATGTTGAAAATCCTCCCCAGGCGGCTTTGGTCTGTCTTGAGACGCAAAACAGCAGGGTAAGGGCCATAGTTGGAGGGACATCATTTAAACAATCCCCCTTTGACAGGGCAACCCAGGCCAAAAGACCGGTAGGTTCAACCTTTAAGCCTTTTGTTTATGCCGTGGCTCTGCAAAAAGGCTGGACACCCCAATCGAACATTGATGATGGCCCTTTATCCATCAGGGGAAAGAATGGTAAAGTCTGGAGTCCTAAAAATTATTCAGGCAGGTACCATGGTATTGTGACCCTGGAAGAAGCACTTGCTCACTCATACAACGCCGCTTCGGTGAGGTTGATGCAAAAAATTGGCTATAAGGATGTTCACAGGCTTGCAAAAAGTGCAGGTGTGTCGGCAAAATTGCCACCGGATTTATCGCTTGCACTCGGATCAGCAGATGTGTCCTTGCTGGAAATGACCGGAGCGTTTCAGGTTTTTGCCGGAGACGGGACATTTCTCACCCCAAGATTTATCGAGAAGATAGTGTTGCCGGATGGCTCTGTGGTCTATCCCGAAAAGATGGGCAAGCGCAGTCGGGTGCTGAGTGCCGCTGTTACCACAAATATGAAAAATATGCTCCACGGGGTCGTCAGCCATGGGACAGGGAAGGTGGTAGCCGATGTCCCAGGTGTTCTCGGAGGAAAAACAGGCACCTCCGATGAAAGTCGTGATGGCTGGTTTCTGGGATACGACAAGACGTATACTACTGGGGTTTGGGTAGGCTATGATCATAACAAGTCTATGGGGAAAAAAGAGAGTGGTGGAGCTACCGCAGCACCGATCTGGAGGGATTTTATGCTGGGTATTGCCTCTCATTAGTCAACAAGGGTTGACCTCAGGTTGAGAAATAAAAAGGCCCGGTACCTTGTGGTATCGGGCCTTTTTATCTGTGGTCTCATCTGTTTATGACACTGAGGTTAACCGAAAATACCCTTGAGTGTAAAAAAGGTGATCATTGCCATGATTGCACCAGCCGGTAGAGTGACCAGCCAGGAGATAACAATATTGAGGACAACCCGCAGGTCAAGAGCACCAATTCCCCGGGCAAGACCAACCCCTAAAACCGAGCCTACAAGGATATGGGTGGTGGAGACAGGTAGCCCGGTGCGGGAAGCGAGTACGACTGTTGTTGCGGCGGCCAACTCGGCACAAAAACCTCTTGATGGTGTCAATTCCGTAATTTTTTTACCCACAGTGAGCATGACTCGGTAGCCAAGTGTGATGAGCCCAAGCACAATGCCAAAACCACCAAGAATCAGAATCCAAAGGGGGAGCGGGGAGGACTGCATTACCTCGCCACCGGAACTTATGATGCTGTAGATTGCAGCCAGAGGACCAATGCCATTAGCCACATCGTTTGAACCGTGGGCGAATGCCATTGCACAGGCGGTAAAAAGCATCATTGGAGTGAAGACTTTTTCCACGCTGGCATAGCTGAAGCTTCTGTTGGCTTTGGGGTCATCTTTGATTTTACGAATAAACGTCCAGCCAATGGCTGAGGTGAGTATTCCAATAAATGTTGCAACGGCAAAGCTCTGGACCGTGGTTAATTCCAGGTTCAGGTGTGCTAAACCCTTGAACATGGTAACAAGAGAAATGATAAATCCAACCAGAAATATGTATCCAGGGGCATATCGCTTGGCATTTTTAAGAGGGTGATCTGTGTCGAAGATGAGCTTGCGGGTGCTCATAACCAGTAGGAAAGAGATGGTTCCACCGATCACAGGAGAGACGACCCAACTCATAACAACACTACCTACCTTGCCCCATTTAACGGCCTCAGGACCGATTCCAACAACGGCAAAACCAATGAGTGCGCCAATTATGGAATGTGTCGTTGAAACCGGCCAGCCCTTTGAGGACGCAATCATGAGCCAGATGGCAGCAGCGAGTAGCGAGGCCAGCATACCATAGATCAGTATCTCAGGGCTGTTGATGATGGAGGATGGGTCGATAATCCCTTTTCTGATGGTCGCTGTAACATGCCCACCGGCGAGGACGGCTCCTAAAAATTCAAATATAATGGCGATACATATCGCCTGTTTGACACTTACGGCACCTGCACCAACCGAAGTGCCCATGGCATTTGCCAGGTCGTTTGCCCCGATTCCCCAAGTCATATAGAGTCCAAAGATGACAGCCAGGATGAGCAGGATTGTTCCGTACGATGCGATAATTTCCATTGAGTACCTTTAGCCTTATTTGGAAAGAAAGAGCAGGACGCGGTCTGCAAGATTTTCAGCTTGATCTGAAATCAGCGCAAGCAATTCTAGTATCCTGTACCAGAACATGACTGAAACAGGGTCGAGTGTGCGTTCTATTGAAAAGAGTTTTTTACGGCATCGATGGACAATGTCGTCAATATTGTGCTCACTCCTGCGCACTCCGGCGATCATTTTGGTCACCTTGTCGTATTCCCGGCCACTGAATCCCAGTTCAAGTAGCTCGTCGAGTTGTTCAATCATCTCACGGGCTGCAGCGCTTATCTCCATGGTTCCTTCCAGGAGCTCATCAAGCAGGTCCTTAAGTTCTTCCGGCACCGTCATGGACCTATAAAGAAAAATCTTGCCTATATCTTCTGAGGTGTCGGCAATGGAATCCTGGTCGGCAATGAGGCTGAGTAAATCCTTTCTGTCAACCGGCAGAAAAAGTGACTTTGGCATATTGAGACGAAAGGTGGATTTGATTTTATCCGCTTCCGTTTCAAGAAGATTGATCTGGTTGGAAAAATCTTCCATCTGTTCATCGTCATTTCTGTATACCGCGTCAAACAATGGTGGAATAAGACAGACACAGGCAAAGACAACAGACATGTGTTGTTGGATCGGTTTGAAAGGAGAGCCCCGAAGGAGTCCTGACAGGGGACGATTGGACATTATTGGCATGGCACCTAATCCTCTAAATAAGAAAACAGTAGTTTAATCTGTAATGTTGTGGAAAATCTTATCTCAGGTAAAAAAGATTGTGTAAATGATTGTGCTATGTATGACAGATGTCAGTCTCATTAATAAATGTAGCCCATAAGTCAACGGTTTTTTACTGTCCGCCCTTGGGGTGAGACACGCACCCGACGGCTGCTGACTTCATTATATAATGCGTTAGTCTTGTCTTTGGTACAAGCAGTTTTTTTATATGGAGTTATTTCACTGGCCTTAGTTCAAATCGTTTATAAATTCCGTCAGAGGTTCTGCCGGAAAACTGATTGGCATGAAGCGATGTGCTGTGCGTATAAAAATGCTTGGTCCGTCGTCATGGGCACTGTAAATGACATGATGATTCTTGATGTTACCCGCGTTGAGCCAATAGCTGCCAAAAGGATCCATAGGGGTATGGCCGACGAAAAATGTTGCCTTTGGCGCAATTTCCAACGCTTTTCGAAACTGCTTCACATCAGACTTATTGTAGCCTCCAAGGTGATTGGAGCGTTGCAGCCGATTTTGGGTCATTTCTTTAATCAGTGGACTGTCAGATGTCATATTGATAATTTCGGCACGGGTTACCTTGCTCCGCGGAGGTCCTGCGTGACAACAGAGATAGTCGGTTGAGCAGACTACATAGGCAAGATTGTTGTAAAAGTGAGTCATCTCTTCCACATATTCTTCACCACGATGTTCTGTCAGGTATTCTCTGAAGAGTTCCCCTTGCAGGAAACCGTTTTTATTAATTTCAGGGCTGAAGCTGTCGTGGTTTCCCCGCAGATAAAAAAAGTTCTCTGGAAAAGTGAGTTTTAATCTAATGATCAGGTCCATTATGAGCATGGATGTTTCAAACTTATCCATTTCATGGGCATTTTCAGAATGGACCGCATCTCCAAGAATGATAAGCGTTGCAGTTTTTAGCCGCAGACAGTCAAGAAGACAGTTTTCACTTAAGATTTTCAGAAAATTATCAACCTGGGCGTGGAGATCGCCGACAATTACGGGAGCTGACTGGGAAGTGAGTTCAATGAGGCCACCTGCAACTCCCTGATCGTTTTCCGGCCGAAATGGTTCATGCTTTAGGAGGGTATTTACTGCACGGATCGAATCAAGGGCCATTTTGGAAGGCAGAGGTACTATCTCCTGGCCGTAAATGCGACGAATTTTCAAAAGAGCCTTATGGCGTCCCCGTTCCAGTCGCTCTCGAAGATCGAGATCATTCAGGAGGAGGACTTCTGTGCTATATTCCGTGCTGAGCGGAGTAAGTATCAAATCTCCTTTGCGGTTGGTGACGCTGAGGTGACGAAGACCAACACTGTCGTCGAGATCAAAAAGTTCTATAAACTCCGGATTTGAACGACCGATAACAATTGTTTCTCCAACTTTCAGCCGTATAAATCCTCTGATTTTCTTGGTAGAACAGGAAGTTTCTGTATTTATTATCCAGTTTTTGTGGGCAATGTTTTTCTTCACTCCAAGGGCGATTTCCGGATTGAAGCGAAGCTCTTTGGTTCCAAGATAGAGTCCAATACTTCGTCCATTGTGGGCAATGCGGCTGACCTGCTGAATTTTTTGCGGGATATTGGTTACCGTAATCCACTCAATGGGATATTTTCTTCTAAAAAGATATTTCCAGCCGGCGAGGGTGTTGAGTCCTGGCTTTTGGGGTATTTTATCCAGGGTCCAGCGGGGCACACTTGCAATACCGGGTTCTGCAAAAAACAAAGGGGGGTTGTCGAGTCCTTTCCTGAGGTACACATTGAGGCCTGCTCGGTGCAGATAGAGGGCGACTTCCCGATAGATTGCCACTTGCTGTCGAACCATCTCAAGGCTGAGATTGTCATCCACTGGAAAATAACCTTGTTCCTGTCTTGCCAGCCGTTGTTGGTATATCGTTGAAGGTCTTGGGATCAGAAATTCGAAAATATAACGGTTGTGCCAATTGGTCTGGAAGAAATATTTCTTCACAGGTGGCAGAACAATCCTGTTGAGCTCGAGCTCAAGAGGTGGGTCGGTTTTCAGCCATTCTTTATCAAAAACAGTGAGAGCCTCTTTTATTCCTTTAAACGGCAGACCGAGATGAACTTCCCGCGGCCTGTAGATAAGGGATTGATTCTTCCACCAGCCATGCTTGGTCAGATCGAGATACCCTTCGTTAGGCCATCCTTTTATCTGTTCGATATAGTATGATTTCCCAGCTCCAGGAGGACCGGTTACAACGAGTTGAAGAAATTCAAGACCTATAGGCAGTTGAACGCCACGAATGGTCTGAAGATCTTTAATGGGCTCGAGTATCTTTTTGAGTGGGTCTGGCATAGATTTTTTGCTCTTCTCCAGAGTTTAACTGTTTGACTCAGAGGATAAGAAAAAGGTAAGGAAATGTAAAAAGGTATTTCAAGATCATAACAGGATTTACTGCTGTACAAAAGATATTAATAAGCACAAAAATCAAAACGTTAGCCTTTCATGGCAAAAGACCCGTGAGGCGGGGGGATGAAATATTACTTTTTATGACTAAGGTATTGATAATGCATGGTTAGTTCGGCTTGAATCTTTTCTGGAGTTATAGTAGAAATGATGTGATATACGATGAGAGAGGGTATCTGTTATGGAAATAATAATTGGTTCAATGCCTCCATTGCCGGCACAGGGAAAAAAACTCCCTGAAAAAAGTACAGGGGCAATAGAAGCTCAACTGTTGCATGTTCGTCCACCCCGTAAGGGAATAGCGGGGCCTTCCGGCATGGAGAGAAGAAATAAGGAGTCCTCCGACCCGATACGGGGAAGGGTGCTCACAATTATGGTGCCTGATGCGTCACAGCTGCCTGCGGACATTGATGTAACTCGATATGATGTGAGCATTCGGCTGATTCGCAAGTAAAAAAAAGGGTTTCAACTGTAGCAGCTGAAACCCTTTTTGTATTAGTTTGCAAAAGGTATTAAAACGGATTCATATTCCAGATACCGCAGGGGCAGGTATCTGCACAGAAACCACAGGCAATACATTTACTGTCATCTGAAACATATTCGTAATCCACATCAAGAGCAACCTGAAAGCCCGTCTGGGTAACAGGGTGGAGCTCTTTTCTGCTGATAGCACCTGTCGGACAGATGGTCTCGCACAGGTGGCAGTCCCTGCAGGAGGCGCAGGAAAGACAACGGTCCGCCTGGTTCTGTTCCGTTGCAACAACTTCATCGGGTACATAGTGCGTAATCGTCAGGGCTTTTTGAGGTATGAGCGGTTTAGCAAATGGCTGCCATTCAAGCCCTTTGATTTTTGCTATGATAAACTCTGCTGCGGTTTTACCGGCACCCAGAGCATGGGTTGCAAGGCCTGGGCGTTCGACATCTCCAATGGCCAGGACCTGGGCATCGGAAGTGAGGTGTGCCTTGTCTGTACTGATCCAGGCAGCTCCACCAACTTTCATTGTTTCAACCGACTCAGGAAGAAAAGACAGAGCAGGCACATCACCTATGGAGATGATGACGGTTTGGGCCGGGATAAGATCACCATCAGCTGTAATAAGCCCCTCATCTGTTACCTCATTGGTGGTCACGGGCCACCTGAAGGTGGCACCTAACGCCTCAGCCGCCTCTTTTTCTTTTCCAAATGCCAGAGGTTTTTGTATATCAATCAGCGTGACTTTATCGGCGCCCAGCCGGTAGGCCTCACAGGCCACATCACAACCGACGTTTCCTGCCCCAATAACGACGACCTGCTTGCCCACAGGCAGAGGTTTATCTGATTTGGCTTTTTTGAGGAAATCAAGAGCTGCGAGTACCTTCTCGTTGCCTGGAAACGCTATCCGTCTTGGGACATGGGTCCCGACAGCCACGACGACATAATCAAAATCTTTCTGGAGCTGGCTGAATTTATCCCTGGTCATTTCCGTTTTAAGGCTCACAGATATGTAGGGTGTATTTAAAAAACGCTTAACTTCTTCATCCCATATAGCCTGGGATAGCCTTTCCCATGGGATAACCTGTGCCAGTTTGCCACCGATCATATCATCCTGCTCGAAGATGTGTGATTCAATTCCGGCAAGGGCAAGTTGCCAGGCAACGTTCATGCCGGCAGGTCCTCCTCCGATGATGGCAACTTTCTTTCCAAGAGGTTCGGCAAAAGGTGGTGGGGTAGCAGTGCCAACAGCCTGCCCTAAGACCTGTACATCAATTGCAGTATCAACCCCTCGTCTGGAACAGTTATCCATACAAAGATTCGGGCAGACGGCACCACATACCGATGCTGGCAATGGGGTATAATGGAGCAGCATCTGGTAGGCCTCGTCCAGTTTCCCTTCGCGGATCAGTCGGAGCCGATCTACAGTAGGAATGTGCACAGGACAGTAATAGGTGCAGGGGGCAGCGGATTCGGCGTTGGCCCAATAGGGTTGTTTGCGACGGAGGTCTCCTGTGACGATGGTGCCTATAGGGCTACGGTCAAGACCTGGAGCCAGATCTCGTAATGGATCACCGCCAAGGGCCTTGACCCAGTGTTCATTTCTAAACTCGGCCATGGCCATGGGCCCGGAAAACATCAAGGCCCTTTCCTGAGGAGTAATTGCGATTAAAATATTCCATTCATCGCGTTTTGACAGGGTCTCCAGGAGGTCAGGTCGACGTATATTGTCCAGATAGCCGGGAAGGTTCTCCATGAGCCATTGCCATTGCTGGTCATCTGGCTGACTGAGTTTTGCATTTGTTTTTGAGTAGGAATCGTCTATTTTCCCGCGAAAATAGATAAGACCACCGACCATACCGACACAGGGCCGATAACCGAGAACGTTCGTTGAATTTTTGGGATTTATCCCGCAGATGACCGCAGTGCCGCCACAGTTAAATTCAGCAAAAGAGTCACCGGTGGAGCCGAGTACCCATAGCTCAGGTCTGTCATAGTCGGGATTCCATTTGGTCATGGTAAGGCCACGGGCACCAATGGATCCCCCTATAAAAACCTTGCCATTGGCCATGGCGTTACAGGCACCGTTGGTCGCATCCCCTAAAACGGAGATCTCAGCTCCAATATTGAGATAACCGACATCATCTGAAGTTGCACCTTCGCAGATGATTCTGGTGCCGGGTTGCCCCATGCAGCCAAGTCTTTGACCAGAAGGTCCTTTGACAGTGATGGTGAGGCCGTCTTCACGCTGGAGACGGATTCCGATGTTGTGTTGACCAAAAGATTCGAGTGTCAGGTCATTTGAATGTGCGGCAGCGTCTCGTACCAGCTTTTCAAATTTCATTGAGCCGATGCGAGCGCCTGCTTCATTAAGACCTTTTACAACTGTTGTAGCCACTGAAAACTCCTTATATCAGGTGTGAATGAGATATTATATTGTCTTCTTCACTTCCTCTAAAATTACATAACTGCATAGAATAGCCACAGGATTGAGGGTTGAATCTGCTATACAAACCGTAGACAGGTCAATAGTTATGCAGAGATTCCATCAGTTTCAGGTATCCTAGCAGACGTACTTGATTTTTAACCGGTCTGCAGCCGCTTGATTACCAATGCCGATAGCATCTGACATACCCACAGGCAGGCTTTGAGACCTGCCAAGAGGTGCCATGATTTTCTTTATCTCTGTGTTTATCGACATAAAGGTTTCCGCGACTCTTTCTGCAACCATATCCGGGTCAAGACGACGGTAGAGTTTAGGATTCTGACTGGTTATACCTTTTGGACAGATGCCTAAGTTGCAGACATTACATCGGTTCATCTCGTTTCCAAGACAACCTGCAACCGCCTGCATGATGTATTTACCGATGTGTACCCCTGAGGCTCCAAGCATGACCATGGCCATACCATTTTGAGCAACGTTACCATTTTTACCGATACCGCCTGCTGCAAAGATGGGAATCTCATTCTGCTTGCCCTGGGCTGCAAGATCAAGATAGCAGTCTCGGACACAGGATGCAATCGGATGGCCGGTGGCTTCCATGGAGACATTATAGGCAGCCCCGGTGCCACCATCGATACCATCAATCATGAGGCCTGCCGCGTAGGGGTTTCTCACAAGATTGTTCAGTACGGACTTGGCTGACGTGGAGGCAGAAATCTTGGGATACACAGGCACCTTATGATCAAAAGCCGTGGAGAGGGTCTGGATCATTTTCATGACACTTTCCTCAATGGAGTAAAGGGTCTGATGCACCGGAGGTGACGGCAGGTCCACGCCTTCGGGAACGCCACGCAGACGGGCGATCAGCTTAGAGACCTTGTACCACATGAGAAGGCCGCCATCGCCGGGCTTTGCGCCCTGGCCATATTTGATCTCGATTGCCGCAGGTTGACACTGCATTTCCGGAATGGCCCTGATGATCTCATCCCAGCCGAAATAGCCCGATGCAATCTGCAAAATGATATATTTAAGATAAGGACTTCTGAGGATCCATGGCGGGCAGCCTCCTTCGCCGGTACACATGACAACAGGAATTCCTAAGACCTCATTGCAGTAGGCCACGCCCTGGAGAAGGCCAAGCCACATGTTTGGTGACAGTGCGCCAAAAGACATGGAACCGATGATGAAAGGAAAGATCTCACGGGTGGGCGGAATCCAGCCACCGTTTATGGTCCGGTCGAGAAAATCCTCGGGAGAAAGAACCCGTCCAAGGGAGGTGGTGACCGTAAATTCATGGCGCCCGGCGTCAAGTGCTGGGTCAGTAAGCATGGAGATCCGGTCAAACATAATTTGATCGAGAAGTGTTGCACCCGGATTATTTCTTCTACCGCCACGTTTAAGGGGCTCACCTTTACGGTTATTAAAGAAAACAGTTCTGTTTTCATTAGTGCCGGGGTGGGGTGTAATCGCATCGTTGGGGCAGACCATTGAACACATTCCACAGCCGATACAGAGTTTGGCCGGATCAGTTTCCTGACGAATCCCTGTAAATGTTCGGTAGTCGTTGCCTCTTTTTTTCTGGAAAACGTCGAGCTTTGGAACTCTCTTGCGCATGTGGGCCAGGACGATCGCTCCTTTGGGACAAACAGCAGTACATTGTCCGCAGAGAGTGCATCTCTCTTCCTTGTGCTCAATTATCCAGGGAAAATCAATTGGAGCTAAGCTGCTAGGGGTAATGGAAACGGATCGTACTGGGACCATATTTCTAATTCCTTTCTCTCTGGGGGAATAATTACTGTGTGTTCGCGCATTGGTTGGAAATCAAGTGAAGGATCACGATCCGGTACCATTGCCTGTACTCCGCAAATTTCTGATGCGATTGCCCATGCACCGTCTCTACCGCCAACAGTGGCTGGTCTCAGTTTTTTCTGATCCATGACCAGCATACAGCTTTCGTCTGGAAGAGTTCCGATGATAGCATTCGGGCCATCAATAATCAGCCTTCGGCACACCTGACGAAGTCCGGTGAGAAATTCACCCTGGGGATGCTCACTCAGTTCTTTGGTGCTGAGCGGGGTAATTATGTGTTTATAGGCCTGAAGGGGGAGATTCAGTTTTTTCAGGGTGTAGTGAAGGATGTGGGTGAAAACCTCACTGTCGCTCTGATAACCTGTGTAACCGGGGATGTCTTTGCCAACCAGCCAGTCGCGTATGGGAACAAAGGCAGTGTTTTCACCATTAGTCATGGTTGATATGCCCTGAATGAAAAAGGGATGGCAGGCATACAGATTAATACCGTAGTTGGTGTTTTGCCGTCCCTGGGCCATGCAGACGCGGGATTTAATCTGACCATCATGGAGACACAGACCGTTGCCAATCTGCAAAGGCCAGCCGACTTCCTTGATCATCGCAACATCTGGGAAAAATGAAAAGACAGCGACTTTATCCTCTTCCGTTGCAAGATTTCTGAGAGCAAGACGCGTTTTCAGCATTTCCGCTTCTCTGACGTCATCACTCTCATCCCTAAAGCGTACAGGCATTCTGTATGCGCGTAAAAAATAACGATAGCGCTCTTCGGCTTCTATATGGCCATCTTCCATGTGAAAACGGTGATCATATTTGAGTTCATAACCTCTATCATCCATATAATCAGTAACACGGTGCCATGCTTTCTCTGTATGGGCTATGCCTGAGAGGATGGGAAAGCGTGGATTGTATTTGAAATCTTCAAATTCCATTCCACGAAGGAGTAGGCCAAGTCCCGATCCATCGTATCCTTCCTGCATGGCTTCCATGGCAGTAAGAACCTCGTACGGTGAGAAGGGTTCATTGGCGGTTTTCAGGGCTAAACGACACATGTTTTCTCCTGACAAGTAGTAAGAAATGCCTTGCGGCAGGAATAAAGTCTATCGGATGCGGACCTACAGGGGGAGTCATGCCGGATAAACAGAGACAAAAACGTATGGTTAAGTTGGATTAATTATACGACCGTTACAAAAAAGTCAAGAATATTGCATGATGAGGTGTAAGATCTTAACCCTTAAAAGGTATACAAAAATGTAAAATGTAGTGCACGAAAAATATTCAAGAATGAATCTTCAGCAAGAAAACGGCGATGATAATCTGATCGTAGAGTGACGCTGCGCATAGAACAGCAAAAAAGACTGGTTTAAAACATTTTTTTTGAAGGAGAGATGCCCAGTTATAGGCTTTTTAATGAAAGGTTATGAACAGCTCATAGAGAAGCTCTGTAAAAGAGGGGTTGTGGAGGAGTAGAAGGTCCAAAGAAAAAGGCAGTATATACAACACAACATACTGCCTGTATTCG
The DNA here is from genome assembly GCF_005116575.1 of Desulforhopalus sp. IMCC35007. Lineage (GTDB taxonomy): Bacteria > Desulfobacterota > Desulfobulbia > Desulfobulbales > Desulfocapsaceae > Desulforhopalus_A. The sequence goes on along the minus strand of NZ_SWCN01000004.1, from coordinate 44,208 downwards.
GATGAATTTGGATGTGCTCGAAAGTGGCCGAACGATTGAGTGAAATTGCGTGGAATCTATTTGAGCAGATTATCTATTTTGCCAAGGTCCTTTACCTGTTGTACTTTTTGTTTTACTTCAGCAACTTCTTTTACACCTGGGATATCTCCGATAATCTCCTTTCCACCCTCTTCAACCTCACTGATGCCTTTTTTGAAAGAGGAAATTGCTTTTCCCAGTCCAGCCCCGATTTCAGGCAATTTTTTACCGCCAAAGACGAGAAAAGCAATGGCGAGTATGACGATCAGTTCCGGGGTTCCAAGTCCAAACATTGCAGGCTCCTTACAGCTGATGGCAAGCGAAGAGATCAAAAGAAAGATAAATTTGCTCGTTGCCCATGATTTCAGGATAAAACGATGAGATCAACTGGCTATGCCTGGTTGTTCGATCCTTTATCGTCTTCATCTATTTTTTTATTTTCATCTTCTTTTTTGGTCGCTTCCTTAAAGTTTTTAATGCCTTTACCGATACCGGAACCTATCTCCGGCAACTTTCCTGCACCAAAAATTATCACGATTATTACTAGGATTACTACAAGTTCCGGCATTCCGAGTCCAAACATAGTCTTACCTCTTGAAAAAAATAAACAACAGTATATATGGGCTTTTCAGCCTACTCTTTTAATGTCAAAAAATAATCCAGAAGACATTAGATGAGTCATGGCGACTTGTCAAGTTTACACATGCTTTGCCTCTTGTATTAACAAATATAAAGTTAAGCGGCAGGTTGCAGTGCTCTTTCGGCAATATAATTCTGAATTGCATTTTTCTCTGCAGCCATCAGTTCACAACGGGCTTCTTTGTCAATGATTCCGATAATGCTTTCAGGCATCTCTAAAGGAACGTTGATTGCCTTTTCCACCACATCACCAAATTTGGCAGGGTGGGCGGTTGCCAGACAGACAATAGGTACACCACCGGTCTTAAATTTTTGTGCAGCTTTTACTCCTACTGCGGTGTGTGGATCGAGTATATAGCCATATTTCTGGTAGAAATCGGCAATGGTGTTTGCGACCTGTTCTTCTGAGACGGCAACTGCAACAAAATCCCTTTTTATCAGGTCCTGAGACCCCGATAGGTCGATGCGCCCGTTCTCAGCGAATTCTTCCATCAGCGCCTTGGTCTTGTTGGGATCGCTGTCCATGAGGTAGTAGAGGTATCTCTCGAAATTGGAGGCAGCCTGGATATCCATGGACGGACTTGAGGTGATTTTGACGTCGCCAAGGGAGTAATCACCTTTATTGACAAATCTAGAGAGGATATCATTGTCATTGGTGGCCAGAACCAGTTGGCGAATTGTGCCTGGAGGTAGAATTTTTTTGGCTATGTAGCCTGCGAAGATATCGCCGAAATTACCGGTCGGGATGGCAAAGTCCACGGATGAGTCTTTTTCATGGGTGGCAACATGGATACAGCTGTATACATAGTACACAACCTGAGCGAGAACCCTTGCCCAGTTAATCGAATTAATTGCCCCGAGATGATATTTATTTTTGAACTCAATATCATTGAAAATTCTTTTGACGATGCTTTGCCCATCGTCAAAAGAGCCATCGATTGCGATATTAAAAACATTGGCATCCAGAACTGTGGTCATCTGCCTTTCCTGAACAGCACTGACCCGCTTGTGGGGATGGAGGATAAAAATGTTGATATTTTGTTTTCCCCTGACACCATAAATCGCAGCAGAACCGGTATCCCCGGAGGTCGCGCCAATAATGTTGAGGACTGACTTATTTTTCTTGAGCATGTACTCGAACAGGTTGCCGAGAAATTGCAGTGCCACATCTTTAAAAGCGAGAGTAGGGCCATGGAAAAGTTCTAGAATATGCAAATCTCCATGGTGCACCAGCGGCGTCACTTGCTCTGAAGTGAAGCTTGCATAGGAGGCATTGATAATATTTCTTAGATCACTGCCTGGAATGTCATCAATAAAGCGAGACATAATTTCAAAGGCGAGTTCTGGATAACTCAACTGCTGCCAGGAAGCAAAAGTATCGCTACCTATACGGGGAATTGTCCTTGGTAGGAGTAAACCACCATCTTCAGCAAGGCCCATCATTACAGCTTGAGTAAAGGATATCGGGGAAATGCCACCCCTGGTGCTTAAATATTGCATGGTTGAGTAGTTGTGTATTTTAATTTGGCTTGGAGGTTAAAAAGGTGAGCTTTACGCTGCCTCAATCTCCAGTTGCTTTGCCTCGGACCACAGGCCCTCTATGTCGTAAAATTTTCTCTGCTCATGGTAAAAAACGTGAACAACAACATCATCAAAATCCAGTAAGACCCACATACCTTCCTGCAACCCTTCAGCTGTGGACGATTTAACCCTCTTTGAACGTAAGCAACCTTCAATAGCCTCAGCCAATGCCTGAACATGGCGGGTAGATTTGCCGTTCATGATAACAAAATACTCGGTGAAGGTGGTAAGGCCACGTACGTCTAATATGACGACTTCTTCCGCTTTGGTGTCCAGGGCGACTTTAGCGCATATCTGGGCAAGATCATGACCACTCTTTTCTTTAAATTCTTTTTTTATTTGTTTCATTATTTTTTCCCCTCTGTTTGAAGGGAAGTGCAAAATTATTCTTTTGGTTTTGTTTTTCTCGGTGGAAATTCAAAACTCACTGTACCATTTTTAGCAAGAATCAGATAGGCTTCAAAGGGCTTTCTTCTTTTTGAGATAAATCCTGTTATCAACTCGGTCTTCCCGTCAGTTAAAAGCTGCTTAATATTTTCGGCTGTGATCTCTTTAGATAAAATTATTTTACTGATTCGAAGACCTTTTTTTGTTTCTCCGTCGAGAGCCGATTCTGATAAATAAGCCATTGGAGTATCAAATACTTTTGTCCCGTCGATGGGAGAAAAACCCAATGAAGGGCTCTTTTTGATTGCCTCAATGTCGAGTTCGGCCATTGAGTCTGCAAACATAAACTCAATTTTATTATTTACAAGCTTTACTGATGCCGTAAAAGGTTTCCCCCGTTTTGAACGAAAATCGCTATAGGGTCCTATCGTTTCACCATTGAGAAGAGCGATCACATCGCTGTCACTCAGCATCCTGCCCCCGAGAATTTTGCGTATACTGATCTTTTCATCCGCGCTGATGTAAGCGGTGGGGGAGCAGAAAATGTGGATGCCATTGACCGGACTAAACGGTGCTTCAAGGCGAACTTCATCCGCTTCAAAGTTTTTCACCTGATCTATTATATGTCTGGTGAGGGAGCGGATTTCATCCATGAATTTTTCACGGGTAAAATCCCCTTTGAGGATCTGGTTGAGTTTATATTCCCATTCCCCGGTCATTTCAGGAGATGCAAGGACTTCAATTTTCATTGCCTCTAAAAGTGACAAAAGCTCAAATGCTTTACCGGTGGGGGTTAGATCTTTTCCTTCTCGGACCACGTATTTTTCATTGATCAGTTTCTCAATAATGGCAGCCCTGGTAGCAGGCGTACCAAGTCCCCGCTCTTTCATGGCATCGGCGAGTTCATCATCGGCCACAAGCTTATCAGAATTTTCCATGGCTGAAAGCAGGGTGGCCTCATTGAAGCGGGCAGGAGGGGTCGTCTCGTGTTGTTCTTTTTCGCAGTATTCACACAAGACCTTGGCGTTGTCTGGCAACTGGGTGAGAATTTTGTCTTTACCGTCACCTGTCTCGGTCCCGTAGATGCTCTTCCAACCCGCTTCAAGTAAAATTTTCCCTTCTGTCAGAAAGGTCTCATTTTCGACAACGGAATATCTTTTGGTGTTCAGATATTCAGCAGATGGGAAAAATACGGCAAGAAACCGCTGTACGACGAGGGTGTATATTTTCTCTTCAGGTTCTGATAGAGAAGAGGGGAGCACGTTGGTAGGTATGATAGCGTGGTGATCAGAGATTTTGGAATTGTCAAAAATCTTTTTGGAAAAAACAACATAATTTTTGTCAAGAGCCAGTCGGGCGAATTTTTTCAATTTACCTTTAGTCTGGTTCTCGATGGTTTTCTTGACGGTTGGCAGATAATCTTCTGGAAGATGTTTTGAATCTGTACGTGGGTAAGTAAGCACTTTGTGTCGCTCATAGAGTGCCTGGGCTATTCCCAGGGTGTTCTTGGCGGAAAAACCAAACCGTGAATTGGCCTCTCTTTGCAGAAGTGTCAGGTCGTAAAGTGGTGGGGAGCTCTGGCTGGTCTTTTTCGTTTCTTCAGTGACGACTGCAGCCTTACCTGTGCATTTTTGGATCAGAGCGTCTGCGTCTTTTGCATCCCAGAGTCTATCGGCTTTTTTATGGGCGTCAGTGGGGTCTTTTGTGTAGGCGGTGTCAATCCATTTGCCCTCGTAGGCTCCAGAGAGAAAATCAAAAGTGGCGTGCAGGGTCCAGAATGGTTTTGCAATAAATTCATGTCGGGCCCGCTCTCTCTTGACCAACAGGGACAGAGTGGGGGTCTGTACCCTGCCGCACGGTGTAAGGAAAAACCCGCCTCGCCTTGAATTGAAACCGGTTAGTGCCCGGGTTGCATTGATACCTATCAGCCAGTCTGATTCGGAGCGGCAGAGAGCTGTATCTTCAAGGGGCGTCATGTCTTCGTTGTCCCGCAGTGTCGCGAAGGCACTTTTTATGGCATCCGTTGTCATTGACTGAAGCCATAGCCGTTTAAAGGACTTTTTGGCAACGGAGTTGTTCCACACATACTTAACGATGTATTTAAAAATCAGCTCTCCTTCACGTCCGGCATCACAGGCGTTTATAATTTCTGTGATATCTTTTCGGCGAATAAGCTTCTGCAGTACATTGAGTTGAGCTTTTGTTCCTTCCAGACCTTTTAACGGAAACTCTTCCGGGAGGATAGGGAGTGTGTTCATGTCCCATTTTTGATACGCGGGATTAATCTCTTCCGGGTAACAGATGGATACAAGATGACCAATTGCATAAGAGACGACATAACTATCGCTTTCGTAGTGTGTTTTTGTTTTTTTAAATTTACCCGGAAGCGCCTTGGCAAGGTCTCCGGCCACACTCGGTTTTTCTGCTATGATAAGAGTCTTATTGGTCATGAAGAAATTCGTATGGTTAACAGATAAGAGGACTATCTCTATTTCTAACAGTTGAACAATACATAGGTTTGCTGGGGCAAGGAAATGTAATGCATGTTAGCAATATGGGCACAATGCGGTCATATTGTCCTGGGTAGCAAAAGATAGCAGGAATGTTCTGAAACAGTGGTTTTAATAAAGTGCTCGTAATGGTTTGTCAAATACAATTTTCATCAGCGGGGGTGGCGAGGGCTTAAAATAAATTGTTTAAGTGACTTGAAATATTACAGTATTAATGTAAATGTTCTCTTGGATGGTTGAACAACGCTATCAGCTACAACGGCTCCGGACGGCAGAGATGTCTTTTTCACGAGCCTGCTTGCGATTGCACTGTAAAGACGCTGGACGGGAATGAACAGAGGAGCTGGCGCTTTCGCCTTGACAAAGTTGTTGATCTGTGGTTAAATTTCTGCGCAATTGACACGTATCTTCTGCGAAAGTGTGAGGCTCATCTCTGTGAGAAGATCATGTCATTGGTGTTATACCTTCCGCTTATGCACATTTGGCAGGAGGGCTTTTGGAAGTGGGCATTGCCCGCTTTTTTTTATGTCCGCATATAAGAGATCATTTTTTTTGAAAGCTTTCATCTCTTCTGATAGTAGTTTTTGGTGTTTGATATGAGTGAGCTAATTGTTGAAAAAGTTCAGAGCTATCTCAATGAGCTGCTCCCTGACATGGGGTTGGAACTCTTTGAGGTACAGTTCCGGACAGAGGCCCATGGTTGGGTCTTGCGTGTATTTATTGACTGCAAAGAAGGGGTTAGCCTGGATCATTGTAGTAATGTGAGCCGGGAACTCGGTCAGTATCTTGATGTGGAAGAAATAATTAACCATGCTTATAATTTAGAAGTTTCATCTCCTGGGCTTGAACGGCCGTTAAGGTCGCTTGAAGATTTCAGCAGGTATAAAGGAAAGAAAGCTCGAGTTAAGGTTCATAACGCTATTGAAGGGGTTAAGACCTTTGAAGGTATTATTGGCGATGTCGGTGAAGAAAAAATATACATGAACCTTGCCGATGGGAGTTCGATGCAGTTTACGTACGATATGTTTAGTAAGGCAAGGTTAGCCATTTAAGCTGGACGGACTGTTTTGAAGAACAATGGATGTAACTCCGGTTATCGGAGATGAAAGTCATAGTGACGGGGTAATAGAATGCTATCAGATTTAAAACGCATAATCGACCAGATTAGCAGGGATCGAGGTTTTGATAAAACATTACTGATAGAGGCCATCGAAGAGGCGGTCCAGTCTGCAGCAAGAAAAAAATTCGGTAGTCGCCGCGATATTGAAGTGCGTTACAACGAAGAATTCGGTGAAGTCGAGGTATTTCAGTTCCGTATAGTTGTTGAGGAGGCTGAAGATGAACAGACCGAAATCTGTTTGGCAGATGCCCGCAAACTCGACCCGGAGGTACAGGTTGGTGATGAACTCGGGGAAAAGATGGAAAATATCACCGACCTTGGCAGGATTGCAGCTCAGTCCGCCAAGCAGGTTATTATCCACCGCATGAAAGACGCGGAGCGTGAGGTGATCTATGACATGTTTAAAGATCGCATCGGTGAAGTGGTGAGTGGTATTGTCCAGCGATTTGAGCGGGGGAATATGATTGTCAACCTTGGTCGCACAGATGCAATTTTGCCAAAAGATCAACAGATTCCCAAAAGATCTTTCAAGCAGGGAGATCGAATCCGCGCCTATTTAAAAGAAGTACGTCAGACAAGCAGGGACTCTCAGCTTATACTTTCCAGAACCTGTGATGAATTTTTGGGTAAATTGTTTCAGATGGAAGTTCCCGAGATGGCCGAGGGTATTGTTCGGGTCATGGGTGTCAGCAGAGAACCGGGATTTCGTGCAAAAATTGCAGTAAGTTCCTCTGAGAGTGATGTCGATCCGGTAGGCGCCTGTGTCGGTATGAAGGGTGCGAGGGTACAGAATGTTGTCCAGGAGTTGCAGGGGGAACGTATTGATATCGTCACCTGGAGTCCGGACCCTGCAAAGTATGTCTACAACGCTCTTGCACCCGCTCATGTCAGTATGGTCATGGCCGATGAGGATGCAAACTCACTTCTCGTCGTCGTCCCAAACGATCAGCTTTCCCTGGCAATTGGCCGTCAGGGACAGAATGTTCGGCTCGCTTCAAAGCTTATCGGTTGGAGGATTGACGTGAAAAGCGAGCAGCGCTATGCTAATCTGCAGGACCCAGGTTATCAAAGTCTGCTTAAGTTGAAAGGTGTTGATGAAACTCTGGCGGACCAGTTGCTCGGAAAAGGCATTTTTTCAACCGCAGTTCTTGCAAATAAGTCGGTTGAAGAGCTTACTGTCTTGAGATCAATCAATGAAGACTTTGCCCAGGCGCTTATAGAGCAGGCAAAAGAGATTCCTTTTGAGCAGAGTGAAGCTGTTGCTGTACCGGATGAGTCAAACGGTAATGTTGTTGAACAAGAGGAATCGCAAGTAGAACAGACAGATGTTACGGTCTCAGTTGATGAAAATGATGGGCCCATCGATGTAGAACAACAGAATGCCGATGAGAGTGAAGGTTCTTGATAAAAAAGTTTCTTTGCGCACCTGCTGCATATGCAGGACTAAAAAGCCCAAATACGAACTTCAACGTTTTGTCTGGCAAGACGGGAAGATTCAGGAAGATCCTGGTCAGACGCTGCCAGGGAGAGGGGCTTATTGTTGTACTGATGTGCACTGTGCTGAGCTACTTACGAGTAAAACAAAAAAATGGAAGAGATTGTTTCGTCTTTAAATATAGAGATTTAAAACGGTTCATTTCGGTGCAGAGAACAATTACCGATAAGATAATGGATCAAATGATTGTTGCGATGCAATACGGGAGTAGAGGATGAGCAGAGTTAGGGTATATGAGCTGGCCAAAGAGGCTGGAATGAGCAGTAAAGCGTTGACTGATAAATTGATTGAACTTGGCTTTGATATCAAAGGGCATAGTTCAGCGGTTGACGACGAAACAGCAGAGAAAATACGGAATACTGTTCTGACATCGGCGAATACCGAGCTTGTTGAAAAGCGTATTGACAGCGATACTGAAGGATCAACTGTTATCCGCCGTCGGGCCACTGTCATCAGGCGTCGAGCTCAGGTAAAAGAAGAAACCGAGCCTGAAGTGGAAGATGTCCAAGATGTTGTGGCAGAAGATGCTGCAGTTGATCAGGTCGAAGAAATCAGCGCACATCCTGTCGCAGAAAAACCGGTTGAAACGGTCTCAGCAGCTCAAGAGGTCGAGCCTCCTGCTGGAGAGACAATCTCTGTGGATCAGGGCGACAGCCCAAAACAAGATATCTCCAAGAAAGTCGTTACAAAGGAAGCCACTCAAAAAGAAGTCACTGCAGAAGAAGATAAGGTTACTTCAGAAGTGGTTGAGACGTTGGCTACTGAGCAAGACGAGACTCCTGAGGCTGCTAAGGTCGTAGAAACAAAAGTCCAACCTGTTAAGGCGGCAAAACCATCTAAAAACAAAGAAAAAGACACTGCATCATCTCATAAAAAAGATAAGCAGGCTGCCCAGGGACAAAAACGGCCAATGGCCCGGGTAATTCGAACCATTGAGCTTCCCAAGACTGAAGAACCTAAAAAACCAAGCAGACCGCCTCAGAGAAGCCAGGGCAAACCGCCGGTATCCAGAAAGCCCGTAAGTACTGCACCCGCGGATGCTGTTGTTCCGGGGATGGTTCAGACTGAAGACTCAAACCGCACCCGCAAGAAAGGGAAAAAAACAGGTCCTGATCTTGAAGAACGTGGGAAGGATGCTCGTCGGGGTAAAAAAGGACAGAAAAACGTTAAGTTCACTCATTTTGCGCAGGAGCAGCTTGGGCGTGAAGGGGGCCGAAGGAAGAAAGGACGAAGGGCCAAGGTCGTCGCTGCACCTTCGGAGATGAAGGCGAGCAAGAAACGTTTTAAGGTCTATGATACAATCACGGTAGGGGATTTGGCCCTCAAGATGAAAATCAAGGCCAGCGACGTTATTGCCAAATTGATGGGCCTTGGAGTAATGGCTACCATCAACCAGCCTGTTGACACGGACACGGCAACCATTATTGCCGCAGATTTTGGTTACGAAGTTGAACAGGGGGTTACTGAAGAGATTGGAATGCAGCTCCTGAGTGAGGCCGAAGAAGGTGGTGAACAAAAGCCACGTTCTCCTGTTGTTACTGTCATGGGACATGTCGACCATGGAAAAACATCAATTCTTGATGCCATTCGAAAAACGGATGTCGCAGATGGTGAGGCTGGTGGAATAACTCAACATATCGGTGCTTACCATGTTCGTGCAGGTTCCGGGGATGTCACCTTTGTTGACACTCCAGGTCATGCTGCTTTTACCGAGATGCGTTCAAGAGGTGCCCAGGTAACCGATATAGTGGTCCTTGTGGTTGCAGCAGACGATGGTGTTATGGACCAGACGCGTGAGGCTATCCATCATGCCCAGGCCGCCGAGGTGCCAATTATCGTTGCAGTCAATAAGATTGATAAAGACAATGCTGATCCGGACAGGGTCAAGCGTGAGTTGTCTGAGCTGAATCTTATGCCGGAAGAATGGGGTGGCGACACCATGTACTGTGAGACTTCCGCAAAACAGAATATTGGTATTGATGCTCTTCTTGAGGCTATCCAACTCCTTGCTGAGGTTTTAGAGCTTCGTGCGGACAAAGGAAGAAAAGCGAGAGGCCGTGTTGTTGAAGCGCAGTTACATAAAGGTCGCGGTGCAGTTGCAACGGTTCTTATCCAGGATGGTACCCTGCATTTAGGTGAGTATTTTGTCGTCGGTCAGTTTGCAGGTAAGGTAAGAGCAATGCTTGACGATAAAGGCCGTCCGATTCAGGAGGCAGGGCCTGCCATTCCTGTAGAAGTTCAGGGCCTTTCAGGTGTCCCAAGTGCAGGAGATGAATTCATCGTTGTAACCGATGAAAAAATGGCCAGAAACGTATCCCAGGTCAGGTCGCTTAAAGCGCGTGAAAGTGAGCTTGGTGCCAATACTAAAATCTCACTGGATAAGCTTTTTGAACAGATGAGTGAAGGAGACGTACAGGAGCTTAAAGTTGTACTCCGTTCGGATGTTCAGGGTACACTTGAGGCCTTCGCCAAGGCGGCTGAAGATCTATCGACCAAGGAAATTAAGGTTAAGGTGCTCCACGAAGGCACCGGTACGATAACGGAATCAGATATTCTGTTAGCCTCAGCCTCTGACGCAATCATTATCGGTTTCAATGTGAGACCAAGTCTTAAAGTAAAAGAGTTGGCCACGAAAGAAAACGTCGACGTCAGATCATATGATGTTATTTATCACGCCCTAGACGATATTCGCAAGGCGATGGTCGGAATGCTCGACCCAACCTTTGAGGAAGAAGTCATCGGGCTTGCAGAAGTTCGTGAGACCTTCAGCGTACCTAAGATTGGGACCATTGCAGGCTGTTATGTTCTGGATGGAAAAATTATGCGGTCAGCCCAGGTGCGTGTACTTCGAGATGGCGTAGTGATTTACACTGGAAAGCTGGCGTCCCTCAGACGTTTCAAGGATGATGTGAAAGAAGTCCAGTCAGGGTATGAGTGTGGTATAGGCGTCGATAAATTTAATGACATCAAGGTTGGAGATAACTTCGAAGCATTTATCATGAATGAGATTGAAGCTACCCTTTAATCAGAAGAGGTTTGTATAATTTCATGAATACATCGTGGCAATTTTAAGGGGAGCCTGCAGATTTGTTTCTGCAGGCTATGCTCTTTTTTGGTACACTGTGTAGAGAAAATGTTTTTTTAGACCCAGCTTTTAATATGCAATTCATTCTTTTACGAGTTTATTAAATTGAGGTAGTACAGTGTCGGTATTTGATCCAAAACAGACCCTTGATTCCATTGGAATAGGTGATAAGCGTGAACAGAAAAGATCATCCAGGGTTGCAGAGGCTATTCGTAATGAACTCTCTATTCTGTTGATAAGTAAAGTCGGGGACCCTCGCTTAAACAGTGCTTCCATTTCGCGGGTTGATGTGACAGATGACTTGAGTCTTGCCCGGATTTTCTTTACAGTATTGGGTGACAAAAAAGAAAGAAGAGAAGCTGAGAAGGGCTTTCAGCGCGCGAGTGGCTTTATGCGAAGTCATATTGCCAAAACGCTCAATCTTCGTTTTACCCCGGTATTACAGTTTCAGTACGACAGTGTTGCTGACAAAGTTGCAGAGTTGGACGAAATTTTCAAGGAAATAGCGGATGAGCGACAGTCTTCCCCGGATAATACCTGAAAAACTTATATGCGATATCCACAATTATTCCCATGTGGTGCTGTTTACCCATTCACATCCTGATGGAGACGCTCTGGGGTCGCTGCTGGGATTTGCTTCGATTTTAGAATCTCTTGGGAAAAAAGTGTTCTGTCTTATTGAGGAACCGATCACTCATCTGTACACATTCTTGCCGGATAAAGATCGTGCCAGTATTTCCGTTGAACGGTATAAAAATTTCGTCTCTGATGCAGGGGAAGATCTGGTCAGTATTGCTCTTGACTGCGGTGATGAGGACCGCCTGGGAATTTTAAAACAAGAGGTTCTCAGTAACACTCCTTTCTGGGTCATTGATCATCATCAGTCCCATAAGGATTTCGGTACGGGGCGCTGGGTTGCCCCTGACTGTTCTTCCACAGGAGAAATGGTGTATGAAGTCGGGATGTTGCTCGGGGCAGAGTTAAGTCTCCAGGCGGCTTTCAATCTTTACGTCGCAATCTGCACGGACACCGGTTCTTTTCGCTATGAAAGTACAGGCCCACGGACTATGGAGATCGCAGGACAATTGATAGCAAAAGGGGTTAAACCCCATGTTGTTGGCTCTCATATATATGACAATTTCACCAAACAACGCATCAAACTGATGGAACTTGCCCTGGGTTCCATTGCTTTGCATGAAAGTGAGCAAATTGCTTTTATGACAGTTACCCAGTCAATGCTTCAGGAGAGCGGAGCAACTCTACAGGATGCAGAAGGCTTCATCGACTACCCGCGTTCACTGCAAAACGTAAAGGTGGCCGTTCTTGTGAAAGAAGCCTTGAATGGAACTGTTTCCGTGAGCTTGCGGGCGAAAGGGCAGTGCAATGTTGCAAGTGTCGCTAAACAGTTTGGCGGTGGGGGACATAGGAATGCTGCAGGGTTTCGTTGTCACGGTAAGGCTTTTGCGCAGGTTTTGGATGACGTTTTGGCTGTTTTAAAAACAGCTGTGACGGTGTCTGACCCGATGGTTGTCAAGGATAGGGTAAACTGACATTTATGGATGTACAAGAGGTAGAAGGCTTTGAAGCAGGGGTGTTTTTAATTGATAAGCCTGTCGATATAAGCTCTTTTGGGGTTGTCAGCAGAATGAGAAAAATTCTGCACATGAAAAAAGTTGGCCATGCGGGGACACTGGACCCCTTTGCGACCGGTCTTTTGATTGTCTGTGCTGGTCGACCCGCTACGAAACTTATATCGCAGTTTATGGATGGCGAAAAGGAATACCTTGCTACGCTTCGTCTGGGCGTTGAGACTGAAACCCTGGACACTGAGGGAGAAATAATCAAACGGCGCGAGGTGGGACATATTTCAGCAGAGCAGATAGAACTATGCCTTGCAGGCTTCAGAGGACGGCAATTCCAGGTGCCCCCTGCCTATTCAGCCCTTAAGCATCAAGGTAAGCCTCTCTATTATTACGCTCGAAAAGGTATCAAGATAGAGAAAGAAGCTCGTGAGATTACCATTTCAGTACTTGAACGTACAGACGGTATAGCTGATATTGTCGGCACTGAGGGACAACTGCAGATACGCGTTGTCTGCAGCAAGGGAACCTATATCAGGACACTTGCAGCCGACATTGGTTCGGCACTGGGTTGTGGTGCACATCTCACGGCGCTCAGAAGAACACAAAGTGGTCGCTTTTCCGTGGGGCAGTCTCTTAACTGGGATGAGCTTTCACATGAAAACGCCATCGAATTCTGCATGAAAAAGATGATTAGTGTAGAAGAGGTTGCTAAATTGTTGCAATAATCAATCGATTTGACTAGTGTGTCGGTGACAATTTTTACAAAAGTATCTAATCGGTTTGCCGGGTTCGCCACATTCAGCAAACCATCTATTGTCGTAATGAGTAATTCCGCCTATAATAAGGGTGGAGCAGGTTTTAGAGTAAATAATAACACTATTTGAATATATCGTTTCAGGAGGATTGTCGTGGTACAGTCAGCGGTTAAAAAAAATGAAATAATTGAGAAGTTTAAGGTCCATCCGACAGATACTGGATCTTCAGAAGTACAAATTGCTCTTCTTACTGATCGTATTCAGTATCTCACCGAGCACTTTAAAGTACACAAAAAGGATCACCATTCAAGACAGGGACTCCTCAAGCTGGTTGGTCAGCGACGCAGCCTTCTTGACTACCTGAAAAAGAAAGATATTAACAAGTACAGAACAATGCTGCAAGAGTTGGGGCTACGCAAGTAATTATCGCGTGCTGTTGTGACCTTGTTGCCTATGGCAAAGTGCCGTAATACGCCTCAAACAGTTCATTTGTTGAATTGTTTGAGGTTTTTGTTGTTTTAGGAAAACCGAAAAAAAGCATACGGGGCTGGTGGATAATCCAGTCGGATAAATTGGCGCTGCGCCTTTCCCTGATGCTACACATCTGGAGAAAACATGTTTACTAAAGTTGAAACTGAAATCGGTGGAAAAATCATTTCCATTGAAACTGGCAAAATTGCCAAACAAGCATCAGGCTCTATCGTTATTCGCTCTGGCGAAACCGTGGTTCTCGTCACAGCTGTCGGGGCTGGAAAAGCCCGACCTGATGTTGATTTTTTACCTCTGACCATCGAATATCAGGAAAAACTGGCGTCCGTTGGCCGGATTCCGGGCAACTATTTTCGTCGTGAAATTGGCAGACCAAGTGATCACGAGGTTCTCACCTGCCGGATCATTGACCGGCCCATGCGACCACTCTTCCCTAAAGGCTATCGAGCCGAGACGCAGGTAATCGCGACAGTTCTCTCTGCTGATCAGCAGATCCTCCCTGATGTTCTTGCTTTGACCGGTGCGTCTTGTGCTTTATCCCTGTCTAACATTCCCTTTGATGGTCCGGTGGCCGGTGGACGGATTGGCTACATCGATGGTGAGTATGTTCTTAATCCAACTGTTAAGGAACTTGCCAAATCCGCCATGGACATCGTTGTGGCATGTACCAGAAAGGCCATTGTCATGGTTGAGGGAAAAGCCGATGAGTTGAGCGAAGATGAAGTTCTTTCCGGCATTTTCTATGCATTTGAACATCTTCAGCCACTGCTCGATATCCAGGAAGAATTACAGAAAAGCTGTGGTAAACCAAAAGTTGAGGTTGTTGCTCCTGAGATCAACGAGGAACTGTTGGCAAAGGTTAAGGAAGTTGCAGCTGCCGGGATGGAAAAAGTATTTACAACCTCCGACAAGCTTGAGCGTGGTGGTGTCTACGACGCATTAAAAGACGAAGTAATCGCTAAAATCGACCCTGAAGAAGAAAATAAAAATGAGATCAGTGAACTTCTCTCTTCCTTTAAGAAGTCGTATATGCGCGGCAAAATCGTCAATGAGGAAATCAGGATTGGTGGCAGAAAGTATAATGAAATACGTGACATCAATTGTGAGACCCAATATTTACCCAAAGCCCATGGCTCTGCACTGTTTACCCGTGGAGAGACTCAGGCTCTCGTCAGCACAACCCTGGGCAGTGAAAGGGATAAACAGCGTGTTGAAACCTTAAACGGGGAAGAAAGCATACGGTTCATGTTGCATTATAATTTCCCTCCGTACTGTGTTGGCGAGGCAAGAATGCTTCGCGGCCCATCCAGACGGGATGTTGGACACGGAACCCTTGCAACCCGTGGACTTGAGGCGGTTTTGCCAAAGGAAGAAGATTTTCCTTACTCCATCCGGGTGGTTTCTGAGATTCTTGAATCCAACGGTTCTTCCTCCATGGCCTCTGTCTGTGGCGGTAGTATGGCACTGATGGATGCCGGTGTTCCTATCAAGCGCCCTGTGTCTGGAATTGCTATGGGACTCATTAAGGAAGGTGAGAAGATTGCCATTCTTTCAGATATCCTCGGCGATGAAGATCATTTAGGGGATATGGATTTTAAAGTTGTTGGTACCTGCGACGGTATCACCGCCTTACAAATGGATATCAAGATTGACGGTGTAGATCGGGAGATCATGGGTACAGCCCTTAATCAGGCCAAAGAAGGCCGTATCCACATCCTTGGGGAAATGGAAAAAGGTATCTCCACTGCCCGTGACGCCGTAGCTGAGCATGCTCCCAAATACATGGTCCACAAAATCAATCCGGATAAAATCAGAGACATCATTGGACCTGGTGGAAAAATTATTAAAGAGCTTTCGGCTGAGTTCGATGCAAAAATTGAAGTCGACGATAGTGGTCTGATCAAGATGTTTGCACTCAACGGTGAACTCGCTGATGCACTTGTGGCTAAAGTCAAAGCCATCACGGCTGAAGCAGAAGTTGGCGCTGTCTATAAGGGAATTGTCAAGACCATTAAAGATTTCGGTGCCTTTGTAGAAATTCTTCCTGGTACAGACGGCCTGGTTCATATATCCGAACTTGACCATAAGCGTGTAACCAAGGTTACCGATGTGGTAAATGAAGGCGATGAGATTGAGGTCAAAGTGCTTGACGTGGATAACCGCGGTCGGATTCGTCTCAGTCGCAAGGCGCTTTTAGAAAAGGAATAAACATCTTTTCATTGTAGCTTTCAGGCCGACTTCTTTACAGCGAGGAGTCGGCCTTTTTTGTATGAAATTTCGGTTACATTGTTTTTAAACCGGATAAATAGGGGAAAAGATGGGAGATATAGACGTACAATTCTGTTGGCTCCTGCCAGAAGGTGAGCGGAATCTCACGTTGCCAGCATATGAGACCGAAGGTTCAGCCGGAATGGACATCATGGCCGCGGTAACTGGCGATACTATAATAGAACCCGGCCAGATTACCCTCATTCCAACGGGTTTTGCGGTAGCAATTCCTAAAGGGTATGAAATCCAGGTTCGTCCACGTAGCGGGCTTGCGGTAAAAAACGGTATAACCCTTATTAACAGTCCCGGTACAATCGATTCCGATTATCGGGGTGAGGTGAAGGTTGCTCTTGTAAACCTTGGAAGGGGTCCTTTTACAGTTACAAGAGGGGCAAGGATTGCTCAGATGATAGTGGCCCCGGTGCAGAGAGCTCGTCTTATCGAGGTTGAGGTCTTGGACAAAACAAAACGGGGTGCAGGCGGTTTTGGACATACCGGGGTGTAAGATTATGCGATTTTCAGTTCTTGGAAGCGGGAGTCGCGGCAACGCCGTTTATGTCGAGAGTCGCAACACAGCCATTCTCATTGATGCAGGATTTTCAGGCAAGCAGTTACAGCAGCGAATGCAGTCGATTAATCGTGATCTGGCGGATATCAAGGCAGTTTGTATCACCCATGAACATAATGACCATATTTGTGGGGTTGGTGTCATTTCAAGGAAATACAGAATACCTGTTTGCATCAATGAGGGAACCTTTGAGGCGGCTGCTTTGAAAATAGGAAAGCTCTTTGAGGTCAGGACGTTTGCAACAGGAGATGTGCTGCGAATCGAGGATCTTGAGATACGCTCCTTTCGTGTTTCCCATGATACCGCAGATCCGGTTGGTTATGTCATTTCGGACGGAGATAAACGTTTGGGGTATTGTACGGATACTGGGAAGACCTCACATCTGATGGCACAAAGACTTTCATCTTGCCATGGGGTGATTCTGGAGTTCAATCATGATCTGGAAATGTTAAAATATGGTCCCTATCCTCTGCCACTGCAACAGCGTGTGCGCTCCAGTCGAGGGCATCTGTCCAATGATGACGCCGCTGATTTTCTTCGAAATGTTTTGGGAGAATCGATACAAGAGGTGGTGCTTGCCCATCTGAGTGAAAAAAATAACTCAGTAGAACTCGCAAGACAGGCTGCAGGTACATCGATGCAGCAGTGGCCAACGGTGAAATTGCATATTGCACGTCAGGATGAGGCCATGCCACTGTTGCAGTTGTAGGGTAGGGGACAGGTCTCATATAAATATTGCTGAATAAGCGAATTACTCGCAACCAGCAAAAGCCTTTTTAAAGCCTGTCCCGGTAGAGTACCTATAATTATCCTTTTGGGATATAAATTCTTTTATCTTTTGGCTTTTTAAGGTTTTCCTTATATAGAACAAAGGTTTTACCGATAAGCTGCACCAGAATACTCTCTGTTTTTTCGGCAATTTCTTCCGAGGTTGCAACCTTATCCAGACCGCTGTTATTGCTGAGTTTGACCTTGATGAGCTCGTGCCGAAGCAGTTCTTCACGGGTCATGGCGAGGAGTCCGGGACTCAAGCCCTCTTTACCTATTTGTACGAGGGGATTGAGTGGATGCGCTAAGCCCTTGAGATATTGTTTCTGCTTTGTGTTAAGAACTACGGGCTCTTTTTTCTTGTCTGACATATTCGTTGCTTTTTCCTTGTATGATACTGCAAACATTAATCGCTAAATAGATGAGCGAACAGCCTTGGCATATCCACTCGTTGTGAACCTCATTAATGAATGAGGTTGGTGAAAATTTCATAGCCTCCAACCCAGGTGCCAATGGCAGAGCCAAGGCCCGTGAGAAGGAAAACCAGAAAGACCCGGAGAAGACGATTTTTCCACCAGCCTTTTATGCTACTGATGTCATCTCCTGCGTTCTGGAACTCCTTGACGACAGGTGGACAGGCAATAGCCTGTACAAAAGCTGCGACATAACCGGCACCGATGACCGGGGTCAAACTGGTAATTGGAGCGGCAACAAAAGAACTGACAATGGTTAGCGGGTGTGCCAGCGCAAGCACCGCTCCAATGGCACAGGGCACACCATTTGCCATGATCCAGTACAGTAGATTCTCACCGGCCACAGAGGCCCCTTTCTGGCTGCCTATAACGACGAGTGACCCAATGATCAGAGCCGGGATAAGCCAGCCGATGATCTTATAGCCTTTTGAGACAGGTGGAATACTGGTGATCTCTTCCAGTTTTGATTTATTGTCAGATTCAAAAGAGCGTATCATTCCTGCGATATGTCCCGCACCAACTACGGCCACTATGCGTTTTCCCATGGAGGATTTAATCTTCTCGTTGAGATAGATATCCCGTTCGTCGATGAGAACCCGTTTGAGATCAGGCAATGCACTACCCATCTCATCCATCAGTTCTGTGAGGACATCTTTTTGTTTGAGTTCCTGCAGTTTTTCTTCTGATACTTCTTCTTTATCAAAAAGGCTGGCAAGAAGCGAGGTGAGAAGGTAGCCTTTTTTGAAGAATGAGGTCGATTTCCAGGCCCTTCTCAGCGTGATACGGACATCACGGTCACAAAGAGAAATGGGAATCTGCAGATTTTTTGCAGTATTAGCCGCTGTGAGCAGTTCCGCTCCAGGCGTTACTCCGAGCTTGCCTCCCATGCGTTTCTGGTAGGATCCCATGAGCAGCTGAACGAGCAGGGTAGAAAGTTGTTTATTTTTGACGATGGTTTTCAGATTGAGCTCTTCCCATTTCTTCTTCTGGGTAAGAGCCTGGTATCGTTTGTCATCGAGTTCCAGGCAGACACAGTCCGGTTGTTCCTGTTCAATCACCATTTTCACAAGGTCTGCAGATTCCTGTGAGATATGAGCCGTGCCAACAAGGAGAAACGTTCTGTCTCCAAGCCTTACTGTATGGACGTCACTTGAGTATTCATGGGCTGGAAAAGGTGTGTCACTGGTTAGCATTGTTTTATTAAAGTAAAAAATGAATTGGTCCCAATGAAGTAACGTGTGTAGCCTGGAAATCGGCTTGATGCATGGTAGGCATCAACATCCATTTTGTCATGGGTTAAAATTCTAAAGAAGGAAAGGAGCAAGCTGATAATGGCTCAGACCTGCTAGCCTTTCTTAAGCTTGAGGGTTGAGCCTGGATGGATCAGGTTTGATTTCAGTTTATTCCATTTTTTTATATCTGTCGTGGAAGCACTAAATTTTCGGGAAATACTCCACAAAGAATCACCATTTCTGACACTATAGTAGTGAAAGAGGTCTTCCTTACTAGTGAAGTGTTTCTTTTTCTCTGAATGCAAAACCATGAGATTGGAGTTCGCTGTATCGTTTTTCCTGGATGCTGTCTGTGGAATATTTGTCGCCTGGTTGCCATTATCAACATATAAGGCCAGTTGTTGTCCTGCTCGAATTGTATGGGTATTTTTCAAGCCATTCCATGCAACAATCATCTCTGGAGTAACCCCATATTTTTGGGATATTTTAGAGACAGTTTCACCCTTTTTTATGCGATGAAGAATAAGACTGTCTTTATAGGCAAGCATGGCATCGGAAGAACCTTCCGGCAGCAGCTGATATGTTAAGGTATTGTATGGGATACGCAGATTATATCCGGTCCTGAGCTTACTGCTTCTGAGATTATTTACCTTCAGTATGGTTGTCTTGTTCACGTCATAGCGTCTGCATATGCTACTGAGGGTGTCGCCTTTACGTATTTTGTGGGTCTTGTACCCTGTCGTTGCTATAGTGTGAAGGCGTGAAAGGTTTTTCTGTGCGAGTGTGCCTCTTGCCTCAGGTACCTTCACTTCATATTCTACCTGGTTGACTGGAGTCCGGTTGTTTTTCAGTTCATGGTTGAGTTCTTTTATTTCTTTTAAAGAACTGTCACTGATAAGCGCTATGGCATCCAGAGGCATGCCAGGCCCCACTGTGATGGTATCATAGCCAAGGGGCTGTTGATAGTTGATGTTCGTAAAACCATAGCGTTCGGGGTCCTTGGCAATAATGAGTGCCGCTATAAGCTTTGGAACATATCTTTTTGTTTCAAGGCTGAGGTGCTTTTTGGAGGCAAGTTCCCAAAAATCGTTGACATTATGTTGGCGTAAACCATTTCTGATCGTTCCAGGACCACCGTTATAGGCTGCGACGGCAAGATACCAGTCGCCAAATTCGTCGTAGAGATCAGAAAGGTAGGAGACGGCTGCCTGAGTAGATTTAATGGCATCACGACGTTCATCAACATACTTGTCGACTTTGAGGTTGTACTGTTTTCCGGTGGGCTGCATGAATTGCCATAAGCCAACAGCTTTTGAGCGCGAGCAGGCGAGCTCATAGTAGCCGCTTTCAATCATCGACAGATACATCAAATCTGTTGGTAAACCGGCCTCCATGAGCTGCTCTTGCATTATCGTTTTGTATCTGCCTGATCGGGCAAGCCATTCTGCGAATTGATTTCGCTGCTTTCCTTGAAACAGGTTAAGATACATCTGAACCTGTTTGTTGATCACGACTGGAAAATCATATTGAACGTCATCCTGGAGTTGACCCATCGGCGACCTGAGTGATGGGCTCCACATTCCCGTCAGATTTAGCTCTTGAAGCTCTTCCTTGAGGCACATAAGAGGTTCAGATTCCACAAGATCGGGATCATTTTCAGTCTCATCCTGAACTTGTTGTTCGCTTAAGGTATTGGATTCATCATCATTGAGTACCATGTAGTTATCGAGACTGGCGCAACCAGAAACAAATGTTATGATGATGAAACAGAGAAGTATTGAAGGGAAGTGCAGTGATTTTAAAGTCATTGTGTAATGTATTTGGTGGATTAATATTCCACGTACGCAGTAAAAGACCGGTAAAATTGTAACTCATGTATTGAGTTATGTGATTTTACTGAGTACATTTGCGAGAGTTTAACCTCAGAAAATAATTGACAGTATTTAAACTCTAACTCGAAAGCAATTGCAAGTTTTATGAACGTTACATGGTTTATCGTTTCACTTTGATACCATTTTCATTCATCAGTTGCTCAAAATAAATTCAATTTATGCTAAAAAAGTTATTTTTTACCCTCGTTATCTTGACTGTTATGGCAACCTGTGGCCTTGCGGGCTGGCTCTATGTACTCGTTGTCCTTGAACCTGGAGATGAAATCAGCGAGCAGAACATTGAGAGCATTTTAGGCAGGGAGAGTCACGTATATTATAGTGACGGTACTACCAAGCTCGGGGTGTTTTTCGATACAGCCCACAGACAGTACGTGAAATACAGCGAAATCCCCTCAGACTTTGTCAACGCACTGGTTGCTGCCGAAGATGGACGATTTTTTGAGCATTTTGGCTTTGATATCGGTGGAATTGGCCGGGCGATGGTTAAAAACATTCAAGCAGGAAAGGTTGTACAGGGTGGAAGTACTCTGACCCAACAGACGGCCAAAAACCTCTTTAAACGAGAAGACCGTTCCTATAAAGCCAAACTGAAAGAACTGTTGTTTGCTCTGCGTCTCGAATACCATTACCCTAAAGAAAAAATATTTGAATTCTATGCAAATCAGTTTTATGTCAGCGGCAATGGACATGGATTAGGTGTGGCGGCGCGCTACTATTTTGATAAAAAGCCATCTGAACTCAATCTCGTTGAATGTGCATTTATAGCGGGCAGTGTGAAGCAGCCAAACTATTACAATCCATTTATCAAAAAAACGGAAGAAGGGGCGGAAAAAGCAAAACAACGGGCTAAGGTGCGCTTGAGGTACGTTCTGGACAAGATGAGAGAAAGTGGACATATTGATAGCTTTGCCTATAATCAGGCGCTGGCAATGGATATAAATTTCAATCAGGGCCGTGTTGGCTATTCACTCGACTACTCCATGGAGCTAGTGCGTGAGGCGGTCTCTTCAACCAGTGTAAGGGAGGCCCTTGAGGCCCAGGAGATCAGCAATATAGCAACGTCAGGGGTAAAGGTAATTACAACTGTTGACAAAGGTTTACAGCAAGAGACGCTGGCGTCCCTGCGAAGGGAACTCTCGAGGTTGGATGTACGCCTGAGAGGCTATACCCGTGAAGAGGTGCAAAAAGAACTTACCGCCCTTGAGTATAGTGGAGACAGTGAAGTGACTCAAGGCGCTTTTCTTTTTGGTACTATTACGGAAATAGCAGGGGCTGGAAAAGAGACCAAAATCAAAGTAGAGCTGGATAAACGACTTGGAGAGGCAGTAATTGATGCAGATGGACTATTGCGATTGGTTCTGGCCGATGTCAAGTACAGGAAGAATCTCTGGAGTGAAACCGAAAAAAAAGATCTTGATCTTCTTGTCAAGGAGTTGCAGGTGGGAGACAGGGTCTGGGTGAGTGTAAGAAAGGTCAGTGATGATTGGGAACCCCATCTTTTAGACCTTGAACGATATCCACTGGTTCAGGGAGGGGCGATTGTTGTTCATAAAGGTAAGATCCGGAGTATTGCAGGAGGCAGCGAAAACAGGTTCTATAACAGAGCCATTCACGCCAAGCGAACCATGGGATCGGCGTTCAAACCTCTTGTGTATGCTGCAGCCCTTCAGCTTGGCTGGAATAGCGCTGATCTGCTAAAAAACAGCAGGGATCTTTTCATCTACCATGGCAAACCTTATTTCCCAAGACCTGACCATGTGAGTCCCCACGAATGGGTATCAATGAGCTGGGCTGGTGTACATTCGGAAAATGTCGCATCAGTGTGGTTGCTTGCAAACCTCTGCGATAAATTATCCACAGACGAATTTCATGAGGTAGCGGAACAGGTTGGGCTAACCCCTCGAATAGTTGATGGACAGGAAGAGCCATACAGGGCTTATAGAGACCGAATTCGCGATCGTTATGGAATCCAGGTGAATAAGAAAACCCTGAGAGAAGCAGCGTATCATCTTGCCGTCAAGAATCTGGAAACGGATTTTATTTTTGATGATAAGATGGATGAATACCAGGTTTTAAAGGGATTACACTATGGCCAGGACTACGGTCAATTTCGCCATGATATCGGCGCGGCTATTGCACAGGAAAAAAAGAAAAAGAAGGCCAATAACAGGATTATCGACGAACTGTTTTTCCGGCTATCTCTTCTGCAAAACAGTTATCTTTCCGTTGCATCCCTGCGTGGTGAGCTAAAAAACTGGCAGAAGCAGGTAGAACTGGTTGTCAATCAGCCGTTTCCAGATGCCGGTCAGGTTATGGCAAGTCCTACTGGCGCGGCTCTTTATGTAGATGAGACAGGAAAAGAATTCTATTATATGCCGTCACAATCTGGTCTTGGTGGTTTAATCAGAGTAAATACCATTGATCTGGTTCATTATCTGAGTCAGCAGAGCAGCTTTGCACGTAATGCTTTTTGGGAGCAGATACATGTCAATGGAACCTTGACGGCTTTTGCCATCGATAAAACCGATACACAGCTCGAACATGAATACGCAAAATTACTCGATGCCCTGCCCTATGAATTTGATGTATTGGCGGGAGTACATGATTTCCGCGTGACTGTGGGGCTTTATTATCTTAAACAGTTGTCAAAACAACTTGGTATTAATAGCGAGCTGGAGGCTGTGCTTTCTTTTCCTCTTGGTTCAAATGTGGTCACCCTTTTTGAGCTAACCCGGTTGTATGAAGGCCTCGTCACAGGTAGTGTGACTACGTTTTATGAAGAGACGCAAGAAGAAGATAACGATTCCCTTGCCATTATCGATCGGATTGAATCAGAAGACGGGCGAATATTATATCAACCGGAACAGACACAAAAAAACGTTATAGACGCTAAAACCAGCCTTGCTCTGGGGGGCATTCTGGAAAACATCGTCAAATTTGGCACAGGCAGAGCGGCAAATAAAATTGTCAGCTTTGATCGACCTCAAACGGATGCAGGGGGCGAGGAGAAAAAAAATACCATAGAAGAGCTTGGTCTTTCGGTACCGCTTCTTGGAAAAACCGGAACGGCCAATAATTATACCAATGCCTCTTTTTTTGGTTATCTCCCCGAGGTTACAGGTGACGGAGTTGCAATGACACTTGATAACGGTTATGCCATAGGGGTATATGTAGGGTTTGATGATAACAGCCCAATGCGTCGTAAATCGAGCCGTATCAGTGGTTCAGCTGGAGCATTGCCGGTGTGGAGTTCCATTGCAAACGCTATCATTCAGGAGCAGGATTACGTAAGCAGACTTGACCCCGTTGACCTTTCTTTTAACGGACTTGCCATAAAAAGGCCGGCTCTTGGGCAGTTAAATCTGGGGGTGACTGAGGACTCGGGGGGGGCTGTCACTGAGCCATACCAGGAAGTCAGTGAATTCTCCCGTTTTACCCCCTCGATTCTCACTTTTGGCAAAAAAAGTAGTGCCGGGAGATTTGTGCCGGAGAGAATCTATGAACCGTATTGGAAAACCACTGGAGAAGCAGTACAGTAAACCAAGAAATTATAATTAAACTGGTAAACAAAAACATGTCCTCCCTTACCCTGTTGGAGGGATAACAGCCTCTTGGGTGATGCGGGCGGCCGCTCGCTTTAGGATCCTGTTGGCTGGCTTATACCTTTGTTTCCCTAAAAAAATACCGAGACTTCATATGAAAAAAATAGCCAAAAGTTTTGCACTTTCAATGTGCATTGCAGGTCTGAGTGGTTGTGCCGTTCCCGATTTGCCAAAGGTACCTCCTTCCCCTCCCAAAAGTAGTACATATCAGGTCCCTGTAGCCCAACCCAGCCAGGACACAAATGCTGCCAAAACGGTTACCTTGCCTCGTTATCTTGATATCGGAGCGGAACCGGAGAGTCCCATTGTGGAAGAAGATATTGAAGTGGTTCTCCCTTCAATGGTCTATGTCAATGATCGAATCTTTGAATATGGGCGAAAACTTGACAGGTGGAAAGAGCTGGACCGTAAGTCTGTGGGGGCGGAGGTAGGTGAGGATGATGCCGCAAAAATGGTTCGCTGTTTCAGGAGACTGCAGGATGTTCTCAATGGTTACAGTGACCTTCGCAATAAAATGCTTCAGGCTGGGGAGGTATCTGCCGCCGATCAGATCAGCAGTGAAGACTTGTTCAAACTTCAGACAGCAGATATTGAATTTTTAGAAGAAGATTGCGGGCGTATGGTGTCGGAATCCGAGGATCAGGCTGTCGGCTGGAACAAAAGAGAAGAAGGGGCGGATCTGTCTCAACTGGAAACACTTATCGACAGATACGATGAAAGCCGTGAATATTCGGAGGTTGTCCAGGTCTGGCTTAAAATTCCGCCATTTCAAATTCCACGGGTTCATGTCAAAACCAAGATCAAATACGGAAATGCTCTTATCTATCTGAATCAGGAAGAGAAGGCAACGGAGGTGTATCGCCAGATTGTGGACCAGATGTCCGACTCCGATGAGCAGGCCACTGATTTGGTTTCACTCAGAAAAATTCTGGCTGACCTCTATACCGCATCAGGCGATTTTAAATCAGCTGAGGTGCAGTATAAGAAAATATCTGAAGATTATCAAAATCTGGGAAAACTTGAAGAGTGGTCCAAATTACAGCTGTCCATCCTGGATAGATCCGCTGAAGGAAGCCCCGAACTTTCAGAATATTCTTCTCTTTTACGTGACTATCTCGGTTTTATCCCAGAACAGCAGGGCTATAGAACTGTGTGGCAGGCTGATACGTTCCTCTCAAATTATCCGTATTCAGCAGTTGCCTCAAATGTTGATTTTTTACGGCAATCCTCATTATCGCGCGCCGATGCATGGTTCAATTCCTTTATTGCTTCGGTAGATGCTCTGGGAGCTGAGAAAAAGTTTGATAAGGCCTTAGAATTGCTTGAAACTCTGCCGTTAGATGTTATTGACGCAGACAAACAGTTACAGGTCAAAGCAAAGAATGAGGAATTGTTGCTGGCAGCTGCAGTGGATAAGGAAACCGACAAGATGGCTAAGATGCAGGAATTGCAGCATCAATGGAATAACGGGATGCTGCTTGTCAAGGGTGAGCGATATGATGAGGCTATTGATGTTTTTACCAATCTTCTTGACACGGAATACGGAGTAAAGGCCGAAAATAAAATTAATGAAGTATCACTTGAGGCGGCGAAGGCCGATCGCAAAAAAGCAGCTGGCCTGTTTATCCGTTTCACCAAGACAACAGACCTTGAGAGCCGCAAAAAACTGCTCATTGAAACCAGACAACTGTTACGCAATATCCTTGTAAAATATCCAGGCGTTGAGATTATTTCAAAGGTCCAGGGAAATATTGAAAGGGTTGAGCAGGAGATGATTCAGATAGACCCTAATCTTATATCAATCGCTGATCAGGGGACTCAGGAAGTGCCTGTCGATGGTCTTGACAAAGCCTTTGACAGCAATCTGATACAAAATGAACCGGTGGCTCCGTTAATTGAAGAGAACGGTGAGGGAGTTATGCGTTAAGGTAATATTAAAAATGTAATCTTTCATTCCTGGATTATTGAGGTCTTCACCATGATCGCAGGACAGATGAAAAAGGCCAGCCGGATATATTAAAATCTGCTGGCCTTTTTTATTCTACGGTTTCAGTTCAATTTTTAGGGAGCCTTCTTCAACGCCAATGGATTCGACGCCATCGGCAAAGGCCTTCCAGAAACCTTCATCTGCACCGAATTCTTTGATAAGGTCAATGTTTTTCAGGCCACCCAACCAGCTGTTTGGCATGGGCACCCCCATGAGACTGACGCCTTTGAGTTTTACCACAGGCCGTCCGTCTTTGTAGGCGAGCTCAGCCCCGGCCTTTACTTTAAAAGTTTTTCCACCAAGCATCGGAAAATCGGGGTCAAGGGGGATGAGTACTTTGATACTGATCATATCCTTGGCCAGATCGATGGCGAGTTTGTCTGCAAGATCGGTATTTTTTGCCAGCATGGCATTAACTTCCCGCTCTGTAAAATGAACTTTTCGTAAATCGGCATCCTCGCGATACGGTTCAGGGGCAAGTGTCTCGCCATTTCCCGTCTTTTCTGGCTCGCTTTCAAAGCCTTCAAAAATTGTGAGTTTTCTCGACAACTGCTGCTCTTCTTTGGTGGACAGGGTTACCGGCTTAAATGGAGCAGGAAAGAGGAAAATTTTAATTGCAAAAACGGTTCCTACGGCGGTGATGAGCATGGCAAGGGCAATAATGCCCAGTGTCTGCTTGACCGAGAATCCTTTCGACGGGGGAGAAACCTGTTGCATTGGCGGCTGTTGTTCCATGGAAATATCCTGTTAGAAAATGTGGGAAAGCTGTGTTATTGCCATAATATAATTGATTCCTATAGAATATAGCATATTATCTTGAGTAGTACTTCTTAAGAGCACTCTTATCATATAAATCATTTAACAAATGGAGATAGTATGCAAAAGAAAATCCTTGTACCATTGGCATATGGTTTTGAGATGGTTGAAGCCCTGAGCGTAGTTGATGTTTTCCGCCGGGCTGGTGTTCATGTCGATCTGGCTGCAGTGGGGGACGACCTCCAGGTTGTTTCTTCCCATGGTGTTCCCGTTGTTGCTGATATGTTTATTTCTGCCTGCCGAGATAACCAATATGATCTCATTGTCCTTCCAGGGGGGATTCCCGGCTCGGAAAACCTGGCGCTGTCTGTCGATCTATCTGAGCTGCTTAGAAAACAAAATGATGCGGGTAAGCTCTACGGTGCTATTTGTGCCGCACCTGCACTGGTGCTGGGAGAGAAAGGACTGCTGGATGGAAAAAATGCCACCTGTCATCCTTTATTTGTAGAGAAACTGCCGTCCCAGGAGCATGTTTGTGAGAGTGTCGTTTTTGATAAGAACTGTGTTACGGCAAGAGGTGCAGGATTATCCATCGATTTTTCTCTCAAGCTCCTCGAAATTCTTCTGGGACCCGATAAGAGAAAAGAGGTTGAAAAACAGATGGCTCTCATCTAGTTCCGACCCCTTTTGACCGAGAAACCATGGCGGCCTCTTTTGGTATTTTGTCAGAAAAAATGGTCTAGCTATGGCCGTTATCCAGTGAATGGGCTAGTAGATCCTCCAAAGAGACAAACAGGAGGGCTGCTTCATGGGTCGCTAATAAATTCACATGGGGAGCTGCATTATTTTCCAGAGCTTCTTTCCAGCGAGATGCACAAAGGCACCAACGATCGCCAGGAAGAAGGCCATCAAAGCCTGCAAAGGGCATGGGTGTTGAGAGGTCGTTACCTTTTTCTTTGGAAAATTTCAAAAACTCCTCTGTAACCTGCACGCAGACCCCATGCACTCCATAATCGTTGTCGGTGACTTTACAGCTGCCTTCTCTTGTAAACCCTGTCATTGGTTCTATACTGCAAATTTCAAGTGGGGTACCAAGTACATTTTTATGTTCTGTCATAAATGCTTACCTCGTTTTTAACTGGGACAGGTTTATTTTCGTTTACAGGGATGATAATCTGCTGCATTTTAATTATGCATAGAAAAATAGTAAGAAAGACCATAGAAAAGGCAAATGATTTTTGGTCGTATCTGTAAAGAGCCCTACAATTCCACCGTTTTTCCGAGGAGTCTGTAGGTAAATCCCCAAAGGAAGTAATCCTGAAGAGGGAAGGTGGGAAATAGCTTTCCTGGAAGCATTTCAGTTTCACTGTGATTTGCCGGTTCCGCAAAATTCTGTAAGGATACCCAGGCGCTGTCTACAATCTCAGACGTGTTGAGTGAGATCGCTGGTCGGTCGGGAAGTGAAAACAAAAATGGTTGAACCCAGAGCAGGTGTTGAAAGTTTTGTCCTGCCGGCTCTGGGGAAAGTGTCTGGACTAGCTGAGAGACTTGAAGTTCGATGCCTGTTTCCTCTTTTGTTTCACGGATACATGTGTCCAGAAGTGTCTTGTCGCTGTGCTCTTTTCTGCCGCCAGGAAAGGCAAAGTGACCGGACCAGGGGTCATCAGGGTGGCTGGCTCTGCGAAGAAGGAGATAACTTGTCACCGGGTGTTCACAGCGAATAATCGCGACAGCTGCACTAACATGTATGCCTGTGTTTTTCATGGGACAAAAATGAATGGTTGTGTTAATCGAAGTTCATATCTATTGAGAGTACCTTGTTTTATGGAAAAAGCAATGTTCCGTTCTTTCTCTAAAGGTAACTAAAATCCTAGAAGGATATATTATGAAAAACGATGTGCTGGTTTTTAATCAATATCCGTTTTCTGTCGGTGATAAAATCCGTATTGAGGATGGACGACGTAAAGGTGACTGGGAGGTTGTGGCCATCGGAGAGCATAAAATTACACTACGATGTCCAATATCTCATAAGGAATTCTCCTGGACAAAATTTTGTTACCTTTCCAGTCGTGAGGCGAACGCCGAGTGGCCCCAGAGCGATTAACGGATTTGTATGTGTCTTGTTTTCATCTCCTATAAGATACATCCGTCCCATCGTTTTGTCATCGCTGGGAACCGGGATGAGTTTTTCAGGCGGCCGACTGCCCAGTTAAATTTTATTGATTCTGACAAGAAAATCCTTGGGGGCCAGGACCTTCAGCAGGGTGGTATGTGGCTTGGGGTCACGCGAACAGATCGAAATGGGCGAGATAGTAGAAATTTTAGATTTGGAGTAATCACCAATTACAGAGCCGGGGCGACAAACAACGTGGGGCAACCGTCGAGGGGGGATATTGTTCTTGAATACCTCCAAAGCGGCGCTTCAGCAATCGATGCCGTTGAAGATCTTGCTACACGCTCAGCGCGCTACGCAGGGTTTAATGTGTTTTTTGGGGATGAGACCCAGCTTGTCTTTTTCTCCAATGCCGAGAATCGGGTGCATGTCCTGGAACCTGGTTTTTATGGCTTGAGCAACCACCTTCTGGATAGCCCATGGCCCAAAGTGTTGAGAGGTAAAGAGCTGCTGTACACTTCTATGTGCGGCCCGGAAAAAATAAACGTAGGAAAAATCATTCAACTCCTGCAGGACAGGCAGGTTCCAGCAGATGCAGCTTTGCCGGATACCGGGGTAGGGCTTGATTGGGAAAGGTTTTTAGCCCCAGTTTTTATAGACGGCACAGACTATGGAACGAGATCTTCAGCGGTGGTTCAAATAGGCTATGACGGCCAGATCTGCTTTGCTGAAAAAACATACCTTCGTCAAGGAGAACACAAGTTACCTTTGTATAAGCAGATGCACCTTTAGCCCTGTTTGGCGTAGCTCCTGCTATTATCAATTATGAAGTGCTGAAAGGAAATATATTCCAGTAAGGGCGGTTCCTCAGAGATTGTCTGCAGAGCCGTCATAAATATTGCCGCATTCTATGGCCAGTCCCGAATTTTCAATTATTCCAGAAGATCCTATAGTACAAATCCCAATGTAAGAATATTATTGATCGTCGTTTGAAAAATTTAAGTAAAGGAGCAGATGTAACAATGAGTGAAGCTAAAAAAGCAAGTCTTACGATACTGTTACCGGCAGGTCGTCTGCCACTTGATATTATGGCCAAGACCCATGAGATGGCTAAGAAATATGCGTTTAATATTTATCTCTCAAACGCTCAGAATCTAAAGATTCTTGATATTCCAGAAGTCGTCTTAGAAGAGGTTAAAGACGAGTTATCCTCACTCGGGGCAAACTTTAAAGGACCTGGTAAGTTTCCTTTGCCAAAGGTCTGTGCTGGTAAAAAATATTGCAATCTTGGGGTGATAGACACAGAGGCCTTGAGTACCAAAATCCTTGACACATTTTCAGGCAGGGCTCATACCAAGGCAAAATTCAAAATTGGCATATCTGGTTGTACACTGTGCTGTTCCGGTGCAAAAACCACAGATATTGGCATCATTGGAACCCAGGACGGTTTTGAATTATATGCTGGAGGTAAAGGAGGATCTTTTCCAAAAGTTGGACGACGTATCGGCCAAAAACTGGGTGAGGATGAGTTGTTGACTATGGTGGCAACTCTGGTGGAATTCCATGATAAAAAAACCGAAAAGAAACAGAGGATTATTAAATTATTAACAGATCCCGAGTTCCCATATCCCGAACTGTAGGCACTCTTTCAGTGTTTTTGTATAAAGGATAACAGCACAACTGTAGAACAGCACAGAAAATGCCCATGATGTTTATGGGTATTTTCTGTGTGGCGCCGAATGTGTCAGCGGCTGCTTTGTGAGGGAGGTGTGAGTTGTGGAGCCATTTTTTCACAACCCTTGAGTGCTGCAATCAGAGGCCGTGGGTCAAAAAACGTCGTTAGCATATCACTGTTTTTTTCAAGAACCGGCTACGACTTTCCCGCAATTTTATGGGCTGCGTCTATGTAGCCATATTCCAGTTTTACATAAACACCAGCAGCGCGGATCAGCGCCTGCAGGGTGAGCTTTGTTTCTCCTTTGGCGTGGTACCAGGCATGCTCAAGGACCTCATGAACCTCAAAGAATAATCCTTGGTTCCAAAGGACTACTGCCTGTTGTATTGGGTGCTGATCCATCTCTATGAGCTGTAGAGCTTTTTCATACCTGGCGCTGCGATCTTTTAAATAGTCGCGGTAGCAGGGCGCGAGCTTGCGGCTGGCAAAGTCTTTTTGCAGTTTGTCCAGCATCTTCCCGTTTCCTGTCTCAACGGCCTCTGCAAGGGCCGAGGAGAGGCCATTTCTCATATCTCTACTGAAACGATCCTCAAATGGATGGAATTTTTGGCTATTCATGATAGAGTTACGCCCCAATGGTTTGACTTTTTCTGGTAGTTGTATGTGAGTGTTTTTTCACCATGTAATAGAGTACTGGAACGGCCATCCTGCTGATGAGAAGTGAAGCGATTTCTCCAAACATGAGTGAAATTGCAAGCCCTTGAAAAATTGGATCTGCTAAAATTACAGAAGCTCCAATTATGACAGCAAGAGCCGTCAGCAGCATTGGACGAAAACGGATTGCCCCTGCATCAACCACCGCTTGATCAAGGGGGTGTCCCTCTTTGAGGCGGAGTTCGATAAAATCCACGAGGATAATGGAATTCCTCACCACAATACCTGCTCCTGCCATAAAACCTATCATGGAAGTTGCAGTAAAAAAAGCGCCGAACCCCCAGTGTGCCGGTAGGATTCCTATGAGAGAGAAAGGAATGGCAGCCATGACCACCAGGGGGGTGATATAATTTTTAAACCAACCCACCATGAGCATGTAAATAAGTATCATGACCACACAAAAGGCCAGCCCAAGGTCTCTGAAAACCTCGAGGGTAATATGCCACTCCCCGTCCCATTTCATGGAGGGCTCATTTTCACTAAATGGCTGGTTGAGGTTGTAGAGCTCAATGTGTTCTGAAGTGCCGCCAAAATCTTTGCCGTTCAGGTGGATAAATTTTTCGTTCATGTCTAAAATCGCATAAACAGGGCTTTCTACGGTGTCTGCCACGTCACCGGTGACGTAGATGACAGGTTTGAGATTCTTACGATAAATTGGTTGCTCTACAGTTTGATCCGAGACAATCACCAGTTCCCTTAAAGGGATAA
This sequence comes from Desulforhopalus sp. IMCC35007, assembly GCF_005116575.1. Lineage (GTDB taxonomy): Bacteria > Desulfobacterota > Desulfobulbia > Desulfobulbales > Desulfocapsaceae > Desulforhopalus_A. Next base: position 11,790 of record NZ_SWCN01000004.1, on the reverse strand, counting down.
GGGGAGTGCCTGGCTGATTTGTGCAACGAAGGGAGATGTTGAGTATGGACTCCACCCGGGCCCTCTGCTCAATAGGGAGTTCAAGGACCATGTTTACAGCCTCTTTTTCGTTTGGCTGGTGGTAGAGATCAAAGGAATAACCACTCACTGCAATTTCAATGGCCTGGGTGATCTGCCGCTCTGAAATCCCGTTGAGGGCTGCCTTTTCTTTATCGATGGTGATCACTTTGCGCAGTCTGTCTGTTTCCCTGAACCAGTCGATATCAACAACGCCTTCTGTAGAGGCGAGAATATTTTTTACTTCAGTTGCAAGTTTTACTCTGTCCTTGTCGGTGGGGCCGTAAATCTCTGCAACAAGGGTCTGGAGGACAGGAGGGCCGGGGGGAACTTCCGCCACCGCAACAGCTGCCCCGTAGTTCTTGGCAATTTTTGCAAGAGCCGGACGAACCCGGGTTGCAATATCATGGCTTTGCAGAGTTCTCTCTGTCTTTGGGAGCAGGTTAACCTGTATGTCGGCCACAGTGGGACCACTGCGCATGAAATAGTGACGAACCAGCCCGTTAAAATTGTAGGGTGAAGCGGTGCCAACATACACTTGATAATCGGTTACAGTGGGTTCATTTTTAATGACTCTGCTCATTTCAAGGGCAACCTGAGCGGTCTGCTCCAGGGTGGAGCCTTCGGGCATATCAAGTATGACCTGAAATTCACTCTTGTTGTCAAAGGGGAGCATCTTTACCTTGACCTGGCCGAAGTAGACCATGGAACAGGTGCCCAAGAGCAGGAAGATGATAACGATAAAAAAGGCAAATCTCCAGCCGGCATGGGCCAGAAGTGGGTCCATGATTCTATGATAGATTCTTGTAAACCAGTCATCGGGGGCAGCTTCTTGGTCATGGCCACTCCCGGCCTTTTGTTTCAGAATATGGGTGGCGGCCCATGGCGTCACAGTGAAGGCGATGATCAGAGAAAAGAGCATTGCAGCGGATGAGCCGATTGGTATTGGCCGCATATATGGACCCATGAGCCCGCCAACAAATGCCATGGGCAAGATTGCTGCGATAACGGCCCAGGTGGCAAGAATAGTGGGGTTACCTACTTCGGCCACGGCTTCGATGGCAACTTCCATGCGAGGGCGGTGTGCATTACCGGGGAGTTTGAGGTGTCGAACTATATTTTCGACAACAACGATGGCATCGTCAACCAGGATTCCTATGGAAAAAATCAGGGCGAACAGGGTAATACGGTTCAGCGTATAACCATAGAGAAAAAACACCAACAGCGTCAGAGCAAGGGTTGAGGGAATGGCGAGCATAACAACGATCGATTCTCTCCAGCCTAAGAAAAAGAGGATGAGCAGAGCAACACCGAAAACGGCAATCCCCATGTGCAGAAGGAGTTCATTTGATTTTTCAGCTGCAGTCTCCCCATAGTTTCTGGTGACAGAAACCTGCATATCAGGGGGAATAAGAGTTCCTTTGAGCAGCTCCACTTTGGCAAGAACATCTTCAACAACGGAAACGGCGTTTGCCCCTGGTCGTTTGGCGATGGATATGGTTACTGCTGCCTCTGCTTCCGGGCCATTGTTTGTGCCGTGCAAAACATAGGAAGAGGGCTCTTCCGGTCCGTCGGTAATGGTGGCCACATCCTGAAGATAGACAGGCTTGCCGCCGTAGACCCCGACCACAATACGACCGACTTCCGCAACAGAACTCAGAAATGTACCGGTCTGTAATTGAACGAGCTGGTTGTTGGCGTGGAGGTTGCCGGAATATGTCTGAGCGTTGACGGCCTGAATTTTTGGTGCAAGCTCGTTGACGGTGAGGTTTCTCGCAGCAAGGGCAAGGGGGTCAAAGTGTATGGTGAGTTCTCTTTTGGTGCCGCCTATAATCTTTGTTTCCGCAACTTTATTGATATTTTTCAGTGCATCATCAATCTGGGCCGCCATCCTTCTAAGAGTATAATGATCATAGTTTTCCCCATGGAGAGTTAGGGCCATAATAGGCACATCGTCTATGGTGTGGGGTTTGATCAGGGGAGGATGGACTGTGTGAGGAATACGATCAAAATTTGTCGCAAGCTTTTGATTGAGGCGAACGATGGAGGTTTCAAGATTTTCACCCACATAAAAACGGACGACAAGAAGGGTCTGGCCGGACATGGAGGTAGAATAGATATACTCGACACCTGGCAGTTCGTAGAGCAGTTTCTCCATGGGGATGGTGATGCTTTGTTCGACCTCTTTTGGGGTTGCACCGGGCATACTGACCATTACATCGATCATTGGCACCTTAATTTGAGGTTCTTCTTCCCGTGGAAGCAAGGTTATGGCAAGAAAACCCAGGAGCAGAGAGGCAATGATGCCAAGAGGCGTGAGCTTTGAGGAAATAAAGGCTCTGGCCAGCTTTCCTGCAAAACCGTTTGTATTTATAGACGAAGAGTTCATGGCGTTGTCGTTAAAATTATAGAGAATGAGTGTCGTTACAGGTAAACAGGTCCGCTACTGGATCTGTAATGGCTGGCCACTTTGTAGAGTAGTGTTACCCGAGATTATCACGGATTCTCCTTCTGTAAGTCCACTGAGGATTTCTATATACTCAGCACCGTCTGTCCCGCTTATCCTAACGCCGGTACGAACCAGGCGAAGCTGGGCCGTATTGTCTTTGGCGACAAAAACCCGTTGCATCTGTCCATAGGGAACAACAGCAGATTTCGGGATTGTAAGGGTTGTTGTCTCTTCCTGGGCCAGGGTGACGCGGGCAAATTGTCCCGAGCGTAATGGAGCTACGTAACCTATTTTGATTTTAATAGGAGTAGTTCTGGAGGAGGGGTCAGCTGTTGGAGAGACTTCAGAGACGATTCCGGAAACCTTGGTATTGGAGGCAGGTATCGTTGCATGCAGGGTATCGCCGAGACTGATTTTACTGATCATTGCTTCAGGGATATCCGTCAAGATCTGCAGGTTGTTTTCCCCTTCAATGAGAAGAAGAGGTTTACCGGGGGTGGCCAGATCTCCTGCATTTGCGGGCTTTTGGGTGATAATACCATCAAATGGTGCTGCAATAGAGGTATAGTTGAGCATTGTTTGTGCCTCAAGATAGGCTGCCTGGGAGATGCGAACCGCATCTTTTAAGGATTTCACCATTTCAGGGGTGGCAGCATTTTTCTTCAGCAGTTTTTCTTCCCGGTCAAGGTTGCGCTTGGCCTGCTCAAGTTGGGCGCCTGCCTGCTGCAGTTGGGCAGAGATTTCGCCTGCACTCAGTTGAACCAGCAGATCCCCTTTTTTTACCCGTGAGCCGAGGTCTACGGGAATAGAGAGGATGTTCCCGCTAATCTTTGATGAAATTTCTGCCCGTTCCACAGCCTGGACGGTACCGACCAGTTCAATCTGATTGGGGGCGATTTGTCTGGTTACAGTTGCTATACTCACCGTGGCAGCAGGTAGGGGAGGCAGATTGTCAGCCCCTTCATTGTGAGAAGCTTCCTCCTTGCAACCGCCTAACATAACTGAGATGAAGAAAATAAGAGCAGGAATAATTGTTTTTGTAAGAGTCATTGACCCATCTCCTTACGGATAAAAATTATATGGAAAACTGATCGAGTCCGGTGACCCTGCGCAGGTTGGCGATAGATACCTGGTAAATTGCCTCGGCGTTAAAATATCTGGCCTGGGCATCAGAGCGCCTGGTCTCATAATCGATGAGATCAGAGGAGAGGATGACACCTTCTTTGAAGCGGACGCGGGCAATTCTTGCTGCCTCTTCGGCGACACCTACCATCTTTTCTGTTACGGTCAGGCGCTCTCTGGCCTGCTGGTAATTGAGTTTTGCCTGTTCCACCTCAAGGCTGAGTGCAAGCGCAGTCTTTTGTATCTGCGACTCAAGCTCCATTAATCTGGTTTTGGCAAGGGCGACCTGTGCATTGGCGTTATTACCGTCATAGAGATTGTAGTTGAGACGGATGCCGGCCATCCATGAATCTCCACTGCCATCCGTTTCCCAGCCGTTGTCAAACTGATAGCTGGCAAAAGTGTCAACCTTTGGACGCTTATAGCCTCGGGCTTTTTCCAGTTCTGCCAGGGCGGCATCCTTCATGCGGCTGAGAGTGACGAGTTCACTGCGGTTATGATAATCTATGGCGCCAGGGGGTATCTGTTCCTTTCTGTTGGTTTCGCTCAGAACCAGGTTGCCTTCTTTTTCACCGAGAAGATTGAGCAGACTTCTTTTTGTAAGTTCCAGACTATGCTTTGAAAGGATCAGGTCCTCACTGGCTGTGGCCTGCTGCAGTTCAAGATTGAGCAGATCCTGTTTGAGGAGGTCCCCGGCTTCATAGCGAGCTTGGCCAACCGATAGGGCTGCAGTAAATGATTCCAGGGCTTGCTGGCGCACGCTGACCATCTTTTCGGCCTGGATTGCCGCGTGAAAGGTTTTTACAACTTCAAAGCCAAGCTGTTGCTGGACCTGTACGAGGTTACTCTTCATGGCATCGATGCTAGCCATGGCCGAGGCCTTGCTTGCCTTATCCTGGCCGCCATTATAGATCCTGTAATTGACAGCGGCCTTGAGTTGCAGGTTATCGGTTCGCCCCGGGTCATTGAAGTCGATGGTGTCGTCGAATTCACCCTGATTCAGAATATTTCCAAAAGAATACATCGGATTATTCGTCTGAGCGTATTCCGTACTGAGATTGACCAACGGGTAGTCTGTAGACTCGACCATGGCGGCAGAAGCTTTGGCCTGGGCGATCCGCTGCTCTGCAATGGCACTATCCGGATTCCCCTTTAAAGCAATGGCAACCGCTTCCTGAATTGTGAGAGGTTCAGGAAGGATTGTGTTTTCCTGTGCCTTCATTGGGCTGGCGGCCATCAGGAAACCGAGAACAATGACAGTTTGAATGGTTTTCATTTTTCCCTTGCGTGTGAATTGATGAAAAGTATTACAGTAAATGATTAAATAGATAATGTATATGTACTACTTTCTTGAGTTTTGTCAAAGAAAAGCGAAAGTTTGAGTGAAGAAGGTCTGATTGGAGCAAGCCCTTCAATTTGGTGGTTTTGTGTATATGCAATTGTTTAATTTTTATCGTTTTTTGCTTATTGCGTCAAGAAAAATCACTCCAGAATTGTCAGGGAAAAGGTCGGTGTCAGGAATTTTTTATTGAGGTAGAGCTCGTGGTATTGGTCAAAAAAAACTGACGGTCTGATGCCGCAACGGCCAACGAGAAAAAGTGGGGAAGTAAGGACAAGTGTTTTTAAAGAAATGGAATTTATCCCAAGTTGTCTTTAGAGTTTTTGTAATTACCATAAAACAGGTTGATTAAAATTATTTTTACCAGGGAGGTAACCGATGTCTGGAAAGACGTTGTACGATAAATTATGGGATAGCCATATTGTTGAGCAAAGAGATGATGGGACTGCACTGATTTATATAGACCGTCATCTGCTTCATGAAGTCACTTCGCCGCAGGCCTTTGAAGGTCTCAACCTTGCCGGTCGAAAGCCTTGGCGAACTGCGGCAAATCTTGCGACTCCGGATCATAATGTGCCAACAATAAAAGATGAACGTGTAGCCGGTATTAAAGGAATCATGGATCCTCTGTCCCGTCTGCAGGTCGAGATTCTTGATGTCAATTGCAGGGAACAGGGCATTGTGCAGTTTGGCATGGAAGATAAACGTCAGGGTATTGTCCACGTGGTCGGGCCTGAGCAGGGGCTTACTCAGCCGGGCATGACCATTGTTTGCGGGGATTCGCACACCTCCACCCATGGGGCTTTGGGTGCACTGGCTCAGGGGATAGGAACATCTGAAGTGGAGCATGTTCTCTCCACACAGTGCCTGGTGCAGAAAAAAATGAAAAATATGTTGATCAGGGTTGACGGTCAGCTTGGGGCTGGTGTCACTGCCAAGGATATCGTTCTACACGCAATCGGCGTGATTGGAACGGCAGGTGGAACGGGATATACTATTGAATTTGGTGGTGAGGCAGTAGCTGCTCTCTCGATTGAAGGACGCATGACGTTGTGTAATATGGCCATTGAAGCGGGTGCCAGGGCAGGGCTTGTTGCAGTGGATGCTAAAACCATAGAGTATGTGAAGGGTCGCCCTTTAGCTCCAAAAGGTGCAATGTGGGAAAAAGCTGTAAAATACTGGCAGACCCTCGTTTCAGATAAGGATGCCCATTTCGATGAGCTGGTCGTCATTAATTCGGCAGACATAGAGCCCCAGGTAACCTGGGGCACGTCTCCTGAAATGGTAACAGGTGTTTGTGGCAGGGTGCCTACAATGGATATGATGGATTCGGCTTCAAAGCGGGATTCCCTCAGACGGGCGCTGAGCTATATGGGGCTGAATGAAGGCCAGTCGATTCAGGATATACAGCTTGACCGCGTTTTTATAGGCTCCTGTACCAATTCAAGAATTGAGGATCTGCGTGCGGCCGCGAAGGTTGTAAAAGGTAAGAAAGTTGCCTCTTCCATTAAGCAGGCGCTGGTGGTGCCTGGTTCTGGCCTTGTCCAGCAGCAGGCCGAACAAGAGGGGTTGGATAAAATATTTCTTGCAGCGGGCTTTGAATGGCGGGAGCCCGGCTGCTCCATGTGTCTTGCCATGAATGCGGATAAGCTGGGGGAGGGCGAACATTGCGCTTCGACCTCCAATCGCAATTTTGAAGGTCGTCAGGGATTTGGCGGCAGGACGCATCTTGTGAGTCCTGTAATGGCTGCAGCCTCGGCTATTGCAGGTCATTTTGTTGATATTCGCGCCTGGAACTAGGAGATAATCATGCAAGCATTTACGCAACATAGTGGCATTGTAGTACCCTTAGACCGGGCGAATGTTGATACCGACCTGATCATACCCAAACAGTTTTTAAAGGCTGTGAAGAAAACCGGCTTTGGTCCAAATCTTTTTGACCAGTTAAGATATCTCGATGAAGGGCAGCCCGGTACGGATCACAGTACCAGGCCCATTAATCCTGATTTTGTCTTGAATCAGGAAAAATACAAGGCTGCGACCATTCTTCTGGCGAGGGAAAATTTTGGTTGTGGTTCAAGTAGAGAGCACGCACCCTGGGCCTTGCTTGATTTTGGCTTCAGAGCCATTCTTGCCCCCAGTTTTGCCGATATTTTTTACAACAACTGTTTTAAGAATGGAATTCTGCCACTTGTCTTGCCAGCAGAGGAGATCGATATGCTGTTTCAGGGTGTCGAGTCGGGAGAGATTGCGGAGCTTACTGTGGACCTTGACTCTCAGGTGGTTGTGGTTCCAACAGGAAAACGGCTGCATTTTGACATTGATCCTTTTCGAAAAACCTGTCTGCTCAAAGGGTTGGATGATATCGGTCTGACCCTGGAAAAAAAGGACCTCATAAAAAAATATGAGGAAACTCAGAAGCTGGTATGTCCCTGGTTGTTTGAGGATCAGCTTGCCTAGTTGGGCGCTGCACTTTGAAAATTCTTTTTTATCCCTTTGGTCCGGAGTGCTACCGGGAGGTTGTATTTCTGTCAGAACTGAACGTATCGGAAACCTATTGTCGATCTAGTTGTCGGCGGTGAGTTTTTTGAGCTGGAGGTCCAGGGCTTTTACGTCCACAGGTTTTGACAGGTAGCTGTCCATTCCCGCAGCAAGACACTTTTCCTGATCCCCCGCCATGGCGTATGCGGTAAGGGCAATAATCGGAATGTGTCTTGCTGCTGAGAATTCCTTAGAAAATTTTATTTTTCTGGCTGTTTCAATACCATCCAGAACCGGCATCTGGACGTCCATGAGTATGATATCGTAGCGATGAGTTTCAAGCAGTTTCAGTGCCTGTGCGCCATTGGCAGCAAGGGTGGTCTTATGGCCCAGTTTTGTCAGGATAGCCTGGAGGATTTGCTGGTTAATCTGTTCATCCTCTACCACAAGGGTGGAGAGTCGCCGGTTGGGACTTGTAAGTGCAGGTGGTTGGAAGAGTTCACTGGGACTTTCATGCAAGGGCTTTATGGTATCTACGACTATGGTAAAGGTCACTGTGGTGCCCTTCGTCTTGTTGCGGCTCAGGTAGATAGTGCCTCCCATTTGATTGACCAGTTGCCTGACGATGTTAAGGCCCAGGCCGGTTCCTCTGAATTTTTTCTGCTCGCTTGAATGAAGCTGGGTGAAGAGTTCAAAGAGTTTTTCTTCACTCCCTATGGGAATTCCAATGCCGGTGTCAGTAACTTTTCCCTCAAGGACAATTTTTCCTTTTTCGAGATCCTTTACCTTGTTAATTGTAAGCAGTATCTGGCCTTCTTCGGTGAATTTGACGGCGTTGCCAACAAGGTTAAAAAGTATCTGTCGAATCCGTGTCTGATCGGCCTTGAGGGTGTCAGGGATGTTATCTGCGATCTCGTAATTCAGACAGACGTATGCGGGATTGACCGAGGTTTCAAAAGAGTTAACCAGGGTCCGAACCATTTGCCGAAGTTGGAACACTTCGGGGGTGATGCGCAGTTTACCGGCCTCGATCTTGGAATAGTCAAGGATGTCATTAATGATGGTGAGCAGGTTTGTACCCGCAGAGGTTGCCGCCTCAACATACTTAAATTGTTCAGAATCAAGGTTGGTCAAAGTGAGGAGCTGGAGCATTCCGAGAACACCATTCATCGGTGTTCTCACCTCGTGACTCATATTGGCAAGAAAGGTTGATTTTGCCTGACTTGCCAGAAAAGCATCTTCTTTTGCCGCTTCAAGCTCTAAAATCATCTTCTTTCGGGTAGTTATATCTCTGGTGACGACAATCATACCGGCAAAGTTTCCGTCGTTCTGCCTTTGTGGCAGGGGGGAGGCTATGGATTCGATCCAGATGATTTTGTTCTCATGGGTTTCGATGCAGGATTCCCAGTGGACAGAACTACTTTCGGAGGTGAAGGGCACCGACGGGGTTTGAGTCATAAAGGGAGAGGTTGCAAGAATCTTCTCTTTGATGAGTGGAATAGTTTGCTCCTGTGTGACCCCCGTGAGTTGAAAAAATGAAGGGCTCACATATTGTGGAGCTAATTTGCTGTCTGTTGTCCAGATAACGTCATGGACATTGTCAGCCAACAGACGATACAGGCTCTCACTTTGACGGATTGCTTTTTCGCTCAGTCGTCTTTTGGTGATATCGCGAGCGATACCCATATAAAAACTTTTACCGTTTACGGTCAGTTGCTGCGCATTGACTTCAATTGGCGAAATGAAACCGTTTTTGTGTAAACAGTCTGTTTCAAAGGTGGCATAGCCCTTTCTTGCAAGGCGCAGAGCGAGGGCTTTGTTGCTTGCCATGGCTTTTCTTGGACTGAGATCAAAGGGGCTCATTTTCAAGAGTTCTTCTCTTGTATAGCCCAATCGCTTGCATGCCACGTTGTTGACATCGGAAAAGCAGCCAAAGTTATCATTTTTGCGGTCAAGTGAGACAACAAAAATCGCGTCATTTGCTGAATTGAATAATTTCCTGTATTTATTTCTTTCCTGCTCGAATTCTTGGCCAATTGATTGTTGTTGCAGGTAGGCCTGCTGCGTTTCTTCGAGGGTTTTCTGTTGCTTGCTGAGAGTTGCTTCAAGCCGTGAAATTTGCAAGAGAGCTTCATCAAGCCTACGCTGCAATATTTCGTTTTCCTGGTTTGACATCGATTTTAGGGCGGCGCTGTTTTAAGCTCAGGTTGAGCAAACAAAAGAGGTATACAGTGAAAGTTTTTATACTACCAATGATGTTACTGATTTTGGCTGTCCGAGTCAAATCGATTTGTGAAACTGGTACTTTTGGTAAAAATATTTATGGAGGGCGCACAATCCTTACCGATATTTAAAAATATTCAGGTGCTTGTCGGTAAAGATAAAACCCTGTAACACAAGATAATATGAGCAGGAGAGTTCCAGTTGTGACGAGGGCTGCTGCCAATGAAAATTTCCCGGCGATGAGGCCGATGAGGGGGCCAAGAGTTGCAAAGCCAACTCTGTAAATAAGGCTTCTGATTGAAAGTACTGTAGCGCGGGTTGCCGCATCACAGTTTTGATTGATGAGATCTTTGAGTACAGGTGTTGCATAGCCACGGATTGCAAAAAATAACCATAGGCATACAAGGGCTGCGGCAATGGGAAAAATTCCGAGCAATATGTAAGTTGCTGGAATGTAAATCATAATACAAAAGAAAAGGGGCTTTGGGCCAAAGAGTTGTTGGGTTGTCACTGCAAAACCCGAAAAAAATGCCACGGTCAGATTAAGAAGGACCCAGAGTGGGGTAATGGTCATTTCCTTAAATCCATGAGAAACAAAATAGATCTGTGCCGTCCAGGCCATGCACAGTGTTGCAATGCCCGTAACCGAGGAAAAAAGAAGGGCCGAACTGAGTTTTGGGTCAGTGAAAAGTGAAGTTTTACAAACCTTTAGTATATGAGAGATGTTGTTGCCAAGACTTGTGCCAATCCTGCTGGTCTTCCGCGTGGGTTCTATCAGCATAAGAGAGGCTGGAATTGCAATTGATGCAACAAGGGCCTGGGCAATATAGACCGATCTGTAACTGAGCAAACCTGCAATCGCTCCACCAAGAATTGCGGCCAAGGTTTCCGCAACATTTCCAAGGGATGTTATCCTTCCCTCAAAACTTAAATATTTGTGTTTGAGATCGGCAGAAGCCAGAGTGTCAAAGAGCATGGCTGAATCAGCGCCTGATATAAAACTGCCACCGATGCCCAGGATGATTTCGGCGACGAGAAAACCATAAAAAGAGTGGGATGTTGAGTAGAGTACAAAACCGAGGGTGCCAAGTATCGAACCAAACACCAGGGTCTTTTTGCGGCCAACCACATCGGCCATGTACCCAGAAGGTATTTCCAAGATAGCAACGCTTATCGAATAGACAGCCTGAAGCAGATAAATATCAAACTCATCCAGACCATTCTCGTTGTAAAACAGAGCCACCACCGGCATAATCAGCATCAGCCACTTGGAGAGCTTGATTATGCAGAGGCAGTAGATGTTTTTGAGGTGTGGCTTGTTCATTGTCTATACTTGCTCAGATAATAGGGCGATGACATCATGGCTGAAGAGTAATAACCGGTGCCCGGGGCAAAGAAATATCCAGAAGATCCAGTATAGTAGGCATCTGGTTGTCAAAGATTTTTTTCCAGAAGCTCCTCGGCCTCTTTTGCCATCACGCTTTTTGCCACCACAGTATGCATCATCGATAAGAACCAACCCTCTAAGAGGTACATGGTCATCATGTTCTTTCATAGTTTGTTGTAATTTATGTTTTATCCGTAAGGCAGCGTTAGCTGAAATGCCAAGAATACGGGCAAGCTTGAGAGAGGAAATTCCGTCTTTAGACTGAGTTATAACCTAAATTCCCGGGCTATTGTAACGATGCCGGTGGCGTGACACCCAATTTAGTATAAAGTTCAATCTGGCGTTTCGTAGTTTCCCCAATCTGAAGCTGCTGTCCCGGCACTTCAAAGCATTCAATAATGTCGAGTTCGTCCAACACCTCCTGCATCGTATAGTTCTTAAACAGATTATTTTCCTGCATTCTCTTCGTGATAGAGGATAAAAAAATCAGGGCAATGAATTGCACAAAGAGCTTACCGTTCAAACTTTGTTCCGAAGAGACGACCGTCCGGCGTAGATTCAGCCGTTCTTTCAGATTGTCAAAGGCCTTTTCCACCAGGTCTTTATTGCGGTAGACCTCCAGCGCCTCAACTGCGTCTTTGATCTCATTGCTCAACAGTGCAAAATATCCGTAATTGCGTTTTGCCTCAGCCATCGCCTCTTCATTGGCAACAACCTTCACTCCTCGGACCG
>NZ_SWCN01000049.1 GCF_005116575.1 Desulforhopalus sp. IMCC35007 | reverse complement strand
ACGGATATTTTGCACTGTTGAGCAATGAGATCAAAGATGCAGTCGAGGCGCTGGAGATCTATCGAAATAAAGACCTGGTGGAAAAGGCCTTTGATAATCTGAAAGAACGGCTGAATCTACGCCGGACAGTCGTCTCATCGGAACAAAGTTTGAACGGTAAGCTTTTTGTGCAATTCATTGCCCTGATTTTTTTATCCTCTATCACGAAGAGAATGCAGGAAAATAATCTGTTTAAGAACTATACGATGCAGGAGGTGTTGGACGAACTCAACATTATTGAATGCTTTGAAGTGCCGGGACAACAGCTTCAGATTGGGGAAACTACGAAACGCCAGATTGAACTTTATACTAAATTGGGTGTCACGCCACCGGCATCGTTACAATAGCCCGGGAATTTAGGTTGAAAGATATTCATCTCAATTTCGCCAAACTACGGCAATACTTTGTTATTCGTGATATTTCGACCAAGTAATTAAGTAGCCCTTTTAAAATGTCTCAGTGACACCATTGACTTTCACAGGGCACCCCATCTCCATCACCATCCATCATAGTTCCAGGGCAGTTTTGTATGTAGAATGTTGCCTCTTCACAGGAGGTCATTTGAGTGCAACGGGTCTTGCCTGCACAGGTGTATCGCGAAGAGCTAAAAGTATTTGATTGCTGTATGTCGGCTGACACCCCTTGAATGTTACCGGATTTAAAATGATTAAAGATGGTGCCACCAGCACCAAACAATACAACAATGCAAAGAATGAAAAGTCTCCAGCTATTGTTTTTTGCTTGATGCTCTTTGTAATACTTTTTCGGTCGAGATGGGGCCTTTTTGACAATTGGTGCCGCACCTTCTATTACCGCGTCATACGCTTTTGATTTTCCTTGTTCATCAATTTTAACATAATAAAAAATGATATCGCCAACGATAGGCCTTCTGGGAATGTTTCTGTCAAACGCTGAAATGTGGACAAAAATCTCTTTCTTGCCCTTTTCTGGTGTCAGGAAGCCAAAACCTTTGTCATCAATCCATTTACTCAGAATTCCTTTTGATCGAATGTTTGCCATTTTTCCCTATTACTTGAAAATATTCCTATTACTTACAGCACCATACAAAAACAGTTTTTAATAATACTGTCATTGTTGTCATACCGACAGAGATATGTGGACTTTCTAAACGCACTTTTCTCTACACGATACGAAAGTAGTATCAACGCTGGAACTCTGCTGAAATGGAGCAGGTCAGAACACGAGTCACATCCGCCTTGCCAAGAGCCAGGTTTGGCGGTGGCTAACCTTAACTGGAAGAACTCGTTAGCCGTGATCACCGTTGCGTAATAGGGCTATGAACTCCTCAAACATTGGCATAGTTTTGTGTCTTGTTCCCACCGGCGCAACTACCCCCCATGTGGCTTTTGATTCAGTATATATACTTGCCACGATATTAAAAGGTCCATCATCAAGAGTACCTACAGGTATCCAATAATAGTCAAATTCTCTTAACGGATTAGGAACTGGTGAACCACAAAGGGAGCAAAAATCCGATCGAAAACCAGAATCTTTGACCCATGACTTTATGTTTTCTTTACCTTTTGTCCATTGGAAATTTCTTAGAGGGACTACTGTGCCAGTGTTTGATGCGGAGCCACCTTGTTTGCGACACAAAGAACAATGACACTGATAAATATTGTTACTCATATCGGTTATACTGAACTCTATGCTTCCACACAAACAACTTCCTATTGTCTTCATTTTGTTTACTCCGCCCTCACCGTTTAACAGAGTGATACGGGCTGTACTATTATTTTTAACTGCATAAGTAGCAGATTTATTGGTGATATACGGACCTGGATGATCACAAATCTGAGTTTACCTCTCAACACATTTACTCGGATTACAATCTCAAACGTATCACGTTTTTCTTGAACTCCGCAATTTTTTTTCTTTGCTAGGTCGCGTGCAAGATAGTAACTGACTATACATCACAAATCAGCTTGACTGAGTGTCTACATATTTCCACGAGATCATAACCCAAAAAAGTGGTGGCAAATAGAAAATTTTTCCAGATTCTTATCGCTGTTCCCTTGACGAAAACTGTTCGAACTTAACATTATCCCATCTCATAACAGTGGTCTTTATCCAGTAACTTATTTGCCATTCTGTGTTGATTTCTTTTGCACAAGACGTTTGAGACTTTTTACTTCACTTCTGCGTACAGAGACGACAAGGCCTTTTTCATTTTCAAATGTGATCGTGTCTTTTGTGGCGGCGACGTTTTCTGAATATACTCTGCCCCCTGAGGCAAACTCTATTTCATAAAAAGGTCTGCTGCCCTCTGTTGGCTGTGAAGACGCCGCAGCAGTTTTCTTTGATTTCTCGATCTCGCGCATTGCCTTTTTAATTTGATCATCTGTAAAATTGTACTCTTTCGGCTTTGTATCTTTTTGTGAAGGGGCCGGTGTACCAGTACTTTTCTTTTGAATTTCTGACCTTAGCCTCACATAATTTTTGTTTATGAAATCAACTATTACCGGCTGGAAGTAGAATATGGCAAAGGCAACGACGACAATGGCGATACAAACGGCAAGAACAGTTTTTCGTTTAACGAATGGTGCTTTCTTCTCTTGCCCAACCTTTGTCTTCTCTTCCTGGATTTGCGGCTCTCTGATGGAATTCTCTTCGGTTTCTAAGTCCAGACTCAAGTCACTGATCTCGACTTCAGCAAAATCATCACTGCTTTCATCTGGAGTTGTTTCAACCACCTCAAAAGCATCTATAATATTGCCGTCCTCCAGTTCCTGGCTCTGATCTTCCAGATCAATGGTCCCTGCATGGGTCGACTGCAGATGGGCAAGATGCTCCCTATCTGTTTTTTCACCTGGTGGCAAACGTATTTCATCGATAATTTTCAGGAAATTCTGAACCTCTGATTCGGTGAAAAGTAGAGCCTTTTTGGAGCTGATATAGTTGATATACTCCATTCTCTCGGTCACATTTTCAGGCATTTCCGTTTTAAACTCACTTTCCCCCACAAAAACGATCAGGGAAAAGAGCCTGGTGTGATCGATACCTAGGACTTCAGCCAATGTTCTGGTGTGCTTGTAATTCTGGCGGAGTGGATTTTGAAATTTTCTGCTGTTTCCGTTGTTTTTCTGAGTCCATTCTTTTTCATGCTCCGAACCAAAGATCCAACCGGTCATATTCTTTGTCTCAACAACAAAGATTCCATATTGAGAGACGATGATATGATCTATCTGAGTCGTCCCCCCTCCAGTTGGCAGGGTGACATTTTCAACGAGATGGTAGGTTTCCGTATCAAGAAGTCCTTTCGCCATCATATTGACGACAAACTCACCCCAAAGTCCTTTTTTCTCCATAGATGAACCGAAGATTGCTAGAATGATGAATAAGCCCGGTCGACAAAAATATTATGCCGCCGACTTCTTTTGCAGAATTTCAATCGTGGCAAAAGGTTTTTCATTTTTGCCTTGCCGACTCCTGCTGCTTTATGCTGACTTTATTTTCCATTGATACAGGGCGGCAACAGATATTCTTGCACAATTTTCCAGGTATTTGCAAGATGTTATAATGGTGAGGTGTTCTGAAAGAAGCTGCGGGCATACTGCAAAGTGAACTGCCGACTGTGCTGCAATTGCCTGAGTATTGAACAGATGGAGGAAGCGGGGCCACCAGAGATTGGCAATTACCCCGCTTCCTCTGTCAAAGAGCGTACAACTGAAATGTTTAATTGAGCAGTATTACAATGTCAGCGACGATTTCTTCATTTCTGACAAGGGCAATTCCTTCCAGCCCCGCAAAGTTTTTCCAGCTTTTTTCAGGAGAGCGAAATTGGTAGAGCCGGTCTCCCTCTTCCATTATCTTCAGTATATTACGCCACTGAGCGTTGTTATAGCCAAAGGGGATGTTGCGGCCATCTACATGTACCATGTTTGCTGCTTCAGCCTCTTCTCT
The DNA here is from genome assembly GCF_005116575.1 of Desulforhopalus sp. IMCC35007. Lineage (GTDB taxonomy): Bacteria > Desulfobacterota > Desulfobulbia > Desulfobulbales > Desulfocapsaceae > Desulforhopalus_A. The sequence goes on along the minus strand of NZ_SWCN01000049.1, from coordinate 8,132 downwards.
TGAAATCTCAGCCCGCAACCATGCCCGTTCTGATTCGATTGGCTCAAGATAAATGGCAGTATTCTGATTTTTCACATAATCCACCAGTCTTCGAAAGAGGATAACCGGATACAAAGCAACGATTATAAAAGACAGGATCAGTCGATACATAAAGAGCTTCGCTGCATGGAAATCTTCATCTTTTACCAGACAATGCATCTTCAGATCTGCCACTTCCCAATCGACCAGTTTTCGAAATGGTGATTTCAAAACAACCAGTACCATCCCAAGTGATAAATAACCTATTATGTATTCCATACCCGTTCCTCCTCTTCTTCTATTTTGTCCATTTATCTGCAAATCCATTGTGATACACCAGAGTTGTATCACAACCTCAGTAGTAGCAAATGAGTAGCGCGACTCTATGACAGGAGAAAATGACACCCTTTTTGAGATACGCTTGATCTTTCGCTTTCCCCTAAAGTATCATGGTTGGTCGGACAAATAATGTCCGACCACTTTTTGGGGAGAAAAAAATGGGAAAATTTAAACCGCAGCACAGTCGACTGCTGTTTATCGATAAAGAGATTTCTACAGGTAAATATCCTGACTGCAGTTACTTAGCCCGTGAATGGGAGGTGAGCATCAAGACAATCCAGAGGGATCTGGAATACATGCGCTATCAACTGGATGCACCACTGGAGTATTCCGCAAAACATCGTGGCTACCACTACACAGAGGAAAATTTTAAGCTTCCGGCCCTGTCAATGAAAGAGAGTGAGCTGTTTGGCATGTATCTCTCCGAGAAGCTTCTCGCCCAATATGAGGGAACACCAATTTACAAAACCCTCTGTTCTGTTTTTGAAAAAATTGAGCAATCCCTGCCGGATAAAATTTCAATGGACCCCACAAAGGATCAGAACAAATTTACGGTCATCCCTCCCTTTAGCACCACTGTCGTACCTGAGGTATGGGAAACACTGATTGACAGCCTGCGAACATCACAACGGATACGGGTAGAATACAACCCCCCCGGACAGGAACGGGTAAGGCGGGATCTGGACCCTTACCATGCCGTTCGTTTTGAAGGGGACTGGTATATCGTAGGACACTGTTACCTGCGTGATGACATTCGTACGTTCAGTATGTCTCGCATTGTATCTGCTAAAAAAACAGGAAACAGCTTTACAATACCCGAGGATTTTGACTTCAAAAAACTCTCAGGAAGTCATTTTGGCGTCCATTGGAGCAACGAGGAATTCCAGGTCAAAATCCGCTTTAGCAAAAGGGTTGCGGATTATGTTGAGGAGCGAATCTGGCACCCAAGCCAGAAAATAAAAAATTGTGACAACGGCGATGTTATCCTGACCCTGTCTGTAAACCATCTTCTTGAACTCAAAAGATGGATTCTCTCATGGGGAGAAGATGCCTATGTGATCGAGCCGGAATCTTTTGCCACAAATATAAAAGAAACACTGATACATTCTGCCAGACATTATTGAAGAGCTGCCTGGGAGGCTGGCCGAGAATAGTAATCTTCTCTCAAATCGAGGCATTTTGAAAAAATAAGCGCAGGCATATAGTTGATACTCCGATCATTATTTTTTAAAAATAACGAAGAGTTGGGTGAACAGGGCATTTTCGGACAGCCTCCTAGCGGTAACAAAGCTCCACAATAGGGAACTCCCAGACATCACCATGGCATATTTGCTTGAAGCTTTGATCTGTTATGGCTTCACGATAACGGCGTACCATGGCAACAACCCGCACCGACTCGACCGCCTCCACCTGCTGCCACCAGCGCTCCTTTGCCAAACGGGAGAGACGCGCCACTGCAATATCTTCGCTGTTGAAGAGTTCCAGATGGTCTTTTACCCGTTCAAGGTAAAGGGTATCTCCGACCTGAAGACGGGCTAAAGCCAGGCGAGCAGGATGCCCCTCCCGTCGAACCCCTGCAAAATCAAAAAACAGGTCTTCCATCCCCAGAAGGGTATGTTGCACGATTGACTGCTGTACATCAAGGGTGAGTTTTAATTGCCGCTCTATCGCCCAGCTCCCAGTGTCAGCTGAAATGGCCATGACATGTGGATTTGGATTATCTGCAATTTTAAACAGCTGCAGAGTCTCCCGGGCACGAGTCATGGCCACATAATACAGGCGCCTTTCTTCCTCTGCCTCCATCTCCTGCAAATCCGGCCAATGATCACCGAGCAAAAAGACATGGTCAAATTCCAACCCTTTTACCGAATGGACGGTGGACAGGAAGACACCACGGCCCAGATTGCGTGAACGACGCTGATCCGCAAAAGCCTCAAAAAAATATTCTTCGATAAGAGGTACAGGCTGGGGAATATCACCGGTTTCCTCCAGCCAGTCATAAATGAGCCGTCTCAGATTGGTCTGCCAGATATTGTCTTTGGTTACATCTTCTGGCAGCCGTTGAAGCAAAGATCCTGCGTCTAATAATGTACCCTTTTTTTCCCGAAGAAAATCAAGAAACAGTGCATTCTCCCGTATCTTGTGCAAGGCGGGAAAGCCACCACCCCGTCCCCAATGGAGATTGACGGGGATGGCATTTGCCTCAAGAACGGAACGGACCAGGTCAAGCCCCTTCCATTCCCTGGCAAGAACAGCACAGCTGTCAAGATCAAACGGTCCTTCGAGCCCTTTCAACCGCAAAAGCTCCTCCACCAGACCAAAGGCCTGCTCCTGCACGCCTGCCACCTCCAGGAGCTGTACCCGGCCACGTGAGAGAAAGTCACTTATCTGACGGTTACCGCCTGCAGGGAGCATGCGCCGGGCGTCGTTGACCCTGATTGGATGTTCCGTCTTCATCCGGTCACTATTTTTGCAAATAAGCTGATTGGACGCCGCGATGATGTTGGCCGTTGACCTGTAGTTTTCTATGAGATAATGCTTTTCCGCCTGGTAATCTTCTTCAAATCTGCGGATAAAGCTGACATTGGCTCCCCTGAATCGGTAAATGTTCTGGTCGTCGTCTCCAACTGCAAGAATGGTCAGCTTCTGGTCCTGCTCCGCCATGGTTTTACCTGCAAGCAGGGATACCAGCTCATACTGCTCCTCATCAATATCCTGATACTCATCCACCAGAATATGACTAAACCGACCAATAAGTGTTTCCCGTACCGAATCAGCGGCAAAGCCAAGGGGTTCCGTCTCGCCCTTCAACAGTTGGACGGCATCGGTTATGACCTTGATAAAATCGATATCCCGTTCACTATTTCGCTGGGCAGAGACTGCAATCGACCTGCCGGTCAAGCGCAGAGCAAGGCCATGAAAGGTGAGCGTTGTCACCCGGGCCATATCCGCGCCTACAAGTTCTTTCAGTTTATTTCTCAGGCCGACAATGGCACTCCGGTTGAAACAGAGAACCAGAATGGCTGCCGGATCAACCCTCTCAACCCGCAGCAGATACGCAACCCGATGGGTTACCACCCGCGTCTTACCCGATCCAGGGCCTGCAAGCACCAGCATGTTCTTCTCAACAGGAGCCGCGACGATGGCCGCCTGGGCCTTATTCCTGAGATCATCAACAATTCGGGCATAGGATTGCTCGCTGGTGGCCCTGTCCAATACCTTTTTTCTGCCAGGGAAATAGCGCTGTACAAACTCTTCCTTGTCGTCATTGAAATAGGATGTCACCAGCCGCATGGCGGTACTGATTCTCTCAAGCGCCTTTCGTGCATACTCATTCATCACATGGATCTGGAAATTGCGCTCACTGTAGTGGGTCTTCAGCGGTGAAAAATCCTGAATCGTGTAGCGACGACCGTTGATGTCGGGGGAAAGACGCAGGGTCATGGCCTGCCGGAAGACCGCCAGCCCCTGTTGTAATTCGAGCACTCTTAGTTCATGCATGTAGGTCAGAGCCCGCTCAGCTGCTGCCAATGGTTTTTTCAGCTGGGGTAAGAGCAGGAGATCTCCTTTGAGTCCTTCAACAATACCTTCCAGGGTAAACTCAACCCGAAGATTGGCATTAGGTTTTTCAGCGGATGTGACCGTGGCAAGAATAACCTGCAGCGCTATGAACGCAGACTGCTGACGGATTCGTACGGTGGCCATGATGGCCTCCCAGTTTCTTTGCAGAAAGACAGTGAAACAGTTGTTACCTGTCGCTCTGATACCTACGCTCCCGCTTTGCCCGGCCAGCCCTTTTCCATCCCGCCCAAGGCCATAGAGCAACATCTTCAGGACCTGAGGGCTGCTGTCGGTATAGCCTTTATCGACCAGCCTCTGGTTTATTTGCCGCAGGTCAAGCTCAAGAGCTTCGTTCAAGTCAGCGTCCGGGGCAAGTTCCTGGAGATTTGCCAGGAACTCCAGTTCAAGAGTGCAAATTCTTTGCAGATGTAGAGAAGCATTATTACCCACCTTATAGCGGAGATAGGCGGACAACGTCATCTCCTTGGAGATTAAGTTCTGTTCCGCCATGTCGTGCAGGGTGCGCAGTACTCTTTGGGTTTCCGTCTCGTACTTGCCATCTTCTTCAGCTGTGGCAAAAGATGAGAGCGAAGCCAGTTCATCGGCACTAAAGCCCGTCGTCGAACCTTCTTTTGCCATGAGCGCCTGCAGAATATCCAGCCACCGTTCCCTCTGCCTTTTCGACAAACCAAAGCTGGCTATCTTCTTGGCGGCTTCGTCCATATTGCGTACCAGAATCCTGCCCTGAAACACCTTGGTATTGTTTTCGTTACGTTCAAGAAACCCTGCCCGCTCAAGCCAGGCAACCGCCGTCCGCACCCTGGTATCACCATCGTAGAGAGCGTCAGGATCAATATCGACCTCATCACGCCGGAGCAATTCCCCCGCAGTCAGGATAACCTCCCCACTTCCCCGTGAAGCCGCCTTGATGCCGCGGAGCATCTGAGCAATTTCTCTTTTAGTGAGACGCGACATGGCACTGAGCTGGAATTGCTTTTCGATATCCTGCTCGTCAAAAACCAGGATACACTCCGCATCCTGCCGGTCTCTTCCGGCCCGGCCAGCCTCCTGCAGGTAGTTTTCAAGTGAACCCGGAATATCCGCATGCAATACAAGCCGGACATCCTCCTTGTCAATCCCCATGCCAAAGGCATTGGTGGCGCAGATTACCGGGATATCACCTTCGATGAACTGTTCAAGAATGCGCTTTTTCATCGATGGATCAAGCCCTGCATGAAAGGCTTCGGCTGTATAACCCGCACCTTGTAAAAACTCCGCAAGCTGTTCTGTATTTTTCTTTGTGGCGCAGTAGATCACCACACAACCCTTGCCGGTAAAACGCTGCCTGAGCAGCTCCAGAATGGTCTGTCGTTTCTCGTGTCTCGTGACCAGATGCACCTCATAATGCAGGTTGGTGCGTTCGTGACCTCCTTCAAATTTTGCCACCCGCAGACCAAGTTCTCTCTGGATGGTGTCGACGATCTCTGCCTGCACATCCCGCTTTGCGGTCGCTGTAAAACATTGGACAGGCGGAATCTGCACGCTGTTTCTCGTTGCAAACTCACGGATAAAGCGGATAGCGTAAAAATAATCAGGCCGGAAATCATGCCCCCATTTCGACAGGCAATGGGCTTCATCAAACACCCAGGCCCCGATCTCCCTCTGGGATACCGTCTCCACAAAAGATCGGTTACGCAGCTGCTCCGGAGAAACATAGAGGATACCGAGATCACCCAGCCGAACGCCTTCCATCACCTCGCCTCGCTCCGGCATGGTGAGCATGCCATAGAGGGCCGCAGCAAGCCTTGTACCTGTCTGCTTTGAGAAGTTGTCTACCTGGTCTTTCATCAGGGCCTGCAGCGGTGAGATCACGATGGTCAGCAGGTTGCGCTGCTGATAGCGCATAAGCGCCGGCAGTTGATAACAGAGGGACTTGCCGCCCCCGGTTGGCAGGGTAGCGAACAGTGTTCCACTGCCTGCACCTGCGGAGATAACCTCTCCCTGCAGACTTTGCCCCTCTGCTGTTACGGGTTGGGGCCGGAAATCATCAAAGCCAAAAAATCGCTTGAGAAAAGACCGGGGATCATGATGCTCCCGGCAATAGGCACACCCCGGTTTGTCGCAGCCATTTTCCCGTAAACTATGAAGAAGTATCGATATCTGTGGAAATTGATGGCGGACCCAGGGAGGCAGTACAGAATTGCCACCGGCCACAGACAACCAGGCAACAACATAGGCCAGCAGCGATTGACTTGCCCCGCTCTTGTCATCCCATAACTGCTCCACCAGCCGGTCAACCGCGGTTGTACAGGCGTGTTTTTTGGCAAACCAGCTGAAGGCCTCATACAGGTCATCACCTTCAAGGAGCGGTACTCCCATTGCGGCAAGCGCGGCTCCGGTCCCTGCAAGCTGAGAGTCTGCCTGCAGAAAACCGCGGTACAACACAGGTATATCTGAAGATTCCGCCAACTGCCCGGCAAAAGCCTGCCACTGCTCAGCAAAGACTCGTCCGGCAAGCTTTGCGTCCTCCAGAGGGTCATTCACACTGTCACGTACCAGCTGATAGTCTTTGACCAGGCGATGATAGGGGTTTGCAGGATAGGCAAGCGGTGAGAGATAAAGGGTGTCAATCGCCGGTTTGACAAGTACCTCAAGATCGGGAACCAGCTCACGTAACTTCGGAATGTCGTGATTTAAAATGTTATGGCCGAGGAGATAGTCTGCCTCCCTGCCAAAGGCGCTGAAGTCTTCAAGTGTCTGCTTGTTGAGTGGCTTGCCAGCAGGGACTGAGAAGGTTTTCTCGCCCAGTACAGCACCGAGACAATAGACCACACTTTTCTCATTCATCTCGATGTCAAAAATGAGACAGCGGTTGAGAAAATCCGTTATCGCCTTTTCAGAGGCTAGTCGATCTCCCCCTTGATCACTCGCAAACAGGTCCATATTCCGCCATACGTTCGTTTTCCCTTCAGCTACACTACAGCCCCAACTTGCCCTCGATACTCATTGTCAAATGAAATAGGCCTGCCCGGAAAATCGGTCAACAAGTATGCCCGGTTGACAGGCCATCTTGATCCGTGGGATATCCAGGCAAAATACAACTCATGTTTAACATAGAAAAATTAATATCTATAAAATATAAAGACATACAGCTATAAAATATTGCCAGTGGCACTACATTCGTATTGTTTTGTGTCTGTTAACCGTTTTGGAAAGGTTGAAGAAGAGGAAAGTTGTACCGGGAATATCGAGGAGATTTTAGAACTTGGGTTTGGCTGTAGGTGGTTTGGCGGGATAAGAAGAGCCTTTGCTTTTTTTGCCTAAAGCTCGCTGTTTGTTCGTGATATCCTGTAAATTCTGGCAATAGGAGCCAACTGTTGTTCCACTGTACGGTCGCTGACCGTTCTACCCGCTACACATCATTGCAAGCCGTGGGCCTTGAGTTTTTCCCAAAGATTTTTTCTGCTGATACCCAACAGATGAGCGGTTTCTGTACGATTGCCACCGCTGTAGTTCAGGGCGTTGCGGAGACAGGTTCGTTCAAAGGCTAACAGTTGGTTACTCAAATTAAAATCTAATTCCTGCTGTTTATGATGTTGGTTAATCTCAGTGGGCAGGTCTGCCGGAGTTATTTCTGGCCCCCGACAGAGTACCGACGCTCGTTCCATCAGGTTTCGTAACTCTCGGGTATTGCCGGGGAAATCATACTGTTTCAGACAGTTTATTGAAGCGGCAGTTATTTGAGCCGACCTGCCGTGCAAGGTGTTAAATTCATCAAGAAACACCTGGCACAGCTCTTCAATATCCTCTTTATGATCTCGTAATGGAGGCATTTCCAGAGGAATGACCCGGAGCCTGTAGAGAAGGTCCTGGCGAAAATTACCTGAAAGCACCTCTTTTTGCAGATCTTTTGATGTACAGGCAATAATGCGGACATCTACATGGATGGTTTTACTCCCCCCGACCCTTTCAAACTGGCTTTCCTGAAGAACTCTGAGCAGCTTTGCCTGTAGTGGTCCGGGCAGATCACCAAGCTCATCCAGCAGAAGAGTCCCGTTATCTGCAAGTTCAAATTTCCCCTTTCTTTTTTCTGATTACCACTAATCTTCAGCTAATTTTTGGGTAGGACGCTATTTGTCCTACCAGTTATGGGATAATACCTCTAAATTCAAAAGGAGGTCACCCATGGCTAAAAATAAAGTTCAATTTCAAAA
>NZ_SWCN01000048.1 GCF_005116575.1 Desulforhopalus sp. IMCC35007 | reverse complement strand
ATTGTTGGATACGTATGGTCAAAATGCGCTAAAATCAGTGTGAAATTTGCAAAAAATTATAAATAAATACAATTTGAGAGTATGACTTCAGATTATGTCTCGTCGCAAAGGGGCTATGGTTGAAAAAGTACTCTTAAACGGCACATTCATCCCTAAAACGGGAATAGCTGAAGACATTTTGAGGTGACCGCTGACAGTTTAGAAAAAAAGTGATAGCTGAGAATCCATATTTTTTATATTACCTATGAAAAATAAAAGGTTTTAAATCCTTAGTCTAAAGCCAGCCTCTTGATTTCTACCACTTATATAAAGGGATTGCAGGATAAAGTGCGGATGATTTGGCACCAACATAAAGGTTGATGTTTCGTTTGTCTAAAAGTGTTTCCTGCATTATCGCAAGCACCTCAGAGATAGGTGTGTTGGCCTGGCATTTATCTGGATTTTCAGTTGGGTGAATTTTATCTTGGAATCCTGCATTTGGAACGACAAGATTATTTCTCTTAGCGTAACTGCTGTCTATATCGTAAAAATAGTCGGTATTATTGAGATCAACTCCACAAAGAACAATATTACGGTATCCAAGTCTTAACGCAAAACTGACAAGCCAACTGAGCGATGCCTGTCTATATAACATACACTGGCTTTTGTTCTTTTGGGAGAAATATCCGATTGAGTCTAAAACAGTAAGCCATCTTCTTAATGCTGATGACGACATACCCGGAATGCTGAGTTGGCTTGTAAGATATTTTAATTGAATGTTTTGTGGCATTGATGATATTTGTTCTATGAAAGCGTTACTATATTTGAAAATAATATGTGTCTTTTTGTAATCGTTGCTTCTGCGATCAAGATTTTGCCAGAGTGCTTCTGATCTGTTGGAGTTTGGCTTAAATTCGGCTGTGAAAAAAGTTGGCACAAATTGATGCAGGAGCCAAAAATTAAATCCGACTGAATCATGGGTGGCAATATGCTTGAACTTTGAAGGCACGTATGTGCTTATTGAGCCCCCGCTTCCAAGAATGAAGAGTGTATCAGAAGATTTATACTTTTTAAGATGGTGTAGCTCTCTAAAGCTGAATGACTGAGAAGCACGTTTCTGAAAAACCCGGTGCCTGAATTCTTTAAGGCAGAGGTTGTAGGTGAAAATCAATCCCTGAAGGTATCCGTTCTTACTGTGTCGTATATGATTTATCAAAGGAAATGCCTTATTCAGTTCAGGAATGTGGAAAGCTCTCTGTCTCCCTCTTCATAGCGAAGAACATTGAAAGTATTTGAGATTTGTTTACCTTGTTCATCTAGCGTAGCGTAAGGTTTGAATTTAATATAAAATAATTGCATTGTCCTGTGTTACCCTGTCGATTATTGGTTCAATGGCAATTATTATAAAAGCATGTACATAGTGCAGCTCCGCGAATATCGGGAATGTGACCTGCGTTGATGGGTTCGTCAATTTATTTTTCAAAGGTTTTGGCTTCTTCCTTCAAACGTTATTCAAAAGATAATGATTGATCAGACACACTACTCTCCTCTAACTTGAGCTCTTTTTTGTAAAATTGAATCTAATTGGTTTAGGTCTTCATAGTTATCTATGTCGAGGCTATCTTCTCGGTTCATTTCATAAGGATATACAGGCTCAACAAAAAATGATTCCTTTTCAAGAAACAATTTACTGGAGATGATATAAATAGCACCGTTAACACGAAATGCTTTAGGAAGCTGTTGTCTCGGTTTTTCGAGAGTTCGGCTGTCAATCACAGGCACGAGCAGACCATTATCAGAAAGGACCATTTTCCAGGGATGATGTTCTGCTTCAGTTACGCTGATTGCTGATAAACAACCTGATTGGAAAAAATATTTTATACAATCATGTAAATGAGTGCTATTTCTGAGAGGGGAGGTTGGCTGTAATAACGCAAAATATTCGGGTGTTTTTTTACGCTTAGCTATCTGTTTGAGAGCATCAACAACTGCCTCTTGGCTTAAAGAGTGATCGCCAGCAAGTTCAGGAGGACGGTTGATAACCTGAGCACCATATTGCTTGCTAACAGCTTTAATCTCTGCATCTTCGGTGGTTACATAGCATTCATCAATATATTGGCAATTGTGGGCAGCTAAAATAGTGTAGGCTATAAGGGGTACCCCATGGATATCAACAATGTTTTTTCGTGGTATCCCTTTAGAGCCACCCCTGGCAGTAATAATAGCAGTAACGTTTTTCAAACCACAATCCCTTTTAAACAATGTTTTGAAAAACTTTCTGCTTCGAAGTTTTCCAAAAAGAATCATTTTCTAATTCTGAAATAAATTTCTGTGCACTTTTGCCACCACCAAAATGCTTACACGATGGAAAACTCTGACTACTCTGTGCCATCGTCTCTATTTTTTCAAAAATTTCGTTTTCGGTACAAGAAACGTTAAAAATTGAACTGTGAGAAAAGCGATTTTGCTGTCGACTTCCGATATTAATAGTCGGGACACCAAATACTGGAGCTTCATGAATACCTGCACTAGAATTTCCAAGGATAAATTGGGCATTTTTAAGTAAAGATAAAAAGTATTCAAAGCGGATTGAAGGAAAAAGTTTAACGTTATTAACACCTTCAAGGCGTTTATATTCGTCAAGGATATGTTTGGACCCAGAATCATTGTTTGGAAAAATCACGACATAATTTAATGAACTTTTGAGAACAGCATTAATTAGAGCTTTTACTTGCTGAGGAATGTCGGCAATTTCTGTGGTAACTGGGTGAAACATAAGGATAGCATGTCTTTCAAATTCTATCTCATAATAGGTTTTTACTGTATTTATATCAGGGAGCTGACCAGAGAGCATAATGTCTATATCAGGGGACCCTATAATGTGTATGGAATTCCTCATTTCTCCAAGTTGAATGAGTCTTGCTTCTGCGTCTTGATTTGCAACAAAATGCAAATGGGCAAGTTTTGAGGTGGAGTGGCGAATCAACTCATCAATTGTGCCAGAAACCTCGCCGCCTTCAATATGACCGACCAGAATATTTCTAAGCGCTCCAACCGTTGCTCCTGCTAAAGCTTCAACCCTGTCACCGTGGACAACAATGAGATCAGGTTCACTTTCATGAACATAGCGTGAGAGTCCGCTAATAGTGTTGGCCAAAACCATTTCCATAGGTTCACCATGAACCTGATTCATAAAAGTGAAAATATTAGTAAAACCAGCCTTATGAATCTCTTCAACTGTCATCCCATAGCGGTAGAGCATATGCATTCCGGTTGCAAAAATAGCGTATTCAAAATCGGGATGATTCTCAACAGCACGGATCAGAGGTTTGAGTTTTCCAAAATCAGCTCTGGTACCAGTTATGAAAAGAATTTTTTTCATTGGATTACCCAATCGAGCTTGATGTGAACTTTGTCAGGAATGTCAATGGCCGCAGTTTTTCCGAGTATGTTTTCATAATCTGCTGCTAGAATTTCACCAGTTCCAGGTCTTTTAACCCAAAGGTTGTCTTTTGAGAAAGTATCACCTTTTTTTATTTTTGCGATCGAGACTACGGTGGCATAGGCGAAATCTATGGTTGGCTGTTCCTCAGCGAGAATCTCTTTTGATCCCCCAAGGCATTGATGAATTATTTTTGAACCATTGATGAGTTCCTTGAGCTCTGCAGGATTCATTGAAATTTCGACGTCAGGTCCAGGCCATTTTTTATCAGATACGAAGTGGCGCTCCAGGATACTTGCACCGCATGAAACTGCACCAAGGCATGGGAAATTGCTTAATGAATGATCAGACAGACCGACTACAGCATCATCAAATTCTGTTTGAAGTTCGTGGAGAGCACCTAAACGAATTTTCTCATAGGGAGTAGGATACATACTTGTACAGTGCAGAAGAGCAAACTGAATATTATGTTTTCGTAAGATAGCAACAGATTTTGTGATAGTGGTAAGATCATTCATACCAGTACTTAGAATGACTGGTTTTCCAAATTTGGCGATGTGTTCTATAAGAGGGAAGTTATTACATTCACCAGAGCCAATTTTATAGGCAGAAACACCCATCTGCTCCAACCTGTCTGCGGCTGCCCGGGAAAAAGGTGTACTCATATATATTACACCCTTTCCTCTACAATATGCCATGAGCTTTACTTCTTCTTCTTCGGTCAGGGCACAGCGCGCCATTATATCCCAAATTGACTCGGTAGCGTTCCCGGGTATAACATCATTTGGTATCATCTCGTCTTCTATAACGTGGCACTGAAATTTCACACATTCACACCCTGCAGCTACAGCATCATCAATCATCTGTAACGCCTTCTCAAAATCCCCTTCATGATTAATACCTATTTCAGCAATCACTAAAGGACTGAAATCCCTACCAATCTTTCTACCTTCAATTTCAATATATGGAGTCATCATAGCATTTTCTCATTTGTATTTGCTTCAACAAGTTCCCTGAATCCTGAGCAGTTCTTCTGCAGAAGTAGTAGCATCACAGATGCTTTTTTTACCATTCAGGTTACCTCCTCTACAAACATTTTCATGAAAATACAAGAGTATCTTAGTCCACTTCTTTTACATACAAAACAGCATATATAGTGTTACTCCTAACCTGCTAATATATGCACACATTGAATTACTATTTTAGGTTCTTCCGACTCAAGCGTACTTTTGATATGAGGCCTGCGTTTAACGAGCTTATGCTGAGAAGGCATTCTATAAATTTTCTCAATTTCTAGAAATGGAGCACTCTTCGTTTTGCAGTTCCTTCTCCCTTCCCTTTTTCAAGAGGGGGAGGAAGATAGAAAATATTTGATGCGATAAGATTTACAATAGCAGAGTTTTTTTGTTCTTCAACTTACTCTCAATCCTGTGACGCTGTGCGATATCGAAAAGTACGCTCAATCCTGAAGAACCCTATTAAAAATGGTGGTCAAACGACTATAAATGCGCTAAATTGACGCGCTGTAGTCACAACACTCCAGAGAAAACCAAGTCTCATAACCACATAATAATGCAAGAAAAAAAAATAAATATATTTGTTATAAGACTGCCTCTAACATATCTGAACGCAGTTGAAGCGCAATCTCATTTCAACATCCCTCCACAAAACAGTATCCTTATCATTTTATATCGTGATATCGAATATGTTGACATCAGGCACATAAAAAAGCTCCTTGATACAAGTCAGTGGCGAGAGATTCACTATCTACCTTATAATGTTCCCACTCTTCTGAATGAAAATGGGGTTGTAACTTCAAACCCATTAACCAGCCAAATACTCAGGACGAGATACATCAAAACGTTTGTTTCAATTTATGAGAACGCCCTTAACAGATATAATGACGTAATTAGAGTGTTTATAGGCGATTATCACATCCCATCAATGAGACATATTGTTAATTGTGTTGAACCTCACCAAACTATCCTCCTTGATGAAGGTTTTAATGTCTACCGCGTTCACAAACGCTTAAAGAACAAGAACGAATCACAGGGGAATGTTGCTCATTTCTTTCGTCGTCTGCAACACAAATTATACGACACCTTTTTTGGCTACAAAATGTATGACTTGAATAACCTCACCTTTTTCACCTCTTATCAACTTGGTTCCACAAGTGAAATTCCGGTTATAACCAACACATACGATGCTATTCGAAAAAATATTAACACACAGCAACACGCTGAATACGTTTACTTTGTGGGACAGAGCCTTTCTGAAATCGGTGCAATGGAAGAAGATATATACCTTAAATACCTTAAAAAAATCGCACGGTGGTTTCTCCCGAAAAAAGTAATCTATATTCCTCACAGGGGTGATGCCGAAGAGAAATTAAATCGCATCCAGACTGAAATAGGGCTTACAGTAAAAAATCTTGATATGCCGATTGAATATGAACTCTGCTCGACTACAGAACTACTTCCGGCAGCCATCGCTGGCTTCAACTCATCAGCATTGCAAAATATTGATAATATTTTTAAGAACAGCATGCCTATATTTTCTTTCTATATTGAACCGAACGAGATAAGTGCTAAAAAGCGTGATATGTATTGCAGTTATTCTGAGTATTTAAAAACATTATCATCATCAACATTTTCAGTTGTACATCTACCTACTGATAAAGTCGATAATACTAACTAATAATTGAGTCATTCTATGTTTACAAATAAAAACATCCTTATCACAGGTGGAACCGGTTCATTCGGCCATACTTTTTTGCCAATGACCTTAGCTAAATTCAATCCTAAAAAAATTATCATATTTTCCCGTGATGAAATGAAACAGTGGGAAATGGCTAAATTATATGGACAAGACCCGCGTGTCCGCTTTTTCATTGGTGACGTCCGCGATAAGGAACGTTTACATAGGGCTTTGCATGGTATCGACTTCGTCGTCCATGCAGCGGCCACAAAGATTGTGCCGACCGCTGAGTATAACCCCTTCGAATGTGTCAAAACGAATATCAATGGCGCCATGAATTTGATTGATGCCTGTATAGATCAAGGTGTGAAGAGGGTTGTTGCCTTATCGACTGATAAAGCCAGTAGCCCTTGCAATCTTTATGGTGCGACCAAACTTGCATCGGACAAGCTCTTTGTTGCTGGGAACTCATATGCAGGTGGTAATGATACACGTTTCGCGGTTGTTCGCTACGGCAATGTGAAGGGATCGCGTGGCTCAGTTATTCCATTTTTCATGGAGCAGGCTAAAACAGGTAAGTTGTCCATTACAGACCCGCGTATGACGCGCTTCATGATCTCGTTGGAGAAAGGAGTTAAATTGATCTGGCACGCATTTCAAGATATGGTTGGCGGTGAGATCTATGTGAAAAAAATCCCGTCGATGAATATTACAGATATTGCAAAGGCAGTAGCTCCTAATGCGCAGCATGAGATCATTGGAATTCGTCCTGGAGAAAAACTGCACGAACAAATGATTAGCCCGGAAGATTCTTACCACACCTACGAGTATCCGGAACATTTCAAGATTCTGCCAGCAATCTATCAATGGAGTACTGATCTCAAGCGAATTAAAGATGGTCACAAAGTTCCTGAAGGTTTTTCTTATGCTTCCAACACAAACACAGAGTGGATGGATGTAGAGACCTTGCAGCAATGGATCCAAAAGAACAAAAAGAAGATCGGAGCAATCTAATGGCAGGATTCATTCCCTATGGCCGTCAGGATATTTCCGAGGAGGATATTCAGGCTGTTTTGGATGTGCTAAGTTCGGATTGGCTAACCCAAGGCCCTGCCGTTCCACGATTCGAACAATCGGTTGCTCGGTATTGTGGTGTTGAATATGGGTTAGCGATGAACAGTGCGACTTCGGCTTTGCACGTTGCCTGTATTTCGCTGGGTCTCAAAAAAGGAGATTGGCTATGGACTTCTCCAAACACCTTTGTGGCCTCGGCAAATTGTGGCTTATATTGCGATGCACAGGTCGATTTTGTAGATATTGATCCCCGCACCTATAACATGAGTGTCTCTGCTCTGGAAAAAAAGCTGATTGTGGCAGAACAGCAGGGGAAATTGCCCAAGATTGTGATTCCAGTCCATTTTGCCGGCCAACCCTGTGAGATGAAAAGCATACGAACACTTGCTGATCATTATGGTTTTAAAATTATTGAAGATGCTTCTCATGCCATCGGAGGAGAATACCTCGGAGAGCCAATCGGTAATTGTCGCTATTCCGACATTACGATATTCAGCTTTCACCCAGTAAAAATTATTACCACAGCCGAAGGTGGTATGGCGCTTATCAACAATATCGAGCTGGCAAGCAAAATGGATCTTCTGCGCAGTCACGGCATCACACGCGACCCGGCGCAGATGACGCACGAGGCCGATGGAGCCTGGTACTACCAGCAAATAGCGCTTGGCTACAACTACCGCATGACGGATTTGCAAGCAGCTCTTGGCGCAAGTCAAATGAATCGATTGGATGAGTTTGTTTCTAAACGGCATGCTATCGCCAGGCGATATGACGAGCTTTTGGCCGACCTCCCTGTGACGACACCATGGCAGCACCCAGATAGTTACTCTGGCATGCATCTCTATCCCATTCGCCTCAAATTGAGTCAGCTAAAAATTACACATCGTGAAGTGTTTGATGCGCTACGCGCACAAAGTATCGGTGTGAATCTGCATTATATCCCTGTGCATATGCAACCGTACTATCAATCACAGGGATTCAAGCAGGGCGACTTTCCTGAGGCTGAGTCTTACTACTCAGAGGCGATCAGTCTACCTATGTATCCAGGTTTAACCACTGATCTACAAGATCAAGTGTTGAATGTGCTTCGAGAGGCTTTGCAGGTATGAAGCTTGCGGTCATCCCAGCTCGAGGCGGAAGCAAGCGCATTCCTCGCAAAAACATTCGTGAGTTTTGTGGCAAGCCAATCATCGCCTATTCCATCGAGGCGGCTCTTCAAAGTAAGTGTTTCGATAGTGTCATCGTTTCAACTGATGATGCCGAAATCGCAGCAGTTGCAAGAGAGTGTGGCGCAGAAACCCCTTTCGTGCGCCCAGAAGAGTTGTCTAACGATTGTGCTGGAACTATACCCGTTATCAAGCACGCGATCGAATGGTTTATCGAAAATGGAGTACAACCAGAACTGGTCTGTTGTGTTTATGCCACGGCACCGTTTGTTACTCCGCAAGATTTAAAACGTGGTTTAGAATTATTGGTTTCCACCCAGTGCGAATACGCTTTCACTGTTACCAGTTATCCTTTTCCTATTCAGCGTGCCGTTAAAATTACACAGTCCGGTCGTCTTGAAATGTTTCAGCCAGAACATTTCAATACCCGTTCACAGGATTTGGAAGAGGCATTTCATGACGCAGGTCAATTCTATTGGGGACGAAGCAAAGCGTTCCTTGGTGAGCTTCCAATATTCACTGAAGATGCCGCTCCAGTGGTGCTGCCACGTCATCGCGTACAGGATATTGATACCCTTGAGGATTGGTACAAAGCTGAGCTGATGTTCAAGGTACAGCAAAATGAGATGAAGCGATGATGAGGGTAGCCTTTCGTTGTGATGCATCAATTCAGATTGGCAGCGGCCATTTTATGCGGTGCCTGACTTTGGCAGATACGCTGAAAAAGAAGGGTGCGCTCATCAGATTTGTAAGCCGGAATCTTCCTGAGTATCTGCGTGACATGCTGGTTGCAAAAGGTATGGAGTTTGCAGCCTTAAAAAACGAAGGATCTGGAACGTGTGATGGCGATTTAAGACATTCACATTGGTTGGAAACCAGCCAGTTGCAAGATGTACAAAACACCATTCAGGCCTTGAGCGATCAGATATGGGACTGGCTGGTTGTCGATCACTATGCACTAGATGCGCGTTGGGAAAGTGGTATGCGCATGCAGGCCAAACATATAATGGTTATTGATGACATTGCTGACCGTCAACACGATTGTGATGTGTTGCTTGATCAAAATTTTTATGAAAATATGCAGGGGCGTTATACGGGGAAGGTCCCAGTAGATTGTCGGCTACTTCTAGGACCACGTTACGCCTTATTGCGGGATGAATTTTGGCAGTTGCGAGAACATATCAAGCCGCGTACAGGTCCAATTAAACGAATTATGGTGTTTTTTGGCGGTGTCGATGCCGACAATTACACCGGGCTTGCGATCAAGGCATTGTCAGGATTAGGTATCAAGGGGATTCATGTTGATATTGTCATAGGAGCTGTTCATCCACAACGAGCGCAAATCGAGAGAGAATGTGTCGTGCAAGGATATAGTTGCCATGTACAGACTACTCATATGGCTGAATTGATGGCGGTTGCCGATCTGGCAATCGGTGCTGGTGGTTCAGCATGTTGGGAGAGATGTTGCTTAGGACTACCTGCATTGAGCATTTGTGTAGCTGACAACCAGTGCAAGCAGATCTCAAATGCCGCAAATGCAGGTTTGTTGTATGCACCATCGTGCGATAGAGCTACGGTCGAGTTGATCTGGGATCATACGAAAGCACTATTTGAAAATAGTTCGTTATTAAACCTGATTTCAGTCTCTGCGCTGAATACAGTAGATGGGAAAGGTGTTTTCCGCGTTGCCGGTATATTAGGCATGAGCTGCATTGAAATTAGGTTGGCTACAGAAAACGATTCACAAAAACTGTTTGAGTGGCGTAATCATCCAACGATACGATCGGTATCAAGGACTAACGATCTAATCGATTGGAAAGTTCATTGTTCATGGTTTGCATCTATATTGTCAGACAAGGATAGAACGTTATTAATTGGTTACCTCGAGAATAAACCTGTTGGTGTGGTTCGTTTCGATAAAGATGGTGATGTTGTTGAGGTCTCGATTTATCTTGTACCTGAGGGGGGTTATGCTGGGCAGGGGCGTAATTTACTGTTAAGCGCCGAACGATGGTTGCAAGCCAATCGTTTGGGGATTAAACGCATACGAGCAACTGTGCTGAATGGAAACTCAGCCTCACATAGGTTGTTTTCTGGCGCAGATTATCAGCTCGAAATGGTTACTTATATCAAGGAAGTATAGGGTTAAAGATGGGTCGTGAAATAAAGATTGCAGACAAATTGATCGGGCGAAATTATGCCCCCTTCATCATCGCCGAAATGTCCGGCAACCATAACCATTCATTGGAACGGGCACTCGAGATCGTCAGTGCAGCTGCCAAGGCTGGGGCGCATGCTTTGAAAATTCAAACGTACACAGCTGACACCATGACTCTGGACTTAAATGAGGGAGAATTCTTCATCTCAGATCCCAATTCCTTGTGGAAAGGGAAGTCACTTTATGAACTCTACCAGGAGGCACATACCCCCTGGGAATGGCACAAACCGATCTTTGATCGCTGTCGAGAGCTGGGAATTATCGGCTTTTCCACACCCTTTGATGATACAGCAGTGGACTTCCTCGAAACAATGGAAGTGCCTTGCTACAAGATCGCTTCATTTGAAAACACCGATATTCCTCTGATCCGTAAGGTTGCCACAACTGGTAAGCCGTTAATCATCTCAACCGGAATGGCTACGGTTGCAGAACTTGACGAAACCGTTCGAGCTGCGCGTGGGGCAGGCTGTAAAGATCTCATTCTTTTAAAGTGCACAAGCACCTATCCAGCGACAGCAGAGAATACTAACCTTCAAACGATCCCGCACATGCGTGAACTGTTCGGGTGCGAAGTCGGTCTATCTGATCACACCATGGGAATTGGAGTATCACTCGCCAGTGTAGCTCTAGGTGCCACCGTTATAGAAAAACATTTTACCCTTAACCGCAGCGATGGAGGTGTGGATAGTACTTTTTCCATGGAACCTCATGAGATGTCGCAACTGGTGCAGGAAACTGAGCGTGCTTGGCAGGCATTGGGGAGAGTGAGTTACGGCCCAATGGAAAAAGAAAAAAAGTCACTGATTTTTCGTCGGTCTATTTATGTGGTTGAAGACCTACATACCGGAGATCAATTGAATAATAAAAATATTCGATCAATACGCCCAGGGTATGGATTAAGCCCTAAATATATGGACACTGTTTTAGGCATGAAGTGCAACCGAGATGTAAAAAGGGGTGAGCCTCTTTCTTGGGAGATGCTCGGTTAAAATTGCGCTTGTTAGAGAGCTAATCCCGAAAACTTGTCAGATAGGTTCATCCGAATTCTTGGTCAGAAAAATTGACAAGATAGAACTTACTATGATAACGAACAGATTGCTTTTTACTATAAAGAAAGACTGGTTGCGAAACTTTAGGCAAAGTGGACACAATCTCAACCGGAAACTTTTTTCCAAATTTCTTTGGGCTACCTCACTTATCAAGGAAAAACTATTTTCCCAAAAAGGCGACATTGTAAATGAAGAATATCCTTGATGCAATGCTTAATGATATGGCTAAAGCCGACGAACTTTTCAAACCTACCCAATTCTGGATAAATGCGTCCAAACTCATACTGGATGAGTTACAAACTGATGAAGATTTCAACAATTTTCGAAATTTACCAATCTCCAGGGAAATGTTTGTCCCTAGCTATGAATTCTATTATTACAAAAAACATAAAACACTATTCCAAAGAATACTCTCTCTACCTGTTAAAAAAAATCTTTTAAGAATATTTGAAAAATCTCTGACAGGTGCAGACCAAGCAAAAAATGATTACCGATTGTTTTTAGCTACCTCAACAGATAAATACCCAAATTTAACATCTATTGGAGAAAGCAATATTGGCAACCCTGTTGAGTATTATTCATTTGACGAGCAAAGATACAGTCAGGGTTTTCTTAATTATTTAAGAGGCTTAAACTTTCTCAAACGCCATGCAGATTGCAAAAATATCAAACGTGTCATCGAATTAGGAGGAGGATTTGGCACACTTGGAGAAATAACACAAAAAGCTTTCAAAAACACATTTTACCTTAATGTTGATATCCCTCCTGTCGCAGCAGTGTCGTCTTACTATCTTTCTCAGTTGCTCGGTAAAGAAAATGTATTTACCTATGACCAAAGTAAACACTTAGAGACCATAGATGTTAGTGAACTGGAACAAAAATACAAGTGTGCTGTTATTTGTCCTTGGCAATTACCCCAGTTACAAGGACATTTCGATCTGTTTGTTAATTTTATTTCATTTCAGGAAATGGAACCTCATATTGTAAAAAACTATATTTCTATTTTTGAAAAACTTTTGAACAAAACGAGCCATGTACTTTTGCGAAACAGTCGTTTTGGAAAAAAAATTGCAAAAAACAAGCAAGATGTTGGAGTGATTGATCAAGTCACACTCGACTTCATCATCAAACAGTTCAAAAATTGTACCCTCGTAGATAGGGATTATAAAGTGTTCGGCTTTTATTCCAAAAAAAGTGCGTCTGAAGTAGCTATTCTCAAAAAGAATTCTTTTTAACGCGGAACCAGTTGTACTCATGATGTTGAGACCCAAAAGCTAGCCCCAATTTTTCCATTTTCCATACGCTCTCGAATCTCTATTTTTCTTTCTAATTCCATTGATTCCTGAGTTCCCGGAATTGTGTAACGATAAAAATACAGTAACCCTATAATAATGTGTTAAATAATACGATTTTCCTTGCCTAAATCATCGTTATAATATATATTATTGTAACGAGAAAAAGGAGGATTGTATATGGCAGCCATTGTATATCAAAAGAACAAGAAGACTGGAGTTACCTATGCATACGAATCGATTTCATTCTGGGATAAGGAAAAGCAGCATTCCCGGGCAAAACGTAAATGCATTGGACGCGTAGACCCAGAAACACAGAAGATTGTGCCGACACGAAAAAGAAAGGCAGCTGAAGTAGTGGCAAAAGCCAAACCGGGACCAGTACCAATTACCCGGCAGGCTCGCAGCTTCTATGGGGCTACCTATCTTTTCGATCAACTTGGAGAGGAAGTCGGGGTGACAGAGGATCTGAAGAGCTGCTTTCCCG
>NZ_SWCN01000047.1 GCF_005116575.1 Desulforhopalus sp. IMCC35007 | reverse complement strand
TGAGAATGGGCCCCAACTGGATGTTCGTCGGAAGAGTTGGCTTTTGCTGAAGCGGATTATTACAAGGATGCCAAATTAATCTTTGTAAATGAGCAAATGAGGCGAAAACTATCTTGACACCTACCGATATCACATAAAATAATTTGTTCATAAATTTTCTCCTGTGAGATTTTAATTTGATAGTTAGCGCTGCAAATCACCGATTTATTCGGTGCATTTTCTGGTTGGAAAAAAGTGAAGCACAATCGATCTCTCTTGCTCTCCAGCTACACAATATTTCCCATAGAAGCCTTTGCAAGGCCGATGATGAAGGGAAAAATATAAGATACTCTCTGTAAATATTGTAGCACCTTCTTGTGTTCTCAGGTGCTGCAATGGAAATAAACAGTCAGACAACGATATATCACCCCAGAAATCCGCAAGAATCACCACTCTGGCAACTGCTGAATTCGAACTTTGCTGCGTTGAATCCTGTTTCGCACCGGCAATATGCCTTCAGTATACCAAAGAATATTAGAAATTCTTTCTTTATAGCGGGAAATTGCGTGGGAAACTGAGCCAGTGTGCCTCAAAAAGTATCCCAAAACTTCTGAGAACGGTATTGGGCCAACAGCACGGGCTCCCCGGTATTGTCATGTAAATCCAGACTTTCACCGCGAAAAGCATACTGTTGTAGATTACCCACGTTGGCATTTCCACCGGCATGCACTGGTGGCAGATGGCCTGTTTTTGGACAGCGGATATTTTTACGTCCTGCCCAGGGTGGATATTCGGGGCTGTGCCGAAGTTTTTAGTGCCTTAGAGATCTGTTGATCTTGTTAAGGAACTTATCCCGGGCCGGGTCTGGGCATGTGTCTTGAAAATGCGCACAAAAGAAGGGTTGATCGATGAGGCATTCATCGAGATGATCATCAAATGGCGTCACAACTCCAGTTTTTCGTGAAGTAGAAATTTTCATTTGGTGACTGAACTTATCCCATGTTTTTTTGGGCAGGGTTCATCATCAGGTACGGATAAAGCCGGAGGATAAGAAGGGGGTAGAAAACCTGTCACAGATAAGCGACCAGTGGGAGACTTCGATAAATTATCCGTAACACATTTGCGAATTCCAAGATCAAATACGTCAGAGGACGGAAACCATGCTGTACAGCTTTGAAGAAGAGCCATTGAAAGAATAAAAAGAATTCTCAGGTCTTTGACCCTCTGGAGTTCATAGCTGCCATTACCCGGCGTATACGTTTTGAGTAATCATCAAGTTACAGCCTGCTTCCTGCCTGCAGGCTGTAAATCGCTCCTATAGAATCAGCAAGGCGTTCCATTGTTTTCTGAGAACAGAAAATTGCCTTGTACCAGAAATTTAGCCGGAAACATTTTCAAGTACCATAGCCATGCCCTGACCACCACCAATACAAAGAGAAGCAAGACCCATCGCCTGATTTTCTCGTTTCATCTGACTCATAAGAGTAAGCAGAATTCGGGCACCGGTACAGCCGATTGGGTGACCTAAAGAAATCCCACTTCCAAGTACATTCGTTTTCTCTATATCGCATCCCAACTCACGCATACAGGCAATGGCCTGAGCTGCAAAGGCCTCATTGAGTTCAATACTGTCAAAGTCGTTGATAGAGAGGTTGTGTTTGTGCAGAATCTTGCGGACGGCAGGAATTGGCCCCAGCCCCATATAGGCCGGATCAAGGCCTGCGGAGGAATGGGCCTTGATTTTGACCAGCACCTTTAATCCAAGCTCGTTTGCCCTGTCCGCAGACATAATGAGCAAGGCCGCTGCCGCATCATTGAGACCTGAGGCGTTTCCGGCAGTGACAGTGCCATCTTTTTTGAAAGCCGGTCGCAGTTTACCCATTTTTTCGACACTGGTTTCCATGGGCCGCTCATCTATGGCAAAACTGAGTGGTTCGCCTTTACGCTGGGGTATGAGCACCGGTACAATCTCATCTGTGAAAAACCCTTTCGCAATGGCTGCGATGGCACGTTGGTGGCTCAGGGCGCCTAATTCGTCCTGTTCTCCGCGGGAGATACCATATCTCTCAGCGATGTTTTCCGCGGTCATTCCCATGTGGTAGCCATAGAACATCTCATACAGCCCGTCGTAGACCATAAGATCGACCATCTGGCCGTCGCCCATACGCTGGCCCCAGCGTGCGGCGGGCAGGGCGTATGGCACAAGGCTCATATTTTCCATACCTCCGGCAATAATAACATCGGCATCGCCGCAGCGGATCGCCTGGACCGCAAGAGCCACAGCCTCCATCCCAGAAGCACAGAGCTTGTTGATGGAGGTCGCACTGGTCTCCTTTGGAATTCCCGCCCTGATCATTGCCTGCCGGGCAACATTCTGCCCCTGGCCGGCACCAAGGACATTGCCCATGATCACCTGGTCTATCTCAACAGGCTGTAGATTGCTGTCATAGTCACAATATTTTCGCTCAAGCTCAAGCTGTCCAGCATCACGGATACTGTCTGCACCAAATTTGATACACTGGTCACTGGCAACCGGCCGCAACCCGGACTTTTGCAGGGTTCCCTTTAACACTGCGGCCCCGAGATCCACAACTGGAGTGGATTTCAGGGTGCCGCCATATGCTCCGATGGCAGTCCTGCTGCCATTTACAATCACAACATCTTTCATTTTTTTCTCCATGTAAGAAATGCTTTACCCAACAAATTACCCTTTGGAACCAAGTCGCAGGCCGCCGTGGATGAATACGGTTTCACCAGCCATAGCTTCGTTTCTGTAGAGTTCCAGTACCAGAGAAATTACCTCTTCGGGGTCTATCAATCTACCAATAGGCACCTGTTCAATTATTTTCCCTATCACCTTTTCGTCGATATTTTTAACCATAGGTGTGCCGACATAACCTGGCGCCACTGCCATACATCGGATTTTATCGGCGATATTACGTCTGAAAAATTCGGCGGTCAGCACTTTTGGCATTACTGCCATGGCTGCCTTGGAAGATGAGTAATTAATCTGACCAGCTGTTCCCAGTGATCCAGTAGAAGAGACGAGGCAGATTAATCCTTTGCAGTCGTGATTTATCATCTGTTCAACGCACTCCCGTACTGTGAGAAAAACTCCGGTCAGGTTGATGTCAATGACCCTCTGAAACTGTTCAAGAGACATTTTTCCGGTAACTTTGCCGGTCTGGCGATCAGTTTTGATCATCAAACCATCTCCTGTTATGCCGGCAAAGGGGGCGACCATGTTGATGGCACCAAATTTCTCAATGGCATAGTGTGCAAGTGCAGCACAGTCTTCCTCCTTCGTCACGTCAGTGACAATGGAGGTGACTTGATCGCTTATCTCTCTGAGTTCCATTGCCGTTGCCTGGAGAGCCTCTTGTTGAATATCTGCAATGACTACCTTGCCACCTTCTTTGAGCCAGTACTCGGCCAGAGTCTTACCTATACCACCACTTCCACCGGTAATAACGGCCACGGATTCTTTTATCGTCAGCATTTTTTAACCTTAAGTAATGTCGTAAAAATCAAAACGTTCAAGATTTTCTCGGGATGAAAACGTAATTATCCTGAGGGCATATTCTACTAAGACCTGTGGCATTGCAATCTTTACGCCATCTGCTCCTTATCCCCGTTGTACATATTACCGTTTTTTCTGCTCTATCCTGCTTTCGGCATACTTATTGCTCATAAGGTGTTGGAATAAGCGCATCGCACATCTGTATCGTATTGCTCTGTGACTCCTCAGTCATGAACAGCAGACAGACTGTCGAATAATATTAGAAAACACCGGGACGACGAATGAAGATCAAGCAGGTTCAAAGCCAGCCAAGAAAATTAAATAGAGATAAAGTCGTTTCTGCAGCCGCCGCCGTTGCAGTCATAAGAAATGGAGACACAATAGCCACCGGAGGTTTTGTAGGAACAGGCTTTGCTGAACAGTTGACAATTGCCCTTGAACAGCGGTTTCTTGAAACCAGCGAACCCCGTGATTTGAGTCTTATCTATGCCGCCGGTCAGGGGGACGGAAAGATGAGGGGGCTGAACCATCTCGGCCACGAAGGGATGATTGCCCGGGTTATTGGTGGCCATTGGGGATTGGTTCCGAAACTGCAAAAACTGGCGGTTGAGAACAAGATTGTTGCCTACAACCTGCCACAGGGTATTATTTCTACTATGTTCAGGGATATAGCTGCCAAAAAGCCCCGAACCATCAGTGCCGTAGGTCTTGGCACCTTTGTTGATCCACGAAATGGCGGAGGTAAAATAAACGCCGTCACCACAGAGGATCTGGTTGAGTTGATTTACTTTGATGGAGAAGAATATCTCTCCTACAAAACTCTGCCAGTAGATATAGCGCTTCTGCGTGGCACCACCGCTGACCCGGCCGGAAATGTGACCATGGAGAAAGAAGCACTGACTCTTGAGGTGCTGGCAATAGCCATGGCTGCCCGGAACTCAGGTGGAAAAATAATAGTTCAGGTCGAGCGTATCGCAGATATTGGAACCTTGAACCCGCGTCAGGTCAAGATACCGGGGATATTTGTTGACTATGTCGTCGTCTCGGAGCCGGAAAATCATTGGCAGACATTTGGTGTGCAGTACAATCCTGCCTACAGCGGTGAGATTAAAGTACCCGTGAAATCATTGCGGCCCATGGCCATTGGCCCGCGAAAAGTGATTGCCAGGCGTGCGGCGTTTGAACTTACATCAGGTGATATCGTGAACCTTGGTATTGGCATGCCTGAAGGGGTTTCGGACGTTGCAAATGAAGAAGGAGTGATCGAGCAGATTGTTATGACCGCAGAGCCAGGCGTTATTGGCGGAATCCCCGCGGGAGGACTCAGCTTTGGTGCCGCCACGAATACCGAGGCAATCATTGATCAGCCCTATCAGTTTGATTTCTATGATGGTGGCGGTCTCGATATCACTTTTCTCGGTATGGCCCAGGCAGATATGGCAGGAAATGTGAATGTCAGTAAGTTCGGCAGTAATCTGGCAGGGGCGGGTGGTTTTATCAATATCAGCCAAAACGCTCAAAAGGTTATTTTCCTTGGCACATTTACCGCTGGTGGTTTGAAGGTGACTGTGGCGGACGGTCAATTGCAGATCGACCAGGAGGGCACAGCAAGGAAATTTGTTAAGGGAACGGTGGAACATGTTACCTTTAGTGGCACTTATGCGGTTAAAAGAGAGCAGAAGGTCGTTTATATTACTGAGCGTTGCGTTTTTGTGCTTACCGAAGAGGGCCTTGAACTCACAGAAATTGCGCCCGGAATAGATCTGCAGAAGGATGTTCTTGACCACATGGATTTCACCCCTGTTATCAGGAACCCTCCTCGCCTTATGGACAGCAGGATCTTCTTCCCAGAGGCCATGGGAATACAGCTGTAGTCCATGGTTGACTAGCTGGGAATGAGAGAAATATTGTACTTGGCAATCTTCTTATACAGCAGTGTTCGATGGATACCCAGCAGTTCTGCCGTTTTGATTTTATGGTAGCCGGTCATCTTTAACGCGTCTTTGATTGCAAGCTTTTCCGCCCTGGCGACCACTTCTTTGAGCAGTGAACTCTGGCCTGTGCCTTTCGTCTCCTTGTCCCGGTGCAGGTAGAATGGCAGATCGGCCGGAGTAATCTGATCGCCGGCCAGGGTCGCCATGGTTCTCATTATAACATTCTTTAACTCCCGCACGTTTCCTGGCCAGGTATGCTTGTTGAGCAGAGTTATGGCTGCTGGTGTTAAGGTCGCCGGCGGCTGCGATGTTTTGCAGGCAATTTTTTGCAATAGATAGTTTGCCAGACAGACAACATCGTCCGCCCTTTCTCTCAATGGCGGAACGTGTAAGGCCACCACATTTAATCTGTAAAAAAGATCCGCTCTGAATTCGCCTCGCGCAACCATCCCCTCCAGGTCCTGATTGCTCGCAGCAATGAGTCTGAAGTCGGAATGGATAAGTCTGTTGCCGCCCACCCGTTCAAATTCTTTTTCCTCCAGAGCGCGAAGCAGTTTAGGCTGCATCTCAAGGGGGAGATCCCCGATTTCGTCGAGAAAAAGTGAACCTGAATCAGCCAGTTCAAACTTGCCGGGTTTACCTGTTGATTTTGCTCCAGTGAAGGCCCCTTTACTATAACCAAACAGTTCAGCCTCCAGCAAATCCTTTGGTATGGCCGCACAGTTCAGTTGGACGAAGGGTTGTACCCTGCGCGGACTGGCGTTGTGGATAGATTGTGCAAAGAGTTCCTTGCCGGTGCCAGATTCCCCGGATATCAACACAGAGAGGTCGGTTACCGCGGCTTGCAAGGCTTCTTTTTTGAGACGAAGGAGTGGTTTGCTTTCGCCGATGATGCTGTCAAAAGAGTACCGGGTTGAACGCATTGAGTTGAGTTGCTTCTGGTATAATTTAACCTGTGACTCAAGCTCTGAGAGTTTTTTTGCGAGACGACTGAGCTCGTTAATATTTTTAAAAATAACCAGACCAAAGACGGCAATCACCTTACCATTCTCCTTGATGGGAATTCGCTGGACCACCATATTCTCGCCACGTATTGATTGACTGGCATTGATTTCTGCCTGACCTGTCTTTGCAACGATATGCATCCGGGTGTTTTCCACCACGTCCTTTATATGTTTGCCTATTTGTTCTGAGGGAACAACACCAAGGAATCTGCCATAGGGTTCATTGAAGTGGGTAATTATGCCCTCTGCATCAGTTACACAGGCACCGGCATGAATCTGATTGAAAATAAGTTGCAGAGACTCGAGCTGTTGGCTTTTGGTCAGGAGATTCTGTTGTTGGAACAACAGACTCTTTGGAGAGGATGATATCTGGTTTGTCATGGCCTTGTGTATCATATTGTCTACATGTATTTAAAATGATACATAGATATACTCTGTTTGAGGAGAAATAGACAGCTGAAATTATTACTCAGTTGTAAAAAAAATCATTATTGAACCAACCCCAAAATTTCATGAACAATCTGTTCTTATTTCTATATGTAAAATAATATCATTTGGTAAAGCTTGGTTATCTGTGAATGCTGTCGGGTACAGTTTGTACCGAAAGACCACTTGCGCTCAAATTCTCTTTTCACCCTGCAGACAGATGAAATATTGGGGCTAAAGTGATTGGTCCAGGCGAAAGGGCTTTTGGGTATGGACTGGCTGAGGATGTTCTGTCGCCTGTCAGTTGCGAAGGCGTGAACCAGAACTTCAAGACATCATGGCGATTGTATTGAACCAGGCTGGGGAAGGATACTTGAAAACTGTGTGTCGGATGGCTGAGGAAAACTAAGGAAGACAGAAGAAGAAAGGAGATAGTTACTCGTCACTTAGGTTGGATATGACGAGTGACTATCTCCTTGTTCACGCAGAGTTACAATATGACTATCTACCGAAGAAAAGCTCAGGAAGATAGGTGATAATCTGTGGGAAGACTACGAGCATCGCGAGCCCCAAGATCTGTATAGCGACGAAGGGCAGTATTCCTTTGTATACATCGCCCATGGAGTATTCCGCTGGTGCTACACCCTTGAAATAGAAGAGCGAATATCCAAAAGGAGGGGTCAGAAACGAGGTCTGCAGGTTAATACAAACCATCATGGCAAACCAGAGCGGATTGAAGTCAAGATCCATTGCAATGGGGGTGAAAATCGGTACCACGACCAGTAATATCGCGGCCCAGTCGATAAACATACCCATGAAGAAAACAACCGCCATCATAATTGTGAAGACAACGTAGGGATTGACATCCATTCCTAATAGTACATCAGCTACAACATCACCTCCTCCCATGCTCAAAAAGACCACGGAGAAGAATTTACCACCGATGAACAGAGCCATGATCATGGCCGTGGTTTGAGCGGTAGATACGCAGGCCAGGGTAATGACCTCCCAGGTCAGTTTACGGGTTGCGGCAGCGAGGGCTAAGGCACCTACACAGCCAAGAGCAGCCGCTTCAGTCGGAGTGGCAATTCCGGCTAAAATTGTTCCCATAACGGTAAGAATTAGACCAAAGGGGGGCACAAAATTCTTCAAGGTCATGACCGTCTTTTCCCAGACGGTTGCAGTACGGTCGGCCGCTGGGATCGGTGGACCGATCTTGGGATTGAAATAACAGCGAATGCCAACATACAACAGATATAGACCTGATAACAACAGACCAGGCAGGATGGCCGCGGCAAAAAGATTACCGACAGAGGTCTCTTTCTGACCTGTCAGTCCACCATAGACCACAAGCATTATAGATGGTGGAATGAGGATGCCAAGCGTACCCGAGGAGCAGATAATACCAGCAGAGAGAGATCTGTCGTAACCGCGCTTGAGTAGAGCTGGGCCTGCCATCAGACCCATGGCGACAACCGAGGCGCCAACGATTCCGGTTGTTGCGGCAAAAACTGTTGAAACAACAATGACTGCCATTCCCAAGCCGCCTCGTAGTCCACCAAGAACGATATAGAGGGCTTCGAAAAGTCCCTCTGAGACCTTGGATCGATCAAGGATCTGGGCCATAAAAATAAACAGGGGGATGGCAACCAGGGTATAATTAAGAAATACTCCCCAGGCATTGTTGGCAAAGAGGCCAATCAGGGCGGGGACATCGAAGCCGTTAGTCAGCAGGCCGAAAAAAGTGGCAACTGCAGCAAGTGTTATCGCTAATGGGTGTCCAAAAGCAATGGAACCCATCAGGGTTGCGAACATGAGTATTGTGATGACTTCTACGCTCATTGGTGTCTTTTCTCCAGGATCAAAAGGCAGGGATTAATGAATTTCTTTCAGCGAACGGATATCTTGGATGAGTTTAGCGATCCCTTGCAGTAACAGTAAGATAAAACCAATCGCCATGATTGTTTTGTATGGGTAGAGAGCAGGTGCCCAGGAGCTTGAAGCATGTTCCCACTGCCGCCATGAGAAGAAAGCCAGTTGGCTGGTATAAAAAGTCAGCAGACCAATTGCCGGAAGAAACAGGACCACGTTGGTACAAATACGTAAAATCGTTCGCGATCTCTCTGACAGGCGAGATTCGAAGACATCGATTGCAACGTGAGTGTTGTGTTTGTGGGCATATCCTAAGGCAATACTGTAATGAACACCGTAAAGGAAAACAGTCATTTCAAAGGCCCAGGATGTCGGCGCATTAAAGCCATAGCGCATCATGACCTCCCAGCCTACTACGGCAATGAGTGGCAATACCAGATACGACCCGTAAAATCCGATCTTTTCGTTGAGAGTGTCGATCGCACTATCTAACTTCATCATAAAAACCTCATTCTATAACATACATGGTGGCTTGTGCAGGATAGTGATAAAAAATGCGGGGACCCCAAGATCCCCGCATGGTTTTTCTACTGTCGATGTTGACCTTTGATAAATTGCTCATGCGGCCAGGGTACTATGCCACCACGTTCTTTACGCCAGTCGGCAAAGAAGGCTTTGAACTCATCTTGACTATCAAGAACTTTTTTGACGTCAGGATATTTTGCCTTCAGGCTTTCCAGGTAGTCGTGCGACGCTGTGGCGAATTCATTGATAGTCTCATCGTCCATTGTGACAAATTCAACTTTTTCTTTGAATAGTTTAACTGCCTCGGCGTTAAGGTTTTCCTGCCAGGCTGTTGACCAGAGCTGGGTTTCCTTGGCGGCGATATCAATAATCCACTTCAGATCAGCAGGAAGTTTTGCATAAGAATCTTTATTGATGAAAAATGCACTCTGGCAAGATGGTTGATGCACACCAGGCTGGATAACATATTTAGTGATGTCATCAAAACCCATTGGGTAGTTCATTGCCGGGCTGCTGAATTCGGCAGCATCAATGACACCACGCTCAAGCGCAAGATACACTTCGCCACCGGGCAGTGGGGTAACGCTGGCACCAAGATTGGTCAGAATATCCATATACCAGCCAGCTGTTCGAACACGCATACCTTTGAAATCGGCTATGGTGCTGGCTTTTTTATTGGAGAATAAACCAAGCTCCTGTCCGGTATTGCCACCGGGCAGGGCGAACAGGTTATATCGACCATAGAGTTCCTGCATCATTTCCAGGCCGCCACGTTCATAGAGCCAGATGTTGTAGCCTTCCGTATCCAGTCCCATGGGCACTGAAGCGAAAGCGACAAATGCCTCATTCTTACCTTTCCAGTAACCTGGCCAGTCATGACCTATATCGGCTTGACCTTTTGAAACTGCATCAAAGCTCTCCATGGCACCAACCAGCTCACCGGCAGAAAAAAGTTTGATTTCCAGGCGACCACCTGAGGCAAGAGCGACAGAATCAGCAAAATGCTGAGCCATATCATAGAACAATAATCCTTTAGACCAGGGCATAACCATCTTCCATTTAAATTCTTCTGTGGAGGGTTTGATGGTTCGGAGTTCTTTTTTAACCTCATCATGGCGTTTGTCAGCGCCAAATTTTTCTCGTGCTGAAAAGGCGTTAGGTGCAATGGTCAAGGTTGAGATCAACGCTAGACCGACAAGTAATCTAAACTTTTTCATTCTTTCCTCCCTACATGGGTTGATTGGTTAGACGATGGGGGAGCCCCGTGCTTCGATGCTACAGATCGCCGTTTCTATGTTACATAAACTCTCTGCATGTATCGTGCCGAAATGAGCGTTGCTCCTGTTTGGCTGTTTCCATTTACTGGCAGAGCTGTTCCTGGATTTTCGAAGTCCTTAATCCATCCATAGATTGAGACTTGTGGCATAGAGTGGACCCTTTGGGCAAGATAAAAGTTCACTGAGTTTAAGTTACACATTCAACTTCAAACACAGCTGGTCGGCGCTGCCCCGGTTTAGCTTCGGCGCGTGGGTATTTATCAACGAGCTACACTACCTCGTCGTATATTGCAGTGAATCAAAATCTGAAATATATGCCCTGGAAATGAATTTCTACAGGAAGAACAGCCCTGACCCGGCAGGTCGGAAGGTAGAGCATCTCGGAAAACTGTACAAGGCGCGCGCCACAAGGTTTGAATGTGCTCAGGATATGGAATCTTCCGTGAGGGTTGGTCTAACATTTGCCGTTATGCAGATACCCAAACGGAGATAGTGAACCGGATCAGAAACCTTGGCTATGGAATGGTGTCTTTGTGCTCGCTGTCTCATATAAAAGGTACCCTTGGCCAGTTTTACATGTATGGACCTGAACTGGATCATCAACCCTTACGTGGTCTCCTTTGCCAGCAGCATCGAGACAGTAGAATTCTGGCTCATCCAGTTGATCAAACCAGCTTGAGCATAAAAATATCGGCACTGTAAACCGAAGTAGTCATCAATCTGCTGGACAATATCACATAGAATAATTTGTTGATAAATTTGTCTCCTGTGAGATTTTAATTTGAAACTTAATGCTGCAAATCAACGGCGGTAAAAAAGCGATACGAGGAACGGAAGTCGCTTTTTTCCGTCCGGGTGAATTGACCTTTTTAGACGGTAGTTATCAATTTTTGTTGAAAGAAAACCTGGCACTTAGGAAAGGTGGTAGCGTTGTCATTACTTATTCCTTGTTTCGTTATATTGTTGATGTGCCTTCACAACGAACTTAGCCACCTGAATATCCTGTACTGCAACCCCAGTCAGGTCTGCGATTGTGATCTGATCCTCATGTGTCCGCCCTTTCTCAGGAAACTGAATAATATCAAATATTTCGAGTATGGCATTTTCATTAATCTGATTATCTTGGATAGCCATATAACACTCACCGTGATTGACACACTGAGAAAGGCTATCTGCAACAACGCGGTCTGCCTTCGCCAAAAGCTCGGAAGCCAACTCCTGCTTCCCGCAATCATCCACCCCCATACCAGACATTTATCGCAGTCAACAACATCCCGTAACAGTTCCAGTTGCATCCTCGCCTGCACACCGGATCCGAAGATTCCAATGGTATCTATCTTCCGATTCGCCAGATGCTTCGCGGCAGCTGCCCTGCGGCGGCAGTGCGAATATCGGTCAGCCAGCCTTCATCGAGTAAAATGTACTCAACCCCACCCGACTGGCGACTAAATACGAGAATTACACCATTGTTGACGGGGAGGTTGAGCTCAGCGTTATTATAGAAAGCCGAAGCTACTTTAAGAACATAATACTCGTCACCATTGATGTATCCGTATTTGATATGGACATCGCCCGGCGGCTCATCAACATGGAGATAACCCACTGGTGGCACTTCAGTCCAGCCTTTGGAATAATAAATGAAACCGTCCTCAATCACCCGGATCAACTGCGGAATATCAAAAAATCTTTTATTTCTTCAAGTGTCAGTACGGCTTTCAATGACAAGTGTCCAGTCTACATTTGGGCTTCAGCTAGGCATTTTTAAATTTGGTGCTGAAGCTCATTTAAATTTTGCGCGTAATAACATGATTATCAGCGGTTTATCCAGTGCATTATTGTGTTAATTAAAATATCCAAGAAGAGTCAAAAGCCGACTTGCCCCCTTTAATGACCCCTTTAATTATCAGTTATATTTTTCAATTGGTCATAAGAGCCCGTCGTTATTTCAATGGAATTCATTCCGAGGATTGCTAAGAGATTGTATCTATTGCTTTGCTTTCTTGGGCGATGAGCTGGTGTCAGGGTAATATTTTATTGAGGAACTGGCGGGTACGGTCATGTTCGGGGTTGGTAAAAAAAGTCGCGGGACTGTTACGTTCTACAATCGCCCCATCATCCATAAAAACGATAGAGTCGCCTACTTCCTTTGCAAAACCCATTTCATGGGTGACGACAACCATAGTCATTCCATCTTTTGCAAGTTTGACCATTACCTCCAGCACCTCATTAATCATCTCCGGGTCAAGAGCTGATGTAGGCTCGTCAAAAAGCATTATTTTGGGGTTCATAGCCAGCCCTCTTGCAATAGCAACACGCTGTTGCTGTCCCCCGGAGAGCTGAACAGGATAGGCGTGAGCCTTCTCCTCAATACCGACCTTGACAAGAAGCTCGCGGGCAAGTTCTTTTGCCTGGTTCATATCCATCTTTTTCACCTTGGTAGGGGCAAGGGTAATGTTGTCGATCACGCTCATGTGGGGATAGAGATTAAACTGTTGAAAAACAAAGCCTATTTCAGCTCTCAGCTCGGTCAGTTTATTTTTGCCGTGAACGGCTGTGCCATCAACAAAGATTTCTCCTGACTGAATCTTTTCCAGCCTGTTAATGCAGCGGATCAGCGTCGACTTGCCAGAACCACTCGGTCCACAGATGACTGCGACCTTACCCTCTGGCACTTCAAGATCAATATCTTTCAAGACATGATGGGAGCCAAACCATTTATTAACATTATCAAATTTTATCATACAATTTCTTTTAGTTATTGCTGTTTGGTTGCTATAGACTACTACTTTGTATAGTGAATTTCCGCTCAAGGTGGTTGGCAAGGAGGATCATGGGATAACAGGTCACAAAATAAAAAATGCCAACCAGGCCAAAAACAAGGATACCATCCGGAATACGCTGAACCGTCAGCCAGCCGACCCTGGTTATATCAGTTAAACCTATTACAGAAACGATCGCGGTGTCTTTCACCATAAGGACATACTGGCCAACCAGAGGCGGCAGAATGGGTCTATACGCTTGCGGTAATATAACATATCTCAATGTTTGAAAGAGGTTGAGGCCGCTTGACGTGGCTGCTTCCACCTGGCCTTTAGAAATTGTTTCCAGGGCTGAATATACAATTTCGCAGATATACGCTATGCCATAGATAGTCAAGGCCAGAACTGCTGAGGCGAAGGCCTCCAGGTTGATATTCCACTCGGGCAGGATGAAGAATATTATGAAAATCTGAACAAGAAAAGGCGTCCCTCTAATCAGGTCAACATAACCAGCGACTATATATTTAATTATTGGAATACGGAGATATTTCAAAACACCAAGAATCAGGCCGCCAATGGTCGAAGTTATCAGGCTTATCCCCGATAATTCAAGGGTGATAAACCAACCTTTGAAAAAAAACGGGAGCGAGTCGATTAAACTGTTTATATAAAATTCCTGCATTGCTTATGCCTGTGTGTAGATGAGGCGTTTCTGCCAGTAACTGGAGATCCACTTCAATATATAATAGAGAAACAAATACATTAAGGCCGCAGTAAAAAATCCTTCTGCTGGCATAAATCGCTCCGATGCGAGAAGCTGGGCAGCTCTGGTGATTTCAAGAACGGAAATAAGGGCGAGCAGAGCACTGTCTTTTACCAAGACGATCATTTGTCCTAAGAGTGCTGGAATAGTGACCCCGATGGCCTGGGGCATGACAATATAACGCAGGCGTTGAATAAAATTGAGTCCTGATGAAGTGGCTGCTTCAATCTGCCCCTGGCTGACACTCATGACCCCGGCTCGTATAATTTCTGCGATGTAGGCCCCACTGTTGACCGACAGGGCGATAATACCCGTTTCGACCTCACCGAGTCGTACGCCAAGGCTGGGCAGGCCAAAATATAAGAAAAAGAGCTGCATCAGAAGCGGGGTCGATCTGACTGCCTCCGTAAATATTATAGCAGGGATAGAAAATATTTTTACTCTTGATACTCTGGCAACACAAACGATAAGACCTATAAGCAGAGCGCCAATCAGAGAAAAAAAGCTTAAGGAAACTGTCCCCCACAAGCCTTGCATAAACAGTGGGAAATATTCTATAATTATCCTGAAATTGAAATTTTCTAACATATAACGTGATGGTCTGTTGAGATAAACAAGACAAGCCCGGAGAGTTTCTAAATGTGCTCCCCGGGTTTAGAAAAGAAAGATTAATGATCTTTCTTCCAGTCCGTAGAATTCACCCAGTAATTCATGTTTTGCTCGTATCTGCCATCAGCCTTAATCCAGTCAAAGAAAAGATTAACCCACTCCAGCAGGTGGCTGTCATCTGGGCGTACAGCAAACGAGAGAGGGTCGTATGAGAGCTTATTGGGAAATACTCTGAATGATTCGGGGGGATAGTTGCTGGTCAGAGCAAAATAGTTGCTCTCATCCACAACGGAAACGTCTGCATGGCCGTTGATAACAGCGCTCATAGCAATGTTTCCGCCGCCCTTGAACATTTTAAGGTTTGCCTTTGGCAAGACTCTT
Source organism: Desulforhopalus sp. IMCC35007 (assembly GCF_005116575.1). Taxonomy (GTDB): domain Bacteria; phylum Desulfobacterota; class Desulfobulbia; order Desulfobulbales; family Desulfocapsaceae; genus Desulforhopalus_A. The sequence goes on along the minus strand of NZ_SWCN01000047.1, from coordinate 4,685 downwards.
TTGGCAGTTTCTGTATAGGCTGAGCCCAGGAGTCCAGCGACTGTTATTTCCGGTTTGTTGAGTTCTTCGATAGTTGTATATGGAGAATCTGCCTTGACATACATAACCTGTGTAGAAATAACAAAAGGCTTGGTAAAAGATACCTTCAGCGCCCGCTTTAATGTTGGGGTCATATCCGCGGCAAGGATATCTGCTTTGCCTGTTAACAGAGCGGGAATCAGACCGTCCCAGTCAAAATCAAGAAACTTGACTTTAACCCCCATTTCCTCAGCCATAAGTTTACAAAACTCAACAGAACTCCCTGTTCTCTCGCCATGTTTGTCAATAAAGCTAAAAGGGGGGCCCTGGGCCTGAACGGCCACACGTAATTCACCACGTTTCATAATCTCTTCAATTGTCGACGCATTGGCACAGGTAACTATCCCCATTACAAGGGTTGCCAAAATCATGATAAACACTGATCTAAGTCTTTTCATTTCTTCTCCTTAGTGTTGAGATTGAAGTATAAACAGCACATGCTGCGATGGTTGAAATATGCTACGAAAATTGGCGATCAATTAAAAAAGGGGGGTCAGCTGATCTGCCACCGGGAAGAGGCCAAACAGCCCGCCTGTGTGAACAAAAATCACTCGTTTGCCAAAGGCCTGTTTGTTTCTGCTAATTTCACTGATCATGGCGTAATATGCTTTGCCGGTGTAAACAGGGTCAAGAACGATTCCTTCAAGCTTCGCCAGATCATAGATAGCCTGCAGTTCCTCTTTTCTCGAAAGGGCGTAACCATCTCCGACATAGCCATCGACAATACAGATGTCATCTTTTGCAACAGAGATGTCTACTTGATATGTGAGACAAAATTTTTCACAAATACGATAAATTTCGTTAACAAAGTATTCTTCATTGTCACAGACATTGACACCAACAACATTGACACCAACATCAAGCATTTTCTTGCCGAGCAAAAGACCGGCCGTGGTGCCTCCTGATCCGGTGGCTGACAGGACAGTCGTGTCTTGATTTTCATCAATCTTTAGGTTTTTCATGTCTGTCGTAATTTCATCCATCGCGAGAACATATCCCCAAGAGCCAATGTGATTGGAACCTCCCTCTGGAATGATGTAAGGTGTGCGACCCAGTTGCTGCAACCGTGAGTTTTCCTGTTCAAATCTGTCAAACCGGTTCGCATACTCTTCTGGTGTAATCCATACTATCTCGGCCCCAGCCATCTTATCGAGGAGAATGTTGCCTTCTACCTCAGGGGGGTGAGCAGGATCGGCAGTTCTGAGCAGTAATACGGATTTTAAACCACACCTTGCTGCGGCAAGAGCGGTAGCACGACAATGGTTGGATTGTGCCCCTCCACACGTTATAACCGTATCAGCCCCCTTGGCTTTGGCGTCGGCTAACAGAAATTCGAGTTTTCGTACCTTGTTACCTGACAGCTCAGAGCCTGTCAGGTCATCCCGTTTTAAATAGATCTCCACTCCGAGCTGGTGGCTTAATCGCTCAAGTTTATGAAGAGGTGTTTTGGTTCTGGCAATTTCGAGACGGGGTGGGATATTGAGTAAATTTTTTACCACTGAGAATACTCCTAAGAATGAAAAACATATTATGGTTTACGCATAATCAAATCGCAATTCACACCATAAGTAACAAATTTATTCTGATAAAAGAAGAACAAAGCGGGGTTCAAAGTCTTGGTGCGGTTTCGTACTATCCTTAAATTTCCCCCATTGAATGTTGAGCATAAAAGTATCGGCACTGTAAACTGAAGTAGTCATCAATATGCTGGACAATATCACATAGAATAATTTGTTGATAAATTTGTCTCCTGTGAGATTTTAATTTGATACTTAACGCTGCAAATCACCGACGGTAAAAAAGCAATACGAGGAACGAAAGTCGCTTTTTTCTGTCCGAGTGAACTGGTCTTCTTAGACGGTAGTTATCATTTTATGTCGAAAGAAAAACTGGCACTCATGAAAGGTATTTCTTCATATGGGCGTTAAGGACGGCAATGCCTTCATCAAGGCCTTTGCGACCGAAACCAAGACGAAAGCGGTCTGTAGGTGTTGCACTCAGTTCCGATCTGTAAATGGTACTTGGCAAAAACAAAATACCACTTTCTTCAACCAAACAACGACAAAACGTTTCCACACCCTCAGATCCTTTGTATCTGGGAAAGGCCATACAGGAGCCATCAGGGCGCTGCCAGTCGAACAGCTTTGGATAACGCTCAAAAAATCCATCCCATTTGAGTAAATTCTCATCAACAATCTGACAATTTCGCTTGAGTAGCTTCTCGCGATTGTGCAATGCAATTTCTGCTAAGCGTTCACTTGGGCCAGAGTTGCAAATGGAAAGATAGTGCTTCATTCGCTCCATCTTCGATATCACTTCCTTGTCAGCACAAGCAATCCAGCCGATTCGAAGTCCTGGCAATCCGTAGGCTTTAGACATCACATTCAAGGACAATCCCCGTTCATATTCATCAGCCACATAGGGTAGATGCTGCGTTCCGGTTTGGCCAAGGCCATGGAAAATCTCATCATGAAGAATATAAATACCATGTTTTCGGCAGAGCTCAATGAGTGCCTGATAGCGGCCAAGCGGCAAAATAGCACCGGTTGGATTATGCGGAAAATTAATCGTCACCAGCTTAGTGTTTGGACGAATCGCGTCAGCGATCCGGTCTATGTCGAGCGACCAGCCGTTATCGGGCTCTAAGGGCACACCAGTGGCTTCACAAATAGCCATCGGTAATGTTTCATGTGATTGGTAATTTGGGGTGACTACAATAGCGTGGCTGTCTTTATCGAGTATCACAGAATTGGCTGCAAATATCCCTTCACTCGCACCTGCGAAACAAAGCACTTCATTAGCGCTGCGATTGTCATAGAGCGTCGCGATGGTCTCACGTAGATTCGGTGCACCAAAGGTTTCCGTGTACCCAAGCCACATATCTTCAAAGGCTTCTCGCTCCTCTGGTGTTGCCATAGCTAATAAATCACGCATTGACATGCTTTCAGCATCTGAAGCCGTCATGTGATATTTTGCTTTGAATTCCCACTTAGAAAAGTGCGTTTCTAACCTGAAATCCGGTAGCGTTGTCATTACTTATTCCTTGTTTCGTTATATTGTTGATGTGCCTTCACAACGAACTTAGCCACCTGAATATCCTGTACTGCAACCCCAGTCAGGTCTGCGATTGTGATCTGATCCTCATGTGTCCGCCCTTTCTCAGGAAACTGAATAATATCAAATATTTCGAGTATGGAATTTTCATTAATCTGATTATCTTGGATAGCCATATAACACTCACCGTGATCGACACACTGAGAAAGGCTATCTGCAACAACACGGTCTGCATTGGCCAAAAGCTCGGAAGCCAACTCCTGCTTCCCGAAATCATCCACCCCCATACCAGACATTTATCGCAATCAACAACATCCCGTAACAGTTCCGGTTGCAACCTTGCCTGCACACCGGATCCGACGATTCCAATGGTATCTATCTTCCTATTCGCCAGATACTTCGCGGCAACTGCCCTGCGGCGGCAGTGCGAATATCGGTCAGCCAGCCTTCATCGAGTAAAATGTACTCAATCCCGTCCGACTGGCGACTAGACACGGGAATTACACCATTGTTGACGGGGAGGTTGAGCTCTGCGTTATTATAGAAAGCCGAGGCTACTTTAAGAACATAATACTCATCACCATTGATGTATCCGTATTTGATATGGACATCGCCCGGCGGCTCATCAACATGGAGAAAACCCACTGGTGGCACTTCAGTCCAGCCTTTGGAATAATAAATGAAACCGTCTTCAATCACCCGGATTAACTTCGACTATCAACAAAACCTTTTATTTCTTCAAGTGTCAGTACGGCTTTCAATGACAAGTGTCCAGTCTACATTTGGGCTTCAGCTAGGCATTTTTAAATTTGGTGCTGAAGCTCATTTAAATTTTGCGTCTAATAACATGATTATCAGCGGTTTATCCAGTGCATTATTGTGTTAAGTAAAATATCCAAGAAGAGTCAAAAGCCGACTTGACCTCTTTACAGATAACCATGAATTTTTCTTTCCCTTGCCGGGCAATATGAGTTTTGAGTAGAAACTGGGCAAAATCGGCACTATTGAATGTATTGGTATTATTCATTGTTTTCGATTTAAGGTCAATAATTTGTAATTTGTGCATCAGTTGTATAACACGGGTTATTTCGCAGAATACGACTGAAAAGAGCCTAAGGGACAGAAGAATCGGCTCAACACACCAGTAAAAGATTATTGAAATTGCAAGTTATACAACTGATGCATAACACGGATATTTGCGCATAATCTAACTAATTATATCACCGAACAATTTTTTATTGCAGAGAGTGGGATCTTGGTCTACTCTAACCAAAAAGATATGTATTTCTTGCACATACGTACTCGTAAGCTAGAGATTACCACGTAAGGTTTCGGTAAAAATGTGGTGAAGAAGGTAACGAAATATTTTCTTATAAAGGATTTGGGGGGCAAAACTTCCCCGAAAGACATCAGATGTATATTAAATGTTGTGTGTAGAAAAAAAATGAACATTGCATTCGAAATACATGATTCAACATTGAATGAAATTATAAGTGAGGGTGCATCAACGATTCTTCGTTTCAATGAGGCGATAATTCATCGTTCTGAGGGAG
>NZ_SWCN01000046.1 GCF_005116575.1 Desulforhopalus sp. IMCC35007 | reverse complement strand
CAAACTCTCCAGTTTGATATCCTAGACTACCTCACTCAAGAGATAGTTACTTATATAGTGCTTATGTATATAAGAGCTCTATTTTCGAATTACGAAAACTTGCTCCATTGTAGTTCGCTAAAACTACATTGGGCCCGTTTGCTTATGTGTTGTTATTTAGTTTTCAAGGATCGTTTAACACTCCTCAACTTCCGAAGTGTCCCGCGCTTTATGTCGCGGCAAAAAACAGATCCTAATAGACTTTAAAGGTTATGTCAACAAGCATTTTGATTGCGACGCTTTATATCTGCTTTTTTAAATTTACAACCTGGTGGTACTTCACAAAGGAGTAGCTCCCCGTCTCAAAAAATTGCTATGAAAAAGATAGGTATGTAGATGATTATCTTGGGGGAGTAGACAGGTTTGAGCTAACTGATCGTAATCTTCTCGTAAAATATCGAACATTTGTTTATCCCATAGCTCATATTTGAGTCATCTCTTTCTGCAATGCTATAATCAGGGTCTTGCCTGTAAAGGTAGCAAAAAATCAATTATTGAGCTGGAGAATTACAAGTTGGTATTCGCTGGCCCTATGAATCATTTTAAAAATGAGCGTAGAAAATGTTTTTACCCAACCAAATAGAGTTTAATGGAGAATCCGGGAGGATTTACACCACTGAGGTATATTCAAAGAGTGCTCAACTTCCCGATACGGTGGGTGTTTTTATACTAACGTATTCACATCCTCGAGGCCATTTATCAGGATTTCAGGTCAATGTCCTTCATATGGGGATAGCGAATAATCTGAACTCTGTAATTGCTGATCTCAGGCAAGATGAGAGTTTGTTGAAAGAATGCTGGAATTATAGCTGTATAATGCGTCTTGATACATTAACGCAATGCTCTGAATACGTTGAAGATCTAAAAACCGTTAAATGTACGCAATGCTGAAGTCTCAGGTAAGCTGCATAGTTTCATATCAGTAAAATCTGGGTGCCTGGTTGTCATTGGATGTCTTAAGGAGAAGTGTTGAGGGTGAGCAACACTTCGTGATAGAAGGTATTTATAGCAGCTCGACTCTATCAAGAACGCTCATCGCTATAAAGTTGAGCTATTGTAAAATCAGCACAAGTAATTTAGTGAAAAGAATCATTCCTATAAGGGCTACTGGATAAACCGTGGCATAGGATGAAGATGCATAATGACTTGTCGAGAGATCACTTACTGCGGCAAGTCCAGGTGTACTCGTCATAGAGCCCGTGATAACACCAAGCATCCTTAAAAAGGGGAGCTTCAAAAAAAACCGGCAAATCAGTACAGCCGTTATAAGTGGTATCAATGTCACAGCCACACCCGCTATAAAGAGATCCCACCCCTGTTCACTTAAGGTTGTTAATATTGTAGCCCCGGTCTTGGTACCAACTGTAGCCATGAACAGCACTAAACCTAATTCACGAATAAACGAATTAGCGGTTGATGGTATTTCCCAGATAAAGGGGCCTGTTTTGTAGAAGTTGCTGAGGAGGATACCGGCCATAAGAACCCCTCCTGTTGTTCCGATTGAGAACGTGCCGGAATATGGAATATACAACGGTACTTTTCCAAGCAGAAAGCCAAGCATAAGCCCAATAAAAATAGGGAGAAGATCAATGCTGTAGATCTCTTTGATGTTGTTACCAAACATTTTGGCAACATTGGCAAGAGAGCGATCATCACCGACAGCATGTATTGTATCTCCCATCTGTAGTCTGAGATTTGGCGTTGCCGGTAAATCTATACCGTTTCTGGTGACGCGGGCAATCTGCACGTTGAACACTTCCCGGCAGTTGAGTTGTTTCAGCGTTATTCCGGTCACGTTTCGTTTGGAGAGAACTATATATTTCTTGGTCAATCGACGGTCAAATTCAATTTCTTTTTCAATGGTTTTTCCAAGGAAAAGCTGTATTTTCTCCAGGTCAGGCTGTCTGCCTGCTACTCTCAGATGATCTCCCTCCTCCAGTACGGTTTCTGCCCCTACCAGTTCGGGTTCAGCAGCTCCTTTTCGCAATAACCTTGTAATAACCGCCGGTGCAATAGCACTGAGACCGAGATCTTTTACCTTCTTGCCGAAAATATTGGGGTTGCTCAGTTCGATATGATTTATAGAGAAAGGAAGATTCGACCTGGACATTTCTTCGTTGAGATTTTGTTCTTCTTTTGGGATGGAGATTTTCAGCACCCTTGGCAGGATCTGAATAAAAAGAATAACACCCGTCACCCCAAAGAAATAGGTGAGCCCGTAAGCGGCCGGGGCAGCAGTACTACCCGCCATTTCCACTGCTACAGCAAGTCCGGGAGTACTTGTTAGCGCTCCGGCAAAAAGGCCTGCCGCAATCGGTGCATCAAAGTGGAAAAAGTAGGACGCAGCAAGAGCTGTGAGAAAGCCTGTACCAATAACAGCCAAAGCACCAATGGTCATTTTCAGCCCACTGCTTTGCAATGAATGGAGAAATCCAGGACCGGCCTGCAATCCTATGGAATATATAAACAGTACAAGTCCCAGAGTCTGAAAATCCGCAGGAAGGGTATAGTTGAAATGACCGAAAAACAGGCCGATGAAGATAATCCCGGAGGAACCAAGAGAGAATGATTTGATGCGTATTTTTCCAAGTGCAGTTCCCAGAAGGGTAATAATGAGAAGAAGAAAAATATGATTATGAAACAGTTCCACGAAAAACACCTATTAATAATAAAAAGAAGCAGGATATACATTTGGGTTTTGACTGGCAGCTATCCTAGGTTTTAACCGTCTATGATGCAACATTTATTTCCCCATTTCGATTGGCTATTTCGTATGACCCATCGTGCCTTTCATTTGATTCGCCTTTTAAGAAGATATCTCTTGCGGAACAATGCGATAGATTGGAGTGACTCGATTTCTGGGTGGATTCTTCGTCCTTCCTCAGCCTGGCAAGATCGCCTTGAAGTGAGAGCAGATTTTATTGTACGCTGAAACATTTGGGCTCCACTATTTGACACAGAAGTAATAATTGCCTCGACCACATCACTCAAACAGAACAATGCAACAGAAGACTCGTCACAAGACTTTACGCCTGTTCGGAGAGCACCACACCACTTGAGTCGCAGTTATCCGCCGAGATAAAGGCGCGTCACCTCGGAATTAACGAGGAGTTCTTGGCCACTGCCGGTAAGACGATTTTGTCCTGATTCAAGTACATAGCCCCGGTTGGCCACAGATAAACCTTTGCGGGCATTCTGTTCGACCAGTAAAAAAGAGATACCCTGCTGATTAAGAGTACTGATAGTAGAAAAAATATCATCGACGACTAATGGGGAAAGACCAAGAGAAGGTTCATCAAGAAGGACGAGTTTGGGTTTTAAAAGGAAAATTCGGGAAAGTGCGAGCATCTGACGCAAGCCGCCCGAGAGTGAGCCCGCCGGGCTATGTAGTTTCTCTTTCATCCAGGGAAAAGTTGTGAGGACTGTGTCGAGCCGTTCCTGAAAAAGTGATTCTGAGATAAAAATCTGGCAAAGATTAAGATTTTCCAGAAGAGACAGGCTGGGGAAGACATTGCGCCCCTGGGGAACAAAGAGAATCCCTTGTTCAATTTTGTGGGTGCAGTCGGTCCTAGAAATATCCTGATTGTTAAAAAGTACCTTACCCTTTGTCGGAAGCAGTTGGCCGGCCACAACCCTCAATACCGTTGATTTTCCTGCCCCGTTAGGGCCAATCAGGCAGACGGTTTCGCCTTTGTTGACAACAATATTCAGCTCGGACAAGACCGTGAGTTCTCCGTATCCTGCGGTGATGGATTCAAGCTTCAACATAACCATCGCTCCCCAGATAGGCTTGAATAACGTTCTTGTCCTTTTTGGCTGCAGTGGCACAGCCGTCAAAGATCAGTTCCCCGGCATCCAGTACCAGGACACGGTCACAAAGCTGGCTTACTAGCGGCATGTTGTGTTCAACCAAAAAAAAGCGCATTCCTCTTTGCACCAGAGTTTCCAGAATTTTGACCAGTGATTGTATCAGGGTTGGGTTGATCCCGGCTGTCGGTTCATCGAGCAGTACCAGCTGGGGGTCTGTCATCATCACCCGGCCGATTTCCAGCAATTTTCTCTGGCCATAGCTCAGGCTTCCGGCAGGAGCATCAGCAAGAGAAGAGAGGGAGAGAAGCTCAAGAATATCCCGGGCCTTCTCTTGAATTTCTTTTTCTTGCCTGTGTACTAAAAGGGGAGAAAAGAAGGACTTGACCAGAGATTCACCGTGTTGTGGAGTTGGGATTGCGGTAAGGTTTTCCAGTACCGTCATGAAGGTGAGCATCCGGCTGTCTTGAAAGGTACATGACAAACCGGAATGACAGCGTTTTTCAGGCGGCAGAGTATCGAGATGCTGACCATTAAAGAGAACCCGGCCCTTATCCTGGGAATAAAAACCCATGACCACATGAAAGAGTGTTGATTTTCCTGAGCCATTAGGGCCGATCAGGCCGGTGATGGGTGTCTTGTTGTCAAGAGCGAAGGAAACATCGCGAAGCACCTGATTCCCTCCAAAACTTTTGTAAATTGAATGTAGTTCCAGCATCAGGTTTCCTGAATAAGATGTGACTCGGCGATTATGCCCTGGGGTCTGCGCAACATCAAGAGAATAAGAACCAGGCCAAAGAGCATGCTTTGAATATGTGCAACTCCTGCCGTCATTGATGCCGGCAAGGGGAGAAACCGCAATCCTTCGCCGACGCTTACCACAAGAACTGCTCCGACAATTGGGCCGAGCAGTGTACCCCGTCCGCCTAAAACGACACACAGCAGCACTAGAACTGTGAGCTGCAGGCTGAAGTCGTTTGGGCTGATATAGCCGAGATAATGGGCCCACAAACCTCCAGCGAGGCCGCCAAAGGCAGAGCCGATGGCCATGGTTCGGGTCTTGAATGATACGACATCTTTGCCGAATGCCCGTGCCACATGTTCATCCTCCCGGATCAGTTTTAACGTTCTACCAAAAGGAGAGGTGAGAATTTTTTTAAAACAGAATAAAGAAACTACGGTAATAACCAAAGCGGTCAAGAGTGTCACGGTGTTGCCTGAGTAGCCCAGGATTTCAACTCTGGGGATACCGGGTAACCCCATGGGTCCGCGGGTTAACCACCGTTCGTTCAAGAGGAACAGGCGGACCATCTCGGCGAATGCAAGCGAGGCGATACCAAAATAGTCACCTGTTAGTCGTAATACCGGCCAGGAAAAGATCAGGCCGGAAAGTCCTGCCACCAACATCGCCGCAAGAAGACCAAACCAGACGGAATAACCGCTAAGCGTCAGGAGTGCGGTGGTGTAAGAGCCAATGGCAAAAAAGCCGACATGACCAAAATTGTATAAACCGGCGCAGCCAAGCTCAAGGTTGAGCGAGGAGGCAAAGAGAATATAAATCAGGCAGACAATACCTATGTGCAGAAGATATTCCATTATCGCACCCCCCTTATAGTTGAACCAAGAATACCCTGGGGTCTGAAAAGTAAAATCACGATAATCAGCACAAAGGCGGTAAGATCTTTATAGCCGGGAGAGATGAAAGCGGTACCCATGTTTTCGATAATGCCGATGCACAGCCCACCGAGAAGCGCCCCCCAAACGTTGCCAACCCCGCCTAAAAGCACCGCAGCAAAAGATTTGATCATGAAGGTGAGGCCCATCATCGGATCAAGGCTGGTATCAAGTGCCAATAGAAAACCGCCGGAAGCGGCAAAGACTGCCGATATTATCCATACGAAAACACTGACCTTTCTGGTCGGTATACCATAGATACCGGCCAGTTCCATTGAGTCGGACACGGCGCGCATTGACTTGCCTGTCAGGGTTTTGCTAAGGAGCAGGTGCAGGATGACAAAAAACAGTATCGACAGGCAAAGCATAGCAAGCTGCACATAGCTTATCATCAGGCCACCCAGGTCGATACTCTCATAAAATGAGGTCTGATAAGAATGCAGGTCAGATCCAAAATAGAGCTGCAGACCACTGCGTAATAAAAACGACAAACCGATTGACGCGATGAGCAAGGTGACGGGTTGACTGTTTCTCAATGGTGCAAAAACCATGTGGTTCTGCAGAAGAGCGATGGCTATCACCAGGAGAATGGCTGGAAACACAGACAGCCACAGGGGCAGACTAAAAGGAGGGGAGGCGAACAGCAGAACACCATAAGCCCCCCAGGCAATCAATTCTCCGTGGGCAAAGTTGATAAAGCGGAAAACTGAGTAGACCATTGTCAGACCGACAGCAAAAAGAGCGTAAACGCCACCGGCGACAATACCGTTAATAAATAATTGGAGATAATACACAATAGCGCGCTTTAATTTTCGATGATTTTGCCGTCTTTCACCGACCAGCGTCCGTAGCTGGCACCAACATCACCGTTTTCGTCAAAACTCAAATCTCCGGTAACACCTTCAAAGCCCTGTGATGCGCTTATCAGAGAGGCCCGGATACTGTCTGAAGTCAGAGCATCGGCATTATTGAGGGCTTTGGCCAGTAGATGGATCATATCGTAATTATATTCACCAAAAATCGGCAATTTCTCGTCTGGGTATTTCTTGGCAAAAGCAGTCTTGTAATGTTCATAGAGGCCGCTGGTTTTGGAAAAAGTCGGGTAGGTGCCGATTATGCCTTCTGCTGCTTCGCCGGCAAGTTCAACAAGTTTTGGCGATTTTGCGGCTGATCCAAGAAGCCATTGCGGGTTGAATTTCATCTCGTGGGCTTGTTTGAGCATGGTCCCACCCTCTTTGATATAGGTGAGGTTTACAACGGCTGCTGGATTATTTTTTTTCAGACGGAGGATTTCAGACCGATAATCAGCTTTTCCTTCATCATAGGTAAATTCTTCAACTATTTTACCTTTATATTTTTCTTTAAAAGCGTTGGCAAGACCAACACCCCAGTCATTGTTTATATAAGTCAAGGCCACTTCTTTGTAATCAAGTTCTTCCGCGAGTTTGGCAACACCGATGCCCTGCAGCATGTCTGAGGGAAAGACCCGGAAGACATATGATCCGCAGGTACTGATATCAGATGCGGCTGATTCTGCACCGATAAAAACGGTTTTTTCACGTTCAGCAATAGGGCAGGTTGCCAGAAAATTGGAACTTGCCGCAGGACCGATTACAACCGGCAGTTTTTCAATAGAGATCAGTTTTTGCAGGGCGGAAACAGAACCCTGAGCTGTTGACAGGTTGTCTTCGTAGACAATCTCGAGATCCTGGCCTTTAATCCCACCGGCATTATTTACTTCCTCAACCGCCAGATTAATTGCCCGCTGGAACCCTTCTCCATAGACTGAAATCTTCCCGGAAAGTGGCTGCACTGCACCGATTTTAACAGTCCCGGCTACAGCAGTGCCGGCGAAAAGGCACAGCAACACTGTACACACAATTTTTTTCATAACGTTCACCTTGATAAAGTTATAGTTTTTTATTCATATCTGACAGCCCCTTAGAGACATAAACGAGATAGAATATTCAGATAGATATCAACGCTTTCAGCTAAAGCATCAATTTCCACATATTCATCGACTTTATGGGCCATACCTGAATCGCCAGGGCCCAGTATAACCACAGGAGCATTGCCGAGTCCCGGCCCAAGAACTCCGCCGTCGGTATAAAAAGTGACAATAGCGGGTGAGTGAGATTTTCCTCGAACAGTATCACAACTGGAAAAAATATCCTGAATGATATCGGCTTTTGGTGGTGTCCAGAGGGGCGGGAGATCAAATATTACCTGGATTTCAGGTTCCAGCGGGGCGAGCAGAATCTTGAGTTTGTGCAGGATTTCGTCATGAGACCAGTTTACGGTTGAGCGAACATCAATTCCCAATTCAGCCAGGTCGGGAACAGAGTTGTAGTTGTCTCCGCTTAGAAAACGGCTGGTCACCAGTGTTGCTTCGCCCATTATTTCGTGTGCTCTGCCGCCAAGGATACCATCATTTAGAGCCACAACAGCTTTTGCTGCTTTCAACAGTGCATTTACGCCAAGTTCGGGAAAGGCTGCATGTGCGGTTTTGCCATGGAAGAGAGCTTTCAACCAGAACACCCCTTTATGACCGAGCCGGGGAGTATTTCCAGTAGGTTCAGCCACCAGTACACAGCGGGCTTTGGGCAGTACCTTTTTGTCGATAAGTGATGCCGCGCCTGCACAACCGATCTCCTCGTCGGAGGTAAGAACCAGAGTAAGAGGTTTCTCATCGATTTTTGCTGCGTAGTGTAGCGCGGTGGCAACCAGTACCGCAACGCCGCCTTTCATGTCAGCGGCACCTCTGCCAAACAGTTTTCCGTCGATGATTGAGGGTTCAAGCGGCTGATTTGTCCAGGGCTGACTCCCAAAAGGAACCGTATCCAGATGGCCCGATAAAATAACAGATGGTTGATCGGTCCTTCCCTTGTGGGCCACCAGTGAACTGCGATTGGGGCCATAGGGGTACTCCTTGATCAGAAATCCGGCGTCTTGCAAGAGTGGGGCGAGAATACGGACAGCGTCTGTTTCGTTTCCGGGCGGGTTGACGGTATTAACTGCTATAAGTTGTTGGGCCAAAGAGAGCGCAAGATTCTCAGTCACTGTGTTCCTTAATCAATTGTTTAATGTTAAAACCTTTTTCCACAGTCTTTCAATATTGCAGAATTGACAGGCAAAACAAGATACAACTGATAAGAATTATTATTTAGCATTGCAAACAATGATTTATTTTTTTTTCAATTACTCCATACATTTTGTTTTTGTCCGTTGAGAAACGACAACCGTTCAGGACAAGATCATCAAAGATCTCCGGACATGCTAATTTGACAGTGTGTTCTACAGCTTGGAATCAACAAAGAACAGTCTCAAGCATTACCTTTCTTACACAGCTCTACCTCAGTGGATATGTCAATATCAGGTCGCAGTTCTTATCCGTCCAACATTTTGCCCAGAATTTCTTTTAGCAACTTTGCTGCGACCATACCGGTTATCCCCTGTGGATCGTATTCAGGATTGTACTCGACGATATCAGCTCCTACCAGTTCACCTGATAGTGTCTGTATGCCGTTTAAAACCTCACGGGTACTCATTCCTCCCGGCTCATAGTGCGAAACTCCTGGTGCAAAGGCGGGATCCAGACAATCAAGATCAAGAGAAAGATAAACAGGACCATCAAAGACAAGATGCTGCATTCGTGTCAGATCTCGCATTTCTATCATCTCGACTCCAAAACGTGCAGCCTGCTCCCGCTGATGGCCGGTTGCTGTTCGAATTCCCACTTGTACCAATCTGATAGTTGGAAATTCTTCCATTATACGTGCAAAAGGACAGGCATGAGAATGGCGGTTGCCATCCAGTTCGTCGTATAAATCCGGATGGGCGTCAAAATGAACAATATTTAGTTTGTTGTATTTCTTGGCGTATGCACGAACAAGTGGATACGTTATCGAGTGATCACCGCCCAGCGTCACCACCCGCAGTTCATCGTTGAGATGAACGACAGTCTGGTTTTCAATATCTGCAAATTCACAACCTTGATGAGAAAAATCAAGGTTGGGCAGCAGCTGCCACCGTGAGTTCTGGCCAAGATCAATTCCATTCTCCGTCCACATGTTCGATGATTCGCTAAAGAGTGCATTGCGGATATGGTCGGGAGCCAATGCTGGTCCACGTCTGAAAGATGAATTGCGATCGAATGGAACTCCTTGCACAACAATATCATTTTTCATGGTGTCTGGAACAGCTTTAAAAATTCATACATTGATATTCTCTGAGTCGTTTGAAATGGTCGATATATATATTGAATGGGGCCGCCAAAATCTTAGTCAATTTTTGCTGGGCAAAAGAAGTATTGTCAGCTTTACATTGAAAAGCTGACAACCTGATCAAGAAGGTTGGTTTTTTTTACATCATAGTGGCTATAAAGGTTCTCAGAAGGAGTTGGTGTAAGCTCGGCTAGCCCGAAAAAACGGAAACCCCTGTAAAAAGTTCTGAGAAAATACATCCTGCGAAGTTGTTGTTCTGCTGTCAGGTAAGGTCTGTCCTGAAGCTCTTTCAGTACATCTGGAAATGCAGCGAGGAATGCATCCTCGTAGTATTCCTGTGGTCTTGCAATATCACCGTATTTATTGAGTAGATAGAGTGAAAAAAGAAACGATTGCTGAACGATGTGAATTTCCTCATATCCATCCCCGTAGGCCCAGTTAAATTCGGTCAAATATTTTTTCAGGAGTTCTGGGAATAATGCAGTCGGGCCCTGAGATGCTACAATCTTTCTGTATTTGGTGCCGATAATAAACTTGCCTTTAAATTTCCGCAGTATTCCACACATTTCTGCAAGGAGCCTAATACAGTGCAGGTCAAAGAAATTATCTTCGCTGCGAACCGAATCAATTCTGAGGCGGTGGATGTCATCTTGATCAGCCCAGTAGATACGTGCTGCTTCCCTGCAGAACTTCTGTGGCAGGTTGCCTTTGGCTGTGGGTTTAAGACCTTCATTACCTATTGCATCAACAATGAGAGAGAAAAGTTTCATGGCCGGAGCTGATATTTCCGGGTTGAGAATTGTGGAAAAATGGACAAGTTCAGGGCTATCGAACGGCCGATACAGAAAACTATGCATCTGAGTGGCAGAGAGCGTATGAAACGCCTCTATTGGTGCAGCATTTTTTTTAGCAAAGAGCAAATCCAGTTGAGCCTGGGCTTCTTCTAAAGAAGTAAATTCAGTTTCAGCCAGCAATTTACCAATATCTTGACCAAAGTCCTTAGCAGTATTCGGACTGGCTCCGTCTTGATCGTGTCTTAAACAGCATGTCTTGTATTTTTTGCCACTGCCACAGGGGCAGGGTTCATTTCTTCCTGTTGTGCTCATTGGCTCTCTCGTCGATTGTCGATAGCATGTTTTCTGGGACAGCGTTTCAAGGAAATTTTGATTATGGATTAAAACCACGTGTAATATTCTAATCAATCTGTGAAGCTCTCAAAAGGGATATCTACCCATTATGTATGATAAAGAGTTTTCGATAACAAAGGAATTGTTTTGTTTATGAAAAAAATCATCATTCTCTTTTCGGAGAGGTCAGTTGTTGATGATGAAGAACGAGAGGTTATACAGGTTTAACCTTTTGTAATTTGTGCCGTCACATCTGCAAACCTGCATTTTGCAGGCCTTTCGGCTATCTATGGCACTGTTCTCACGATAAAAAATGATGCCATGGAGACTGCTGACTTTATTGACGCGCACATTTGGAAAGTGCGACGGGTTATCTATTGGTGTGATCGGTATCACTGCACGATCCATTCATAGACTGATTTTCGTTGCCGATTATCACCACATCGGCTCCGGTAGCCTGGTGTAGCGTTTCTATCCACGCAACACTGTCCTCGCAACCGGAGTCAGGCAGATATGGAACACTGAGCCCCTCGCACTATGAAAGGATAATCACTGACAGAGCAACTGCCGCAGTCGCTCGCTCATGAATATGATTGACTCAATGTCGAGATGTTCGACAACAGTTTCATCAAACATCAACTTGGCTTCTGCCTCAAAGTCTTCATCGTCCTTTACATCCCAGAACATAAGAGAGACCGGGACACGGGGGAAGATCTGAAACACAAGGGCCACGTCCGCATCATTTTGCTGACCCTGCAAAGGCGTTGCACCAAGTGCCAAAGCTCTTGCCTGCAACTCTTTACCTTTTCCTGAAAAATGTTTGATGAGCGGCTCTTCTACCTGGGATTTCATAGAGACCATCTTCGACACCGTATTAGGGAACTCCACCAATCCCTTCCATTTACCCGTAGGCAGTGCTCTGCCACCCTGGGCCAGATGGTTCAACACAAACACCTGTTCATATCTTGTCAGCTTGTTATCTGATTCGTCAGTAATATCAGTACCGATTATCAGAAGACTACCATTCAAATAGGGTAGTTTCAGGCCGGTTTTGCCATCGCAATCCACCAGTTCGCCTCCAATGCGGTCAGGCAAATCTTCTACCGCCATGGATGCGGCACGGTTCTGCGCCCATTTAAGAGCTTCTCCAGCAAGATCGCGCTTCAGCCATTTCCCTTCTGCGTATTGCTCGGCCAGTTCCAGTTCACTTTTTGCGAGCAGCTCCGGATCAATATGCGGGCAATTTTTCAGTGGATGCTGTTCAGAGACAACCATACTGGCAAATGACAAGCAGGTTGGGAAACCGCAGTCCTTACAATTTGTTTTCGGAAGAACTGTTCGGTATAAATCAACAACAGAAAGTGCCATAGTTGAACCTCGTTGTGATGAGTTGTATGCAGAAAGTGACCTTGTTTATTACTGGAGACACGTATCTCATGCCACTTGACGTCTTAACTGCCAGAATGTGATAATCACCTGTTGATTTGGGAGATTATCTTGTAGGAAAAAGTGAAAACAGGTATGAACTCATTCAGCATCATTGGAGATATTAATGCCAGACTTCGAGAAACCGGAGCAGGACATGGGCTGCATTGTCTGCCGCAAGTTTAAAGAAGGTGTTGATCTCGTTTTCCCCCTCTCCGCCACCAGCAAGGTCAGACAGGGATCGGAATGCAATGAAGGGAATGTGATTTACATAGGCCACGTGGGCCACTGCTGCGGATTCCATATCCAGGCATCCGGCATTGAAGGTCTCAAAGATCCAGGTCCGATAGTCAGAATTGTCCACAAAAGACATGCCTGACACGCCCGTTCCGCCCACGACCAGTTTGGGTGTATTGCTGAGCTTTACATTACCTGCTTCAGAAACCAGTTCAATGGATTGAATTTTTTTGGCAACGGCCAGCAATTCTGAATCTACATCGAACCAGAACTTCTCCTCAAGTGCATCCGCTTTCTTTAGACGGTCGTGGGTGAGATCAACGGGCTGCGGAAACATCATGCCGAAGCCGGGATAAATCTCTTTATGCCAGCCAAGATCGTAACCGTCCCCGGTCTTTTTGGCAAAAATTGATTCCTGGTATTCTGCCCATCGGGCTGGTACGACAACATCCCCGATGTTCAGATTAGGGTTTACACCGCCTGCGATCCCGCTGAATAGAATGTGTGTAATATTAAAATGGTCCAATGCCAACTGCGTCGTCATGGCGGCGTTGATCATGCTGACTCCGGACAGGAAAAGAACGGCTTTTTTCCCTTCAATCTCACACAACACGAAGGTTCTTCCATTGATGACCGCCTCTTTTTCGATTATTGCCGTGTTCTTCAATTTGACAATCTCCGCGCCAAAGGCCGAAATGATTGCAATTCTTCCTGTCTGATCCCCCTGGGTAGTATTTTCCTGGGCCCACAGTGGCAGGGAACAAAAGAAGACCGCGATAAAAACAAATCCTAAAATCTTATATTTCATTTCATCAACACTCCAGTTTCTCACTTTTCCAAAAATGATGGGCATTTTCTATTTTCATTATCTTGACATTGATCAAAGTCTACAATCCTCGGTCTTGTCTGAGACAATAAATCTGGTCAACCCAGGGGCTGTGGAAATGAGCCGCTGTGCCTCTTTTGACTCCGGATTAATGAGAGTGAAATCGGAGAACTCAAAACCTGGGGCAACCGAACATCCGACTAAAACGGTATCTGTTATTGGCTCTGCTGCCTGCCACATTCCCGCCGGAACGACCCTGCAAAAACAGTTGTTTTTGGCCGACAGAACGGTACGTACCGGAGGTGTCTTGGTGCCGTCCCAGGTATGGAGGATAAGTCCTGCCCCTTGATAGAGGTTCCAGACCTCATCTGAGGTCACCTTGTGAAACATGCTCACTTCTCCGGGGCGGAGTGAGAAATATATATGGGTCAAGGCAGATCTGGTCGTCCCGTTTGACGAAGTGACAAGTTTTGCAGAGCGAAACACCTCCAAGAATCGGCCGCCCTCCGGATGCTCTATAAAATCAAATGGTTTCATGGTATTGCCTGATAGTTGTCGTCAAAAAAAATAAATTGCTTTAAAATATGAGATATTACGCGTACGAACAAGGGCTTTCCTGCAGATTTCAGCCTATCCGGATTTTCGTTGCACAAAAAGTACCTTTTGTGAGAGAAATTGCATGGAGATTTTCCACGATATAATTCCGGGTTTATTCGTCAGTTGACTCCAGTCGCCAAAATCGACCCCCTGGAAATCCAGCTTCATGAATCTGATATATCAACTGTCGCAAATCCAGGGGATAGGTCAGAGGGGGATGAATAGGGTCATTTACTAAAGGTTTTTTCTGGAAAAAGCACTGACCACGAATTCTCTGAACCAACCAACAAACCTAATCCGTTCGAGGAAGGTTTAATACAAGGGACAGCATTGACTGTTTTTGCCACAATAGCCGTCGCAGGAGAAAAGTAGACTTTGACTTCACAGTGAAGACGCCCCTCAGATTCGTGGCGAATGAATAAGGCCAGTTCTCTTCTGTTGTCATTGGTTTTATATGCTGTAAGGAAAAGTTCTTTGATATGCTCTAATGGTTCTTCCGCCAACATGGCATCGCCGAGATTCATTGTAAACCAGCATTTCATCTATTTTTGAACTCCTCATACTGTACATGGTAGTGTGGTTTAACGGATTCGCTATAATTATTATCCATCTTCTGTGTTGTCGCAGGACCTCGGATGATCGTTGTCTTTTCGCTTTGAGCCCCCCAATTTTACACTCCGTTCTGTGCTTCGTTTTGGCTGGAGGATTCTAACTAAATCTTGTAGAATTTCTGTTGAAACGCAACGTGCAAGAAGCGTTGCCTCAGAATACAATCTCGCTATTGACTCGTCGACCCAAGGATTCTAACAATGAACACCCTGGATATCAAGCGTCTGGAAGGTGCCGCGATGTTTGCCGTATGCACGGTAGCCACCGTATGGGTTGCCCTAACCGATTCAATACCTGCTTCACTTGAGCTGGTGCGGGCGATCTTGATCACCGGTTTGTTTTTTTTGATCAGACACCTCTTTATGAAAAAGATTCCATCGCCGACCGGTTCCGGTGCGATCGTCATGGGAATCGGTATTTTCATTAACGGAGCAATTGTTCATTTTTCCCTGATCAACAAAGAGTTTGTACAACCTCTTACCTTGGTTCTCTTTCTCCTTCTGCTCTTTATCGCCGGCTCCTACATTAAGGATATGGTGAGTGGAAGGATTTTCAAGGTGCATTTTGCCAATCCACTTGGGAGTTTTGCTGTCGGAACCTGGATTGCCGGAACCTCTGTCTGCGGTATTGCGCTCTGCCAGAGAATCCCTGAATGGAAGCCCGTGGCACAAATACTGGTGATTGGTAATATCAGTCTGTGGTTGTATTTTGTCTATCGTGCAGTCGGAAATTTCTACCAGTTCTTTACCAGTGAATCCTGGCAAAAAGTACACGGAGTTCTGTTGCTCTCGACGGTCAGTACCCAGTCGCTGGTTATTGTGTGGAAGGCTGCTTTTGGTACGAGTGTTTTCTACCGACTGGCTGCGCCCTGGATGATCTTGGTTGGCGTGTGTTTTTATCTTGTAAGCTTTTATCTTATTGTGCGGCGATACGCTTTTGAGGGGAAAAAAATTAATCTGGATAAAGGCTGGTTCAATACCAACTGCATCATACATGGGGCAATGTCCATCACCGGCCTGGCAAGCGCTGTCTGCGGCGTTGTCTCAGCCAATCTCATTCTTCTGATCTGGCTGTGGGTTTTATTGTGGTTCGTCATGGTCGAGATTATCGAAATTATTCGGGCTGTTAAACGAATCAGGCTATACGGATTCGCCGATGCTCTTCTCGTCTATGATCCAACCCAGTGGTCGAGAAACTTTACTTTCGGTATGATGTATGCCTTTACCCTGAATTTTGATATCTTGGAAAGCGTGGCGGCAGACTCCT
Organism: Desulforhopalus sp. IMCC35007; assembly: GCF_005116575.1. Classification (GTDB taxonomy): domain Bacteria; phylum Desulfobacterota; class Desulfobulbia; order Desulfobulbales; family Desulfocapsaceae; genus Desulforhopalus_A. The sequence continues at coordinate 6,921 of NZ_SWCN01000046.1, read as the reverse complement.
TTCTGCTCGTACTGCACAAGGCGATACTTGCCTATTTTGCCTGGATTGTCCTTATCTTGCTGCTCCTTGAAATCCTGGTGTTTTTTCGTGATAGATTATCTCCTGTTGCCCCGGCACCCTCATCGATACCGTAACCCATTTACTCCAGTGCTCTGCGTCTAAATACTATCCAGCACCTGGAAAAATATGTGAGAGGTACACTCCAGATGTGGACCAGACGGCTGAAGGGGGAAAATGCCAGCAGTGCCAGAGCGCTTATGATGTGGATCTTGTAGCTGAGCGGCACATCCAGCATCAGCCCTGGATCTGGTGTAAAAGTCACAATACCTCGAATCCAAGGGGCAATCGTGTCCAGCATATAATAGTGGCCGAACATTACATTGTAGAGACCCGTTGCAGAAACGACAAGCAGTGCTCCCAGGGTGATAAAATCGTTGTGACTGGTGGTACGCTGAATACGTGGCAGGGCGATGCGGCGGTAGAGAAGCAGGGCGAGGCCGATAAATGCGACAATACCGGTTGCCATACCGTTGTAGTGGGCGATAAAGGTGTGGGTTTCGCCATTAATGCCAACCATATCCAGAAAACGCTGTGGGATCAACAGGCCGCTTGCATGTCCGAATAAAACCAGGAGCATGCCCCAGTGAAAGAAGGTCACTGCCAGGAACAAACTCTTTTTCTCCAGAAACTCGCTGGATTTGGCGTTCCATCCGTATCGGTCGGTTATATACCTTGAGATATGGCCTACGGTGAAAATTGTCAGTGTTATATATGGGAATACAAGAAATGCCAGAGTGTTACCTAAATCCATGTCAGACCTCCTTGCTTATACTGTCAGGGTGAGTGATCACACAAGGGTGCACAATCTCAGCCACCAGTTCCATCAGTCCCCCATAGGGGTGCTTATCTTTTTGTAAGCGTTCGGCCAGTTCGGCCACGGCGGAGAGACAAGACCAGAGCGGGGTCGCCTCCTCCGGCTCCGGGCACAACGCCAAAAATTCAAGAACCATGGGCAGAAAATCTGGAAGTTCATCGATGGCGGCATCATATCCCTCGCGGTGGTACACCCAGAGGATCTTTGCCAGGGCCTTACCGCGGTCTTCGCCGTCGCCCAGGAGATGATATGTCAGGTGCAGGCTGGTGGCCGGATCAAGGTCAAAAGCTGCGGTATAGGTCTCCTGCAGTTGTAAGAGTGGGGTGCTTTCGACATAGGTTAAAAAACTCCGCAGCAGTTGCCGCCTCCGGCAGTCATTTACCGTCTCCACGATTTCGTTTACGTCAGCGAGTTCTGTATTCCATGAAGCGGCTGGATATTCAAGCAGGAACCCCAGCAGCTTACATTGCACGCGATCGTTTTCAGTCATGATATTCTCCATTTCCTGATACCCAGATCATCGGTAGTCTGGAAAACCTGCACATCCCTTGGTATTGTGCAGTGGACTTTTGTCCGGGTGTGAGGCGGTGGGGATGACATTTCTATCCTCGAGCTTGGCGATAGCGAGCAGCTCGTACATCTTCGTCAGAGTCTCTGAATCAAGGCCGACCGAGGAACCAATGGTCTCGTCTGGTTTATTTTCCACTCGCACAGATCGCATATATGCCCGGACCGCGGCCAGTCTTTTCAGAGCCATGCGAACCGGTTGCTCATCACCAGCTGTCAGCAGGTTGGCCAGGTATTTTACCGGAATCCTGAGGTTGTCCACAGCTGTTCTGATGTCTTCATCTTTCGCCAGTGACTCAACCGGGCTGAGCGGTGGAATGTACCAGACCATCGGCAAGGTTCGAAATTCCGGATGCAGTGGCAGGGCCAGATGCCAGGTCTTGGCCAGCGGATAAATCGGCGACCGCCGGGCAGCAGCCATCACATGCTCGGGGATGCCCTGGCTTCGTGCCGCAGCAATCGTTTCGGGATCTTTTGGGTCGAGAAACAGATCAAGGTGTGCCGGATAGACCTCCCTGTCGGTTTTAGCCGATGCGGCTTCATGGATGCGGTCGGCGTCGTAAAGAACTACGCCGACATAGCGGATGCGGCCAACACAGCTATGGGCACAAAGTGTTGTAAGACCAGCTTCGAGCCGTGGGTAACAGAAGATGCACTTCTCTGACCGACCACTCTTCCAGTTAAAATAAACCTTTTTGTAGGGGCAGCCCGATACGCAGTAGCGCCACCCTCGGCACCGCTCCTGATCGACCAGTACGATGCCGTCCTCGTCCCTTTTGTACATTGCTCCGGAGGGACACGAAGCGACACAGGCCGGATTGAGGCAATGCTCACACAAACGGGGCAGATAAAACATGAAGGCCTGTTTGAAGGAGAGATAGATAGCGTGATCTAGACCGCTGAAGTTGACGTCTCGGGCTCCGGTCTCGCAGACACCTGCCAGGTCATCCTCCCAGTTGGGTCCCCATTTTATCTGCATGGGTTCTCCCGTAAGCTGGGATTTGGGGCGGATTGAAGGCTGGTGCTTTTTCCGGGGGGAAGTGATAAGACTTTCGTAATCATAGTCCCATGGCTCGTAATAATCATCAATGACGGGCAGGTCGGGATTATGAAAAATACGGGAAGCCTTATGCAGACGGCCGCCACCTTTGAGTCGAAGCTCCCCTTTGTCCATGACCCAGCCGCCCTTATGCAGCGACTGATTCTCCCACTCTTTGGGATAGCCGATGCTGGGCTTGGTCTCTACGTTGTTGAACCACATATATTCAGCACCTTTGCGGGTGGTCCAGACATTTTTGCATGGAATACTGCAGGTATGACAACCGATACATTTGTCCAGATTGAGCACCATAGACATTTGAACTTTAATCTTCATACCAATCCACCTCCCCGGCTTTACGTACCACGATCACTTCATCCCGCTGGGACCCGACCGGACCATAATAGTTGAAACCGTAACTGAGTTGGGCGTAGCCGCCGATCATATGGGTCGATTTTACCATAATACGGGTTACGCTGTTGTGGGTGCCGCCTCGCTGACCTGAGAGCGGGGAGCCCGGGGTGTTGATGAGCCGCTCCTGGGCATGGTACATGAAAGCGGTGCCAGGAGGAATCCGGTGACTGACCACGGCCTTGGCCATGACCACCCCGTTTTCATTGAAGCACTCGAGCCAGTCACTGTCTTTTATTCCAAGAGTATGGGCGTCCACGTCGCTGATCCAGATGGCCTCGCCACCCCGAAACAGGGTGAGCATAATCAAGGTATCGGAATAGGTGCTGTGGATTGACCACTTGGAATGGGGAGTCAGGTAGTTGAGGGCCAGGCTCTTTCGCCCATCGCTTTTCATGTCGGGCTTCATTTTGGCAAGTGCTTCGGTAACGCTGTAGGGACTATTGTCGACCGGCAGATTAAGAGGCGGACGGTACAGGGGCAAGCCTTCACCAAAATTAAGCATCCAGGGATGGTCCTGGTAGAACTGAGCCCGCCCTGTCAACGTTCGAAACGGCACCTTTTCCTCAATATTGATCACAAAGGGAGAATACCGCCGGGTTTCCGATTCGATGCCGCTCCAGACCGGTGAGGTGATGATCTTTCGGGGCTGGGCCGTAATATCGTTAAACGATATCTTTTCATCACGGCGGCCCGCGCTGAGATGGCTAAGAGCCAGTCCGGTCTTTTTCTCAACCCCTGCCCAGGACTTGAAAGCGGTTTCGCCATTGGTCTCGGGTGCGAGTTTCAGAATAACCTGTGCCGCTTGCTTGCCTGTGGTAATTGAGGGCATCCCGTAACTCTTGCCTGGGGTCGTTACCGTACCAAGTTCAGTGGCAAGCTCACTATACTCTTCCTGACCAGACCAGGCGACGCCCTTGGAACCCACTCCCATTTTATGAACTAAAGGTCCCAGCGCCGTCATCATTTTATAGGCGTTGGGAAAGTCCCTGGTGATAACCGATAATTGGGGCATCGTTTTGCCGGGAACCGGCTCGGTTTCGCCCTTGCGCCAGTCAAGCATTTCGGGCTGGGCGATCTCACCCGGACTGTCGTGTAAGAGTGGAGTCGCGACCAGATCCTTCATTTCGCCCAGGTGAATTGCAGCCAGTTCGGAGAATTTTTCGGCAATAGCGCTGAACTGGTCCCAACTGGTCTTTGCCTCCCAGGGTGGATCCACCGCAGGGTTGAACGGATGGATAAAGGGGTGCATGTCGGTGGTGCTCAGGTCATGCATTTCGTACCAGCCCGCTGCCGGCAGGACGATATCGGAGTACATGGCGCTGGTGGACATGCGAAGTTCCAGGGTGACGAGAAGATCGAGTTTTCCTTCGGGGGCTGGTTCACGCAATTTGATCTCCTCGGGACGGAGTTCACTCTCGGAGTTTTGCACGGCGTTATCAACGCCCAGGAGATGTTTGAGGAAATATTCATGCCCCTTGCTGCTGGCTCCTAGCAGATTAGCCCGCCAGAGAAAGAGCATTCGGGGAAAGTTGTCCGGGTGGTCGGGATCTTCGACGGCAAAGCTGAGAGAGCCATCCTTTAGCTGTTCGACTGCATGGGCGATAATATCCGCATCGGTGGCCGCACCTTTTTCCACTGCCTCCCGGCAGAGATCCAAGGAGTTGCGATTGAACTGAGGGTAGGACGGCAGCCAGCCGAGACGGACGGCAACGGCGTTGTAGTCCGCCATATGCCGGGGGGAATCTTTACCGGCCAAGGGCCAGAGAAGACTTTCGGCGTTCAGGTCATCATAGCGCCACTGGTCGGTGGCAAAGTAATAAAACGAAGTACCGTTTTGTTGCCGTGGCGGACGTGTCCAATCAAGACCGAAGGCAAGCTGGGACCAACCGGCCTGGGGCCGGACCTTTTCCTGGCCCACATAATGAGCCCATCCGCCGCCATTGACGCCCTGGCAGCCGCAAAGTGTGGTCAGGTTGACAATCGCCCGGTAGATCATGTCACTGTGATACCAGTGATTGGTGCCCGCACCTAAGAATATCATGGACTTGCCGTGGGTCTTATCGGCATTCTCGGCGAACTCTCGCGCTACCTGGATTACCTCTTGCCCGAGGACACCGGTGATTGTTTGCTGCCAGGCAGGGGTGAACGGTTGAGGATCATCATAGCCTGTTGGGTAATGCACAGAGCTGTCTTGCTTAACGCCATGGTCTTCAGAGCGTACAATCCCTAGCTGGGCGGTCATCAGGTCAAATACCGTGGTCACGAGGAGATCGCCTGCGGCTGTTTTAATAGTTTTGACGGGTACCCGACCTTTTTTCGATGCGGGGCCTTTGTCATCAAAATATGGCAGGGTGACCGTCTGCCAGCTATCAGCATCGCCCGCATAGCTGAGCATTGGATCTATAGCTGCATTATTTTTGGAGTCTTGCAGGTGGAGATTCCAGTGGCCGGCCACCTCGTCCCAGCGAAAACCGATGCTTCCGTTGGGAACAACCCAGCTTTCAGTAGTGCAATCGAAGAAGACCGTTTTCCAGCGTGGGTTGGTTATCTCTGTTCCCAGGTCGGCGGCGGTTAAAAAGCGGCCTGAGACCAGGCTGTCGCCTGCGGCGTTAAGAACAACTGCAAAGGGCAGATCGGTAAAGCGTTTGGCGTAATCGATAAAGTAGGCAGTAGGGTGATCAAGATAAAACTCTTTGATGACCACATGGGTCATAGCCATGGCCAGGGCCGCGTCGGAGCCTGCCCTGGCGGGCAGCCAGGTGTCTGCGAACTTGACATATTCAGCATAATCCGGGGCAACTGCCGTAACTTTTGCCCCACGATACCTGGCCTCGGTAAAGAAATGGGCGTCCGGGGTCCTGGTCATAGGCAGGTTGGTGCCCCAGACAATCATATAGGTTGATTCATACCAGTCAGCACTTTCAGGCACGTCCGTCTGCTCACCCCAAATCTGTGGGGAGGCCGGGGGAAGGTCAGCGTACCAGTCGTAAAAACTGATGGCGGAGCCACCTATCAAGGAGAGAAACCTCGTCCCCGCCGCGTAGGCGACCATGGACATGGCTGGAATGGGGGTAAAACCGAAGATCCGGTCAGGCCCGTATCGCTGGATGGTATGGACAAGGGAGGCGGCGGTGATTGTCGCAGCGTCATCCCAGGACAGGCGGACAAGCCCACCTTTACCCCGGTCGCGCTGATACCGGCTGCGCTTTTCGGGATTGGTTGCGATATCGCGCCAAGCCTTGACTGCATCGCCATGGCTTAGCAGGGCTTCTCGCCAGAGTTCCAGCAGCGAGGAGCGGATAAGAGGATATTTTACACGGACAGGACTGTAGGTGTACCAGGAAAAGGTGGCGCCACGGGGGCAACCCCTGGGCTCATGATTGGGAAAGCCCTCACCACAGGCGGGATAATCAGTGGCCTGGGTCTCCCAGACGATGATGCCATTTTTTACATATACGTCCCAGGAGCAGGAGCCGGTGCAGTTGACGCCGTGGGTGGACCGCACCTTTTTGTCATACTGCCAGCGATCACGATAAAAATGTTCCCATTCCCGCTGGTCGCAGCGACTTTCCGCCCAACCTTCTGAAATTTTCTCTTCCCGGCAACCATCTTCGGTGCTGCGGGGGCGAAAAAAACGAAACCGTTTCATGAAATCTCTACCGGACATCACAACCTCCAAAGGGAAGGCAAAACGCTCAGACACGGAAAACCAGCCCGGTGCACAGGAAAGTAAGCTGGGACTATCCCCTTGACGGGTGTAAATACCTTCACGAAATTCATTTTTTAAAAAACAAGAAATGAATTTCTAAGGTACTGATATGGTTGACACTGTCAATAATAAACAGTTATCCATTGCCTCTTTTTTCGCCGGGTTTCCCGGCGCTTGCAAAAAGGTTAATTAACATCTTTCCAGTTCATGGCCAGAGACGGGGTCATCATTTAACGACGGTTGATCAATCTGATATGCGCGGGTTGGGTACCGAATGAATTGGCTTCGTCGTGGAGCTGCCTCTATCTAAAGACGGGT
>NZ_SWCN01000045.1 GCF_005116575.1 Desulforhopalus sp. IMCC35007 | reverse complement strand
GCATCATTTTTTTGATTGCTGATTCTTTGAACTTATCTGAGTAACGTTTTGACACTAGAGGCTCTCACTTCGCCCATTGGTTATATATGAAAATATTTGAAGTGCAAACTATTCTGACACATAGGGATATTGTCCAGCATACTGATGACTACTTCGGTTTACAGTGCCGATACTTTTATGCTCAAGCTGGTTGATCAACTTGATGAGCCAGAATTCTACTGCCTCGATGTTGCCGGCTGGGGAGACCACTTAAAGGTTGATGATCCGGTTCAGGTGCATACATGTAAACCCGACTCGCCCGATCAGGAATTTATTGTTGAGGGAAGTACACTCAAGATGCCAGCATACAATAGGTGTCTGACAGCAAGTGCGTCTGGAAATACGGCACTGCCTGGAAGTGCCCTTATATTACGTGAGTGTGATGGCGGTATACTGCAAAATTTTAGGATTCTTTCATCTGGGCAAATAATGCTGAATAATTCCAATCTATGTCTGGCGGCAGGAAGCACAAGCCTCGAAGCTTCTGGCCCAAGTCATATGTGGAGAGTTGCAAGTTTGCAACCTTGTGAGAGTACAGATAAAAAGTTCATTACTTGGAACGCTCAATAGAAAAGTGTCTAAAGATACGGTGATGTATAACTACATACTGTCACTTAGTATTTTCTCTGGCAGGCGGTTTAGCTCGAAGAATTTTTGAGTTCAGAGCGCTTAATCCCGTAATACATTATAGAGAGTAAATATGAAAAGTTTAAGAAAACAAACCGATGCTAAGATTGCAGCGGGACGACAGGCTAATCCTGATTTTATGAGAGGAGTCGATGATATTATTAACCAGGCAAAAGCCTTCCAGCAAGGCAGTGATGCCATTAAGATTGGCCACAAAGCTCCTGGCTTCGAGCTACCTGACCCTGAAGGAAAATCGATATCGTTGGCTGCTGTACTAGCAAAAGGTCCCGTTGTTCTCACATTTTATCGTGGTAGCTGGTGTCCGTACTGCAACTTACAACTTAGAGCCTTGCAAGCACGCTTAGAGGATATTCATGCACTGGGTGCTACGTTAGTTGCTATCAGCCCACAGGTGCCTGACGGATCAATGACTCGAGATGAAATGAGCGAAATGGATTTTGTTGTTTTGTCCGATCAAGATGCAAAAATAGCTTCACAATATGGTATCGCATGGAAAGTACCAGAGTTTCTGGTCGAGCACATGCGTGTAGATCGCAACCTTGATCTTGAAACAATCAATAATGGCAACGGTAGTGTTTTACCGATTCCCGCCACATTTGTACTAAATCGTGATGGCGTAGTTATATGGCGCTATGTCGATGTTGATTATAGAACACGTTCAGAGCCTGACGATATTATTGAGGCCTTGCAAAAACTGTCTTAAGGATGCTGATGCTCCCAGGAGACTTCTATTATTAATTACAACATGCAACTTTTACATACCAAAGTGCTGCACTGGAAAAACTACTCGCTCGCAGTTTCCCGCTGAGCAAGACATTATACATTTAGCAAAGGAGAAAAGGTGAAGACATATGAGTTTTTATGGATATTTATGCTTGTCATTCTCCTTGCTGTGCCTGCATCTGCAGCTCGATTTCCGAATGCGGTTGAAAAAAGGGTAGTCCTTAATGGACAAGCAGGAGTTTTAATCGGAGAACTATTCGGATTAAACTCTTCCTCCTCACATTCCGTTGCCTTGCAATTGGGGAGAGGAGATGCGTGGGCGGTGTATCTTCTCAAGCAAGATACCAAAGAAAAACTATCAAATGACAATGACGGTTACCCTTCCCGAGTCAATGTAATGGAATTATTGTCTTCTCCAGTTCCCTCTTTAGCTATCTCCCCCTACTGGCTTGATTTAGGCACTCGTCTTCCAGAAACGAAAGTTGGTTATTACTCTTTCAGTTCTCCTTTTGTGCCCGCCAGCCTTGACAGGGAGGATTCCTGGACTCGTCTTTTACGACGACTAAGGACAGGACCTGGCTGGGTTGATGGTGCAGAGATACCTTTCCAGCGAGATTTCACGTCCTCTGATGGAATCGAGCTCTGCATTAAGGTGTTTCGCGTTGTATATCACCCTGCCAATAGAGCGAGTAAAGGGTATGTCGCGACGATCACAACTCATTCAGAGAATGGACCGCCAGCCCCTGCAGTTGACCCATAGGATAGCAAAACCTGAAAGTGTAGAATTAGGGTCAGGTTTCAACTCCTGACAATATTTTAAAAAAATGAACTTCAATTTCTCAACGTGAACATATCTATACATTTAGACCTAAGACAATTCTAAGCTATTTTCCAATGGCCAATCCAGCCGACACCGGGAAAGCTTGGGTTTGTTTTTCTAGCGTCGGTGGCCCGGAGCGGCTGACGAGCACGTTGGCATAGTAGGAGGAATCGAAACTCATGAGCCAAGAGACCGCGTACAAGGAATTCGCGAGGCTGAATGAACTCATTACAGGTAAAAAAACAAATGCTTTTGGCTCTGGTGCGATCGCAACTCGCATACTGGAACTAGCTTTATTTATCCGATACCAGGGAACAGCGCCTACCCAGAGGCGGAGACCTCATTTGATTAAGGCCCTACTGTTAGTATTGTGGCTTGTTTCGCCGCTGACAGTGATTGCGGCAAATCCAATGGTCCATCAGGACGGATCAAGAATTGTCGATGGAGAAGGTAAACCAGTGGTTCTCAGGGGCGTATTGATTGAAGGTTGGTTAATGTGGAACGGGCCGATGTGGGGTGCTGGTATCTTTTCCTCTGAAACTCACATCGTAAATAAATTAACGGCACTGGTTGGTGCGGAAGAAGTTGAAAAATTTCAGAAAGAAATCTATCAAAATTTCATTTCTGAACGTGATATCCGCATGATTGCAGACATGGGTTTTAATGTGGTCAGGGTTCCCTTCAACCACACGATCCTGGAAGATGATGACCGCCCATTTCAATATAAGACTTCTGGCTGGGAGCTCCTGGATCGGCTACTCGACTGGTGCCAAAACAACCGGGTTTATGTGGTTCTGGACCTGCATTCTGCCCCGGGTGGACAATCAGAGGTTTTTGTCAATGATCCGGATGGGTCAGGGTTTTACACTTCTGAATCTAACCTCAAGAGGACGGTTGCGCTATGGCAGGCCATCGCTCATAGGTATAAAAATCGTAACATCATTGCTGGTTACGACCTCTTGAATGAGCCACAGTTACCGCTTTTCACGCCGGGTAGTGTGCTTGTGGATGTGTACAGGAGAATTATTGAGGCCATTCGTAAAGTCGATACCCAACACATGGTAATTCTATCGGCTGGCGGTTTCACATCGAATGACTCCAGCATGTTTACCGAGGTACTGGATGACAACCAGGCACTGGCGTTCCATACCTATAACTTGTTGAGCTCGGACATAAACTACGAGGAACAGAAAAAACACAGCGAGCTCTCCAGGAAACTGAATGTCCCCATCTTAAACGGTGAGATTGGTGCCCACACTTTAGAGTGGGTGAGCCAGGTAATTAACATGTTTGAAGACCCCAAATACAACGTCAGTGGTTGGATCTACTGGCCATGGAAAAGGGTCCCAGAACAGGGCAAACGGTGGCGTCACCTTATGGCGATTGAAACGCCCCCGGAATGGGACCTGGTACGAAACTGGGTGGCGGGTGTATGGTTTGCACCTAAGCCCAGTCCCGGGCAGACCATAGCCGGTATGCGGGCTTTTGTCGAAGCGGGTAAGGCAGAGAATATCCGGCTTGATCAGGAAATGGCTGCAGTTTTGACACGTTTTAGAATGGAAAACAAAAACAAAGATAACAGATAGAGATTGTTTGAAATTAAAATAATCAAAGACGTTCAACCGGCAGGTCTACCGGCCGGAAAAAAGCTGCCGCTGGTGACCGGCGCATAAGGCAAATACAAAAGTATGAAAATTAGTTCCATAGACAGTAAGAACTCAATTACTATTGAACGTAAGGGTGACAACGATTACTCAACCTTTGAAGTTACTGCAGAAATAGATATAGTTCATGGTACTTTTACCGGTAAAAACATAGACATTATTTTTTTTAATATCGACGAATTCATTATGGAATATGATTCTTTTTTAACAAATAGAAAAATATCACCAATCCTGAATGGTACCTATGATAGTTATATAAAAATAGAAGCAGGCAAAGGTAGCTCAGTTTTTGTTTCGTTCAGTTTAGGTGATGCATTTAGCGGCTATAATGAAACGGTAGATTTTAGTCTTAATGGTAAATTTGAAATAAATACTGAGTTTTTAAATACAATATATAGAGAGCTTAGAGGTTTGGCTGAAAATGTTTAATCGAGTCAAGTGCGACGCTTTTTCACGTCGCACGCCTTACCCAAATCGTTACATTTACAGGTGAGTATGGAAATTCAAGTAACCCTACAAAAAGAAGACTGGAAGCTATATCAAAGCTATATCGAAAAGGAGTTGCCGAAGCACCTGAAAACTTGGATGGACAGCTTTTGGGTAAACATGCTCATCTGGATGGTTATTGCTTTCGGATTTCTCTTAATATTCAACCAATATAGTAGCTTTCATTGGCCTACAGCAATATCTGTAGGCGCGTTTTTTATCAGCATATCCGCCTTATTTTTATTTAATATGTTCAAAATCAGGAAGGCCTTCGAACCCTCTGATGAAGGCACGTTCTGTGGAAATCACACATTCATATTCGATGAGCATGGAATTAATTCAGAAGGCGAAGGTTATAAAGGTATTCATTCCTGGGCAATTGTTAAAAAAATAGAAAGAGTTCAAGGTATGATTCTAATTTATCTGGATACGGCCTACGCATATGTGTTCCCAGAGTCAAAAATAAGCGACCCTGATGGTTTTTACAATTATATTTCGGAGCAGCATTCAAAAGTAACAAGTCAAGCAAGCGGGACGCCGAAAAGCGGTGCCCTTTCTTGAGGCGTTATGTCGATGGAATCCCCCGACAGCATCTATATTTTATTTATGTATCCAGAAATTTTGGTCATGTTCAAAACTCAAGTCTAAAAAAACAATGTCAAATTTGAGCTTCTCCATCAAAGTCCTATGCTGCCGATTGTTGCGATCTCGGACATATTATGTCAGGCATATGAGGTGAGGCATTATTATAAGAGGCTGATACTCCATTTTCGCTGATATTAGCTGAGCAGCATTGAATCCATCGCCAGTTCTTCACCCTGGGCCTTGTAAAACTGTTCCAGCAGATCCTTGACGGTGAGGTTCTTCTTCTCTTCTCCCTGAACATCAAAGAGAATTCGTCCCTGATGCAGCATGATCAACCGGTTGCCAAAGGCAATGGCATGCTTCATGTTATGGGTAATCATAAGGGTTGTCAGGTTCTGCCCGCCGACGATATCCTGGGTAAGGTGAAGTATCTGACTTGCGGTTTTCGGGTCCAGAGCGGCAATATGTTCATCTAACAGGAGCACCTGCGGCTTAATCATAGTTGCCATCAGCATGGTCAGCGCCTGACGCTGTCCGCCGGACAGCAGACCAACCTTATCGAGCAACCTCTCTTCAAGTCCAAGACCTAACTTCTCGAGCTCGGAGCGAAAACGGGTACGATCTTTTGCCTTTACACCCTTGCCAAGCCCCCTGACCTTCCCACGAAGAATTGCAAGGGCCATATTTTGTTCAATTGTGGCAGAAGGGCAGGTGCCGAGCAATGGATCCTGAAATACCCTGGAGATAAGTGAAGCCCGTTTATGTTCAGGCCAGCCGGTGACATCTTTACCGGCTATTGTCAACTTGCCGGTATCAGGAAAAAAGCCGCCTGCTATACAATTGAGAAGGGTCGATTTACCCGCACCATTAGAGCCGATAACGGTGACAAAATCCCCTTCAGCAATTTTCAGGTTGATGGAATCCAGGGCAAAGACCTCGTTGACACTGCCCTTGTGAAAGTATTTGGTAATGTTGTCTAAGGTAATCACCGCTGAATGAGTCTCTTTTTAAGGTTTGGAGTGATGAGTGCCACAATAACAAGTACGGCCGTTATCAGGTTGAGATCACTGGGATTAAAGCGGAAATCTCCAAACTCCATTCCCAGCGCAAGGGCTATGGCCAATCGGTAGACAACTGATCCAAGAAGCGCCGCTATAAAGGCACGAGCCATTGTATTACAACCAAAGACCGTCTCTCCAATAATAACCGAGGCAAGGCCTGCTACGATGGTGCCTATGCCCATACCAACATCCGCCGCGCCCTGATTCTGGGCAACAAGAGCCCCGCTTAAAGCAACCAGGCCATTGGAGAGCCCAACCCCCAGAATGATGATGGTATTGGTATTTACCCCGAGACTCCGTATCATCTGCGGATTGTCGCCGGTTGCTAGAATGGCCTGTCCCAATTCCGTTGAGAGAAACCAAATGATAAACGAGAGGACGATGACGGCAAAGCAGCCAAAGACAACAAGCCCTGCATAGTGGGCCGGAATACCAAGATGAATGACAGAGTCAAAAACGGTATCAACTCCCAGCAGGGCCACATTAGGTCCGGACATTATTCGAATATTAATCGAATAGAGGGCGATCATCGTTAAAATTGAGGCCAGCAAATGCAGAATCTTAAATTTCGTGTTTAAAAAAGCTGTCATCATCCCGGCACAAAAACCACCTGCAAGGGCGAGTAAGAGTGAGAAGTAGGGATTGATTCCACTTGTAATTGCAACGGCAGAGATAGCGGCTCCCAAGGGGAGCGAACCGTCAACGGTAAGGTCTGGAAAATCGAGTATTCGAAAGGTGAGATACACCCCAATAACCATGATGCCGTAGACCAGTCCCTGTTCTACGGCACCTAGTGCAGCATATAATGTCATAACAGTATCTTGATTTTATTCGTAAACCTGAGTGGCTTTTTGAAGAAGTGCGTCAGGCGGGATAAGGCCCATCTGTTTTGAGAAATTTGCATTGATGTGCAACTGCAGATCCTTTTGAAACTCGACAGGGATATCTTCAGGGGCCATGCCGCCTAGTATCTTCTCCGCCATGGCTCCTGTCTGGTACCCATGTTTGTAGTAATCAAAACCCATTGCTGCAACAGCACCTCTTTTCACCGAATCCACATCAGCTGCAAAGATCGGCAGCTTGTTCTGCACTCCCACCTTAATCACAGATTCCAATGCTGAGATGATGGTATTATCAGTTGGAATAAAAACAGCGTCAACCTTACCAACCAGGCTCTTTGCCGCCTGGTAGACATCAGCGGTCTTTGAGGCCGTTGCCTCAACGACTTTAAACCCGAGCTTGCCGCTGAGAGCTTCAATTGAAGCAACAGTCGCTTTTGAGTTTGCCTCACCTGCATTAAAAAGTAAGCCAATAGTTTTGATCGTATCGCTATAGGCTAGTACCATTTTTATATGCTCTTCAACAGGGAGCAGATCAGACACACCGGTTATTCCACCTGTTGGTTTTTGCAGATCTTTGACCAGACCCGCAGCAACCGGATCGGTCACCGCAGTAAACAGAAATGGCCGCTTTAACTCAGCGGGAGCTTTACTGAGTGCCTGGACACAGGTCTGGGCGGAAGGGGTTGCAATGGCAACAAGAAGATCAGCCTTTTCTCCCACCATCTGCTGGGCAATCTGGGTTGCGGTTCCCATATTGGCCTGGGCATTATGCACAGTATACTTTACATCCACACCTTTTTCGGCGAGATAATCCTGGAAACCTTTTAATACGGCGTCAAGTGCGGGATGTTCGACAAACTGACTTACTGAAATTGTCGCACTCTGGGCGGTAATCACTTGCACCATCAGTCCAAGGACGAGCAAGGCTGGTAATATGAGTTTTTTTATCATCTTTTTCTCCTCTTGAAATACCTGCAAAACATTCTCTGTTTCATAACTCTTCGGGACAGCATGAACAATTCATATTTTCGTCCGCGATCAGGGGGTGCGAGAAAATGTACCACAGAATTATTGAAGAGATTCTGAAGGTATACTTTTTTACGCAACGTACAGATTTTGGGAAATAGAATGTGCTCAAGGTGGTCCTAAACAGCAAAAGCGGTTCTTAGTACACAAGACATCTAGCCGAAATTCATGCGAAGGTCAACGAACCTTTTCCAAACCATAGATTTGACAGCAGGTTTGTGAGGGGGGCTATAAAAGTGTCGTCCCGGCTTTAAAAATAAACCGGGGAGGATGGCAAAACTGGAAGAGAAAGCCTCAGCTTGGCAGAGAGGCGAGGTGCACAACATAAAAAAGGTCTGAAAACTTTTAGTAGCTGTCTTTTAACCGCCTGATTGCTGCAAATACTGTTACGGGGTTGCCGTCTTCAATGAGTAATTTTTTGGCAATCCTCTTACAGACGCTTTCAACGCGACTGCGTAAAAAAGGGTTCGTCTGCCGTTCAAGACCAATGCTTGACGGGGTCGTCAGGCCCCCATTGCCAAGATGCGCCATTGCCTCATGAAGGCGGGTTGTCACCTCGTGATTATCCGGCTCGACAAACTGGGCGAACTTCAGGTTAGAAACGGTATATTCATGGCCGAAATACACCTTTACATCATCGGTATGTTTATCGACAAGCAACGACAGGGAATTATACATCTGCTCCGGTGTCCCCTCAAATAACCGTCCACATCCCGCACCAAAAAGAGTATCTCCGGTAAACAGATGCTGTCCAAAACGAAAACAGATACAACCTGAAGTATGACCAGGGGTGTGTAAGACCTCCCCCTCGATCTTGCCAAAGCGAACGGTCTCCCCACCCTCAAGGCCTCGTGTCATTTTCGTTATTCTGTTTTTTTCTGAACCATAGGCAGCCACTTCAATGTCTGGATACTCTTCACAGAATTCATCCAGTCCTCCGATATGATCCGCATGATGGTGAGTACAATAAATGACACTGAGTTCCACCCCCAGGTTCCTGATTACTTTTGCAACGGGATAGTACTCTGCGGGATCGACAATTGCGGCTTTACCACTTTCTTCACAGACAAGCAGATATGAAAAATTATCGAAATGACATGGAATAATTTCAACTTTCATGTTCTCCCCCCTTAAGGTAGCATCAGCGTTTTGTTCCATTGTATTTACCGAAAAAACAGTAACACATAACGCCAACAAGAAAAGGCAGGCACAAAAAAAAACCTCAGCTGTATTCCTGTCAAGTAAAGACAAGGACACAGCTGAGGCGGGAGGAAGCTTTTTTACTGATGGATACAGCAGAGTTTTAGGTGATGCAATCTCTGCCCCGATCCACAGAAGCGGGGTTGCAAACTACTGATTCATCATCCGGCCTTGATGTTTTCCACGACCACCAGGCCCTCCAAAACCACCCATTCTGTCACAGTTACCACTCATTGGCCCCATATATTGGTCAACCCCTGCTTCAACTGCCTTGAGGCGGATCGTAGTCCTCAGATCAAAGAGTTCTCCTGCAAGCTGGGCTGCAACCTTTGGATCTGGGTTATCACTTTTCATCAAGGCTCTTTTTTCAGCACGTTTCATGACCATTTCTTTAAACAACTGCTGGTTATCGGTGCGAAACTGCACGATCTTTGCTTTGGTTGCCTCATCCAAATTCTGCATGGAATGCATAGACATCTGATAGCAATCACCATCTCCCCGTGGCCCGTTCCATTTAGCGGTTGCGGCTGTTGTCATGGCAAGTCCTGAAATTAAAATTGCTGCTATGAGTTTCTTTTTCATTGCATACTCTCCTTATGTAGATTGGCTTTGAGCTTCATTGAACTGACGTTTGCAACAAGAGTCAACTCCTCTTGTTTTTCTTCTCATGCCTTCTACAAAGCAAAGCACATGCCAATCTAGACTTTACACGATATCTGCCTATTATTACTTACAATATTTAAAAACAGCCGCAAGTGTAACATGTTACCAACAGAAGTGAGTAGGTAAAAATTACCCAGGTGAATAGGAGCAGCTGGAAGAAATTCCCCAGCTGAGAAGTGTGTCGCAATAAAAACGGTTCGCGTCAGCAGAACCTTATGGCAACAGGCCGAAGAATGGAGAGAAGTCTACTGACCACCATGCTCCCCATTCCATGGTGGTCAACATCTGCGGGATAATCGATGCAGCAGGAAGCTGACGAAGGAGCTCCGCAGACGGGTAAAAATGATGTTATGCTTCGGATTGCCTGGACATGCTGATATCAACTTGCAACTCATCAGCCATAACCCCAAGATCGTCTTCAATCTGATCCAGAGAACGCCCCTCAGGGATCTGAATATGAATGTCCATACAATGAATTTTATCACCACTTTCCGGGGAAAATCTGGAAGTTGAATTCAGGTGGACAATATTAAGATTATTTTCTGCCAGAAAACGGCTGGTTTTATACACTATTCCAACCTGATCCAGACACTCCACGTGCAGGGTACAATCTTTGAAGCCATTGGCTTTGACGTGGTCTGAGTCTGGAAGCTGCCGGACAAAAGCTGAAATGCCCTTCTCAAGCTCAAGACGTCTGCATTCCCGTGATAGAGGTTCGACAAGATCATCCTCTTTACTGCTAAACAGCAGATTCAGAGTAAATTCGTCAGACAACATATTCATTGTGGTATCTTCAAGGTTACAGTCATACTCGTAGAGCAGTCTGGTAACATCGGCCACAATTCCCACTCGATCCTTTCCAAAAGCTGTCATTATAAAACGGTTATTCATAATTATCTCCCAAGAGTTGTTTCAAATCCTATCGTCCACAGCATTATCTACCAAAGAGGATTCTGTAATGTCCTCATAATGCAATTTGCCCAGCAGACAGTTTAACTAGACTGTCTCTTTCAGGCTATCTTTTTTAATATCCCTGTGAAAAACGGAGACACCAACAGACTCCGTCAACAGACAGGCCGCGATTTTCTCCACCACGGCAACAGATCGGTGCCGCCCGCCGGTACAGCCGATCCCTATACGGACCGTCTTCTTTTCAGCTGCGATATTCTGCCCGATGATGAATCTGAAAAAATCCTGAAGCTGCGCGACGGTACGCTGGCCCTCTTGACTTGATACAACATAATCGGCCACTTCCGCATCAAGACCGGTTTTCTCCCGTAGCTCGTCAACCCAGTAAGGGTTTGGCAAGAATCTCACATCTATCACATAATTGACATCCACAGGAGTGCCATACTTAAAACCAAAGGAAAATACAACTACATTTAACTGCTCTAAACTGCCCATTGCCTACTCCTTTTCAAGACAATTATGTGATGAATACAATCGCATTACAAACCCACTGTTACCCATAAAGACACGAGTTCTTTTCTATGCCTCAGCCAAATCTTAAAATTCTGGCCTGTACCTTTTTTCGTCCGGCCGGACGAAGAAAGGATACCTTTGGATAGCCAAGCACTATAACCGCATATATTTCCTCACTCTCAGGAATTGCGAGTCGCTTTCGTATCCCTCCATCCCTGCGCACCGCTTCCACGGCAAAACCGATAAGACAGGTGCCAAGCCCCATGGCGTGGGCCGCAAGCAGGATATTCTGGGTCGCAAGCATTGCATCTTCACCGGGGCAACTTGCCTTTTTTAGAGCGGTTACAAGAATGGCCGCAGGCGCACCATGGAAAAGACGGTCTTCTCCTCTGTTATCCCAGCTTTCAAGCCCTTCCTGTACAGAATGATAATGCTTTTCATAATAGCCTGCTAAACCTCCACCTGAAAAAAAACGAGTGACGAATCTCAGAACTCGATTTCCGGCCAATCTGTTGAGCTTTCTAAAATAGTTGCCCACCAATGTCCCAAAGTGAAAAAGATCACTTCTCTCGGGTAAAATGATAAATTGCCACGGCTGACAGTTCGTCCCTGAAGGAGCGGTAATACCTACCTGGACCAGATCTTCCAATACTTTTACAGGAACCTGCCTTTCACTATAATTCCTGCAGGACCTTCTGGCTGCCATAAAAGATACCAATGCAGCGGTACTCAGATCTTGCTCTTTTGTTAATGGGGATGCCGCTGCAGTACACTCTTCTACGATCTCCACCGCAGAAAAAGAGAGGGTCCCGACCACTATGGCATCCTCAGGGCAGACA
This sequence comes from Desulforhopalus sp. IMCC35007, assembly GCF_005116575.1. GTDB lineage: Bacteria > Desulfobacterota > Desulfobulbia > Desulfobulbales > Desulfocapsaceae > Desulforhopalus_A. The sequence goes on along the minus strand of NZ_SWCN01000045.1, from coordinate 15,621 downwards.
GCATGGCAATGACCGCAACAAAAACAGTCATCGATGACATATCGTGCAACACCATCTTCCAGATTCAATGCCTTATATGGACACACTACAACGCAGAGCCCGCAGCCCGAACAGAGACTTGTATCGATGTGTACTGGTTTCATGACAGTTTATATATCCTGATTTAAAATCCCGCGAACTTTTACAGAAATTCTCTGTTCCATACTTTTTCACTATCAGTAGATACTATTGTAGTGTAAGACAATGGCTCCCCTCTCTCCCAGACCCCGCGACAAAGAGAGTTAGAGCTTCATCTTTTTCCTCTTTTAAATGGGTATCTGAAGAGATGTATCCCGTTTATCAGAACACGCCAAGATAAAACATACATGATTTTTCTAAATAACAGAGCAGCCAGAGAAAACCACTACAGGGAAGTATTACGAGTCTGTCTGCCACTTGTACTTGGGCTCTCCGCCACAACGTTCATGGAATTCACCGATCGGGTGTTTCTGGCGAATTATTCGATTGCAGCCATTTCCGCGTCCATGCCGGCTGGAATTACCTCGTATCTTTTTCTCGCCTTTTTTGGAGGTGTGGGCAGCTACGCCGGGGTCTTTATCGCTCAGTACAACGGCCGGGGAGAGCACAAAATGATTGGTCCCGTATTGTGGCAGGCGATTTATTTCACCATTGCCGCCGGGCTGATTATGTACCTGGTCGCCGTATTTGCAAGCGGAGCCATTTTCATGCTGGCGGGCCACGAACCAGAGGTCCAGCGGCTTGAGGTTATCTATTTTTCTATCCTCTGTAAGGGCGGAGGCTTCCATGTCGCCATGGCCACCCTCGCCACTTTTTATTCCGGCCGGGGATACACACGGCCGGTCATGATCATCACGTTTTTAGGCGTCTTTATAAACATCCCCCTCGACTATGCACTTATTTTTGGAGCCTGGGGAATGCCAGAGATGGGGATTCGGGGCGCTGCTCTTGCAACGGTCGCGGCCTGGGTCATCAACGTGATCCTTTTCCTGGTTCTGATCTTTACCCGGGAAAACGAGCTGAAATACCAAATCCTTTCACAATTTCATCTCAAATGGTCTCTGTTAAAACGACTCCTGCGCTTCGGAGTTCCGGCAGCATTTCAGTTCACCATGGACATTGTTGCCTTTACCCTTTTTGTTCTTCTGGTGGGTCGCATCGGTACGGCTGAACTTGCCGCAACCAACATAGTATTCTCAATAAATTCCCTGACCTTCATGCCTTCCATGGGAGCCTCACAGGGCATCAGTATCCTCGTGGGCCAGGCATTAGGCAATAACTCACCAAAGCTTGCCGCAACCTACGTCCGTTCCGGTATTCAGATGCTGCTCGCCTACATCTTTCTTGTGGATCTGATTTTCATCTTTGCACCAGACTTCGTGCTCACCCCGTTTTTCCCTTCAACCGATGCATCAATCACCAACCCTCAGGTACTGGCACACGCAAGGGATCTTTTAAAAATTGTTGCTATTTATCTTTTTTGCGACGCACTCTACATGTTGTACAGTGGCGCCTTGCGGGGAGCAGGAGACACCCGTTTCATGATGATTACGGCAACAGTGGCCGCCCCGGTCTGCCTTGTCATTCCGGTCTATATCGGCATCGAATACTACTCTTTTTCTATTGCAGGGGCGTGGTGCTGGATTATTGTTTTTGTCGGCACCCTGTTTTTTGCATCCTGGATGAGATACCGCAAGGGGAAATGGAAGAAAATGCTGGTGATTGAAGACCCTGATCACAGGGAGTACAACTGACCGGTGTCAGTGTGGTACCGTCGAGACGACTGCCTTTTTCAAAAACCAGGTGAAGAGACAGGCAACACTAATGAGTACAAGCAAAAATGACAAAAAGGCATGCCAGCCCCAGGCCTCATAGATAGCTCCCGGGAGAAGTGAACCCAAGGTGCCCCCTGTATAATAAAATGAAATATACAAGCCGTTAGCAATGGCCTTATTGGTTTTAGCGATGGTACTGAGAAACCCGGAAAGCAGAGAATGCGCGGTAAAAAGTCCTGCGCAAAAGACAAACATTGACAGAAACATCACAGTATAGTTCTGCATGAAAAAGAGCAAGGTCCCACCGGCAAGGACAAAGATTCCGCCACGTATCGCATTTACCTCCCCACCAAAAAAAGCAATGATACGCTTACTATTGAGTGATACCAGAATCCCCATACTATAGCCCAGATACAACAGACCAATAGAGGTCTCTCCAATATCAGGGCGAATCTGCTTAAGCTCAAATGGCAGCAGATTCATCATGGCTGCAAAAGCAAAAAAGAGGCAAAAAATAGTCAGGTAGAGCCAGAGGAACGATCGTTGCGACAAGATATCCAGCATGTCTTTTGGGCGGGGCCGGACGTAGTTTAATTTAACATCACGAACCATGCCTTTTAACAGATAGGAGCAGATTATGAGCAGGATACCCAGCAGGAAAAAAAAGAATCTCCAGCCAAATAAATCGGTAAACAAACCGGAAAGGAAACGACCCAGAAAACCACCAGCTATGGTTGCACCAATATAAGAGGCAATCGCCTGCTGAACCGTATCGTCACGGTTGCTGTAACTGATATAACTCATAATAGAGGTGAGAATGGCCGGAACCAGACAGCCCTGTACCGCCCGGATTGCCAGAAGAGTTATATAATTTCCTGAAAATGAAAAGAGTATCTCAAGGATACCAAGGAGAAAAAGAGCCCAACGGACCATTTTCCTTGCTGAAAAAGCCTCGAGCAAGAAACCATAAAAGAGTGGAGCGACCCCTAAAGGAGCCATCATCAGAGCCGTGAACAGAATCGCCTGAAAACCTGAAAGCTGGAATTCAGCCTGGAAGAGCGGCTGAATAGGCTGTGCTGCATAGAGAGAGCAGAAAGTTACCGCAGTGGCAAAATAAATCAATTTCCCTGAAAAATCGGCCACTACAATTCTCCACACGACAGTTTATACTGTCATCGTCAGACTAATTTATCAAGGATTTCTTGAATAGCTGCCAGATCGAAAGGTTTAACAATAACCCCGGTAAACCCAAATTCCCTATAGTTCACCATTGCAGGATCGGTTGAATATCCACTGGAAACAAATACCTTTGCAGTTGCATCAACTGCAAGTATCTCTGTAACCGCCTCCTTGCCCCCCATTCCACCGGGGATCGTCAGATCCATGATAACGGCGTTAAACGGCTCACCATTATTTTTATGGACTTGAAATGTCTCAACCGCTGCCTGTCCATCGAACACATGTACAGCGTCAAACCCAAGAAAGTCGAGCATTTGGCAGGCTATTTCACCCACCATATCTTCATCGTCCATGACGAGGATTTTTTTTCTTTTTTCGTTACTTAACAACTCTGCCTCCAGAAATTCACCTAGCTCTTCCACCTTCAATCTGTATTTACACAGTATGACAAAAAAAAAAGTTATCAGTCAAGAGATTCCCGTAAAAGAACCAAAACAGTGCAAAATAGTACAGCCTCAAGTACAATCAGCGATATTTTTCAACCGAAAAAACCTTATCATATACAAGACAAGTAGAACATCAGTAATATGCAAAATGCTACTCACAAGATTATCCATAAGGAATTCATGGGCGATCACCTCGTTGAAGTCCGGGATTCAGCGACCCAGCGTTCTCTCTATTTTGACAGCCAGCATCTCCAGAGCGCCATGTCTCTGCTGCGACCTGAAGAGCTGATATTATCCTACACCCGCTTTATGCTCCTTGGTCTTCTCATCAACCCACAGCCTCGGAATATTCTTATCATAGGCCTCGGCTCAGGCTCGTTTGTACGCTTTTTCAACCACTACTTTCCAGAGTGTGGTATCTATGCGGTGGATTACTCCCAACATGTCATCGATCTGGCGAAAGGCTATTTTCAACTACCTGAAGGTGAAAATATTCATATATACTGTTCAGACGGCGCTATCTTTATCAGAGAGCACATCGGTCCTGAAAAGTATGACCTTATTCTTGTGGACGCCTTTGACGCCCAAGGGATGGCCCCTACTGTCTATTCAGAATCATTTATCGCATCAGCAAAAGAAAAATTAACAGCAGCGGGTTCCATAAGTTTGAACCTCTGGACCAATGATAAGAAACAGTTCGGAGCAATAAAACGGACCCTGTCAAGAACCTTCTCCGGCTGCCTTCTCCTGCCTGTTCCGGACAGAGGAAACGTGGTTGCTCTGACGATGAACGGTGACGTACCCTGGGAGAGAATCGATAACAGTGCCATGAACACTAAAATCCTGTCCAACCGCCTCCAGCTGGATTTCAAACAACTGATACGGATTGCCAAATTAAACAACCATTCCCTGAAAGGCAGATTGAAAGCCCTCTTTAGCTGACTTCAGGCACGAGAGCAGATCAACCACAGCCCCGCCTAGAGGCAGTTTCCGGAGGCAACCGGTGCCTTTGCGATCCTCTTACGCTGGTCCACTAAATCAGCGATTTCCTTTTGCCAGTATTCTCTGGAACCAAAACCATCTATGGCTCTTGTTTCACCATCTTCCTCCACCTGGTGAGCGCACCAGGCCATGTAATGAATAAAGCGCATGGCCCGCAAAGGTTCAACCAGTCGCAGAGAGCGCTGATCAAAATGATGGAACATTTCATACCCTTCTAAAAAGAGCTCAAGTTCGACAAAGGTATCCTCAAGCCCTCCCGGCAGCAGCATCCAGATATCCTGTACCGGGGGGCCCATAACCATATCGTCAAAATCAATTATGTAGAGTGACTCACCAGGCCTGTGGATGAAATTGGCAAAATGACAGTCACCATGAATCCGAATATTCTTGGTTTTTGCAAACAATGGGCGTATGTCATCTATGATTGACAGGATTGCCTGTTCAAGTTCTCCCTTAAGATCATCCGGAACACACTTTGATGCAAGCAGATAGGCCAGTTGCTGTATGGTGGAATGATTCGGCCCCATGGTCATCCGGTTACGGGCAACCCCGCTCCCTCCAACCTGATGCATACGTCCGATAAGACGTCCGAGCTGCAGCCACTGGTCATCGGTAAACTCATCGACACTTCGGCCCCCGCACTTGGGGAAAACCGTAAAAAACAGGCCATCTTTATTACCTAATGTTGAGCCATTCTTTGCAGCAAGAGGTGCAATAACAGGAATTTCCTGCTCCTTGAGATCAAGGAGAAACCGATGCTCGTCCAGAAGAGCCTTTTTGGACCAGCGGTTTGGCCGATAAAATTTGGCAATAAGCCTAGTCTTATCTGTTGTTTCAATCTCAAAAACCCTGTTGATATAACTGCTCATGGGACGAAACAGATTATTGCAACGGATTCCCATATGCTTTTCCACAAGAGTCAGCACTACATCAGGGGTCAACATCCCAAAATCACATTTACTTTTGCTCTTCAATTCGTCCAATGAAACTCTCCACACTCGTTAAAAACTTCAGGTTACAATCAAAAACCTGTCATGAACAGCATGGCCGGCCGCGATATCAAGATATGTGGGCCATCATTTTTTCTGCTGTTGTACAAAATTCACAATCTGACTTGGACTCAGCTTAACAGAAGAAGGGCCTGAGCGTATGTAAAATTCTTCATTGGAACCTATTTTAAGAAAGACAGGGCTAGCAGCCTTCAAACATTCGAGCATAACCACATCACCTTTTTCCTGCGTGACAATGGAAATATCTATAAAAGGAGAATATTCTGCCCCGATATGCTGGTTGAGTAGATTTTTCACATGGAGCAGACAACGGTCCGTGTTGTCAAAATTATCCATATCCAGACCACAGACTTCTCCACTATCATTAACGCCAAGCAACAGACTCCCGCCATCACTGTTGAGAAGGGCGACCACCGCCTTTAACCAGGCAAGCTCTATCTCTTTTCCCAGTTTTCCGGTTTTCAGGTTTACCCGAACGGTCGACTTAAACTCAACCGTGCCCCCCTCACCACGCAACAGATAGTCATTAAGCCTGGCTTTTGCATTCTTTTTCTCCTTACGATGAAAAAGCAACCCGCTCCTTTTCATAAAGAAAAGAATGAGAATACCACCGCCAACCGCAACAACAAGCTCAACGAGATCAAGGGAGAAAAGTGACTTATCAAGCCAACCGACAAGCTCTCCATTTCTGGCAGCAACTCCAACCCAAGACAGATTGTCGTTTTGTCCCACTTCATAAAAGGTAGCAATCCACCGTTGTTTTTCGTTACCGATTCGAACAAGTTTACGGATCGGGTGTTGCATCTCCCGCCACTTGCCGATAAGATTTTGCACCGCCTCGGCGTCACCTGTACTTCCAGACCCGGAAGTTGTATTTCTGTTAAGAAGTAGAAAAGATTCATCCGGACGTACAAGAAAAATAAGACTTTGCGGCTTATCACGCCCTCGGCTTAATATTTTTTCAATGCGGTCCAGCGAAACATGTAAAGCACAGACCATGTGAAGAGGTTTGTCCTCCTGGGTCACCCAGGAAATGGAAGATGTCAGTCCTGGAGTCATTGTCTCCGGTAACGGATAGACACCGGTCCACTGGACCTTATCCCCGCTTCCTGAACCTGCATACCATCTGGAATTTCTTGGGTCGTAGCTGTTTTTGGCCTGCCATTCACCTGTGATGAGGATATTTTCATCCCATTCTGTATAACTCTGGAGCGTCTCCTGCCCCTGCAATACCGAGTGACGGGCAATGAAGTGAGCATCATTTCGGTACAGCAGATACTCTTCCCCCTTCTCCGATGCAATGGACAGTCCGCTTATCAGTTGCTGCCGGTCCAGCAGCGGGATCAGTTTTTTATGAAGTGAAACAGGCCCGTTTCTGAGCAGCACATCGTTTCTGCCCCAGTCGCGAATCAGCAAGAGCATCTCTTCGGCATCGGAGAAAAACATCTTCAATTCCCGTAACTCAACCTCCCCTATTTCCTGAATCAGGTTATCATTCACATCGCGCTTGAGCTTGAAGAATTGGTAACCGTTCATTACAAGGATAATGAGAATAAAACCAAGTAATGGAAATATATAAGGTATCAGTCGTTTCGCGTTCTTCATTATTGATTATTCATGGAACTATTGCGTAACTGTTGCCGTAAAAGATGGACAAGAAAGCTAAAGGCCATTCAGCCGATGGCTATCTTTTTTGCTGCACTCAACAAAGGAAACCATAGTTCATATCCTTGTTTTTCCCGGATGTATCGTTTATTGATAAAATGATGCAAACTTCTCACCTTCCACTCTCCAACGTCCTTTGCGCCAGCGGTTATTGCAGCCGGTGTAACTGCACCCACAGCCTTGAAATGGGCCAGAGCAGAGCACGTGGGCTTGAGCTGATCAAACAATTGAATGCGCAAGAGAGTATTCATCTTTCTGCAAATAGTAAGGAAATCCATGAAAATTTGTCGACACACCACCTCTGGGGAGAGGCCCGGGGGAAGATGTTTGGTGTCCTCACCTGCCTGACAGACGAAAATGTTCCTGTCACTCTCTATGCTTTTTCCGGCCAGTACAATGGACAATGGGAGGTTGAAGGATGGGTGCCACCCCTTTTTGATGTGGGCGTTTTCCATGCACTCACCGACCATCAGGAAAAGGAGATTAAGAACTTTGGTAAAGAGATTGCCGCCAGTCAGCCCCATTCCCCGGCATGGCTGGCACTGCGAAAAAAAAGAAGAACCCTCTCCCAGACCCTGATGAAAGACATCCACAAACTCTATCGTCTTACAAATTTCAGAGGTGAGACACGCCGTCTTGAAGATGTTATCCTCCATGGCAGGAAGATTCCCACCGGAACAGGTGATTGCTGTGCCCCCAAGCTGCTCAATCATGCGGCAAAAAACAACCTGCATCCGACAGGGCTCAGTGAATTTTTCTATGGAAAACAGACAAAATCCGGCAGTCATCAACACGGCCAATTCTACTCCTCCTGCCAGGAAAAATGTGCCCCGATTCTGGGTTTTATGCTCTGTGGCCTAGCCCGGAGATAAACAATCTTATCGATTCACCACAACCTATGGATGCCGGTTATCCAGCCGTAAGCGTGTCTCGAGACAGAAAAAATACCGCCTTTTACTGGATACTATTTCCACCCGTCTTTTATCTGCTGGGGAATACGCAGGACTGTGACTGCCCTAAATGCATGGAGTATCGTCTCGTGCTATCTGTTTACTCAAGATGTTCAGACCTCTCTTATTTGTAAAAACCAGAGATCACCCTCAATCCAGGCATCTTTTTCCCTGCGTATGCCACTGGTATGTTTTTCAAGGATTTTCCAGCCGGTATCGCGGGCAATTCTTTCTATATAGCCGGGACTGTGGGCAAATCGACCTGTCAGGCGTAAAGAAAAGCCGTTTCCGCTCTCACTTTCCGTTGAAAAACAGAAAAGCGCATCCGTAGATGCCCGCTGCCGCAACAGTCGAAAGGTCTCTTCCAGCTCCCCGAGATAAATAAAGACATCGGCTGCCAGAAAGAAGTCATAGTGCCTGGTGTCCTCGGTCAGGAATTCATTGACATCGGCTGCAACAAGAGAATGGTAAATTCCCTTCTCTCGGGCAATTTCAATCATTTTCGGAGAAAGATCGACCCCGGACAACTCTTTTACCAAACCGGAAAAAGACTCGCCGCTCAGCCCAGTACCGCAACCAAGGTCAAGCCCACAGTCAAATTGCTTTTTCCAGGCTGTACCTTTTTTGACAATCTCATAAATACTCTCAGGAACAGTGTATTGCAGCTCTTCCACGAGGCTCTTTTCATAAAACTCCGAATAGTTATCAAAGACCTCTTTAACATAAACCTTTGGCGGGGCGGCAACTTCAGCCCCCGTAAGTGCCGCCACCATGTGCTCCGCGGCTTTATGATCAGGCCGCAACTCCAATACCTTTTTAAAGTAGAACATTGCCTTCTCGATTTTACCTAAAAGATGATAAACGTAAGCAATGTTATTATTGGCAGAAAAATGATCCGGAACCAGCTCCAGAACTCTCAGATAGAGTTGTTCCGCTTCAGCCAGATACTTCAGCTCCCTGAAGCATCCCGCGGCATTATAAAGGGCATCAACACTCTCAGGTTCACTCTCCAATACTTCAAGATAATATTTGATGGCTGATTCAATATCTCCGGTCTGTTTGCAGCAAAGCGCCAGATTAAAAATAATGTCATTGTCTGCCGGTTGTAATTGAGCGGCACGTTTAAAGGATTGAAGAGCCGTATCAAATGCTTGGCATTCATAGAGCAGCAGGCCAAAATTATAGTGTAAAACAGGGACTTCCGGAAAATGGTACATCAGTTTTTCATAACTGGCACTGGCCGCTTCATAATTCTGGTTCTGATGATCTTCACAGGCTTTGATAAATAACGCGTTGAATTCTTCAGGACTGGGGTATTCTGTTTTTTTCATGGGACAATGTTGATGTAAGATTATTGGGCACCTCTTGTTGAGAGACTATTTCTGCTAAAAAAGTGCGCTACATCGTAATATATTTAAAATAGTAAAACAACCGCGAGAATGCGCCGTAATACCATATATTTTTAGTTTTTGATCGTTTTCTTCTGTTGTTAATGTGTGCTATTTGCTACAAAGGGTCCACGTAAAGAAAATGAAAAATCTGCGTGATTTTTCTTTCCAACACCTCTCAATTGTCATGACAGGGTAAAGTTTAACAGAAGAATACTGCTTACAATTAATCTCTCACAACTTCCTGTCACAACAGCTCAAATATTAACAAGATGATACATTTAACAAATATTCAGTTACAACACGGCTCTCAGGTAATTTTTCAAAATGCCAGTCTGCAGATTTTGCCCAACACACGAACCGGTCTTGTTGGCGCCAATGGTGCCGGCAAAACCACAATCTTTCGGCTCATCACGGGAGAAGAGCTTCCTGATAAGGGTGAGGTCTCCTGCTCGAGTAAAACAGTTATCGGTTATTTCTCTCAGGATGTAGGCGAGATGTCGGGCCAATCCGTTCTTGCCGAGGTGATGTCTGCTGCAGGAGAGATTGTTGAACTCGGCCAAAAAATTTCCGCAATGGAAAAAGCAATGGCGGAACCGATGGATGATGAGGCCATGGCTGATCTTCTGGAAAGATACGGTGAACACGTCGAAATCTTCGAGCAGCGAGGCGGTTATGATCTCGAACCCCGCGCCCAGGCAATTCTGTCCGGACTGGGATTTGACCCTCTGGATTTTGCAACTCCTGTTGAAAGTTTCAGCGGTGGCTGGAAAATGCGTATCGCCCTGGCCAAGATTCTCACCATAAACCCGGACGTACTGCTTCTGGACGAACCGACGAACCACCTTGATATTGAATCAATCCTCTGGCTTGAAAACTGGTTGCTCAACGATTACAAGGGCAGCCTGCTCATGACCTGCCACGATCGTGAATTCATGAATAGAATTGTCTCCCGGATCATCGAAGTGGCAAATGGTGGGGCTATCACCTATAGCGGAAACTATGACTTTCACCTGCAGGAAAGAGAAATCCGCCGCCAGCAGCTGCAGGCAAGCTATCGCAGGCAGCAGGAAATGCTCGCAAAGGAAGAAGAATTTATTGCCAGGTTTGCAGCCCGTGCATCCCACGCATCGCAGGTTCAATCCCGGATAAAAAAACTCGAGAAAATTGAACGTATTGTCTTACCGCCCGAACAGAGAATTATTAAACTCGAATTCCCTGTTCCTCCAAGAAGTGGTGATGATGTACTTCATGTAAAAAACCTTAAAAAAGAGTGGATCGGCCATGATGGGAGATCTATCCCTGTCTTCGATGGCCTTTCAGGAACAGTACGCCGCCTTGAAAAAATCGCAGTCGTCGGTGTAAACGGCGCGGGAAAATCAACTCTGTTAAAGACAATTACCGGAGAAACCGAACCCACAGAAGGTGAGGTGATTATGGGAGCTTCTGTCACAACAGGGTATTTCAGTCAACATGCCATGGATACCCTCTCGGCAAAACAAACCGTCTTCGAAGCAGTCCAGGAAGTCCTGCCAATGGAAAACATCGGTACCATCCGTAACCTGCTTGCCTCATTTCTGTTCCAGGGTGACGATGTCGACAAACGTATTGAGAACCTGTCCGGCGGAGAAAAAAGCCGGGTCGTGCTTGCTAAGCTCCTCGGAAGACCCCTCAATTTTCTGGTGTTGGACGAGCCGACCAACCACCTCGATATCCAGTCAAGAGAGGTGTTACTCTCTGCCCTCCAAAAATTTGAAGGCACCGTCATTCTCGTCAGCCACGACCGACATTTTCTTCGCTCGCTTGTCAACCGGGTATTTGAGATCCACCATGGTGAGTTGAGGATCTACGAAGGTAATTATGATTACTACCTGCGTGAAACTACCCATTAATAGTATACAACCTGCTTCCTGATGTTGTAATGCGCCCCTGTGGCAAGGCCCTCATCACCCTTAGTAAGGGCCAGATTCTGCGGCTAATAAAAAGAGTCCCCTCTACTGCTCGAGGGGGCTATAGCCCACTTTAGACGAAAGTTCAGATACTTATTCGTTACAATCAAGATTCAGATCGTTAAACACAGAGGTCTTGTCGCCAAACCTTTTTCCTAACAGATTGTTTTTCTGTGTTTTTATTAATTTTACTCACTATTTTCTATTATTTAGGGCAGGTCAAAGAAGAAAATCACCTTGCTTCTTTAAAATTTTTGCTTATTTCTTGTATTCATCTCACTTATATTGTAGCTTGCCTGATTATAGGGTAAAAGTAATACGTACCTACACAGTTTTTCTGCTCGTTACTTCTCTTGCAACAGTAAAGAAGTATTAGTTTTCGTTCAGCATGTCTGATTTAGAAAAACGTATTACTTAAAATATTTTTAATACGTTTTTTTGATGTGACTCTACAACAGAGTTGTGCTGGGGATCCTTTCTCTGGCAAAAAACCGGTTTATTCAAAAACCGGATCACCTGGGTCTAGATCCCGGGTATTAGAAAAAGGGGAGTACCCCCATTACACATGGAGTAGTAGCAATGGCAGAAGGAACAGTGAAGTGGTTTAACGATGCTAAGGGTTTTGGCTTTATTGAGCAAGACGGGGGACAAGATGTATTTGTACACCATTCCGCCATCCAAGCCGATGGATTTAAGTCTCTTTCAGAAGGCGAGCGTGTTAGTTTTGAAATCGTAGACGGACAAAAAGGTCCAGCTGCGCAAAACGTCGTCAAGCTGTAATTATTTTTTAGACACACAAAAGCCCAAAGAATTTATAATTCTTTGGGCTTTTGTTTTTCCGCACCTGTACTTACCCAACACTTCGTTTTCATTCTCTTTATTGTTCAAGACCCACATACCACGCTCTTAGTCCGAATCTCTCCCCGAAAGCTTCTTTGAAAAATACTCTATGAGCTGATTTTTTATAAGTCTCCACAAGCTGACACTCTGCCCCTGCATACGAATTGTGGTGAGTTGCCCTACCAGCAACTGATCAGCTTCAGAAGCTGGTACCTCAATCTCCACCCCAAAGCGTGGATAAAAAAACGCATATTCATCAGCCAAAGACCTTTTTGATGACTCAGATGATTGTTGGGAAATTTTCACAGCAATCGGCCCGCCATAGGCTGCACTAAAGGCATTATCAGGTACAGACGTGTCAGCTTTGGGAGAGACCTGTGTCACTATGCCCATAAAGAACGAACGATCCATCGAACGTTTGATCACCTCAAGAGACTTGCCTTCCATTCCCCGAAAGGATTCAATCTCTTTCTGATCAACAGAAGCGAGAAGTTTCTTGTCGTTTTCTGTCACTATGGAAAATATCTCCCTGCCTCTCGTCAGATACACCCCCAGGATCTCTTCAAGTCTGTAGGCTAATACTGTTCCATCAGTTTCTGCTGTAATTTTCAGATCAGCAAGATTTTCCTCCAGGGCCGCAATGTTTTTCCGTATCACAAGAGATTGTTCTTCAAGCACTTGATAGGACGTTACATCTTCACGGATAATTGCATTACGTTTCTGCAGAAGAACCTGATCAAGACGTATCCTCTGCTGGGAAAGTTCAGCAACAAGATCCGGACTGCTCAGCTCTAAAAGAATTTGCCCCTGCTTTACCTGGTCTCCAGATTTCACAAAAATGGTATCAACAAAACCGGCCACTTTCGCCCGCACCACCAGCTCATTTTCATACTGGACCACTGCAGGAGCCCGAAGCTGTCTTTCCCAATGCAACAGATTAAGCAGCAATACTGTCATGCCAATAAAGAGTCCGGTAGCGGCACAAAACCTTCTAAAGACTGGCTGGTTTTTCCTGTACAGCCCTAAAAGAGTGCCTTTTAGACGCCAGAGGGGCATTCCAACGATCATCACACAAGAAACAATAGCGATAAAAATACCAAAGCCATGCACTGCTGAAGCAACAAGCAATAACAAAAATGTCATTATGAGGAGACGCCAGATCCAGGCAGCCACGCCGTAAATTGCAATAAAGAGCTCCTGCTTTTTACTAAAGCGAGGCAGGTACCGCCATTCTCCAAAAAATATTCTGGTCCATACACTTGAAACAAAACTTTTTCCTCTGCTGTACAGATTGGGAATTGCAACCAGATCAGAGAGGATAAAATAGCCATCAAAGCGCATAAGCGGGTTAATATTGAAAATAAGTGAGGAAAAACCGGCAACCATTACCATATTATGGGCAATATTTCCTGCAACAGAGCCGGGGTTATCGGCCCAGATTACGACTGACACCGCAGCCACAAAGAGCTCAGCATAGATTCCGGCAAAGGCTGCGTGGATTCTTTGCCACCTGTTTGGAAAATTCCACGTTGAAGAGCCGTTAACATAGGTAAGAGGGAAAAAAACAATGAAGAGAATTCCTGCCTCAAAAACCCTGCCATGGTATCGGTATGTCGTTAAGGCGTGGGAAGTCTCATGGAGAATTTTCAAGAAAAACCATGCGAGCCAGAGAAAAAAAACATTCTCCGGGGAGAGCGCCGCAGTCGCTACTGTAAAAAACTGATCAGACTTCTGGTAGAGCACCATACAACCATAAAAAAGAGTAAGCCCCCAGATTATTGCAAAAACAGGTCCGGTGAACCAACGCAACCAGGGGCTGATCCTTTTCAAGATCGGATCAGGATTAAAGAGGGGGATCTTAATAGTGATGAGGTTAAATTTCCCCAAAAGTTTTTGTTTTCGAACCCGTTCATCCAGCTGCAATCTTCCCTTTACTGTCTCATCACTGCTGTCAGACAGAAGCTGATTTTGTATCAGCCACTGAAGGGTAATCTTTGCATTTTCTTGATCAAAGAGCTCCTCGCCGAGAAAACTGTTGGCTCTTTTGATAACTTCCTCAAGTGTTGTTTTTCCATCAAGCTCGGTAAATAATACATATTCAGCCCGGCCGATTCGGTAGAACTTCTGCCGAAGAGTATCTTCCAGGACATAACCTTCATCCTCCTTCTCCAGGAGAGTGAAGTGTAGATCAGGGCGCAGTGTCGGTATTATTGAGTTAATATCTGCTTCCATCCATCTTACCCGCCGTTCATGAAAATCTTTCTGCTGTTGAAATAAAACCTAAAAGTTGGATTCTCTGTTTTGTGCTTTTGAAGCTCATTATATTTTCAAGACGATACCCCAGACACTAACAATGCTGTAGTTCACTGTTTAGACGTGCCGGTTTTCAATCATTGAGAAATGTCTTCTGGAAATAAATCCATGGCTTACGAAAGAGTTTCCAGGCCAGCGGCTTTTTGCCAACGTTTATCTCGAACTCACCCCCCATCCCAGGCCTGAGGATTTTTTCGGAATTTTCAATAAGAGATTCCACAAGAAAGACACTCTTCCCCTCTCTCGGTTCCGCTCTTGGAAAAATTGTATACACCGTGCTCTGCCAGGTCTTATCGGGAAACGACTCAAGAGTGATGGTGGTATCGGCACCCTCTTGTACATACCCGATATCTTCCTGGGCAATATACGCCTCAGCGATCATCATTTTCAATGGCGCAATCTCGAAAAGCCCCTGTCCACGGCTAATGGGGCTTCCTTCAATACGCTCCATGTTTTCACTGATGACAATGCCGTCCACCGGACTTTCTACGGACAGCTTTGAGAGACGATCTCGAAATAGCTGTAGTTGCTCTTCAAGTCCGCGCCGCTCCAATACTGCCATTTGGGAAAGAGCTGCCTTTCCCGTTGCCGTATGGACATCCTGCATTTTCCTGGTTTTTTGGATCTCTGCAAGAAGTGAGTTTATCTCAAGTTCAATTGCACGTTCATCAAATTCGGCGAGCAATTCACCCTTAGTGACCGTGGTACCAGGCAGCTTGTGTACCTTTTTTAAAACAGCATCAAACTGCGCTACCACAAAGCGTTTCTCTCGTGGTTCCAGCACACATTTTCCGCTCACTGTAAAAGATGCCGGCAGCCAGCCAATACAAAAGATTCCAAGGATGATTACTGCAAATAGAATCGACCGCCTTTGAGGAGTTAAAAATGACTGGTCCAGTTGTTTTCGGTAGATTGACTGACCGATCCAGCCAATAAGCCCAGCGATCAGGGTTAGAAAGGGCCCCAGCTTTTAGGACCACTGGATAAGTTATGAAAGTATGCATAGTTTCTCAAACAAACCAGCAAGGAGAAATTATGAAAAAGCAAAGAAGAAAACATACAGCAGCATTCAAAGCACGGGTGGCT
>NZ_SWCN01000044.1 GCF_005116575.1 Desulforhopalus sp. IMCC35007 | reverse complement strand
AGTAACGAAAATTCAGCATGTTAAATTAACTCACGAAGTTGAATGTTTAAGGTATTCATGTGGTATATTTAGTATTGACATGCAAAAATATCACTGATATTAATAGTTCATAATTGGAATGAAATTGTAAGTGACAATATCGTCTCAGCTTTGAGAAGTACATTCCGAAATTTCTTACAAAAAAGTGGGAATAATCAATGACCGTCTTTCATGTTCGAAATAAAATACAGTCATGGTATGGGGAATCGATTGGCATTCTCATTCTGGATGCGGCATATCCCTGTGTTCCCGGGAATGTCGGTAATGCCAGTACATTTGACTTTCCAGTGCGCTATAAAGTCGTCAAAAATGCTTCAATCAACCGTCTGCTCAATGAACGGGATCCGTCCTTGCTTGTCCCGTTTATGGAAGCAGCCCGCGAGCTTCAGGATGAGGGAGTAAAGGCGGTTACCGGGGCATGCGGATTTATGGCACTGTTTCAGAGGCAGGTCGCTGATGTGCTGGACATACCGGTTTTTCTTTCTAGTCTTCTCCAAGTTCCATTCATTTATCAGATGCTTCCCAAAGGCCGAAAAATCGGTGTCATTTCCGCAGATTCAAGTGCGCTGACAATCGACCATTTTTCCAGCGTAGGCATAACGCCTGACATTCCATTGATACTTGGAGGGATGGAAAATCAGAAGGAGTTCCGTGAGGCCGTTCTTTTGGAAAAAGGGACACTGGATTCGGATCAAATTCAACATGAGGTTGTTGACGTTGCCAAAGAAATGGTTTGCAGAGACCCTGACATTGCCGCGATATTGCTCGAATGCAGTGATCTGCCTCCCTATGCAGCTGCAGTTCAGGCTGCAGTGAATAGGCCAGTATTCGATTTTATTACTATGATTCAGTATGTTCACTCAGCTTTGGTGCGACGACAGTTTCAGGGATTCATGTAAAGATTTTGATTTATCGGAAAAATGAAGGTTCTTTAAAATACCTGGCTAACATTTTGAGTTTTCTTTAGGAAGGATTTTAAGAGTGTGTTTATATAGGCTGGCTGCAAAAATTATCTCTACTGAGTGGATAGCTCTAGGTCAAAATCAGATATGTAAACAGCTGTTGTCTATTTTCTATTCTTCGATGGGATAGCGAAAGCAATTACATGAGACGGTATAAACGAAGAAGATAACCAAAAAAGGAGGGCGATTACATCATAGGTTCATTGTCGATAGTATGAATTTACACAGATAAACCTTTTTTAAGGAGAAAAAATGAAAATTCAACGTATGTTCACTCGAGCTCTAGTGATGACGCTAATGGGCGTTTTTTTGGTAGGAGGCTCTTCCCTGGCAGCAGACACTAAAACTTACAAATGGCAACCCTCATCTTGGCTGCCTTCTGGAATCAGCTGGGATACCATCCAATATATGTCCGACTACGTTAAACGGATGTCCGCCGGACGCATTGACATGAAACCAAGTGCTCCCGGGGCCATTGTTCCAGTGGCTGAACAGTTGGATGCTGTGAGAATGGGTGTCATGCAGGCAACCTTTATCTGGCCAGGATATTTTCCAGGAGAACTCCCGGTAGCCTTCAGTCATGGAGACTCCTTTGCTGCTCCGAAAACCATAGCCGAGATGCGCTACCTTTATGAGCAGTATGAAGATGGGCGTATAATGAAAATTTTGCGGGAGGAGTATGCTAAGCATGGTGTGTATCTCGTAGGGAATGTCTATTGGACGCTGGACAATTTGATGATCTCGAAGAAGCCAATTAGGGGCGTCCAGGACATCAAAGGTTTGAAGTTCAGGTCATCTGAGCTGATCGCTCTACAGCTGGCTTCACTGGGTGCAGGAACCATCTGGACTCCGGCCACCGAAATTTATTCCATGCTTTCCTCCGGCGGTGTGGATGCCATCACTTTTTCACATGCAGCCGACGATGTGGCAATGGGGTTTCATGAAGTCACTAAGTACTGGGTTAAATCCCCCACAGCGGTCGGCCCCGCCGCAGACGCTTTTATTGTCAACCTGAAAACCTGGAACTCCCTCCCCGATGACCTTAAAGCTATCCTTGAGGCCGCTTGTGAACTAGGGTCTGCCAGAAACAAGTTTGAAGCTGAATTAAAAATTGCCGAAGCGTGGAAAGTCGCGGAAGAGAAGGGTATCGAAGTCATTGAGTGGTCAGAGGAAGACTCTCGTATATTGGCAGGGACTGCCCGTGATGTTGTACCTAAAAATTATTTCGATGACGAAGCTTTTAAAGAAATTTTTGCTATTACAGAAAAGTGGGCCACTGAAAAAGGGTATTGGGAAAAGAAGTAGTTTACTTCCTTATAGAGATGTCGTCTACACCCATTATCAGTGATGGCAGGGAGGCGGCGTCTCTATAACCCATTGGTAATTGCTATATTTCTTATCTGTAGTCTTAATGTCAGTCACGTTTACGAATATTAATTGAGGTTTGTGTAAAATTTCAGCTGACCAGCGTCAGTATATTTGCCGAGGCTAGATTTTGATTGCTAGTTGAAAAGGGGACTCAATGAGACGTATTTTAACCATAATAGATTCTATTAGCGAGTGGACCGGAAGACTGATTAGCGTTTTTGTTTTCTTTCTTACCTTTTTTTTACTGTACGATGTCCTCGCCAGGTTTGCATTCAACGCGCCGACCATCTGGTGCCATGAGCTGGCACTCCATTTTTTCGGGGCCTATGCCGTGCTGTCAGGGGGCTATGTGCTCCTGCATAATGGGCATGTAAAAATCGACCTTATTTACAACCTCTTTTCAAGAAGGGGGCGGGCAATTATTGACTGCTTTACCTATCCATTTTTTTTTCTGTTCATTGGTCTTCTCTTTTGGTATGGGCTTGAAATCGGTATGCGCTCCTTTGAGTTAAAACAAACAGTATCTCCATCCCCCTTTGCCTCTCCATTGTGGCCAGTCAAACTGACCGTTCCGTTGGCTGCTTTTCTTGTGCTTTTACAGGGCCTGGCCGAGTATATTCGAACTCTTACTCTTGCTTTTACAGGGAAGGAGTTATTATGACTGAATTATTGCCTGTACTAACTCTTGTTGGTGGCTTGTTATTGGGTCTGATCACCGGCTTCCCTATGGCCTTTACCCTGTCTAGCAGCGCCATCGTTACTGCCTTTTTCTTTTTTGGAGCTCAGACGCTGCCCTTTGTTGCCACCAATGTTTTCGGAATGATGTCCAGTATGGTTCTCATTGCCATGCCCCTTTTTATCTTAATGGCTTGTGTTTTAGAAAAATCCGGTGTTGCTGAAGACCTCTATGCGTTTATGTACCAAGCCCTGGGGCCGGTCCGTGGCGGATTAGCCATGAGCACGGTGCTGATTTGCGCTGTTATTGCCGCAATGTCCGGGATCAGCACCACTGGGGTGGTCACTATGGGCATTATTGCCCTGCCCATTATGCTTAAACTAGGCTACAATAAGAGTCTCGCCATTGGGCCCATTCTGGCAGGAGGGGCACTGGGACTTCTTATCCCGCCTAGTATTTCCCTGGTCATCTACGGGATGGTGGCCCGGGTCTCCGTCGGTAAATTGTTTGCCGGAGGGCTCGCGCCCGGTTTGCTACTCGTCGCTTCATTTTTAGTTTACGTAGCCGTTCGGTGTCATTTTCAGCCAAGCTATGGTCCTGCTCTGTCCAGGGAAGAAAGAGTCCCTTTAAAAGAACTGTTTATTCTCTCTAAAGGGTTGATCCTCCCTCTCGGGGTGGTTGCTCTGGTTTTGGGGACCATTTTTTCAGGGATCGCTTCCCCGACTGAAGCTGCTGCCGTCGGGGTTGCCGGAGCTATGTTCAGCGCATTGGTTAACCGGAGGCTCAGTTGGGAAATGCTCAGCGATGCCGCTATGCGGACCATGAGTATCAGTGGAATGGTCATGTGGATCCTTTTCGGCGCTGCCTGCTTCACCAGCATTTTTTTTCGGACCGGTGGTCAAGCTTATATCGCCGATTTTCTGATTGGTTTAGAAAGTCCGGTATTGATTTTTGGCTTCATTCTGACCGTCCTGATTGTAATGGGTTGTTTTCTGGATGAAATCACCCAGGTGATGATCACGGTTCCTATATTCCTGCCCATAATTATTCAGCTGGGGTATGACCCGGTCTGGTTCGGTGTGTTTTTCATGACCGTAGTTCAGATAGGTTATCTGACTCCTCCTTTTGGGTTCTGCCTGTTTTATATGAAGGGTGTAGCTCCACCCGAGGTGAGTATGGCTGATATCTACCGCTCCATTACACCCTTTGTTCTGATCCAACTGGCTGTGGTCATTTTTATTCTCATTTTCCCCGGTGTTGTCATGTGGTTGCCCACAGTGCTTCTTAATTAGCACTGGGGCAGAGAAGCTGAAATTATCATTGATATCGAACAACCCCAACGACTTATAATCGGTGGGGTTGTTTCAGTGATAATTGATTTATCCCCTGTTTTAAAAACACTTGACAAGAAAAACACCTAAGGTGTACATTTACACATCTTACTGGTATACCAGAGATAGTGGCAGTGAGCATGCACTGTGTAGGCCGTCTTTAGGGCAGTGTCTGTCGGTGGGATTTTAACTTTGTTAATAATTAAAATCATGGCACTAATTGAGCAAGAAACGGTCTGAATTTCGCCCATGATTTGTTACGTGACATTGATACGATGCAAGCATGTCAAGATTAATTTCTAAATTTCGACCAATGCATATTGACCTTCAAATGTTCAAATGGAGATGGAATGAATTGTAAAACTTATGACATTGTTATTGTTGGTGGAGGTATAATGGGTAGCTCTACAGCCTATTACATGATGAAAACCGCACCCAGGCTTCGAGTGGCCGTAATTGAAATGGATAAGACCTACAGTCGTGCATCCTCAACCCTCTCCATGGCCAACGTTCGAATCCAGTTCAGTTTCCGGCCCAATGTGCAGATATCTCAATATGCCTTTGAGGTTCTGGAAAATTTTGAAGAGGAAATGGCCGTAGATGGTACCGGCCCTGACATTAGATATCGCCGGGAGGGCAACCTCTTTATGGTGAATGAAGAGAACCAGATTCCAGCGAACAATGCCTTGAAAATGCAGCAGGAGCTTGGTTGTGATATCGAATGGTGGGCACCGGAACAGGTTCGTGAACAGTTTCCGCTGTATAATCCCGAAGGGTATGTCGGTGCTTCTTTTGGCCCTAAAGACGGCCATCTCGATGCCTATGGCGTGCTGATGGGCTACCGGGCAAAAGCAATTTCCATGGGAGCTGAGTTCATCCATGCTGAGGTCGCTGAAATTACCAGAAGCGGAAAGCGAGTTACGGGTGTTCGTCTGAAGTCCGGAGAAGAAATCAGTGCTGGTGCTGTCGTCAATTGCGCGGGGGCCTGGTGTTCTGCAATTGCCAGTACTGCCGGTGTGGAACTGCCGGTTCAACCCGTTAAACGCCAGATATTTGCACTCGACACAAAGGTTAAGCCGGATAGGCCACTGCCGCTGACATATCTACCTTCCGGTATGTATTTCAGAACCGAAACAGGTGGGTTGATCCTTTTGGGTAAATCAATGCAGGAAGATCCGGTGGGAATTTCCTTTTCATGGGATGAACAACGATTTTACGATTTTCTATGGGAAGAGCTTGCCGAGTTTGTTCCCGAATTTGCCGAATTGAAATTGGTTCGTGGGTGGGCTGGTCTTTACGCCATGAACACCCTCGATGCAAATGCTATCCTAGGGGAATGGCCGGAATTAGATGGGTTGTTTCTGGCCAATGGTTTTTCTGGACATGGATTGCAGCAGGCTCCTGCTGTGGGTCGGTATATCACAGAATTGATAAATCTGCAGGACCATGCTCTCGATCTGTCAATATTTAGTCCGGAACGGATACTAAAGAATCAGCCTTTACAGGAGACTGGAATTTATTAATCCCATGTGCTTCCTGAGCGATCGTTGATGACATTTTTAGTTTTGTGGGGAGTTCTAATTTTTTCGATTAGTCCGACATGGGACTGATTCAGATAAAAAATAATTAATGGAATATCATGGGACTGACTTTAATGGAAGGAAATGAGGCCATCAGCTGGGGGGCGATGGCTGCCGGCTGTAATTTTTTTGCCGGTTATCCGATTACCCCGGCGACAACAATTTACAATACCATGCTCAACCTCCTGCCCCCCCAAGGAGGGGTCTGCCTCCAGGGTGAGGATGAAATTGCCTCTATCGGATTTTGCCTGGGCGCTGCGATGTCGGGCATGAAGACCATGACCGCCACTTCAGGTCCGGGGATCAGTCTTTACAGCGAGCAGATTTCCTTTGCCATCGGCAGTGAGATTCCGATTGTTATTGTAGATGTCCAACGCTTGGGGCCATCCACCGGATCCGCCACCAAAGGTGCTGACGGGGACATCCAGTTTCTGCAATGGAGCAACACCGGGGGGCTGCCGGTGATCGTCCTTGCGCCGGTGGATGTCAAAGACTGTTATCTACTCACCATGCAGGCCTTTAATCTGGCTGAGCAATACCGGTGTCCGGTTTTTATTGCCGCCAACAAGGAAGTCTCCATGACTCGTGAGACGATTGATCTGGATGGACTGAATCTGCCCCAGAAAATCGACCGCAGAACTGCTGCTGTGGATCAATCATTTCTGCCCTTTGGCGTGCAGGACGGAGAACTGGTGCCGGATTTTCTGCCTATCGGCGGCGATCGTCTGGTCAGGCAAACCTCCTCGACCCACGGAGCAGATGGCTACATAACTACCGCTCCGGATCAAATCGCTAAAATGCAGCAGCGCTTGGATGACAAGCTCAAAAAAAACATATCCGCTTTTACTTACTATGATGAATATCTGGTCTCGGGTGCTGATACACTGGTGATTGCCTACGGAGTAACCGCCCGTGCGGCCATGACGGCAGTAAAAAGAGTCCAGCAAAGTAAGACAAAGGCGTCTCTACTGATCCTGAAAACCCTGTGGCCCGTTCCTGAACAGCTGATTTTGGAAAAGGCCGCGCCTTACCAGCGGGTGGTCATGGCTGAGATGAATCTGGGACAGTATGTCCGGGAGCTTCAGCGGCTGTTGACCGATAAGAAAATCGACTTTCTGGGGCAGATGGATGGAGAACTGATCAAGCCTGGGCAGATTCAGGAGGTGATTCAAAATGGATAGTCTATTAAACAGCAACCGTCCCCCCGTGTTCTGTCCCGGGTGTTCCCATGAGCAGGTTCTGCATGCTCTGGATAAGGCATTGATGGGGATGGGACTTGCGGCAAAAGATGTCGTTATTGTTTCTGATATAGGCTGTTCCGGCCTGTTCGACACTTTTTTTAACACCCATGCTTTTCATGGCCTTCATGGCCGGGCCCTCACCTATGCGACCGGGATCAAGATGGCCCGGCCGGATTTAAAGGTGATCGTGACCATGGGCGACGGAGGACTTGGGATCGGCGGCGCCCATGTACTCAGCTCCTGTCGGCGAAATATTGATCTGACGCTTTTGGTTCTCAATAACTTTAACTACGGGATGACAGGCGGTCAGTGTTCTTCTACGACCCCCCAGGATGCACAGGTCGGCTCGGGTTTTTTGAACAAGCTGGAAAAACCCCTTGATATTTGTCAGGTTGCCGGGGCCGCAGGGGCACCCTATGTGGCCCGCATATCCACATATGATAAGGAGTTGGTGGAAGGCCTTGAATCGGCCATAGCCTTTGACGGTTTTTCGCTGGTCGATATCTGGGGGATTTGTCCCGGCCGTTACACCCGCCGTAATAAGATTACCCCTAAAAATATTGAAAATGATCTGGCCAAACTTCCGGATTTGGGTGCTTACAAGATCAGCAACGCCCGAGAGGAATATGGCAGGGCTTATCGGCAAGAGGCTGCAAAACTCCTTCCCTCAGGCAAGCCGGTTCGTATTGAAACGTCCTGTATTGCCCCGCAGCCTGGCCGCCTGGAAGTGGTTGTCTTGGGAAGTGCCGGCCAGCGTATTATTACCGCTGGAGAACTGCTCTGTCTGGCCGGAGCTGCAGCGGGCTGTCACGCGGCACAAAAGAGTGACTATCCGATTACCGTCATGCGCGGTCACTCGGTCAGCGATATCATTCTTTCCGACACTGAAATTGAATATACGGGGATAGGCAACCCTGCTGTTGTCATTGCGTTGGCCCCGGAAGGCGTCAATCGCCGGAAAAAAATGTTGACGTATCTTTCGCCACAAACCCTTGTAATCAAAGCCTCCGGTGTCGAATTGCCGCCTTGTCAGGCGTCCATAATCGAGGTTGATTTTAAAGCCGAAAAAATAAAGTCTCAGGATTGGGCGCTGGTCGCATTGGCTGTTCTGGCGCAGCAGAATACAGTTTTGACCATGGATATGCTCAAGGCTGCTTTGCAATTGCGTTTTAATGCCGGGCAATATGAGACGGCGATTGCCATGGTCGAAAAAGCGGTTGTGTCCCTTTGCCGCAAGTGATGTGATCATCCGTGATGGGTGGCCGGTGAACGGTTATCTGAAATACACGAAAATATACAGGGAAAAGCAATGAATATATTAGTTTGTATAAAACAGGTTCCGGATATGGAATCGAGATTCAAGGTAGATGAAGATGGCACCTGGTTTGACGGCGCCGATCTCGCCTGGCGGATGAACGAGTATGACGAATATGCGGTCGAGCAGGCCGTGCAGCTCAAAGAAGAGACTGGTGGCGATCTGACTGTCCTCTGTATTGGCCCAGAACGGGTGAAGGAGACTATGAAGAAAGCACTGGCCATGGGCTGCGACCGCGGTGTCCATGTGGTTGATAATGAATCTTTCAAGAAAGACCCGTTTGCAATCGCCTCGATAATCGCCGAGTTCGCGGGCCCCAAAAACTTTGACCTGATCTTCACCGGCATGCAGTCCCAGGACCGGGGCAGCGCTCAGGTGGGCGTTCTTGTTGCCGAAATGCTCGGATTACCCTGCGCCACAACAATCGTAGGGTTCAGCTTTGACAACGGAGTGATCTCGGTGAAACGGGAGTTGGAAGGTGGGGTGAAAGCTAAGGTTACTGCGTCGGTGCCAGCTCTTGTCACCTGTCAACTCGGCCTGAACAGTCCACGTTATCTGACATTGCCCAATATCTTGAAGGCCAAAAAAAAGGAGATGCTTGTCATTCCGGTGGCTGACCTGTCGAAGACGCAGGCTCTGGAGGAGACCACGTCCCTGTATTTCCCGGAGAAGAAGGGCACAGGGCTGATTCTGGAAGGGGATGTTGCTGATCTTGCCGACCAATTGATAAAGATTCTGAAAGAGAAGACCGCCGTTCTGGCCTAAAGAGGATCCTATGAAAACACTGCTTGTTGCGGAATATAGAGAAGGGAAATTGCTTGGCTGCACCAGCGAATTGATGGCCTTTGCGAAGAAACTTGGCTCAGAGAGCGTAATGTTTTTGGTAGGTTCTGAAAATGCTTTACCGAAATTTGCGGGGAAACTGTACCTGGCGGATGCCACGACCTGCGGTGAATATAATCCGGGTGGCCATAAACAGCTCCTCCTTGAGGTCATTGCAAAAGAGAAACCCGATATGGTGGTCTTTAGTCACTCGTCCTACGGTTGGGATCTGGCCCCCCGGCTTGCCTTTGCATTGAAAGCAGCACAGTTCTCCGAAGTGGTTGACATAGTTGATGGCGTGCCAGTCTTGCCGGTCTGCAATTCCAAGCTGCTCCGGAAGGTCACCCCAAAGACGGCAGTCACGGTTTTGACCTTACAGGCAGGGGCCTTTAACCTGACAGATGAGCCAACCGGAAGCCCGTCGATTGAGAAAATCGGTACTGCTCATGCCGACACTGGGGGCAACCTTGTGTTCGAGGGCTATGAGCTGGCTGAGAGGGGAGGGGTTGATCTGACTAAGGCTCAGGTAATAGTGAGTGCGGGTCGTGGTATTGGCAAGCCTGAG
The DNA here is from genome assembly GCF_005116575.1 of Desulforhopalus sp. IMCC35007. Taxonomy (GTDB): domain Bacteria; phylum Desulfobacterota; class Desulfobulbia; order Desulfobulbales; family Desulfocapsaceae; genus Desulforhopalus_A. Next base: position 19,614 of record NZ_SWCN01000044.1, on the reverse strand, counting down.
AATATTGAGATCATTACCAGGTTAGCCCAGGTCCTGAAGGGAGAATACGCGGCGAGTCGCCCTGTTGTCGATGCGGAATGGGCCGACCACAACCGGCAGGTCGGGACCACGGGTCAGATTGTTTCGCCAAAGCTCTACATGGCTTGCGGTATCTCCGGCGCCATCCAGCATCTGGCCGGGATGAAGAAGTCTGAATTCGTGGTTGCCGTCAACACGGATAAGGACGCCCCGATCGGTGAGGTTGCCGATGTCCTGGTCGTTGCAGATCTGAAGGCTTTTGTACCTGTTCTTACAGAAAAAATCAACAACCTTTAACGCTTGGTTGCTCATTAATTTGTTGGACAGGTGGCCCATTTCAAGGAGAGATAATCTGGCCTGAAATTGAGTAAAATACCGACAATCAATACTTGTAAAGGGCCATGATTCTATTCCTGTATCAATAGATACGACTAAAATGGGGAAAGTTACTGCTTTTGAACCGGATGAAAGAAATGGTTGAAGAAATAAAAGAACAAAATTTCAACGTATTCGTATAGTTAATAAATCAATCAGTATGGCGAGGAAAAAATAATGCAATTCAAGTTAACTGATGAACAGAAGATGATGCAGGATATGGCCAGGGATTTTGCCCAGAAAGAAATCCTTCCTACCCTCAAAGAGGATGAGAGAGATCATAGATTTCGTCCTGAATTAGTCAAGAAAATGGCTGATCTCGGTTTCTTTGGTTGCGCAATTCCTGAAGAATACGGCGGGAATGGCTGCGGTTTTTTTGAGTCAGTTCTCCTGGCTGAGCAGCTGGCAAAGGTAAGCGGTTCCTGGCGGGTACCACTCAATATGCAGAATATCGGTCCCTCGGTGACCGTGAACAGATTCGGCACCAGGGAGCAGAAAGAGCGTTTTATCCCGGCCTGGGTCAAAGCCGATTCCTTCGGTTTTTTTGCCATTACCGAACCAAACTCCGGCTCGGATGTAGCCGGCATGGGCACAACGGCGACGGATCGCGGCGATCATTGGGAATTGAACGGGCAAAAGATGTGGATTTCCAACGCCCATGTCGGCGATTGGGGCTTAGTGTACGCCTTCACCGATAAGAGCAAAAAATACAAGGGTATGACCTGCTTTATCGTCAATTTGAAGGACAACGAGGGGATTGTCACCGCCCCGATCGAGACCAAGCTGGGGTTGCACTGCTCCCCGACCGGTGAAATTGCTTTTACCAAGGCCAGGATTCCGAAGGATTCGATTCTGGGCGAGGTCGGTCAGGGGTTCAAGATCTGCATGTGGCAGCTCAACAACACCAGAGTCAGCTGTGCTGCAGGTGCCCTCGGAATCGGTGGCGGCGCCATCGAAGCTGCTATTAATTATGCCAACGAGCGCACCCAGTTCGGCAAAAAAATTGGTTCCTACCAGATGGTCCAGGCGCAGATCGCCGATATAGTTGCCGAGCATGAAGCAGCCAAACTGCTTGTCTATCAAGCCGCCTGGTTGAAGGATCAGGGAATGCCAAACCAGCACCAGACATCGATCGCCAAGTTGTTTGCCTCTGAGGCTGCTGTGCACGCAACCAGCGAAACGATGAAAATTTTCGGCAGCTACGGCTTCTCGACCGAGTTCCCGGCTGAACGTTTCCTGCGCGATGCCCAATCTCTTCGTGTTGTCGAGGGAACCAGCAATATTCAGAAGACCATCATTGCCGGAATCGCTCTTGGAGATGTTGAAAACCGTTAATCAGGCCAAGGTGTGCACGATAGACGAATAGAGATATAGTTTTTAATTTGAAGGTAGAAAGGAGATCGTTATGTCACGCAAGCAGACACCATTGCGTCCATATTTCGAAAAAATGGCCGATATTGGTAGCGCTCTAAGTGCTGCTGATATCCAACGCACACAAGAAAACATTGATTTAGTCAGAGAGCAGGAACAAATTATTGCCAAAGAGGTGGAGCGAGTCGAAAACGCCGGCATTCCAGCAAAAAAAATCCATGATCGTGGTGGGATGACAATTTATGACCGTTTAGACTATCTGGTTGATGCAGGTACCTGGTCTCCCCTCCATACTCTCTACAACCCACAAGATAATGAGGAAGGATGCACTGGTGTTGTCAACGGAATTGGCAAAATATCCGGTAAGTGGGCGGTGATTATCGGTTTTGACAACAAGGTTATGGCCGGTGCCTGGATATCTGGTCAGGCGGAGAATATCCTTATGGTTACGGATATGGCCAAACGTCTCAATGTACCCCTTGTCTGGTTGACAAATTGCAGCGGGGTCAAGTTGATGGAACAAGAGACGGTCTATGCCGGTAGACGTTCAAGCGGCACACCTTTTTTCCGCCATGCAGATCTCAATCACCTTGGAGTCCCAATTTTGAATGCCATCTATGGAACGAATCCTGCCGGTGGCGGATACCAGGGTATCAGCCCAACTATTTTGCTGGCTCACGAAGATGCAAATATTGCTGTTGGCGGCGCTGGAATTGTCGGTGGTATGAACCCGAAAGGACATTTTGATGTCGAAGCCGCAAAAGCCCTGATCGAGGCGACGAAAAATTTCAAATCCAAGAGTCCTGGCCGGGTCGAAACCCATTTTGATAAAACCGCATACTTCCGGGAGGTCCATGAAACCGAACGGGGAGTATTGGATGGCATCAAGGAATACATGCAGATGATGCCGGCCTACGACCCTGCGATGTTCCAGGTTGCTGCGCCGGTCGCACCGAAGTTTCCCGGCGAGGATCTCAACTCTATCCTTCCGGTCAATCAGAAACGTCAATATAGTGCCGCTCAGATTCTGGCCCGCCTCACCGACAACAGTGAGTTTATGGAGTATCGATCAGAATATGGTCCTGAGGTCTTCACGGGACTTGCCAAGGTTGACGGGTTCCCGGTTGCCTTCATCGGCAATAATCAGGGTTTTTTTCAAGACTATCCCAAATATGCCAATGACAGCTATTTCGCTGTTGGTGGAAAGCATTACCGTGAAGGGCTGATCAAGCAGGCCGAATTCGTCACCCTCTGCGGGCGAGACAACCTACCGATCATCTGGCTCCAGGATACCACCGGCATTGATGTTGGTGATCTGGCCGAGGAGGCCGAATTGCTCTCTCTTGGCCAGTCTCTGGTCTACTCGATTGAGCAGACTGAACTTTCTATGATGTGCGTAGTCCTGCGCAAAGGTTCTGCTGCAGCCCACTACATCATGTGTGGACCTCAGGCAAATAACAATAATGCCTTCACCCTTGGTACACCGATGACCGAGATCTATGTCATGCATGGCGAGACCGCCGCCGCGGCATCTTACGCCCGGCGGCTGGTCAAAGAGGAAGCTGCCGGTAACGATCTTGGTCCGGTTCTGGACAAAATGAATCAGATGATCAAAGATTATCAGGAAAAATCGCGTCCTGCCTATTGTGCAATGAAAGGGCTTGTAGATGAAATCGTCGAATTGCCGAAGTTGCGTAAATATATCCAAGCTTTTGTCGGAGCGAACTATCAGAATCCAAGATCGATCACTCCGGTCCACCAAATGCTTCTGCCTCGAATTATCAAGGGATAAATCGTGTAAAGTTGGCAAGGTTGTGAGCAGATAAATTGTTATCGGAGGACAACAAGATGCTGGAGAAGGCTTTTCAAGATCACTATCCCGATGAATTCGCCCATTGTTATGGATGTGGAAGACTAAATGAGGGTGGCTTACAGATAAAAAGTTATTGGCAGGGCGAAGAGACCGTCTGTCATTTCACACCGGACGCCAAGTATTCAGGTGGGTTCCCGGGGTTTCTCTATGGTGGCATGATCGCCTCCCTGTTGGACTGTCATGGGGCCGCGACCGCGTCGGCGGCGAAAGCACGAGCAGAGGACAAGCCACTTGGTCGGTTTGTGACTGCGTCGCTCACGGTTAATTTCCGTGCCCCGACACCGATAAACACCGAGTTGGAGATCCGGGGAAAGGTGACCGAAATTAAAGGACGTAAGGTTCTGGTGGATCTGACACTTTCAGCCAGTGGTAAGCTGTGTGCTGAAGGATCTGCGGTTATGGTTCAGATCCCAGAGAAATAAGAAGGATGGTAAACAAAAGGATAGAAAATGACTAATCCACAAACAAATGCAGCTATCCAAGAGCGTCGCGAAAACGTTCTCGCTAAAGGTTTTGGCAGCGCCACAAGCAAATACGTCGCCCATGCCAAGGGAGCTGTGATTACAGATGTAGAAGGCAACGAATATCTCGATTTTGCAGCTGGTATTTCGGTGATGAATGTTGGTCACTCCCATCCAAAGGTGGTTCAGGCCATAAAAAAACAGGCAGAAAAATTTACCCACACCTGTTTTATGGTTGTTCCATATGAATCGCCTGTTACGCTTGCAGAAAAGTTGTGTAAGGCAGTTCCAGGAGATTCGAAAAAAGCAGTCATGTTTGTCAATAGTGGCGTTGAATCCATCGAGAATGCGGTGAAAATTGCCAGATATTACACCAAGAAAAAAGGCATAATTGCTTTTGAAGGTGCCTTTCATGGACGTACCCTGTTGGGTATGTCACTGACCTCAAAAGTTAAGCCTTACAAATATGGCCTCGGTCCGTTTGCCCCTGAAGTGTATCGCATGCCTTACGCCAACTGTTACCGCTGCCCATTTGGCCAAGAGTATCCAGGTTGTGACCTTGCTTGTGCGGATCATCTGGAGGAAATCCTTATTTCTCATGTCTGCGCTGAGGATACAGCTGCAATCATATTTGAGCCGGTTCAAGGCGAAGGTGGTTTTATTGCACCTCCCAAAGAGTACTTTCAGAGATTGAAAAAAATCTGTGAGAAAAATTCAATTCTCATGATCGCCGATGAAATTCAAACCGGGATGGGCAGAACGGGGTATATGTTTGCCATGGACTATTACGGGGTTGAGGTTGATATAACGACTGTTGCCAAGAGCCTCGGGGCCGGAATGCCTATCAGTGCAGTGGTAGGTAAGAAAGAAATAATGGATTCTGTACACTTGGGCGGGATTGGTGGAACGTATAGCGCTAACCCGATAGCCTGCGAAGCAGCTCTTGCGGTTTTTGACATTTTTGAATCGGAAAATCTGTTGGCCAAGGCGAAGGTTCTGGGCGAGAAACTTCAATTCAATGTGAAGGCACTTCAGGAAAAGCATGCACTCATCGGCGATGTTCGGGGGATTGGTCCCATGATTGCATTTGAACTTGTCAATGACAGAGAGACAAAGACACCTGCACCTGACAAGGTAAAGCAGCTTGTCCAGTTCTGTTTGGAGAGAAATCTTTTCATCCTGGCCTGTGGCACCTATAAAAATGTTATTCGGTTATTAATGCCCTTGGTTATTTCCGAGGAAGAAATGACCAGAGGTATGGATATTATAGATCGTGGGCTGGCTGCTATCAGTTGAATTGTCTGCAAAGACCCTTCATTAAAGATAATTTTTTGCCAAGGAGACAACATGTTTGGATGGAGAGGGAAAATTCTCAGGGTCAACCTCACAAAGGGGATGGTGTATGAAGAGGAGCTCAATCCACAAGTCGCAAAGGATTATATCGGCGGACGTGGTTTGGGTATTTGGCTTTTAAACAAAGAGTTGGATCCCCACTGTGATCCACTTTCTCCCGAAAACATCATGGTTATGGCCACTGGGCCCTTGACTGGAACGGGGGCTCCTACCGGAGCACGCTACTCAGTGATGACCAAATCACCTCTTTCTGGAGGAATTACTTGTTCTAACTCAGGTGGTAAGTTTCCAACCGAGCTGAAACGTAGCGGATTTGACGCTTTAGTTGTTGAAGGTCGTTCAGAAAAACCAGTTTACCTGTGGGTAAATGACGGTAAGTACGAGCTGCGCAATGCTGAGCATCTCTGGGGCATGACGACCCACGAGACCACCAACCAGCTTATGAGTGAAACCGATGTAAAAGCTAAGGTAGCTTGTATTGGACCTGCTGGTGAAAAGAAGGTCTTATTCGCAGCTATTATGAATGACAGAGATCGTGCGGCTGGCCGGTCTGGTGTCGGTGCTGTCATGGGATCTAAAAATCTCAAAGCTGTCGTTGTTCGTGGCACCCAGAAGATTCAACTGGCTGATCCGGAACGTTTCAAGGAGTTTAATCGTCAGATTTTGGGCCGATTTAATGAAGAGGCGAAGGTAACGCCAATTGGTCTCAGAATTAATGGAACTGCTGGCGTGGTGACGGCAACCCAAAATTTTGGTGTGTTACCCACTAAAAACTGGCAGCAAGGCACATTTGCTGGCTGGGAAAAGATTGATGGTAGTGAATTGACAAAAACATATCTGCTGACAAACTCAGCCTGTTTTGCCTGTCCTATCGGCTGCGGTAGAAAGACCAGGGTGGACGAACTGGAATTTGCAGGGGAAGGGGAAGGACCGGAATATGAGACTATTTATGCCATGGGTTCGAACTGCATGGTGGATAATCTTGCTGCGGTGGTGAAGGCGAACTACATCTGTAATGAGTTGGGCATGGATACCATTACTATGGGGGCCACGATAGGCTGTGCCATGGAGTTGGTAGATCGTGGATATATGAAAGAGGAGGAGGTTGGCCGTTCGCTTCAATGGGGTGATGCTGAGGCCTTGGTTGAATTGACTCGTATGACCGGCTATCGTGAAGGTTTTGGTGACAAACTGGCAGAAGGCAGCTATCGCCTTGCTGAGAGTTGTAGTCATCCGGAGCTTGCAATGGTCTCGAAAAAACAGGAATTTCCTGGATATGACCCTCGAGGTGCACAGGCGATGGGACTGGCCTACGCGACGAGTCCCATTGGTGGTTCGCATATGCGTGGTGATCCAGCCTATTTCGAGCTTTTTGGAATCCCAAAACCAATGGATCGTTTAGCCTGGAAGGGTAAGGCAAAACCAACCCAAGCGTTTCAGGATCATTCTGCCATCATCGACTCAGCTGGATTGTGCATCTTTTTCACCGTTCGGAATCTCGTGGAAAAAGATTTGGAAATTGCCCCCACGGGTGTCCTTGAATATATGAATGCAGCCACAGGTGTGAATTATACCCTGGAAGAGTTAGCCGAAGCTGGGCAGCGGATCATCAATATTGAACGACTGTTTTTGGTAAAAGCGGGCTTCACACGCAAGGACGATTCTTTGCCCAAACGCTTGACCGAGGATCCGATGATTGAAGGACCATCTAAAGGTCATGTTTGCCATCTGGATGAAATGCTTGACGAGTATTATGCAGTACGTGATTGGACTCCGGATGGTGTGCCCACACCGGAGAAGCTGGAAAAGCTGCGAATATCGGGATGATGGCCTGAAAATGCTGGTCCATGTAAAACTCTACAGTGAGTTGAAGCGGTACGCTCCGGGGGAGGATAATGTTTTTATGCTGGAATTTCCTCCGGAGTCGACTGCCGGAGATCTGCTACAAACCTTGAAAATATCTGAAGAGGTTCCTCGGTTTATATTAATCGATGGCATCCTGAGCGATGAAAAATCACTACTGACAGAAGGTTGTACAGTGGTGATTTTTACACCAGTTTGTGGAGGATGAATTAATTGTTATGTTCGAGGAACAAGCAGATACAATTGAGGTTTGTTACTAGGGGAAATCTTGCCACTTTCTTTTCGGTGAATCCCGGAGACAGTTTCAAGCTCTACCGTGTAGAGATTGCTTGGCAATGACCCTGTAATCTTCCACCGTCTCTGCAAAAGGCAGGTACTCAGACAGATACCTGAGATGTTTGTAGGGCTCAAGTGTAATGCAAATTGAGATTTTCAGGGCGTTGGGAGAGAGAATCTATAGTAGTTTTATAGCTTCTGTTGTTGGATAAAAAACAACTGGGAGTATACCTTCAGGAGACATTATGGAGATTTTTCCAACCAGCTATTTTTCAAATACCAGAGGCGCGGAGATTATAGCCAAAGCAGAGAGCGTTGGACTTGATCCGAGAGTCCTGTATGAGGCGGTCATAGACCTTTCTGCGGAAGGATTGCTCACCGCAAACTGTATCAATATGGCCGCTGGGATTCTCCTGAAGGATATCGGCCTGCCCCGGTATTTCTTTGAACATATACGCAAAACTTCCCTGACCCACTTGCTTCAATGTATTGCTACTTCCATCAAAGTGGTTGATGGAAAGGTGATCCTTTATGGCAAGGTGGCCCCAATCGATTTCGATGGAACTGAGGCAATCGTTGCCCAACGGGTCAGGATCGCAACAGAAGAAACCCGCGATAGTATGGAAGCAGTGCTTGAAGATTTGATGACTGGTCATCGACGAGAATATTACTACAGTCCGCAAAGTAAATATTTCACCTATATTATCCGACCGGAGACGGTGTCCGATTTCCAGCCAGAATCTTTTAGCGAATCCCGTTTTCTCTTTACCCAGGCCGGCGATTATACGGTCACTCCGGAACCGACCAGAAAGCGGTACGAAAAGGTATTAAAGGAAAGCGAAGAGTCTATCATTCCGCTCATTGCAGTTTTCAATCTGCCGGAAACAGGTGAGACAAGGTTGATGTTCAACTCCGATTTTGAGACACCTCAACTCCCTGTATTTCGCAAAATACTGGCCGATCATGATTTGACCTTGGTGCGTGGTTACTGGGAGCCTTATCTGGGGCAAGCATCTGTTCCATCATCAATCTGTACTCTCTACGTAATCGGTGAACTGACCAGCCAGCAGGAGGACGCGGTCCTTACCGACCTTCGATCCTATCTCTCTTTTGCTGTAAACCCCATCAAAGGGCTTTATATGCAAGACAGGATTACTTTTGATGAAATGCTCTTTGCGGGAAATGCCATCGACTTTACCCATTTATTTATTTTCAAAGAGAGTGAGAACGTTACTGATCGGGAAATTCTTGACAGTCTAACCAGCAAAGACCAGCGAGAAGCCTTTGCCAAACGTATCCAGAGTTCCAATAAGTCCACCTATGGTGCTGCTGTTATCCAAGAGACAGTTGGCCGGCATCCGGATCTCATTAAATTTCTCCACGCAATTTTTGAGCAGCGGTTTGCGCCCGAACGGACGGCAGGAGTAAAAAGAATTTCTGAGGAAGATCTTCAGCGGAAGTGGCTTGCGTTTGAAAAAATCATTACCGGCAGATTCATGGATTTTCCCCTTGGTTATGAGATTTTCAAGTTCATGTTCAAATTCATCACTTGCACGCTGAAGACCAATTTTTATAAGCCGGAAAAGCGATCTTTTGCGTTCCGTTTTGACGACAGGATCCTCGACCCTCTAGTTTTTAGCAGATTTGTATTCGGTGTTTTTTTTGTCAACGGTCACTATTCATGTGGTACCCATTTACGGGCAGCCGATATCGCCCGCGGCGGTCTACGACTTATCCGAGTTTCACGCTCCAATTATGACAGCGAGCTGGATAATGCGGTGCTCCTTAATTACGCTCTTGGTCCTAAGGCGCAGCGATTAAAACATAAAGATATCTGTGAAAGCGGCTCGAAAGGGGTGGTTGTTCCTCTGCCGCAGTATGCTATCTACAGAAAAGAGGCGCTCAACGATTATACCGAAGGAATCATGGATCTGATGCTGCCGGATAGCTCGATAGTTGATTATTATGGAAAATCCGAGATGGTCTTTTTCGGACCGGATGAGGGTACCGCACCACTGATGGACGATGTTGCCTATCACGCGAAAGCAAAAGGATATCCGTACTGGCGAACTATTACTACAGGCAAGAGCTTTGGGATTCCTCATGATACTTACGGTTTACTTTCCGGAGGTGAAGTGTTTGGTCTCTATGACAAGGGGAAAGATGGTGTTGAGCTAAAAGTGGATGGTCGCTTGGTTATGGTGACTAATGATATGGACAAAATCTATGCTGAGATAGGTGAAAATATCATGGTTTCTGGAATGACCACAACGTCTATCATGGGGTCCTTCAGAACGCTGATTGAGCATTACAAAGCAAAAGAAGAAGAACTGAACTTGATGATTACCGGTGGTCCGGACGGTGATCTCGGGGCTAACCAGATACAATGCTACAAAGGGAAAATCTGTCTGATTGTTGATGGGGGTTCGATTCTTTTTGATCCGGAGGGACTCGATAAAAAAGAGTTGATGAAACTTGCCTTTAAGCGCAACTCCTCTCCAAGAGTAAATTCCCTGCAGTTTCCTTTGGAAAAACTGAGCACCAAGGGTTTTAAGGTGCCGATCGGGTCAAGTAACTTCATCCTTCCTGATGGTACAGTCGTTGAGGATGGAGCTCTTTTTCATCGACAATTCCTCAGCAACCCAGCTCTGCGGAAATGCATCAATGAAGCCGATATTCGTGCTTTTATCCCTTGTGGCGGTTTCAAAGATACGATTAACCAGGGCAACGTCAGTCAGTTTCTGGATCTCTTCCAAGAACTGCAATTCATTGTTGAGGGTGCCAATGTCTTCTTTGATGATGCCGCCAGGCGGCATATCGCTACCAAGAGCAGTATAAAACAGATCAAAGACACCACCGCCAATAAAGGGGGAGTTTTCAGTAGTTCAATTGCTGAAGTTCTTACCGGCTTTCTTTTACAGGACGACTACGAAGACAAACTGCTCAAGGATAGTGCGACGAGGTTGGCTTTAACCAGAGATATTTTGCAGCTTGTTGACCGTTATGCACGTTTGGAAACTGGTTTGCTTCTGCGACTGTATGATGCCAATCCTTCGGTGCCCCTTTTTGAACTGTCGGAGATAACCAGTGAGCAGATTTTTGCTCTTCAAGATCAGTTGGAACCATTTCTTGCAAAAATTCTTGCAGATGGCGAACTGGTCTGGAAGGTGATGGGGCACTACATCCCGTCAGTGCTGAGAGAAAAGCTTGGCGAAAAGTCCATAATGGACATTCTGAACGGGGAACAGTTACAGCCGTATCGCAATGCCATTATCACCAAAAAACTCGCGTCAATGGCTTTTTATCGCTTTGGTGAAAGGTGGGAGAAGTATCTGCAAGAGATTGAAATCAAGCTGTTACCGTCTCTACATAAAATCTTTGCCAAATAACTGATTACCTCTGAGAGGCTCGATCAAGTCTCTCAGAGGTTCTAGAGTTATGCTCTGATTTTGGAGAGCATGCAAAACCGGATGGGGAAGTTCTGAGAGCTGGTAATTCTGCATTATCAATCCACAAGCCTCATGAAATTTCGAGTTTGCCCAACACATTTCCCGTTACTTTGACATGTGCAAATGCATTTGGCTGACGCCAAAATTAGGATAAAACTCGGGTGTACTATTGTCCGAATTTTGGAGCTAGCCGAAATAATCTAAAGTTTTCGGGTTAGACTAGCGATTCAAATAAATTGAATCTAGCGCGAAAACAAGATTGGGCGACTGTGGAGAGACATATGGTTTCAAGATCATTGCCTGTGGTAACCATAATTATATAAATGTTTGCTTAAACTAAAGGCCTCTGCTGTCATCCGAAATTGTGCTGTTTTTATTTCCTAACAACAAAAAATGGATTTGTAAGATAAGATTATCCATGAAGACCTTCTAATGGAGTAGGTGAGTGGATTGCTCACCTTCATGCTGGCAGTGTCAAATTCAGCGATCTGTTATTGAGGTCAACCTCTTCTATGGTAATGTTACCTATATCCATGGAGTATTCCCCCAAGCAATAAATGAACTGTTCTGATGAAAATCTGCAAAAAAGATTAGTTGCAAATAAGGTAGGAGGCTGTATAAAAATCATGATAATTGTTTAAAGGGAGTTGCTGCATGTCACTAGAAAGTGCAATATCATTTTTTTTAATTATTTTTGTTTTTGCCATAACCCCTGGACCAGGCGTCTTGGCCCTTTTAGCAAGGTCTCTTGCTTCAGGTGCCAAACCTTGTATCAGCCTGTCATTAGGCATGGCTGCAAGTGATGTCATCTATCTGATTCTTGCGTGCTTTGGCCTTGCCGTCATTGCAGAACAATGGTCTGGGCTATTCATGTTTATCCGCATTGCTGGTGCCTTCTACCTGCTTTATCTAGGTTGGAAGATGTGGACCGCCTCTCCTGAAGCATCTCTAAAAAATAATGATAACGATGCTACTCTTACAATAGCCAAAGGCCTATTACAGGGTTTTTTGATCTCAGCTTCCAATCCCAAGGTGATATTCTTTTATATCGCTTTTCTACCTAGTATTATGGACCTTAATAGCTTGACGCCCTCTGACATAGCTTTGGCCTCAGTTATAACTCTCTCAGGCCTCATGATGGGGCTTATGTCGGTTGCGATATGTGCCTCTTCAGCAAGACGATTCTTCACCTCTACAAAGGCGGTAAAAAGCCTCAACCGTACGTCAGGTGGAATTATGATAGGAGCTGGTTCTTACCTCGCCCTTCACGGTTAAAATAGATCATCAGATGGAATGAATGCTACAACTTAATCGTCTTACTGTTCGCCTAAAGCGCTGTTAATTTCCCACCGGTTTTCAAAAATTTCCCCGCAACACCTTCACAGCATCTCAAGTCTGAGGGTAAGGCTGAACTGCTTACCTTCGCCTTGGCAATGCTAAGCACGAAGATCAACTGCCGAAATTATGTGATCTTTGGTAAGCTCTTGTTCGGAATTACTCCATCATTGACCATTTCCATTGAAGTAGACTATTCCTCCCTTACAGGAATATTCTGAGTCGTGCCCAATAAAACAGATAAATACTACAATGGTTCACCTTAATCGTGACCATATTCTGTCCAAACAGAAGAAATCACTTCCCTCTATCCAGCTGTTTTTCTTGTTCAGGATCGTAACGGTGATTAATATAAAAGGAGGTTTTTCTTATATAGGGTAAAATATCGCCAAGAATTCGTGTAAGCAATAAATTCTAATTGGTTAAACAAGTTATTGGCACCCTATACGACCATCTAGAAACAATGTCTTCTCACTTCTGAGGCAATCTCGAAATGGATGGCAAAATGGCACAACCTATAGTCTTGCATTTAGTTCATGGTACATGGGGCAGAGGGCTGGCGTGGCATCTTAAGGAGGGGCTTGATAATTTCTCTGCGACTCGAATTATTGCACGTTTTATAAAGCTGGGAGAAAACCAAAAAACACCATGGTATGATCGTAACTCAGCGTTTTGTAGAGGTGTGGCAGAGGCGCTAGCCGATAAGATACCACATTGTGAAGAAATACAATTCCGATCTTTTTCTTGGACAGGCAGTAATTCCTTTGATGCTCGTCAGAAAGCTGCAGAACAATTTCGAGACTATCTCGAAAATGCGTTGATCGAGAATCCAGATTCAAAGCATTTTATTGTTGCCCACAGTCATGGGGGAAATGTGGCTGTGGATGCAATACGTGATAATTTTGATGATAAAAATGGAAAGCTGGCTGGTATCATTACGCTAGCCACACCTTTTCTTTCTCTAGATATAGAAGAGCACAATCCAGTTTCTCTCCTGATTTACAATTTACTTCCAGTGGGACTCATTTTAGGTGGTGCGGTATTTAGCGCAGCACTGTTGTTCGGTGGTTATACAGATCTATTTTGTTGGCTGTTGTCAATGGTTCTTGGAGTGTATCTTACTATTTACTACTACCCCAATGCCCTAGAGAAGGGCTTGAATCGCCAGCGGACGTTTTGCAAGCTTCTTTTTCATTTTGGAATTTTTGTTTGCTGGCTAGGTGCGTGTTGGGGCGGATTTCGGGAAGTTGCCGTGGATGTGAATGTAATACATCCTCCTGATAGTTTCTTGGGTGTTTGGGAACGGTGGAACCCTGTTATGATGGGGGCTGGGATAGCCTTTTTTTCACTTATCTTTCTCTTAGCCTCCCAAGCAGCAGGTATTAGAGATTCCAATGACCGAAATGTCGTGTTGGCTGACTGTATCAAAGTTCTTGGGGTGGTCCTACTGTTTACGACAATTATAACATTTGCATATCAAGCAATTTACTCCGGCGATTTGACCCTGTCTTTGTTTGGTGTGCTTTTGCTCATGGTGCCGCTATTGACAATCATTGTGAGCAACTGGGTACTAGATAAATACCCGGTACTTATTGATCGAGTCCAGAATTTGGGAAAGCTAGATTATATCTACAATAGATTGTACTGCTTACCCTGTCCCGTTGTGGCTCTACGACTTCCGGGAGATGAAGCAGCTTTAGCTATTTTAGCCTCTCAGGTTGTAAGATCAGTCCCCAATACGCTTCTCAAGGCTTTATCACAGTTATTCGAATCGACGAAGATTCCAAAAGCTTTTTGGATAGTCTTGGCAGGATTTCTGACGGCGATTCCAGCAATTTGTTTCGCAATAATGTTAGAAAAAGGAGAAGGTTTTCGTTGGCTAGATTGGTCTATCTGGAGTGTGGTTCTTCTAGCCGGAGTTGGTCAAACTATGATTGGCTTATTGTATTACGTCCTAGTCATCGTGATCACTGCAGCTCTTGGCAGCTATGTGCTCTTGGCCATCGCGGTAGGCCCGGGTGTTTTGAAAAAAATGCCGGCATTACGTGTTGATTGTGAGCCATTGCCTCGTTGCCAAAATATGAACATATGCCGATTACTAATTCCATGGGAAGCCATGGCACAATATAAAGACAGCGGATTGCGGCATGGATTGTATGACCTCCCTCTCGTTCAAAAAGTAGTTGCTCGAGAGATAGTTTTTATATTGTGCCAACGATCCTGTTCTTCCTTGGTAAAGGCGTAAAGAGCAGTAGCTATCAGAACATTGGCTCTGATACCATCGCGGGGTCCCCAGAGTATCGCGGCAATATGAAGAGTCACAAATTTCATTCTCTTTTTTGTAGCCATTACAATTGTAAAAGTTGCTCCACGATCTTCTAAAGCAGGGAGTGGGCTATCTCGTCAGGTTAAAGCTCGTGCCGGATGTGTAGGCCATGAAAAGGTAAACAATAGAAAAATCTGGATAAGGTTCTGTGACACTCTTTGGTTGACCTCTTCTTTGCAGTTGCTCCATTTTGAACCAGTTATATTAAACTACCTGTTGCTCCATTTCCGATGAATTCTGTCCGCTTCGCCATATAGCCGATACGAAATGGGCAATAAGCGTTATTTGTATATGCAAGTGCTGGGGCAGTAGGAGTTGGAAAAGCAAATGGAGGGAGCCTGAGGGAGCACAGCACCCTCTGTGTCAATGTAATTTAAGCCCACGGGTGCTCGCTAACGGTCATAACCTTGTATTTTGCCCCTTTGCTGTTCTTGATGGAAATTGAAAAAAGGAAAAGAATCAAATTTGCTACTGCCTCGAAATCAGATGTGCGAAAAAACTGGACAATCCTGCGAACGGAACCTTAACGTAGTATTTTAGATATTCCCTCCTAGGTGTAGTTACAGGATAACAAAATAGAGGAAAACAGATGAAATTACCCAAACTTGTTGGAATCAACCATGTAGCTTTGGAAGTGGGCAACATCGATCAGGCTCTCGAATTCTACTCCAGTATTTTTTCAATTGAGCTGCGAGGCAAAACCAGCAGTTCTGCATTTGTGGATATGGGTGATCAGTTTCTCGCCCTAATGGAGACCGGCGAGATATCCAGAGATGATCACCGTCACTTTGGGTTGGTGGTCGAAGACAAGGATCAAGTCAGGGAAATCTTGGAGCAAAATGGAGTAGAAATTCTCTCTGGTCTGTTCCTTGATTTCATGGATCCCTGGGGCAACCATATTCAGCTAGTCGAGTATAAGAACATCCAGTACACCAAAACAACAGAAATTCTCAAAGCAATGGGTCTTGGAGATCTTGGAAAATCGGATCAGGCATTGCAGGAGTTGCGAGACAAGGGGATGGCTTAGATGTGGTAGTTCCGATACTATCTGATATTTTCCAATATCAAGTTTTAATTTTTTCTTACACCTCGACTGTAGATTGTCTTTGGATGCCTCTTGTTTGCAGTTGCTCCATTTCCTTACAATTCCAAGGAATTACTGTCATATTAGGAAGAGGTTAGTTCCACGGTTGGATATGTGAGTCAATCGTACCTGTGTACACCTTTGTCTATCGTAAAAATTATGAAATTGTTCATAATACCGAATATTTTCACAGAGGTGAGTCAAGCAAAGACTCGCCCCCTTTTCAAATATAGAGATTTAGGTATTTTAGGATTACAAAGGGTTGCCCCTAGCGGGCCAGCCCTTTTTGAGAGATTTTATTATTTGCAAAATCTAAAGCTATTTACGTAAATTCTTTGAAATATTTTAAAACAGCTGCCCTAGTTTCAGAATCCAAATTTTTAATTACCTGAAACGCTAATTGGTTTTTCCCAATAGGTTGCTCATTATTTTTTTCATATTTGCCCTTTATTACACATAATCTGCTAAACCCTAAACCAGTCAAAGAGCATTCTTCATACAAACAGCGCAAATAACCCTTTTGTTCGGTCCTTGTTACAGCGCTACTAATAGAATTGTTTAACGTTTTATCAACCACATATCCTAAAGGGCCAAGTAAGTTCTTAATAAAATATAAAGCGCTTGTAGTTGAATGCAAATCTGTTCTGGAAAATGTGATCTCAGGTTTTTCAGAGTTTATTTTGAAAAGATGATCAATTAATAAGAATACAGCAACTTCCCAATTATTTTTCTCACCAGGAATGAGTTCATAATTTTTAGCCATTGTATATGCTCTCCATATTTTATCGATTTCTCTTATTGTAGCCTGTAATAATGGTGTTTTGGTTAAGAATCAGTGTTTTGTTAGCTCGTGAAATATTTTCAAGATCCTGAATTTTTCTTTTATACTCAGAGATTAAATTTCCAATAATTTTTCTGGGAATAAAACATTCATACGCACCACTTTTAGATTTTAATGTGCCATGTTGCAATATCAGTTCAACCTGTTGATTCTTAATTCCCCTTTGCTGACATCTATTTACAGCGTGGTTGGATAATATCATATCAATCCTCCTGTTGCTGGCCTGAAGCGATAAGTATTTGAATTAATTTGTTTTTTAATTTATCCCAGACAGTCGAAGCCCCTTGTGAAAAGGCAACTGCGACCTCAACAATATCCACGTCGTCATAATCAACTGGATAGGTAACTAATTCTTTGGGAATAAATTCATTCGTAAAAATAAATTCATATCCATTTGAATAGCCTGACATTTTTTTCTTAATTGCTATATTGTTTTCTTCTAAAAGATCTATAGTTTGTTGCGCAATAGGATCACGAGAAACCCATTCATAAGTCCAATTACAGACTATCGCCAAATCTAACAGGTCCGCTTCATACCCTGCCCAGTACATACCTTTTTCATACGACAACTTGCATTTTTCGTGCAACGATAGAACTCCAAATCTTTTTTTCCCCTCTAAGATTAATAAATCCCTTTTATCAATTTCTCTTTTTATAGCTTCTGAGCAAACGTTTGAAATATTAATGATATTTCGGTACTCGGCTAATTCTTCGTGCAAATTATCCGAAATACTAAGCGTTAACTTTTTTGTCATTTGCGCCCCCCTGTGTTTGATTTAATGACAATATAGCACGCGCTAAACACCCTGTCAAGATATAATACGTTATATTTACCTTTATAAATTTACGCACGTATTATATACGTATTTAATGCAGGCAAGAAACGGGTCAAGCCTTTGCTTGACTCTTTTACGTAAGTTATTGTTATGAAGACATACTCTTTGGCTGAGTTTGGATTAATCTTGCACCTCAATCTTATCAATTTTTCTTAGATGCCGGTGCTTAAGCTTTCTGGTGTATCCTGGAATTTACGTTGCCCCGGAACCTATCAACAAATAAGCAATCCGAGATCTTACCTTCTCCATGCAAGTTTACAGGGTTGCACGATATGTCGATTGTAGAGAATAGTCTTGGCAGTGTTAACCTCAATGATAAATTTCAGTGATTCCCTTATCTTTGGTAAGCTACACTCTGCAGTTGCTCCATTTCTAAACAATTTTGTGAAAGTAGGCAGGTCCACCATCTTAGGAAACATTCTCACATCATCGCTCATTTTTCGGATGTGAGAACAACATATCTAATCTGTGTCCCAAAGATTTCCTGTAATCACCTACCTTATAGTTCTTACACAAATCTGAGCTGTTTCAGCAGGTAGCAGCAAAGATCTAAACCATAGTTCAAAATCCTTTAAAATAATCAATATGGAATTCGCTATTTCACCGATTTTCATTTTTTCTGTCACACTTTTAATCCATATGAGTCTAAATAGAAAAAACACACTTCAACTGAAAGGTTAACTGGATGGATTTAAATTTGAAACAGCACGTAAGGCAGGCAAAAGATGGAGATCTGCAGGCACTCGAAAAAGTTGTCAGTGGCATTCAAGAGAGAATTTACGGGTTGGCACTACGGATGCTGGGCCACCAGCAAGATGCAGAAGATGAGGCACAGGAGATTCTCATCAAGATAATAACTCATTTAAGTGATTTTCGTGAAGAAAGTGCTTTCACGTCTTGGGTTTACAGAATCGCCTGTAATCATATTCTGACTGCACGGAAAAAAAGGACCGAACGTCTGGGGTTAACATTCGATATTCTGGAAGACTCGGTTTCTGCCGGACTTGAAAATATAGAACAGCTGACTGTCTCAGGACCGGAACGGGATGTCTTGTTGGAGGAAACCCGAGTGGGCTGTATGCAGGGGGCTCTTGTTTGCCTGGAGAGAGAGGTGCGGATAGTCATGATTCTTGGTGAGCAATATGGAGTGACCAGTAAGGAAGGTGCTTTTATATTGGATATCACACCAGAACTGTTCCGAAAACGGTTATCCCGTGGCAAGAAGAGCTTACAGGATTTTATGATGAAAAACTGCGGTCTGGTCAATAGCAATAACCCGTGCAGATGCCACAAGCAAGCTGGCGGGCGACTGAAGAACGGCCTGATTGACATGAAGTTTGTTAAAAAGGAAAAAGCCTCACAGGGCAGGACAGAAGCTGTAACTCACCTCAGGGAGTTGGATGAAATCGACCGTAGTATCGCAATGTATCGCCGTTATCCGGAGTATCACACTCCAGAGTCGTTTACCCATATCATGAAAAATTTGATCAGTACGGGAAAGTACAACGTCTTAGGCGGGTAACATTCTATCAGGAAAAACCTCATTACAAGAAAGAACATGAAACAGCAAAAATGTGATAACTGCGCTTTCAGATCACGATACGACCAGAATCCACAATCCATATTAGGCCGCATTTGGAGATGGCATATAAACTGGTGTCCCGGCTGGAAGAAACACATAGCCTCATTGCCGGATCAAGAACGAAACAATATTTCTCAAACATATAGCATAGATAAATAAAACCAAAAGAGAGGATGCAATGAAAGTATTAGGTATTTCGGGAAGTCCAAGAAAAGAAGATACATCTGGTGTTTACAAGCTTGTCAGCACGGTTATGGAGAACACTGGCTGTGAATATGAAATCGTTTCTTTAAGAGGGAAGAAGATTTCAAACTGCATTGCCTGTCTCGGATGTGCCAAGGACAATGTATGTAAGCTCAAGGACGACTTAGAACCACTGCGAGAGAAACTTGTGGAGGCGGATGCCTTTGTGATAGGAGCACCCAATTATTTTAATGGCATGAACGCTCTGACCCACGCTTTTTTAGAGCGCTGGTACCAGTTCAGGCATCAGGCAGGCAGTACCATGTGGGGGAAACTCGCTGTGACCGTTGGTGTGGGCGGAATCCAAGGAAATGCCCCGGCAGATCAG
>NZ_SWCN01000043.1 GCF_005116575.1 Desulforhopalus sp. IMCC35007 | reverse complement strand
ATGTATATAAGAGCTCTATTTTCGAATTACGAAAACTTGCTCCATTGTAGTTCGCTAAAACTACGTTGGGCCCGTTTGCTTATGTGTTGTTATTTAGTTTTCAAGGATCGTTTAACACTCCTCAACTTCCGAAGTGTCCCGCGCTTTATGTCGCGGCGAGCGGCTAACTCTAATAAACTTAAAACCTTATGTCAATAAAAAGTTTATCTTATTTTCGTTTGTGAGAAATTTGTTGGGTTGACGTCCCGCTATCAGGCGTAGCTTTTATCCCGTTGCTCACGAACGAGCGGCAAAGTACATGATTCGAGCTGTTCAGTCAATATTAAAATTGTATGTATTATCTTTTTTTTAATTTAAACCAGACCTGTTTTGTAATTATTACCAGGTAAAGATATGGAGATTTACTATGTTAGTCAATCTCGTTAACCCAAGTTTCAAGAATGCTGATTATTTTTTTAGCTTGTTCAGCACTAGATATATTGAATTTTGATTTCATCATGTATTCACCCTGACGTTTCTGGTAGCGGCGGATCGTGTACATGTCTTTTCCGTATTCACCGGTTTTTTTGTCTAAATTATTGTATCGGTAGAGGACAGTAGTCCAGGCCCCTTTTGACAATACCTCTTTGCCCGTCTGTTTTACGACAAGAACACCTTCTTCTTCATAGTTAATTGTAAGATCTTCAATCGTTGCATTCATTGTTTATCCTTATGGTTTGTATGTCATTTTAATTTCAATGTGATTGTTGCAGGTCATATCGTTTTGTCTTTTAATGAGTCTGCAACAATCGACTGGATTATCTAATGCAACTGATCTGAAGAGTAAAGCTTTTCTCTTTACGAATGTCAGAAGAGGGGCGCAGTTATTACGATTTCTCTGCAGTGGTAAACGTAAGTCCAGCACTAGAACCCTCTACAATTATGTGCGCGTTCTCCTTCAAGGATCCGTCAAGTATTTTCATAGCCAGAGGATTTTCGATTTCCTGTTGAATTGTACGCTTTAACGGTCTCGCACCAAAAGAAGCATTATAGCCTTTATCCACGAGAAAAGATTTGGCAGTGTCTCTTATATGCATTGTAAGATTTTGACTCTTCAGTCGTGCTGACAGGCGTTGGAGTTGAATGTCAACGATTCGCATGAGATCATCTCTCGTCAGGCTGTCGAATATAATTGTTTCATCAATCCTGTTGAGGAATTCCGGTTTGAAATGTTTGAGCAGCAGGGCGCTTATCTGATTCTGCAGCTCCGCTTTAGGCATGTTTTGTCCTTCAAAATCTGCAATCATGCTGCTTCCCAGGTTCGATGTCATGATCAGCATTGCATTTTTAAAGTCGACAGTTCGCCCCTTACCGTCTGTCATTCTGCCATCATCGAGTACCTGCAGCAGGACATTAAAAACGTCGGGGTGAGCCTTTTCTATTTCATCGAGCAGGATTACAGCATAGGGGCGGCGGCGAACGGATTCTGTGAGGTAGCCACCTTCTTCGTAACCAACGTAGCCTGGAGGGGCACCAATAAGTCGTGCCACAGAATGTTTTTCCATATATTCAGACATGTCGATTCTGATCATAGCCTGCTCATCATCAAACATTAATTCTGCAAGTGAACGGGCGAGTTCTGTTTTTCCAACACCTGTCGGACCAAGAAATATAAACGATCCCAGAGGACGATTTGGGTCCTGTAGTCCGGCTCTGGCTCTGCGCACTGCTGAAGATACCGCAGTTATTGCTGTTTTTTGACCGATAACCCGTTTGCTCAACAGATCTTCAGCGTGAATGAGTTTATCCCTTTCGCCTTCTAGTAGTTTATCAACAGGAATTCCCGTCCATTTTGCGACGATGGCTGCTATATCTTCTGCTTCCACTTCTTCTTTGAGCATCATCTGTGTGGCCTGGATTTCCTGAAGTTTGGTATTGGCTTCACTGAGATTTTGTTCCAGTTTTACTATCGTACCGTAGCGTAACTCTGCGACACGACTGAGATTTCCCGAGCGTTCCGCTTTCTGTTCCTCTGCGTGAGCCTCATCGATTGCTTCTTTTATTTTCCTTATGTTTTGTATAGTCTCACTCTCGAGTGTCCACTGTGCTTTTAGGGATTTCAGGGAATCGTTCAGATCGGCGAGTTTTCTTTTAATGTCTTCAAGTCTGCCCTTTGAAACCTGATCCTTTTCTTTCTTTAAAGCCTCGTGTTCAATTTCAAGCTTTATTTTCTGACGTTCGAGTTCATCGATCTCTGCAGGCATGGAATCAATCTCAATTCGGAGTTGGGATGCCGCCTCATCGATGAGGTCAATCGCCTTGTCCGGCAGAAAACGGTCCGTTATGTACCTGCTAGACAAGGTCACCGCCGCGACTGTAGCGTTATCCTGAATTCTGACTCCATGGTGTATTTCATATTTTTCCTTAATTCCGCGGAGGATGGCAATGGTGTCCTCTTCGGAAGGTTCCTGGACAAGCACGGGTTGAAAACGTCTTTCAAGAGCACTGTCTTTTTCAATATATTTTCTATATTCATCAAGAGTTGTTGCGCCTACGCAGTGTAGTTCGCCTCGTGCCAAAGCAGGTTTCAACATATTTGAGGCATCCATGGATCCTTCTGCTGCACCTGCTCCAACCAAGGTGTGAATTTCATCAATAAAAAGTATAATCTCGCCGGCTTTTTCTTCGACCTCCTTGAGCACTGCCTTGAGGCGGTCTTCAAATTCACCTCTATATTTTGCTCCTGCCACCAGTGCGCCGAGATCAAGAGTTATCACCTGTTTGTTGGCAAGGGAGGCCGGAATGTCACCATTTACAATGCGCTGGGCAAGTCCTTCAGCAATAGCGGTCTTGCCAACACCCGGTTCTCCTATGAGAATAGGATTGTTTTTAGTTCTCCGAGAGAGCACCTGCATGATACGTCTGATTTCCTCATCTCTGCCGATTACAGGATCGATTTTTCCCTGTTGAGCAAGCAGGGTGAGGTTCTTTCCATATTTCTCCAGAGCCTGGTATTTTTCTTCGGGATACTGATCCGTCACACGATGACTACCGCGTAAGGTGGATAGAGCCTGCAGAAAATTTTTCTCGGTGAGACCTCTTTCATTGAACTTTTTGCAAAGCGGTGTCTTCGAGTCTTTGAGGATGGCAAGAAACAGGTGTTCTCCACTTACAAAATCGTCGCCCATACTGGTGGCTATAGAAAGCGATTGCTGAAGGGTGGTATTGAGTTCTTTGGCCGCGTAGACTTGCCCCGCCCCAGAGCCCGTCACTTTTGGAACTTTTTTGAGAGCTTCATTAATCTCCATGAGTATGATTGATGGCTCTACACCCACTTTTTTAATTACAGGCGCAATAATGCCTTCTGGCTGCATCATCAGGGTTGATGCGAGATGTTCAAGGCGTATCTCGGGATGGTTTGAGTTCTGGGCAAGGTTTTGTGCTGATTGAACCGCTTCTTGTGCTTTTATAGTGAATTTGTCAAATTGCATGAAGTCCTCCTTGGGTTGACATCATTGAAAGATCAATAAATTTTATCTATTCCAAAGGAGAGAATAAGGCTGGAAAAAGTGGTGTCAAGAATTTGACACAGCAGAAAGGGCAAAAAAAAGACGAGCCCTAAACAGAGGGCTCGTCTTAAAGATATTTTTATGAATATCGACTATCTAGTACCTGACGGATCAGCCGCAGCCACCAGACCCACAAGAACCTGAACTGCATCCACCGCCGGTACTGATCGGATTTACAGATGTAATACCAAAACCGGAACGTGGACCTGCGTCGACGTAGTCGACAGTGATGCCACCACAAGTGGTCATTAAGCTGTCTTCTACCAAGAATTTAAGTGAATCGTTATCGAAAACCTTGTCGCTATCTTTTGGCTCATCCAGAGCCAAACCCAAAGAGGGACCGCTTCAGCCACCCTGCATAAGGGCAATACGTAATGCAGAGTCAATATTATTCGCCTGCATATATTCTTTGAGTTTTGTAACAGCAAGATCTGTTACGGTAAAATCTGACATGAAACTCCTCCTTGTGTTTTTCTTCCTGAACTCCTCTTCTGTTATGGCAATGACCTTATTGCAGAAGAGAATAACTATTTGTAGTAACGATAAGATGAGATGCGCAATAGTCAATCATCTGGACAATCACGATAGTAGTTCTCTCAATCTATGCAAGTTTTTTCTTAACCTATAGTGAAAATTCATCCAATCAACACCAGATATTATATGAAATATTCAATAAATATCTGTTAAAAAAAAATTTGGTAGCGAAAGGAATTGGAATTGTTTGTTTTGAGTATATTATAACAATGGGATAAGATGATGCGAACTCTAGATCAAAACCCGTTAGTATCAAGCTCAATAAAATTCCTGTCGCGTCTTGGGTGATGCTGATTCAAGATGATTCTTTTCTGGGAGTTAATTAATTTTAAAGGTTAGAACACATGAAGAAAATCGTTATTTCAACCGGTGGGGGGGATGCTCCTGGATTAAATGCAGTCATTTATGCAGTGGTGCATGCTTCGGCGAGAAAAGGTTGGGAGGTATATGGCAGTCGCAATGGCTATGGTGGTTTTTTAGACATTGATGATATGGTTCGTCTTACCCCGAGGGATGTTGAGGGTATTTATTCCACCGGGGGCACCATTTTAGGTTCGACCAATAAAGGTAACCCATTTTCCAAACCTGTTGAAAATCTTGCAGGGGAAATTCAGATTGTTGATATTTCAGATAAAATATTGCGCAATTTCAACAGAATGGGTTTTGATTGCCATATTGCCATTGGGGGAGATGGGAGCCTTGATATTGCTCACAGGTTTGCTGAAAAAGGAATGCCTGTGATAGGAGTTCCTAAAACTATCGATAATGATTTGAATCAAACCAGTAGAACCTTCGGCTTTGACACCGCAGTTGCAACGGCAACAGAGGCACTGGATAAGCTCCATTCAACCGCAAAAAGCCATAACAGAGTCCTTGTAGTTGAGGTTATGGGCAGGGAGTCAGGGTGGATTGCCCTCTATTCTGGGATTTCGGGGGGTGCTGATGTGATTTTACTTCCGGAGATCCCTTTTGATATGCACGAGGTGTGCAATAAAATCTCTGATAATGAACTTCACGATAAAAACTATTCTATTGTTGTTGTTGC
The DNA here is from genome assembly GCF_005116575.1 of Desulforhopalus sp. IMCC35007. GTDB lineage: Bacteria > Desulfobacterota > Desulfobulbia > Desulfobulbales > Desulfocapsaceae > Desulforhopalus_A. The sequence continues at coordinate 24,743 of NZ_SWCN01000043.1, read as the reverse complement.
CGAAGGTGCGGTAACCAAAGATGGGAGAAGTTTCAATAAGGGGATGGGGGAGCTTGGCCGGGATGAGGTTGTTCTGGGTGGTGTTGGTGAATGGGTGGCTTCTGAAATACGGAAAATCACAGAAAAAGATACCCGCTCTCTGGTGTTAGGCCATCTCCAGCGAGGTGGATCTCCGACGACATTTGATCGCTTGCTCGCACTTCGCTTTGGGACAGCAGCGGTGAGGCTTGTGGAAAATAAGGTGTTTGATCATATGGTTGCTCTGAAGGATTCAACAATGATTTCTGTGCCAATCGTAGAGGCAATAAAGGCACGGAAAAAGGTTGACCTGAGTAATGATAAGATCATGACTGCCAGAGAGATTGGCATTTGCCTTGGTGATAAGGATGAAGGTCAGGAAGTGTGATGGTAGGCCGAGGAAATATATTGCAAAATAATATGTATCAGGAGGTCTATCAAAAACTATATGATCATTTTGGACCTCAGAGATGGTGGCCCGGTGAGACTGCTTTTGAAATTATGGTGGGAGCGGTACTCACTCAAAACACCAATTGGGGTAATGTCGCCAAAGCAATTAATAATCTGAAAGAGGAGGGCGTTCTCAGTTATGAAGCCCTTCGTCTGCTGTCTGTGGATGAGATTGCTGCACTCATTCGTCCTTCAGGTTATTACAATCTTAAAGCGCAGCGTCTGCGGAATCTCCTCGATATGATCGCTGAGCGCTATTTTGATGACCTTCAGCTGTTTCTAAATGATTCTCACCAAGGGGCTCGGGAAAATCTTCTTTCTGTTAAAGGGGTCGGACCGGAGACGGCTGACTCCATCCTGCTATACGCCTGTGAACACCCAGCTTTTGTGATTGACATGTATACCCACCGTGTTTTTAGTCGTCATCAGCTGGTAGATGAGGATACCGACTATGAGTCCATGCAGTATCTTTTTACTTCAAAATTACCGGAAGATCTGCAGCTCTTTAATGAGTATCACGCGCTGATTGTAAGGGTTGCCTCAACCTATTGTAAAAAAAAGGATCCCCTGTGTGAACAATGTCCGCTACAGGGGGTAAATGAGCAATGAAAGTATAATGAGTGAAGTGAAGAGACAGCTCTGTCGTCACTGAAGAGCGTTTGAGCTGAGAGTTTTTCCAGAAGATGTCTATCAGGCTTTCATGTTTAACAGCTCTCCTGCCATTTCACTGACTGTTTCGATGGTTTTCAGGTTTGCCTTATACATTGTGGCGTTGAGATTCATGTCGGGAATTTCAACACTAAGGTCAACGTTGGACAACTCAACCACGTCGTAACCACTGTTTGTTGCTTCGTACGTGACTGGGCCGGGGCTATTGATTTTATCTATCTGAGCCTTCACTCCCGAAGGCTCTGTGCTGGCGTTTGTCACCCGGGTTCTTTTAAAGCCATCTGTGTTGGCATTTGCAATATTGTTGGAATTGGACTGCAGTTTTGTACCAAAACTTTGCAGGGCCGAAAGGGCTGTATTGTATGCTGAGATCATATTATGCTCCAGTGTGTTTATAACGTAGAATTGTTAAAGCAAATTTCGATCCAGGGTGGCAGAGGAAATCCTGTTGTTATTAAGAACTATAAAATCAATGAGGTAGAGATATTTACCCAAAGAGATCGACTTTGTCTTCAAGTAAAATAAGGAATGAGAATTTCGAAATTGTATTTCAGATTTCAGTCGGTATTATACGTTATTTTGCAAAGTCTGGTTTTTAAGTGCGGCACAAAATGTGTCTGTCTCTTTTTCAGTATAATCTGCTTTGAGCAGGGCCTGCCTGTATCTCTCAAGAGTCTCGCGTGCTTTTAACGGACTATTTTGCTGGAGGTGATATGAATAGAGCAGAGCAGTAAGTTCTTCTTCTAAAACATTTTTTTGTAAGACCGTTTCGATGAGTTCAATACCCTCGGCTGAAGAGGTCTCTAACAAAAACTTTGTCCAGGTTGTTGCAACAGCAATGAGAAGATGGTTGATCTCGTCACTGAAGGTCAGTGACTGCTCGCTTTGCAATATATCCTCGGGCATCCCGCCCTGCCAGAGAGAAAGGGCTCCTTGAAAAGCATTTTGCGCCTGCCACCAGTCACCATTTTTGCTGTGTGAAAGACCAATTCGAGCAGCCTCCATAAAACGAAGGGCATCGATATGGTAGTTTGCAAGACAGAGAATACCTTTTTGCAGGTAGATATAGTTTTTCACTGGAGCGGGTAATAGCGGAGCAAGTAGTTTTCGCAGACGGGTGAGAAGGGTGTCAAAGCTTTTTCTTGCGTTATCCGGTGAGCTGTCGGGCCATAATGCCAGCTGGATTTTTTCCTGCGGCATTCTTTGATCTTTGGCCGTTATAAGCAGGCCAAGGAGTTCACGTTGAAATGGAGTCAGGTCCTTTTCCTGAAAAAGAATGTTCTGGTTGGTTTGCAGTGTAAAACTACCCAGAAGGGTGAACCGTAATAGAGGAACGGCTTGTCCGCTTTCTGTAAAATTGTGATCTAATCGGTGCCTTGCAAGGTTCATTGCAAAGTCTCTTTCGATACCTCTCTCGACTGCAAGACCGAGCAGTTTCATCATCATGACAGGTTCCCAACTCCAGAAATGGTCATAACCGTTGAGCTTCATAAGAGATAGGCCGGCTTCGAGATCTTCAGCTGCCACATCTAATTGATTGTTAGTCATCTTTGCATAACTGCGGTTAAACAGGCCGCAAATGGTGAGGTAGGCTGAGGGGATTACCTGTGCTATTGCAAGACCTTTTTCTAAATGGATGAGCGCTTTACCGTGGTCTTTAGTACGGGTGTAAATGGCTCCTGCCAGGATATGATTAAAAGCTATATAGAATGGACCTCCCGCCTGGTCACGTTTCTCGCATGCTCTTACAATGATATTTTTTGCCTGGTTAAAGTGTCCAGTTAAGGCAAGGCCAAAAGCCTGCCATTGAAGGAGCTGACTGTACATGTGATCAGTCTGGGCGGTTGTGGTTATACCCAGACCCTTTTCAATGAGGCCCAACGCTTTCTGTGGTTGTCCGGTAGAGTAATATGCACTGCTTCCCCAGACAAAGAGGTAAGGGGCCGCCACCGTCTGCTCAACAACTGTTTTTGCCACAGTCTTCTGCATGGCAAGTTGCTGGGTCCTGAAGTTGGTATGATCTCCGCTCATTGAAAGGTAGCAGAGATTGATAACCCGCATGGTAAGTCTGTTGGATTCGCCAACAAGAGGGTCGCTGAAAAGAGAGAAACAACGCTCAGACTCGCGTAAATACTTTATTCTATTGCCGCTCAAAAGCTCTATATAGCCGCGAATAAATGTTGTTGAGGCGATAAACTGTTTCAGTTGATGCCTTGTTGCAAGCATTCCAGCAAGCTCGATATACTTCCTGGCCTGTTGCATGTCACCGTTAAAAAAACAGTATCCCGAGGCAAGATTTCGACTGGCCATGATGATGATCTCAACCGGGAGATCTTCCATGTTCTTTTCGAGAAGCTGCCGCGTCCTGGGTAAAAGCTCTGCTCCTTCATGGTATTTCCCAGAGATGACAAAATGAAAATAAATCGTCTGGGAAAGAGCAATAAGTTCACCTTCCTTTTCTCCAGACTTATGAAATTGTCTCCTCGCCTCATTCCAGTATGGAAGAGTCGTCTGGGGGACATAGTCCACCCTGAGAAGTCCTGAGTAGAGCACCAGCCAGCTATATTGAAACAGGGTTGCGTTGTCTATAGTTTGAAGCAGACTTAAGATTGTCAGGGTTCTGTTTTTTGTTATGAGCTCCATACCATGTTGCTGAAGGATTTTTTCCATGGCTTTAAAATTACCAGCATACTTATAGGAGGTGAGGGCTTTTTCAATCTGATTCTGATCAAGATAGTAGCTCCCTTCGGCCTGGTAGATTTCATTGATTGACTTCTGGGTTAGTTGAAGGCGAGCTTGTCGTTGTAGAAATTCCTGAAAAAAATGATGGAAACGAAACACCTGCTGCTGGTCATCAAGACGATAGATAAAATAATTCTCATGGGTCAGCTCCGAGAGTATGGAACCAAAATTCTCGATACCGGAGATCTGGGTGGCCAAAGTTACAGGAATCTCGTGGAGAAAAGAGAGTTTCAAAAAGACATCGTGCAGATTGATGGGCAACTGGTCGAAAATCTCGTCCTGGAAATAATCGAGCATGTGCCCTGTTTCACTGGTTGAACCTGAATTTTTAGGATGATTACGCCAAAAATGAGCCTTCCCGGAGATGGGGTGACTTGCCAGGAGAATACCCATGATCCAGCCATTGGTGAGGGAATGAATCTTTCGGGCATCCTGATCGCTGATCTGTTTCTTGAGGACTTCGTTGTAGAGGTTTTCAATTTCAGTGTTATCAAGGGCAAGATCGTCTGTGTTGAGATACGATATCTGGTGGACGTTTCGTATGGTTTTTCCCTTTATTTCTATTGGTTGTCTGCTGATGAGGATGAAGTGAACATGTGGCGGTGCCGAATCTATAAGATATTCAAATAATGCGTTGGTAAGAGAGGTGAATTCAATGCGATGCAGATCGTCAAACACCAGATAGATGTTTTTCTTAAGGTAGTTATGGAGATCTTTGTAGAGAAGGTCAACACAGCGTGACAGATCGAGTGGACCGACACTTCCCTGACTCAAAATGTTTGCCAGCTTGGGACAATGGAAGTTGTTAAGGGTGTTTTGAAGATTTGTGAGTAGGGAAGATATAAGCAGTACCGGATCAGAATCCTCCGGACCAATTTGATACCACGTGTATATCAGATTATGGATTCTAAGGTATTGTGCGACAACAGTTGTTTTGCCCTGGCCCGCCTGAGCTTCGACGATGATAACTTTTCTGCTGTGGGCGGGAGCAGGAAATTTCCTGCTGAGCAGCTCGCTTCTTAAGAGGGATTGAGAAGGATCGATATGGGGTGGATAGAATTTGTTTGATGGCAGTACAAAGTTTGTTTGAGTCTCAGTACTTTTCATGGGCTATCACCAATTTATCTGCTGTCTGCTTGGTATTGGATAATTTTCTTGCAAATCCCTCTTATAATGTTCGCATCTTTGGCAGTAAGCCGCATTCTGCCCAGTAAATTTCTAATATTACTCATCCAGTGGTTGTGGTTGATCCTGTCGATGAAGCCTATACGGGTGAGTGAGTCCTCCAGATGCTGATACATGCTCTCAAGCTCAAAGGTTGAGGCAAGTTCAGGAGAATAACTCAGGTTTTTGGGGGAATGGATGAGTGCGTAATGCAGTTCATAGCAATGGATCGCTACAGCCTGGGCTAAATTGAGAGACGAAAATTCTGCAGTGGGGATGGCGGAGGTCATATGGCAGAATTTTAAATCGTCGTTTGTAAGTCCGGTATCTTCTGGGCCAAAAAGGATCGCAATTTTGTTGTTATGGACGTCGGGGAGCAGTTTGCTGACCATCTCGCGAGGGGTTTGCTGCACAAAACGATGTCGTCCTCTTCGTGCAGTTGTACCTACCACCAGGGTACAGTCAGCCAAAGCTTCCTGAACCGTTGCAAAGACGGGGAGATTGTCTACTATGTGCGCCGCATGGTGGGTGGCCATCTTGGCCATCGGTTCACGTGCCGGTTTTGCATCACTTACAAGGATGAGCTGGTTGATGCCCATATTGTGGGCTACCCGTGCGGCTGCTCCTATATTTTCGGCAATCCGCGGACGCACCAGCACAATTGAGATTGAGTCAAGTGGGGAGTTGTGCTCAGCCATACGTCCACGAATAAAAGTTATTTTTTATAGAAAATGGTTTTGTATTGTGTTAGAGGCTCGTCCTCCATGCTGTATACAAAACATCCAATGAATATGAAACGTTAATAGCGACTATTACCGTTGTAAGTAATGTAACATTATAGCATAAGTCAAGTGGAAATCAAAAGTGGCCTTATTCATTGTCACTCATCTTAAATGTTAATCTTCTCAGGTTATGGTCAACATCGACGAGGATGATTTCAACAGAATCTCCAATTTGATAGGTTTTTGCGCTCATTTCACCAAATAATCTATAGTTTTTCTTGTCAAACAGATAATAGTCATCGGTGAGCAGATCTACCGGCACAGCGCCACTGATACAAAGATCGACAATCTCAACAAAGACACTATTTTCGGTCACCCCTGAGATAATAGCTGAAAAATGTTCACCAACTTTATCCTTCATATAGGCAATTTTCAGACGATCATTCATGTCTCTTTCGGCAGTGATCGCGATCCTTTCCCTGGCGGAGAGAAACGTGCCAGCATCTTGATAGGATTTTCTTTTATCATCTTCAGTCAAGCCTTTATTGCTGCTAATGAGGCTAAGGAGCAGACGGTGGACAATGAGGTCGGGGTATCTGCGGATCGGAGAAGTGAAGTGGGTATAGGCAGGCGCGGCAAGACCGAAATGTCCAATATTAGAAGCCGTATATTGCGCCTGTTTTAGACTTCTGAGAAGGAGGTTGTTTACGATGTAATCATATTTACTTCCCTTACATTTTTTTATGGTGTCTGCAAACCACGCAGCTTCATTTTTAAAGGGAGCAAGGGGCATGCCAAGGGAATTAATAAAAGTCAAAAAATCTGCAAGTTTCAACTCATCGGGAGCTTCATGGGTTCGGAAAATTGCCGGGATTTCCTTTTCTATAAAAAAAGAAGCTACCGCCTCATTGGCCGCGAGCATGAATTCTTCAATAATCTGATGGGCAAAATTACGCTCTGCAGGAGAGATTGAAGCTATTTTGCCGTCGTCAGCAAGCGTAAAGAAGGGTTCTGTGAGATTAAAATCAATTGAACCCCGTAGCGTTCGCCTCTGCTGTAATGCAGATGCAAGTTCGCCTGCACAGTTGAGAAGAGGAATAAATGGTTCGTAAATCTGTTGTACCTCAGGATCCTTGTCTACCAGAATCTGTCTGACGGTTGTGTAGGTGAAACGTTGCTGGCTGTGGATGATGGTTCTTGCAAAGTCTTTGTGTAAGAGTTTCCCTTGCTTGTCAAAATCAAGAATTGCTGAAACAGTGTACCTGTCCTCATGGGGCACCAGGCTGCAGAGATTATTTGATAATCGTTCAGGGAGCATGGGAATGACTCTGCCCGGGAAGTAGACGGAGGTTCCGCGTAGGTAGGCTTCTTTGTCTATGGCAGAACCGGGGGAAACAAAATGACTCACGTCGGCAATTGAGACGTAGAGCCGATATCCCGAGGAGGTTTTTTCGACACAGATAGCGTCATCAAAATCCTTTGCCGTCTCTCCATCGATCGTGATGTGCTGCAACTTGCGCAGATCAGTCCTGTCGTCACTGGCTTCAAAAGAATCCTTGAGCTGGGCCGTTTCCTCTGTGACATCTTCTTTAAATATGTGGGGAAGATCGTGGCTGCTCATGACAAGCTTCATCTGGGTGTCGATATCTTCTGCATCTCCCAGGAGGGTCACCAGTTTTCCTGCAAGGGTCGGCGTTGGCAGAGTTGGACGTTTGTATTCAACAATGACGGCGTCACCGCTTTTAAGCACGATGTCTTTTCTTTCCTTAAGACTTACCTTGAAAGGAAAGCGAGGATCATCGGGGTAAACGAAAATCTCGTGGCCTCGTTTTGAGACTATACCAGCCAGACTATTTGTTCTTTGTTCTATGATGTCGAGAATGATCCCTTCGGTACGCTTGCCATTTTTGTCAATGCGCCCTAAAACGAGAACGGTATCGTCGTGCATCGCTCCATTCATATTTGTTTTTGCAATGAACAGATCGCGCTGCAGTGTTTGTGTGTCTGCGCCAATACCATTTGCCTGCACAAAGCCAAATCCTTTGGCGTTTTGAATGAGCTTACCCTTATAGAGAGGAGCCGATGGGTCAATTGCGTAACAGCCTTTACCGGCTTTTTTTATAACACCTTTGCGTACCAGGTTTTCAAGTGCAGTTGTCGATGCTTTTTTGTCAAATTTTTTCGCTGATTTTTTTGAGAATATTTCGGGCAGAGAGAGTGATGTGTGACTATAGTAAAGTATTCGGATCAAGCAGTTTTCAATCTGCTCGGTCTGGAGCTGATGAGCTGTAGGTTTTACATGTTTTGATGCGCGAAATGATTTGAATTTATGCTGAGATTTTCTTTTTTTAGACATATTTTAGAATTTGTTTTCTCCGATGGAAGAATTTTGTTAAGCTGTTTTTTTTATAGTACAGCGGGTGTTGGTGTAAATGACCTGCAAGGTTGAATTCTTTGAATGTATCTAACAAGAAATTTCATTATTACTTCTTTGTCAATTTCAGGTTAGTGGATTGCATTATACGCTTTTCATTGCAGTGGTCGGGCCCCATTGAGGTGATCGGGTTTTAAATAATATAAATCAACAATATTATGATATTTTTAAATTTAGGTGAGTATGCGTCGTATTCCATTTGATCTTGAACTGTATCGCAATCAAATGCAAGAACTGATTGGGGCGAAAGAGGGTGTTGAGATCTTCTGGACTGCACTTGACTTTGCGGTCAACGCCCATGATGATCAATGGCGAAGATCAGGAGATGCATATATTCTTCATCCTTGTTCCGTCGCAAAAATACTTGCTGAAGAGATGGATATAACCCATCCCGAAATACTCGCCGCTGCACTGCTCCATGATACGGTTGAAGATGTTGAGGAGGTGACATCCGAGGTGGTAGGACGGGATTTTGGTTCGTATGTGCGCGCCATAGTCGAGGGATGCACGAAAGTTACTCACGTCTCGGGTGATAAGCAGGCAAACAGTCGACATACCCACAGGAAAATATTTACTGGGGCTGCACTCCGGCCTGAGGTGATGCTGGTCAAACTGGCTGATCGTCTGCACAATCTCCGTACTTTGCAGTCTATGCCGGTGGCAAAACGTCAGCGTATTGCAGACGAGACCATAGACATCTATGCTCCTTTAGCAACCTTTTTTGGTCTTTTTAATATGAAAAGGGAGATGTACAACCTTGCCCTGTTGTATAAATATCCAAAGCAGGGGGCCAGGGTAAATAATCACATCCGCCAGCTGCGCCGCTCTCCCCTTGGACAAAATATAGTCAATCAACTTACTGCCAATGCAGAAAAAAATAATCTCAACTGCAGGATCAACGTTCGTACCAAAAAACTCTGGGCCTATTACGATGTCAGCAGTAAAATTTTAGTCAAACAGATCGATACTCCACTGGAAATACTTATTGTGGTCGATGATGTTTCATCCTGTTACCGAGCTCTTGGTATTGCAAATCAGACATTTAACCCTATTCCACGGACCATTCGAGATTTTATCGCCAACCCCAAACCAACAGGGTATCAAGGTCTCCATGCCAGAGCGATCGTTGAAGGTCAGAAATTTCTTTTTAAAATTCGTACGAACGAGATGGAGCGAAAGGCCCAGCGTGGACTTTTCCGGGGCTGGACCTCAAAAATCAACAAACAGGCGAATTTTTTTAAAGAGATCCAGGAGATGTTTGATGTCATCGGTTCAGAGGACTCCATCTCCTACCGGGATATTATTGCAGCCAGCGGTATCAAGGAAATGTACACCTATACACCGAATGGGGATCTTATTACCCTGCCGGTTGGTTCAACTGTCCTGGATTTTGCATTTCGGGTTCATACCCAGATCGGTCATACATGTCTTGGAGCGATGATTCGCAATAAACGGGTTCCGTCATCTCAGGTGCTTGCGGATGGTGCCATGGTTCGGATCATTCGTTCAGAAGAACCGGTCCGGTTTGAACAGAGTATGCTGACAAAATGTAAAACAGCTCGGGCACGCGGGGAGTTGGCGAAAACCTTCAAAGAAAGAAGGATGAAAGTTACGGGGGAGGTGGGAGCTTCGATGCTGCGCCAGGAAATGCTCCGTTACGGATTTCCTTTTGATGTGTTGGAATCCGAGAAAGCCGCTCCTCTCCTGCAGGCATATTCGGCAGACAACCTGAAAGATCTACACGTACGAATAGGTGAAGGACGGGCCAGGCTTAAAGAAGTAATGGGGAGCATTAAAAATATTCTGTTTGGCGGGGTCTCTCCGTTATTCACACCAACCGGGGCCTTTAACAATATTGAATTGACAACTCTGGACCCGGTTTCGGTTAAACTGTCATCCTGTTGTAAGCCGAATCCGACGACAAAAGGTAATTGTGCGCTGTTGACTCCCAAAGGCCTCTCGGTGCATGATAAGCATTGTGAACGGTTCATGGACTTGAAGTTTCAAAGAGAAGATGCCGTCAATGTGTTCTGGATAGCCAGAAAGACCAAGGTACGGAAACAACAGATACTTCATATTATTAAGGCCAGTCGGAAAGATATTATGCGGGGAATTGGTTTTGCACCTGAAGGTATGCAGATGCATTCGCTGACCCTGCTTTCCAGTTATTCCTCTCTTTACCCCGCCTGGGAATTAACCTTCAGCGTTCCCAATCTGTATATTCTGCAGAAGGTACTAAAACATTTCGATAAAACCCGAATCCCATATGAATTTGATCTGGATTGCTGATTCGCAACTCCTGTACTGTGTAGTTCATAACAAATTCATTAATCAGATTGGGGCGTGGGATCTGGAAGACTAGCGGACACGCTCTTCATCTCTGTTGTCAAATTCTTTGAAATCAGGTGAGTATTTTGCGAGTATTCTTCCAAGCATCTCAGGTAAATCATTGGGTTGCCGGGAACTTTTCTGTAATTGGATCAAAGTTTTGTCGAGTGTTACCGTCTCTCCCATAAAGATATGGCGTAGGATAAGTGAAATCAGCCGGGTGATGGTTGTCAGATTTGAGATTCTCGACTGCAGGTGATGATCACGATCAAAGGCCGTCGATGCAAATATTTCCACAGGATTTCCATCCAGCTCACTTACCGAAACATACCATGTGTTACGCTCACGATCTGTTGTGCGATATCGGACTCCATCCAGCACATCAGGCAGTTCTCTAACGTGGCTCTGCTTTTTCTGAGTCTGTTGTAGTCCTGCGAGTGTTGCAAGTTTCTCAAGCTGTGCCGGATCTCGGGCAATGAGTTCGGCCAGGTTTTTGCAGGTTGTACACAGCTCCGCACTGTTTATTGTGGTGAGTTTCTTTTTTTTGCCGCAGAAGTTGCAGGTTTCATTTTGTGTTTTTTTCATTGCCCATCCAGTGTCCTTGCGGGGAAATATCGCCGATATATAATTTTAGCATCGTGTGGAATTCGCTGCCGTCTATTTCTCTTGCTCCAAAGCGTAATAAATGATTCGTTGTCATCTGGCAATCTATCATTTTATAGCTCTCTCTTTTAAGGTACTCCACGAGAGCAATCAGTGCAAATTGAGAACCGCAACTGATTCTTGAAAACATGGATTCACCAAAAAAAACCTTACCGAGTGACACCCCATAAAGACCACCAACAAGTTGCTCATTTTGCCAACACTCCACAGAGTGGGCGTAGCCAAGGAGATGCAAGCGCTTGTAGGCCTCCATCATTTCCCCAACAATCCAGGTCCCGTCTCCTGTTTCTTTGCGAACGGTTGCACACTGGTGCATTACTTCGGTAAAGGCAAGATCACCAGTTATGGTAAGATTATTTTTCCTCTGGTAGCGGGCAACCCTTTTGGGGACATGAAATTCTTCGGGGAAAATGACCAGCCGAGGAGAGGTAAACCACCAGAGTAAGGGATCTCCTTCAGAAAACCAGGGGAAAATGCCCTGCCGATATGCGCAAAGCAGTCTCTCCGCGCTTAAGTCGCCTCCAATCGCAAGAAGGCCAGACTCTTCTGCGAGGCTCACTGGTGGGAATAGAATATCGTTTGTTAATTGAAAAATAGGCATTTTATCTTCAGCTGGGTGGGAAGCAGTGAATGTCGTCATCTTTTGTTGACGTTGATCGGTATTTCGTCATAATTTCTCAGATTTCTGTTTAAGGAGGTGTTTTCCTCTATAATATAGATTCGAAGCCATAAGAATAGTATTTTTCTTTATCTGGGGAGTATAGTATCATTGGTAATCGTTAAGAGGATACTTAAACTGCAATGAAGTCATTATTCTATAGAGACATTCAAAGTAAAACAACCACAATTATTTCGTACAATGACAGATATTTCGATAGATCAAGACAGTCAGGTATCGTCCCCCTTTCAGGAAGAAATTGACCTAGCACACTATTATGCCGCGGAGAGTGTGGAATGCACTCTATTGTCCATCAATGCAGCTATTGCCGATGGTGTTCCTCTGATAGTTCTTTCTGGAGAAGAGGGGAGCGGAAAGACTATGTTGTGTCATAAGCTGAATCATGATCCTCAGCAAAACTGCAATACGGTTTTTTTTCCACGAACCGTTGATTCTTTTGAGGATGTTGTCAGAATTGTTGCCTTGGGGCTAGGGCTTGAGCTGCAGACGGGTGACGAGACCAAAAGTCTTGAGACTGTTCTGGAAGAAATCGCTCTGTCCCTGACTAAGAGTGGGCAACCATTGCTGCTGATATTTGATGAGGCGGAGAATATCTATCTGGCAACACTCGAAAGAATTCGCAAAATGCTGGACAGAATTATAGCTGCAGGCGGTCGTATTCATGTTCTTTTTGCAGGACGAAAGCCGTTTCTGGAGAATTGTGAACAGCTGTCCATGTGTGAATTTAAAAACACAAAAGAACATCATGTCGAGATAGAACCGCTCTCTGAAGAAGAAACCGTGGCCTACCTTCGTCACCGGAGTTCGCAGCTTACAGATGTTGATGGAGATACAATTTTCACTTCTGAGGTGCTCAAAAAAATCTATCAGGTTGGACGGGGAAATTTCCGTATGACTAATATCCTTGCTGAAGAGGCGGTTGACAAGGATGGTGATGATTCTTCATTTATGGTTTTACTTGAAAGTGTCAAAGATGATGCCTTAGAGAAAATAGATAGCGGTATTGTTCCCCTTATCAAAAAAAATGTGGCTAAATATCGAACTTTTCTTCCCTTTATAGGTATTGGGGTTGGTGTTCTTGCTGTCATTTTTCTATTCTTACAACCCGGGCCGGAGAAGAATGCTGAACTTGGGCAAAAACCGGCAACGGAACAGGTCGTTGCTGAGAAGATTGATGTAAGTCCTGCACAACTCCCGCCACCTCAATTCCCTGTTGAAGAGGAAAAAAATGATGTCACTATAGAGGAACCCGTCGTAGAGCCTGAAGCAGAAGAAGAGAGACCTTTAGCGGAGGAGGAACTTGAAGCTCAGCCATCTGAGATTGTAGAGGAGGTACCGGTCGTGGTCGTGGCTCCAAAAGTTGAAAATCAAGTACAGTCACATCCCCAAACACATTTCCCGGTGGAAGAAGAGAAGAAACTGGTGTTTACAGCGACCAAAAAGAAAGAAAAGATTGCAATAGTAGAAAAGGAGCTGCCCGAAGCTGATCTTGAGGTTGCAGAGAAAATTGAGGTGATGGAATTATTAAGAAATGCCGAAAAGAAGAAACGGCCTGAGGATTTACCTAAAACCACCCTGGCAACCTTAAAAGCTGAACCAGTTACTGAAGTGCCGCTGAAAGTTGATGCTAAAATGCAGTTCTCAATTGATCAGCTATATAAGAAAAGATTGATGGCTGGCGCATCCTGGTACAGGAATAAAAAGGATGATATGTACACCGTACAAATCATGGTGCTTACGTCGGAGACTGCGGAGGAAAATCTAAAGAAAATGCTGGAAGAAGAGGGGTATAGGCGGGAAGCCGGCAATTTTTATATTTTCAAAAAATTATCTACCTCAGATACGCTCTTTGTTTTTTATGGAGAATATGCCACTATTGCAGAGGCGCGGACCGCACAGAACAGTTTGCCCCAATTTCTTCGTGATCACAAGCCCTATGCAATTTCTGTCAAAGGTGCTATGGCAAAAGTAAAGCGCTGATCGTATGAAACTGGTTGTCTGTTTATCCTGACTATAACTTTCATTAAAGAGTTGCTGACAGAGGTAGAATTATTGGCTGGTTCTACCTCTGTTTTTTCGCCTGTCGTTTAGTTTACCAGCTGCCTTTGTTTTCCATTGAGATCCAGGGTTCTCTGGGCGGCAATTTTTCACCTGTCTGCAAAAACTCTATCGAAATCTGATCCGGAGTGCGGATAAAGGCCATGTAACCGTCTCTCGGTGGCCTTAATATTGTGACACCATTATCCATCAACTTCTGACAGTAGTCATATATGTTTTCAACACTAAAGGCCAGATGGCCGAAGTTTCTGCCTTCGGAATAGGCTGTTTTCTGGTCCCAGTTGTAGGTGAGTTCAACTTCCGGCTCCCCTGGTTCAGTTGCCAGATAGACAAGGGTGAAACGGCCATCTTCATACTCTTTCCGTCTCGTTTCAACCAGCCCGAGTTTGTTCGTGAAAAAATCAATCGATTGATCCAGGTCTGTCACCCGTACCATTGTGTGTAAAAATTTCATCCAGTGTACTCCTTTCTTAGTTTTGTGATCATCGACATGTACCGAATTGTTTGTCGTTACCGCCTAAATTTAATCATCACAATGGATATTCCACAGGATTAATTTTTATTTTGATCTGACGATTTTATTTTTTTAGTTACAGGCTCACTGCAATGGTTATTATGGGAAAGTTTCCGGAGAAACTATTTAACTATTTAATGTAATGTGAATAATCTGTTGGGATGAACTTTTTTTTACTGTTATTTTTGAGAATGTATATTATCTATGTTTATGTTGCACTTATTGTATTTTAGATAATTATTCTACATTATTAACAGCTTTTTTGGAGGGATGTTTATACAGTTCTGACATTATCGCGAAAAAAAGATTCTCTGTTTGTGAATCGTATGGATGGTTTCAACTGAATGTCTCATGCCTGGTTCCAGAGATACATTGTATCTGGTTATACAGGGGGAGAAGTAGTGTACCGTATAGTTTAGGGGGCTCCAATATCCTGTACAAATTAAATTTACCGATTTTTTACTTTGGTTTGATTGACTATATGGGCTGGGGTGATAAAAATTTTTGCCAGGCTAAATAACCTTGTGGCTGTCATAATTCACGTTTCTTAATAAGTTAAAAAAAGGAATAACTATAATGTTATCAATATCTTATGTTGGTGAAATAAAGAAAGGATGTTATTTGTCTCTTTTTTTGATCGGCCTCATTCCAGCGATGTTATTTGCAGAGGATAAGGGAGTTGACACACCTGTCAGCTTACAGGAGGTCCTTGTAGATATAACAAAAACTGACCCTGCAATACTGGAATCTTTGAAACAGTATGAAAGTGTAGTGGCAGAACGGTCGATTGCAACAAGTGAATATTACCCCACAGTTGGAGCTGAACTTTCGACAGGACCAGAGCGGACAGATGGTGTTCCGACTGATTTTGAAGAAAAAGATCTGATTGCCAATACTGCAACGCTGTATGCAAGGCAGAATCTCTTTAACGGTGGCAAGACATCTGCCTATGTAAAGGAAACGGATGCCAGGATACACGCGGCAGCTTTTGAGGTGTTAAATGTTGCCAACCGAAGGTATCTTGATATCGCCGAGGCGTATATAAATGTAATAAAATCGAGGGAACTCCTCGATATTGCAGAAAAAAACGCCTTAACCCAAGAGCGAATCATGCGCCAGGTTCGGGAGAAGACAGAAGCCGGTTTTAATAGGGTGTCAGAACTGTATAACTCTGAGTCTCGCCTGGTACTCTCTAAGGGGAATTATATTTCCCGACAACAGGATCTCAACCAGGCCCTTGTTTCTTTTCATCGATTGTTTGGAAGGGTCCTTGAACCTGGACAATTTATCGAACCTCAGCCTACGGTTGACCTACCCTCATCACTGCCCGATGCCGTGCAGGTTGCATTTGAAAAACATCCGGCATTAAAAATCGCAAAGTATAATATAGAGAAAACAAGGTATTCCTATAAAAAATCTGCTGCTTCCTATTACCCCAGCCTGGATTTTGAACTGAAGGGTCAGTACAGAGAAGATACCGGTGGTGAAGAAGGAGAAACGAACCAGAGCGGGGCATATCTGACGTTGAGTTATGTTTTATTTGACGGAGGATATCGAAAGGGGGCAACGGCCCGAGATCAGCAATCCATGAGAAAAGAGTATCAGCGGTCTTATATTGAGCGTAGGAATGTCAACGAGACGGTGCGACTCGCCTGGAACATTATGGAAGCTGAAAAATTCAAAAAAGAATACTTAAGTGAGCATGTCCAGTTAAGCCAAAAAACCCTCGGAGCGTTTAAGGAAGAGTATTACGTTGGTCGCAGAACCCTGCTTGATCTATTGAACATGGAAAATGAGTATACCGATGCAGAGATGTCTCTCACTCAGTCCAGATACTCGTACCTGACCTCCCTGTATCAGATCATGCAGGCTACGGGTGTCCTGCTTGCCGAGCATGATACCGGTTTGCGCGGGATGTTGACCTTACCTGCAGAACAGGATGATCCCGCTGAATATGAGAAAAAAGAATATGAGATACTTGATGCTAACCGAGATAAAGATATAGCACTTGATACCGTCGATCAATGTGATAACACACAAGATGGCCTCACAGTCAAATCTTCTGGATGTGAAAAAGATGATGCTGGCAAGACCGGTTATCCACACGAAGACGCAATGCTTATTACGCCGTATATTACAACTGCCGATTATTCAGCCCCTGCCAGTGCGACTGTTAAAAAGCCAAGCGTGAGTGTCGATGAGTCAAATATGCAACTGACCCTAGAGGTAATGGCAAACAGCCAGTTACTCACCGAAAATGCGAGGGCCGAATTGACGGAATTTGCTTCAAGAATTCTGAGTCGGCCTGTTACAACGGTTGTTGTTGAAGGATATACGGCGTCAGACAATGACACCATTGAAAACATGAAACTTTCCGAACAGCGGGCCAACCTTGTCAAGGAACTTCTTATTCAGCAAGGTATTGATGAATCAAAGATAACAGCTGTTGGAAAAGGAATTGAAAATCCCAGAGCCACCAATGACAGTAGAAAAGGACGGGCAATGAATCGTCGTGTGGAGATCACTGTTCAATAGAGAAAGTTTAACAATACCTAAGTGTAGCTACCTGCACGGATAGTGCTTTCTTGGTAAATTTAATTGGGTGTGGTGTTTGACAATAGTAACTGATTGTCGTTAAATTAATATACAAGAGGCTTTTTATGCTAATTCCCCCTTGAAGGGTTAGTGAGGTGACTTGCTAATCTTCAAGGGGTTCTTTATATCATGGGGTGGTAACCAACAATAATGAGTGAAAATCTAGACCTTGATCCATTGCTATTGTGTCTGGTCACCATGACCAAGCTTGATAATAAACCCGCTTCGGCCCAGTCTCTGGTGGAAGGGCTTCCTTTTGATCCAACAGAGGAAAAACAAAGGCTGTTTAGTACGAAACATTCCAATTCCAATTTTTCCAGAGCCGCTGGGAGGGCTGGGTTTGATTCCAGTCTGCAGCAGCGTCCGATCACCTCTATTCCTTCGGTTGTTCTTCCAGCAATCCTTATCCTTCAGCACGGTAGTGCCTGTGTCCTTACTGAAATCTCGGTTGAAGAAAGACGCGCTACTGTAATTATACCAAACATTGATGATTCGCCGAGAACCATATCCTTAGATAAGTTGGAAGAGGAGTACCTTGGCTATGTATTTTTTCTGAAAAGACAATACGAGGGTCATGGGCGGGAGCATTTACTGAGCCAGGTGTCAGAGGCTCGGCCCAGCAACTGGTTTTTCGGGACGATGTACCGATTTAGGAGCATCTACGCCCGTGTTGTGCTTGCAACCCTGTTCATCAATCTGTTTGTGATAGCAGGGCCTATGTTTACCATGAACGTTTATGACCGGGTTATTCCCCATAATGCCATAGATACTCTGTGGGTGCTGGCTATAGGCATTGGTCTTATTTATAGTTTTGACCTGATGTTAAAATTTATTCGAACTCTTCTGCTCGAAACTGCGGCGAAAAAGAGTGATATTATCCTTTCATCTGTTCTCTTTCAGCATGCCATGAATATAAAGATGGCAGAGCGGCCACGTTCTGTTGGTGCATTTGCGAGCAACATCCGCGATTTTGATGGGATTCGTTCATTTTTTGCGTCAAGTGCTCTGACTGCTTTTATTGATTTACCCTTCTCACTGATTTTTTTGATTGTAATTTATTCCATTCATCCGGTTCTGGTTATACTTCCTCTTTCAGTCATATGTGTGCTTTTTCTTGTGACCATCCCGGTGAAAAATGTAATTCAAAAGATTGTGGATAACACCCACGAGGCAATTGGTAAAAGGAACAGTATTCTTGTCGAATCATTGTCCAATCTGGTGACCATTAAGGCTTTTAATGCAAGCAGTACAGTTCAATGGCATTGGGAGGAGTCCACTGGGGAAATAGCGTCAAAGAGTTTGCTTTCGAGGATTCGCTTCAGTTCGCTTTCAACCCTTTCGGCTTTTCTCACCCAATTCTGCTCGGTTCTGGTGATTGTTGTCGGGGTGTATCTCATTAAAGACGGTGAGCTGACGATGGGAGGTCTTATCGCTGTAAATATATTAGCGAGTCGCTCTATTGCACCATGGACGCAGGCTGCATCGCTTCTCACCAATTACCAACAGATGAAAATAGGTCTTCAATCCCTTAACACATTGATGGCCAAGGAAGAAGAAAGGCCGGCAGGTAAACGTTTTATAAGAAGGCCTGATTTTAAAGGTGACATCGAGTTTAAAGATGTTGATTTTTCCTATCCAGGCGAAGAAAAACAGGCGTTAAAAAGGATCAACTTCAAAATCAAGGCAGGAGAGCGTGTTGGAATTGTAGGGTCGGTGGGATCGGGAAAATCAACGATAAGTGCTCTTCTGATGGGCTTTTACGAAGTAGGGAATGGTGCTGTTTTTATCGACAATCTCGATATTAAACAGATTGATCCAGTAGACCTCAGGTCTGCCTACAGTTATGTCCCCCAGGAGGTGACCCTTTTTTCAGGGACGGTTCGGGATAATGTCACTCTTGCTGCTCCCCATGCAACGGATGCTGAAATTGTGAAGGCCTCAACCTTTGGAGTTGTCAATGCCCTCACTGACCGGCATCCTCTTGGTATGGACCTTCAGGTTGGAGAAAGAGGGCTGAATATCTCGGGTGGTCAGCGCCAATCCATTGCCTTAGCCCGGGCATTTATTCGAGAAAGCCCTATTATCCTGTTGGATGAACCGACTAACGCAATGGACCACAACACCGAGATGAAGGTCATCAAGAATCTTGAGGAGAAGACGAAAGGGAAGACGGCCATTATCATAACCCATAAACCATCGATCCTCACTATTGTTGACAGACTGTTGGTTATAAATGACGGTGTCCTCGTCATGGATGGTCCCAAGGAAGAAATACTTGCTAAACTTGGAGGAAAGAGTCTGTGAGCGAAGATCTCAAACAGCCTGTTTCGACTGAAAGCAAGGGTTCGATCGCAACCAGTTTCATGGCTTCAGGCAGTAAATACAGCAAGAAAGATATTGAGTTCATGAACAGTCTCAGCGGCGCTTTGCTTGCCAGCAATACCTCGAAGCTGAACAGTGTGTTCTATGTAATTTGTCTGGTAGTGATTGCTATTGGTACCTGGACTCATTTTGCGGAGCTAGACGAGCGAACCAGAGGAATTGGCAGGACGATTCCATCCCGTCAGATCCAGGTCGTACAAAACCTTGAAGGTGGCATTGTCAAGGAGATTCATGTGTTTGAAGGTCAGTACGTCGAGACTGGTGATATATTGGTCACCATTGATGACACAGGGGTTGGCAGTTCCTACGGAGAGGGTGCCTCTAAAATAAATGAGCTCCTGGCGAAATCAAGCCGTTTGCGCGCAGAAGCCAATATTACCAGTTCCATGGAGGAGCTTGACGGTGATAGTCAGATGGCTCTTCTGATGGAAAACGAGAAGAGGTTATATTCCTCTCAGCTCAGGCAATATGAAAATCAACGATCAGTCTTGGAACAGCAACTTCGGCAGAGAAAGATTGAGTTGTCAGATGCACAGCAGGACTTGAAATCATTTAAGGCCAGTAAAGAGATGATAAACCGGGAGATTGAGTTGAGCCTGCCCCTCAGAGAAAAAAATCTCATCTCCGAGCTTGAATTCCTGCAATTGGATCAGAAAGCTTTGGAAAAAAAGCAGGAGATAGATAGGACTACAAAAAAAATTGAAAAATTAGGTTTGCAAATAATTGAGGCAGAGCAGACAATAAAAGAACTTGAAGAATCCCGTAAATCGAAGGCCCTTGAAGAGCTTAATGCAGTGGTGGCTGAAATTGACAGGCTTAATTATATGCAGGTAGCCATAGAGGACAGGGTGACAAGAACCAGTGTAAAGTCTCCTGTGGATGGTACCGTAAAGCAACTCCTTATTAACACAATCGGTGGGGTGTTGAAGCCGGGGATGGATATTCTGGAGATTGTGCCCATAGATAAAAGCGTTATTGTCGAAACAAAAATCAAACCATCGGATATCGCTTTTATCTTCCCGGGACAAAAGGCCGTGTTAAAATTTACAGCCTATGATTTTGCAATTTATGGTGGGCTTGAAGGAGAGGTTACCCATATTAGCGCAGATACTATTACTGACGATAAAGGAGAAGAATTCTATTTAGTTCGGGTAAAAAGTGAGAAAAATTACTTAGGGTCTGAAGATAATAAAAAGCATATCATTATCGGAATGACGGCCCAGGTGGATATAATTACCGGGAAAAAAACGGTGATGCAGTATTTAATGAAACCAATACTCAGGGCGAAAGACAATGCTCTGCGAGAAAGATGATGCTTTTATTATGTTGCAGTAAAGATAAGGCACTGCTTACAAAACTTAGCGATAGTTTTGGCCCTGGAAATGTTGTTACGGTAGCTGATGCCGAGGCTTTGAAAAAAACCGAAACACCATCCTGTGATGTTGCAATTGTAGATTTAAAATATTTTGATGTATCGGTCGGAAAGCAGTTTACCTGCCCTGTGATTGCCCTTGCCACGCTTCCTGCTTTTCCAGAGGCATTTGCTGCTCTTCAGCTTGGTATTCGAGGTTATGGCAATCGGCAAATGCGATTATCCAATCTTTTGCAGGCGATTCATAGTGTTAAAGAAAGGCAGATATGGCTCCCACCATCGATCATCTCTCAATTAATAGATGTTGTTGGCCAGACCAGGGATACAGATAACAGTGCCTCACGTGAACGGCTTTTGCATCTCCTGAGTAAACGAGAGCAGGAGGTTGCCCTGTATGTTGCAAAAGGACTGTCAAATCAAGAAGTTGCTGAAAAGATGTTTGTGAGTTTACGTACCGTGAAAGCACACCTGAGTTCAATTTATGAGAAGACAGGAGTACGTAATCGCTTAGAGCTGGGACTTACACTGGCTTGAGAATAATGGAAGTTGAGAGACAATGATGTGAGGTGTCTTACCTGAGTTGCAGACTTGTAGTCGTGCTCAGTTTGATAAAAATAAAAGCCGTTGGTTCTAAGAGAACCAACGGCTTTTTTGTTGGGGTTAAATGTCAGTGTCTATGACAACTGCCGGAGCGACACTTGTGTCCTCGGTACCTGTTGTTGTCGTATCGACGCTTGTTTCTGAAAATAAACCTGTACTGCTAGAGGTGTCAGTATCAGTGGTAGAGGTGTCAGTATTAGTGGTTGTTGATTCAGTGTCTGTTGTGCTGGTCGAATCAGCAGGTGTGTCATCTGGATTCTGATCTGTAAAAAGTGGGTCGCTGGTATCTAAAACTTGATTAACCGTTATTGTGCTGGCATCGGTTGAATCATCACTGGAGCTCGCATCTGCCGCAGTTATAGCACTAAAGTCAAGGACGTCATCTGAGAATGCCATGGTTGTCATCGCCGTCGTAGCGGCAACAGGTGCAAGACTTGGGTTAATTTCAAAGGTTAAGGTTGTAGAAGCTGTGTCTCCATCACCATCAGTGAACTGAATGCCCAGGTCTTCAGTATGGAACTCCGTCCTTGAAACTGTTTGGTCGATGGAATAGATGTAGGAACCCGTCTCCAGATCTATTGCAAAAGTAACACCGTTGATACTCGTTTCGACTCCCTCAAGGGAGCTTGAGTCGGAAACCACGTTGTTGGAAGAATCAACGATTTGTGATCCGTCATAGGTGTATGTTTCGTCTCCCACTACAATCTGGCTTATGTTACCCTCATCTGCACCATAATTAACCAGTGACCCTGTCAGTGTATCCCCAAGAACTTCACCATAAAGCCCTGTGGTGGTAATGAGGGCATCAGCCAAGTCGTTAAGGTCTTCCACTACAATGACATCTCCTGAATTATCAATGGAATCAGGAATAAGGGAACTTGCACCGTAAGTTGTACTTGTTCCAGCAAAGTCATCGGCTTGAAGCGCAACAGCATCAAGGTCATCCCCCGCAGCACCACCCATATCGATGGTAAAGAGCATATCGGTTTCATTTTCTATGAAATGCTTCCACTCCACAAGTAAATCACTTAAACCGTCTGTGTCTGAGTCATTCCAGAAGGTTTGTTCATTGCTTGTGCCATATATTTGTCCGTCGGACATGAAGTACACAATGGTTTGGGTCGCAGTGGGGGTGCCTGTCATTGCACTGGTCATTGCGAGTTCCATGGCCTCAGTATAGTTTGTGGTCCCACTTGCTCTCATGTTTACAGAATAGGTGTTGTCAACGTTTTCTTCCCAGCCGGAATTAGATGCACTGGCAGCAAAGGTCGTGAGGTTGACATTCACGTCTCCATAGACGAGGTAGGAGTCAACAAGGTCTTCAATTGCTTCTTCTTCTAGATCAATATCTCCACTCATCGAGCCGGATCTATCGGCAATAATAATAAGATTGGTTGAGATGGTTCCGAGTTCAATTGATGCTGTTTGAGACGTAACCACAGGCTCATCATCCACGATGTTTATGGTTAAATCCGTGGTACTCAAGGTTCCAGTACCATCATCAATTGTGTAGCTGATCGTATCTGTTACATTGTCTCCGTCAGTTACTTCTGTAAGGGTATATACATAGTCGCCGGCAGTATGACCATCAACCGCTGCAGTGTAAACGGTAATGGTGCCATGCTCGGTTGAGACTGTTAAGGTCCCATCCGTTGCATTATTAGCCACGTTGCCATTACTTGCGATCTGGGAAATGACGGTTGTGGTGTCAAGATTGCGGTCGTTGCTGAGTAAATTGCCCGTTGTTGTCTCTGTATCGCTGTCTGAATCAGTTCCAATAACATCTAGACCAGATTCATAGACGGTACCCGTATCAGAGGTAGCTTCAATGGAGGTGATAACATTAATGGAAATGGTATCAGTCGCAGAAGCACTGCTGCCGTTACTTATTTCTGTGGCAGTAGCTGTTGTGGTAAGTTCAATAGTTGTGTTACCTGATCCGGAAAGAACTGGAGTCAAGGTAAGGTTGCTTAAATCCCAACCGGTTATATCTATCGTATCAGCCTCACCGCTTGAGATTGCACTGTTAACTCCATCTGAAAGAACGGAGTCTACTGGCATACCTTCAAGGGTTAACGTAAGCTCTTCAGAACCATCCGTATCGGTAAGAGCGGAACTTATATCCAGCCCAACAGACTCGTATTCATTAATGGTTATTGAGGTGTCAATGGTCTCGGTTCTCTCAAAGGTAATAGAGTGAATGAGATAATCGTCACCGACTCCTGGTGCATCAAAGACTATCTGATCGAATAACACACCTGTGTCTGGCTGCAACGTAACAGCAGGATCTACGCCATCACTTCCATACTCTTCTGTTCCGTAGCCAACTTCTACCCCATTATTGTAAAAGGTGTAGCCGACGGTCTCAGTTCCACTCAGCCAGGCAAAAGAAACATCCACAGAGGATATGGCCTCATCAAAACTCACCACAATAGATTCAGACTTACCCGAAGCAGAATCGTATCCGAGTTCGCTATTGGCTCCTGAAGAGACCCCTGTAACACCAAAGCCTTCGGGGCTTGTGTTGTGACTGAACGTTGTTGGATTGCCATTTTTATCGAAGGCCTCAATTGTAAAACCAAGATCAATCTGTGTAAGATTGCCAGAATTTATTACCTGATCAAAAGAGTTTTCGGCGGTGATATCCACAGTAGGCATATCAGCCAGGGCTTCAATTTCAATGGTTGTGGTGTAGGATTCAGTACTCCAGAGGGAACCATCATTGACGCTGAAGGTAAAGCTGCTGTCAACGTCAGTGTTATCCGTTGGATCAAATTGAAGGTTGCCGTTATTAATGTCTTCAACGGTTATGACTTGATCAGATGTTACCGGTACATCATTGAGAAGAAGTTCTCCATTGGTCGGTAAGCTGTCTATTCGAATCTCTGTTAATACGTCACCATCTATATCTGAGTAGGTACCGAAATCGTTAAGAGTTAAAGTGTATAAGTCAGTGGTATTGGACATATCCTCTATTATCTGAATAGCATCGTTGGTTGCTACCGGGGCATCTTCCTTGCCGTTTACATCGATGGTAAGGGTAGCGGTAGACTCGTCCCCATCAGCATCAGTAATGGTGTAGGTAAAGACATCCTGGATGGTGTCACCATCGTCAAGCGACTGTACATCCGGGTTGCTGTTATCAAGCTGGTAGCTGTAGCTGCCGTCTTCATTGAGAGTCAGGGTGCCGTATGCACCGGCAAGGGCGCTTCCGACAGTTCCGGTCACAGCACCTGCTGCAATGGCAGTGACCAGGGTTGGAGAATCGGCACCTAAGGTATCGCTGCCTGGTCCGGTTGTAATAACGTTGCCGAGAACTGGAGCCGTTGCATCTTCCTCCACAGAGTTTGCAT
>NZ_SWCN01000042.1 GCF_005116575.1 Desulforhopalus sp. IMCC35007 | reverse complement strand
TATTGTTTTCTGCATGACCTGCCTCCTTGATTTTGGCTCTGAGTTGATTGTTTATGCTCTCAACTTAACCCACGTTTGCAAGGTAGGCAGGTCTGTTTTGTTTATGTGGCAACCATCATATCTAAAGGCATTTAACAGGACAAAGCTCAGACAGATAGCCCTTTGACCCATTGCCCTTGTCGAAAATGTTGGTTACACTCACTTAAACATGAAAATACATGAAATTCGTCATCACCTTCTGCATCTGCAAGATAGTATCATCTGCAAGTATAAGACGCATTGCCTCCAGGGATAGAAATGAGAATAGATTTTTCTCAAATAAAGATATTTTGAACCCGCTGATGTATTCATAAGAGGTCGGCTCGATACTATCAATGACTCCGTCATCAAAAACGTGACATCAATATCTGAGGAAAGAACGTGAACACTCTGAAAGAACAACTCAACGAAACAAAAAAACTCTGGTGGCTGCACGACTCTTACTGGCACGCAACGATGGTGAAGGAATTTGGGGCAGAGAAAGCAAATCAGTTAAACCTTGAGGCCAACGAACGCTTTTTCAGAAAATATACCCTTCTGCTTCTCCGATCAGGTGCCATACAACGCCCTGAGTCGATCGAAGACCTGATGGAAATTTTTAAAACCGTATGGTCAACATGTTTTTTTGACGAGATGTACGTCAACGAACCGGTCACCATAAAAGGTAATATGGCGACCTGGACAGGCCACCAATGCAATGCCTTTGATTCTTTAAATGCTGCAAAGATGACCAAAGGCTATGCCTGTGGCTGTCAGGCGATTCGCAACGGGGTGATGAAAGCCCTTCGACTCAAACCCGTCCACTCCATTGAAGAAAGCCTGGTGCACGGCGACGGACGATGTGTGATCACCTTCTGCTTTGAACCAAAATGATGAAAGGCATGAATAATACAATCAATCGCTATTCTGTGTTGGCGATTAACTTCTAAAATATCCGTCCAGCAAAAGGGGCTTGTCCTGTTGTCGAGATGCGATCTGATGCTGCTTTACAACCTAAGGCAGGCGGCAATTTCTCTGACGTCGGAGATGGTCGCCAGTGAGAGCACCTTCTCCCGAACTGTTGCAGTTCTGGCTGCAGGCAATATCCTTGCTGCCAGGCTTTCGTATTTTTCTATAATTTTCTGGAGAGACAATGGATTTTGAGAGGCACCGCTGGCATAATCCACATGCCCCTGTATCACCCTGCCGTCAATGGTTCTAATGGTGAGGTAAGGTTCGGAATCAAAAGGTAACTCAGGGCTTTCAATCAATTGCACCAATGCAGCAAGCCTTTTTATTTCGGGGTCATGGAGGATTGGAGCCTCATATTCAGAGATGAAGGCCTTCCCCTGTATCAAAGCAACGGCAATACTATAGGGCAAGTGAAGCTGGGCTGCGATCCTCGTTGACGGGAACTCCTCCTTACCGATCATTTGAATCATCTCGGGAATACACCGAACCTCAATAGAAGCTATATCTGCAGCGGTCAACTGATAGCACTCCTTTGCATCGAAAATCACATCCAGGCTACTATGGATATCGCGACAGGCAGCATAGGGTTTGATACCGCTGCGCATGATACCATACCCGGGTGGGCGTTTACAGATCAAGGCGTCTGGATTGGCCGCAGTTCTGGCATACGTTTTGAAAAATCCACCCCATTCTGCCTCAAAGATCTGTCCAGGGCCGGTAAATCCGGAACGGGCAAGGCAGGCTGCGACAACACCGGTCTCGGACGCCCGACCAACGTTAAAGCGTTTACTCATCGCCCCATCCCCGGTAAAGGCCCAGGTTCCTCCGGTAAAACTACCCGCCAGCCCCAAGGCCCATATCGTTTGATCAAGATCTAAGCCCATAACTTTTGCAGCTGCCGCAGTTGCAGCAAAACTGCCACATGTACCGGTTGAATGAAAGCCATCCGAGTGGTTGTGTGGTCGATACCCTCCCGCACTGTCAAGAACCCTGCGTCCGACCTCATAGCCAACAATCATTGCTTCAAGAGCCTGTCTGCCGGAAACA
This sequence comes from Desulforhopalus sp. IMCC35007, assembly GCF_005116575.1. Taxonomy (GTDB): domain Bacteria; phylum Desulfobacterota; class Desulfobulbia; order Desulfobulbales; family Desulfocapsaceae; genus Desulforhopalus_A. Next base: position 27,951 of record NZ_SWCN01000042.1, on the reverse strand, counting down.
GTAGGAAATGCCTCAGCCACTGCCAAAATGACCGGTACGACGACTGCACCGGTATGATCCACCCCTCCAAAATCATCAAGTTCTCTGGCATGGGCAATAATACCGTTATGAAGAACAGCACCCTGAAGTGTTGCCGTGCCGCCTGTCCCCCATAAGGTGCAAGGACCACCGCCGGGAGAGAGAAGATTGACCGCCTTTGCTGCAGCAATTGCTTCCAGGGTATCGACTCCTGAAAGGGCAGCCCCCAGAAGATCGAGAAACAGAGAGACAGCATGCTTGACAACCGAATCAGCAACAGAATCAAGATTGAACTGGGTGGCGTATTCGGCCAGATGCCCAGCCAATGATTTGTGAAGATCGGTAGAGTGTGTCATTATAAAGTCAGCATCCGAAAAGGATCAGTGATTGATAATTTGACTAAGAAAGAGAGCGGTCCGGTCGTATTGAGGATTGTTAAAAAATGTCTCCGGATCGTTTGCTTCAACGATCTCCCCTGTATCCATAAACACAACCCGATCCGCAACGGTCCTGGCAAAACCCATTTCGTGGGTGACACAGATCATGGTCATACCAGAACTCGCAAGATCTACCATAACATCAAGAACTTCTTTAATCATTTCAGGATCGAGAGCCGAAGTTGGCTCATCAAACAACATGATCTTTGGGCTCATGCACAGGCATCTGGCAATCGCAATACGCTGCTGCTGTCCTCCCGAACATTGTCCCGGATATTTATTGGCTAAATCGGGAATTTTTACCCGTTCGAGATAATGAAAAGCGAGCTCACGAGCTTCTTTGAGAGGCATTTTTCGAATCCAGATCGGTGACAGGGTCAGATTTTCAAGAACTGTCATGTGAGGAAAAAGATTAAAATTCTGGAAAAGCATCCCTGTTTCCCGACGTATCTTGTCAATCCGTTTGACATCGTTGGTGAGTTCAACTCCATCGACTATTATTTTTCCCTGTTGATGGGTCTCCAACCTGTTAATGCAGCGAATAAGAGTGGACTTTCCTGAACCGGATGGGCCGCAGACAACCACTTTTTCGCCTTTGCCAACCTCGAGATTGATGTTCTTCAAAACATGAAAGTCACCAAACCACTTATTTAAACCGGAGATGGTGACAATACTTTCCCGTTTGTTTTTCTCTGGTGTTGTGGCAGTAGTCATTATTTGTAATTCTCCTCTTGCTTCTACTTATTGATGACTTGGGTGGTAAGTTTTTTCGAGATAAACACTGTAGCGGGATATGGCGAAACAAAAAATCCAGAACACTATAGCGGCAAAAATATAAGCTTCTTTGGTAAAACCAAGCCATTCTTTGTCTGCCATCGAGGCCTTGGCAACGCCAAGCAGATCAAGCAGGCCGATTACCGCCACCAGAGTGGTGTCTTTCAGTAAGGACAGAAAATTGTTGGCAAGGCCCGGAATGACAAGGCGTAAAGTCTGGGGAATGATAATCAGGCTCATCATTTTCCAGTAGGGCCAGCCAAGGGCCATAGCTGCTTCGTATTGTCCCTTGGGAATAGCCTGCAATCCTCCCCGTATTACCTCCGCCATATACGCTGCGTAAAAAAATGCGATGCCAACCAGGGCACGCAACAGTTTATTAAACGTCACATTTTCCGGTAAGAATAGAGGAAACATCACCGAAGCCATAAACAGGACACTCACCAAGGGAACTCCCCGAACGAATTCGATGAAGGAAACACAGAGGACCTTGATAACCGGTAGATCTGAACGTCTACCGAGAGCAAGCAGGATACCGATGGGCAAGGCAGTAGCCATCCCGGAACCAGCAACCACCAGTGTAAGAAACAGACCTCCCCAGAAATGGGTCTCGACAAGTGGCAAACCAAAAATGTCTCCAACCAGCATGAAAAACGCAAATACCGGATACACTGTAAAGAGAAATACCCAGTGCCAGCCTGATGCCGTGAGTCGACTGATAAACAAGAGAAAAAGAGTTAGCACGAGCGCGGTCAGGCCAATTGCTCCAGCCGCTTTCTCATCCAAATACAAAAAGATCCCATAATAAGAGATCACTCCAACCAAAAGAGCAGAACCGATACCTGTCAGGACTGCAACGACCTGATTGCCAAACAACTCAAGGAACGGTTTGCCTTGCAACAATCTATCAAGAGCAAAAGGAGCAAAGAGGTAACAGGCAATAAAGGTGGCGGGAATCGGTCCAAGCCAAAAGAGCACGGTTATTGCGGCAAGCAGGTAGAGAACCATCTTTCTTTTGGTCGTACCCAAAAGAATTGGAGCAAAAAGAGGAAAAAGAGCAACGGCCAGGACAAAAAAAGTAAAGTTCACCCGCCAGCGTTCAACCAGCGGATAAAAGCCATACAGGAACACGCCCCATCTGACTTTGACGAACACCCAGCAGGCTCCCGTCGAACCACCTTGCGCGGCCTCGTCACAGACACCGCGTGAATCACCGAGCCAGGTGGCATCGAGGATCCCCCAGCGCAACAACGGTGGCACGGTCAACACTAACAGGGCAATACTCAGCAAAGTGAGCAGTAAATTCCCGGGAGTTGAAAAAAGATTGTTTTTAACCCATCCTGCATATCCAGAATCAAGTTTCGGAGAAGGCAATGAGGGGCTTGGTATCCAAGTTTCAGACATAATGCGTCCCTAAAGACCCCGTAGGGCATATTTTTTGTTGTACCAATTCATTATCAGTGAGATAAACAGGCTTATAATCAAATACACCGCCATCGTGATGCTGATTATTTCTACAGCCTGACCGGATTGGTTCAGTGCTGTACCGGCGAAGACATGAATCAGATCAGGGTAGCCGATTACTACCGCCAGAGATGAGTTCTTCACCAGAGTAAGGTACTGGCTGATGAGGGGCGGCGTCACAACACGCATCGCCTGGGGAATGACAATCAAACGATAGATCATCCATGGCCGATGTCCTAAAGCATACGCTGCGTCGCGCTGCCCTTTATCCACCGCCATAATACCCGAACGAACATATTCTCCGATGAAAGTTGCTGAATACAACGTGAGGGACAGCCAGAGGGCAATCAATTCCGGCAGAACTGTAATTCCGCCAGCAAAATTGAACCCAGAGAGAACCGGCATTTCCCAATGGAGAGGAAAGCCCGTCAACATCATAGCCACAAGTGGCATGCCAACAAGCAGGGCAATGGCTATAGAGTAGTCAGGAAAACGGCGTCCTGTTTGTAGCTGCCTTTTCTTACTCCACCGAAACAAAAAAATTGAGAGGATAACAGCGCCCAAAAAGGCTACAGGTGTTGCGATAAACCCAGGTTCAAAAATAGGTTTTGGAATCTGTAAGCCACGATTGCAGAGAAAGGCAATGTCACTGAAATGCATAGCCAACCGTGGTCCCGGTAGGGGCGTCAGGATAGCAAGGTACCAAAAGAGTATCTGAAGCAGAAGTGGAATATTACGGATTATCTCAGTATAGGCTTCAGCCATTTTAGAGATGAGCCAATTCGGCGACAGCCTGATAATACCGAGGAAAAAACCAAGAATGGTCGAGCTTACAATTCCAAGAATTGAAACGAGGAGAGTGTTGAGAATTCCAACAACAAAGGCATCAGCGTAGGTACTTCTGCTACTATAGTCAACCAGAGTCTGGCTAATATCAAAACCGGACGGAGAACTCAAAAAAGCAAAGCCGGTGGTAATTCCTGCTTTGTTAAGGTTGTGGGCAATGTTGTAAAGAGCATAACCTGCTACGATGACCAACAGCATCAAAACCAAAGCCTGGGCCAGCCACCCCCTTACTCGGGGGTCGTTCAACAGATTTCTCCTCGGGTGCTGTGTTTCGCTGCGGGCGACTTTTGACATGCAACTGATTTTCCTAAGAATAGTGGACGGGATAAATTGAGTAAGAAAAACCATAACCGCAAGCGACATGCCAGCGGTTATGGTGTGGTTCAAAGTTGCCTTGAAAAACGGCTTTATATACAGGTAATAATCTGTAAATTACCTGATAGGTGGTGCATACATGATTCCACCATTGGTCCAGAGTGCATTCACACCCCTCTCAAGACCAAGAACCGTAGCAGGTCCAACATTTCTATCATAAACTTCTCCGTAGTTGCCCACGTGCTTGATGACCCGGTACGCCCAGTCGGCGGTAAGCCCCATGAATTCGCCGTAATTGGTGTCAACACCGAGAAAACGCTGAATAGCAGGGTTTTTTGATTTCATCATTTCATCAACATTCTGAGAAGTTATGCCCAGCTCCTCAGCGTTAATCATCGCGAAAAGAGTCCAGCGCGCAATATCACTCCATTGCTGATCACCCTGTCGAACAGCAGGTCCTAAAGGTTCTTTTGAAATAATTTCAGGGAGTATAATGTTATCCTTTGGGTTGCCAAGGGTACTTCTTCGGGCAGCCAGTCCAGAGGTGTCGGTGGTGTAAACATCACATCGACCGGTATCATATATAACAGTTGCTTCATCTGCAGACTCATATACAACCGGTTTATAAGCCATTCCTTTGGAAACAAAATAATCTGATAAATTCAATTCCGTGGTGGTACCGGCTTGAGTACAAACACTTGCACCATTAAGGTCTTTCGCACTTGTCACACCGAGGCTTTTTTTGACCATGAAACCCTGGCCATCGTAAAAAATGGTGCCGACGAAATCGATACCAAGTTTAGTGTCTCGCTGGTAGGTCCACGTCGTATTTCTTGAAAGAATATCAATTTCTCCTGACTGAAGAGCGGTAAATGCTTCTTTAAAAGCTACTGGAGTGAATCGAGCCTTCTCAGGATCATTAAATATTACCGCAGCAACAGCTCGGCCAAAATCTACATCCAGACCAGTCCATTTACCTTGAGCATCCGGAGCAGAGAAACCGATCACTTTTCCCGATACGCCGATATTTACATAGCCTTTTTCTTTTACAGCATCTAGAGTTGAAGCCACTGCACTGCCAGCCATGCACACCGATACTGCAGATGCTACGGCCAGTGTCTTGAATACATTCATATACTATCTCCATTGAAGGTCTGAATTGTCTCCACAATATTAAAAATATGTGGTCTCATTAAAGCAATTGATTATACAATTCTGATAAATGATGGCAAGCCTCTTTTGCTTCCTGCCACTTTACTTCAGCCTATTTGCCGTCAGCATATTCCTGCAAATAAGTGAATCGTCCAGATAGTTTTCCGTCCTTGGCTATTGTTGCGCGCTGAATAATTCCTCTCGAATCATTGCCAAGGATTTCTGGTAGAACCTTATCAAGCAGATCATTGCCGAAGTTTTTTGACGCGTCCCTTGACAGCTCGCACGGTAAATTGTCGACGGCCATAACGGTGATGTTCGCCTCATCCGATAGAGGATTTTCTATTTGATCGTCACAGGGGTTATAATCATAGATAGGTTCTTCAATAGTGCTAGGCCGCTTGGTGCAGGGTATAGACCCTTCGATATCACAGGTTATGTCAGCTACGACAGAAATTTTAAAATTGTCGCTCATGATGTGCTTTCTATCAAAAAGAGCAGGTGCTTTCGGATCCCAATATGCCGAAGCAATCAGGATATCGGCGACCGCTGCATATTTGATAAAATCAGCCTCATACATCTGTGGTGCCTGATAGAAACTATTTCTGCTAAACTCCTCACCTGTCTTGCTTCTGTTGTAGTTCCGTGCGTTAAGTTGAACGAAAACTGGAAAATCATACCATTCTTCGAGAAACTGCTGAGGCGTTACTTTACGAACACCCAATCGGCTCAATACTTCCATCGCACCTTTGGCAACCCGGCCCCCGCCGGTCAAAACAATTTTTATCGGGGGAAGATTTATTTGGGTAAGCTCAGACCACAGATCATCAAGGTCAAAACACGTATGCGCTCGTCGAGTATCAAAGAGATTGTATCGTTGACCGAAAGTCCATATGCCGTTGTATGCTCCAACTATTCCTGCCCATCGACCGAAAGCAATAATTCTCTTGCCTGTCTCGTCTGTGAGCGTTTCGTAATCGATGAGGGAAATGTTTTTCTTCAAAATTTCCTGGAGTAATTTTCGATTGTAGGGTTGCTTTTTGATCGTATGGCTGAAAAAGAAATATGTTTTTTCTGGGATTAACGTATCAACCGGAACTTCCTTGACCCCTAAAATAATGTCACAAGCTTCCAAAGAGTCTAAAAGCCTGATTCCTTCTCGCTCATACTCTTGGTCTGAATAGCAACGGATGTCGCTTCTCTCTGCGGCCACTTCAACATCCGGAAAACGACTCATTACTGCTTTGGCTTGGGCTGGAGTGAGCGGGACACGACGATCAATTGGGATTTTTCCCTCTCGTATTAAGCCTATTGTTTTTTTCATTCTTTAATTTTCCTTTTTTCAAACGAATATAGCATTTCCTGGCACGTCTTCTGCTGATTAGACCAGCGCGAGATCTACGTTATACCCCGCCGAGGACTCCTGTTTTTGTGAGTAACCCTATTCATATGGGGCAGGGAAAAGCAAGCTATTTTTGCATTAATATCAAAGGTTCAGAAAGAGCTCTGATTTCAAACCAGCAAACATTGCAACGTTCTAAAAAGAAAAATTTTTCTTCGTTGACATCTCCAATTGGATTATTTATAACCCGCCCATCTTCATTGGATTGGCACGTATTGGTTCAGGTTAGCAGCCGGTATCATACTTACCTTTCTTAATGCTTCAATTGCTCCCTCGATTTCGGAAATACCGAAAAAAGGCAACTCTGCCAGAGGAAAAATCACATGTATATTGCCGAATGTTCCGCTTTGGCAGCTGCTATATGTTGGTCTTTTGGGGGGTTGCTGTCAACGACACCGACACGTGCATTTGGCGCGGAAAGGTTTAATCGCATTCGCCTCAACATCGTTTCTGTCATCCTCATTTTAGTCATTTTAATCACTGGCACCTGGCGGACTCTTGATCTTCACTCTGTATTTGTTCTGCTCTTATCTTCTATTATCGGAATTTTTATTGGAGACACTCTTCTTTACGCTACTCTGAAAAGACTAGGCCCGCGGCGAACCGGAATCCTCTTCACGACCAATGCACCTATGACAGTAGTCGTGGGCTACTTTTTCCTCGGAGAATCCCTTCCCTTTAACACGATTATTGGCTGTGTACTTATTGTAGCTGGCGTTCTGTTGGCGGTGTTCTTTCGAAACACCTCAATCCAGAAACATGTCTTTGAAGAGATTCAAGGTTCACTAACTGTAGGAATTATTTTTGGTTTTTTATCAGCTCTATGTCAAGCTCTTGCTGTTCTAATTGCTCGTCCAGTCATGGCCTCCGGGGTTGACGCTGTAGCCGCCGCCGGCTTGCGAGTCGGGTTTGCCGCCTTAGCCTTAGATTTTGTCTTTTTGCTAAGGTCCTCAAGAGCTGGTTACTGGGCTACGCCTGCAACCGCGAAGCTCTTATGGCAAACCGGTTTAAGCGGAATCTTAGGCATGGCTATTGGTATGACTTTGCTCCTTTATGCCCTGGCCCACGGTCCTGCTGGTCTCGTATCAACACTTTCTGCCACTTCACCCATACTCATCCTGCCTATTCTTTGGGTTGCAACAAAAGAAAAACCCTCGCCCAGAGCATGGGTTGGTGCATTCCTGGCAGTTCTCGGTATAGCTTTTATTTTCCATCCTTAGTGTATACGATCAGATAGACAGGTATGAGTTCATACCCACATTTGGATTGTATTTTTTGAATTCTAGCGAGTGGGCCCAACATTATTTTCAGTAACTTCAAACAGATATGCTGCAAATCGACTTCTGCAAATATTGGGAGTAAAGAGGCTGGAATATAGAAAACGTAGATTAAAGGACATGCTTTGGCCGAGAAAATACGATCGTGAGCGTTGAAAACCTTCTTGCTCTATCCAGTATATCTCATCCGTCTCTACGAAAAAGAGATAAACCGACTTCAATGATGAAATAATATTTTTTTCTACATTTAAAAAATGAAGCCTCTGTAACAACAAAAAAGGAAGTAGACATTCATTTGAAACCTCCGCTCCACTAAGAATCTCGTAAGGTATCCTCCCAATTTTTTAGTTACAGGGGACCTGGAATCTTCGGGTTACGGGATATTGATAGGGAGCCCAGAATCGTCGGCCATCATAACGGTTAATCTGCCATTCTCCTTCGACGACCCGGTCTTCAACACAAACTCTTGGTTGCCGGACAACAACCTCGGGAGGATACGTTGCATATGGAGCTCCACAGACAACTGTCTGGGGAGGTGTCGCGGCAATCAGAGCAGAACCAAGGAGGAGACCGCCTACCACACCCATTGCGATCCCCACACCATTGTTGTGATGGCCTCTGTAATTGTAGTGTCGTGGACCGTTACGATATCCATTGTGGTGATACCCACCGCCATAATGCCCATTATAGTAACCACCATGACCTCTGTGCCCGTATCCTCCGGCAAATGAGACAGATGTAGCTGCGAGAAACAACATCATCGTAAGGGCTGCTATATTCTTTTTCATTGACATAACTCCTGTTGAAATGTTCCAAAGCCGCAGAGACGATTAACGGAACTGTTGTGAAGTCCTATATACCTTGAGCACCTAGACTCTATTAACCGCACTGAGTCATTTTCATCAATCAACGCCGATACCGCTTTTTGTAACAGTAATTTCCTTTGCATCAGTAATAAAGCAGATACTGGTAAAATAACAGAGGACATCGGGAGAAATAGGGTCTGCTGAGGGCACCTGACAAGACCATGTCGGGTAGATGTCTTGTTCAAACAGCCTCCAATCCTACTCTGAGACTCTGTTTTTACCAGTCCCCTGAGCAGCCACATCCTCAGTAGAAAATTTGGAACTCAAGGTAATATCCGGCCAAGTTAAGACAGGTAAAAGATGGTAATTGTAAGAGCCCAAAACCTTTTTTCTGGCAGCCAGGCACAAACATGATATACGTCTTCAAGCATATAGGAACTTTGTGCAGCTATTAAAATTTTCGTTGTAGAACCCTGGAGGTCCGTTCCGTGGTGAATCCATCACTCATTGGTATTATTGCAGCTTTTTTAACGACAGTAGCGTTTGTACCCCAGGTTTTACGTGTCATACAAACACGGGACACCCATGCAATTTCCTTATGGATGTATCTGCTGTTCTCCACGGGTCTTGCCCTATGGCTGGTGTACGGCCTTCTGCTGTGGTTATGGCCGGTCATTATTGCAAACAGTATCACTTTGTTCCTGGCACTGATCGTTGTCTATTTCAAGATACAGGAAACACTGAGGGCCAACTCTTAACCATTCAGAAGTTATTCATATGATTGGTATACGTTTGCCTGTCTGAGATGGCCTGAAACGGGCGGGTTTTCTCTTCAATACCGATCTTCTTCTCTCTATTTACGGTGGGTGCTTTGCCGACACTGTCTGACCTGCATATATTGATTTATTGTCTACTGGCCCAAAGCTTGCGAGAAGGGAAATACCTCCCGGCGATTTACCTAGTCGATCAGGGGCTACAGAGAAACGGTTTTTGTAAAGAGCAGTAGCGTTACCAAAAGTCCATTGAAGAGGCCCAGCCATAGAAATCGGGTGTAGTCTATGGCCCGGGTGGAAGCCGTAACAATCGTTTTCCCCTGGAAGGACATCATATTCATCCAGAGTCTTGAGACCACCATGGGCAGAACAGTATGCAACCAATACTGAAGACAAACACACATGCTCACCGCACAGGTTTTACCCGTCCAAAGAAGCAACATAATTGCTGCATTGCAACATCTGTGTTGCATTAGTATAAACATCGATTTTTTAGTGACATTCAAATATTATATTAACCTTACCGCTTCATAAATGTTGCATACTCATTAATTTTTATTATACATAGTTCAGGAGTACAGAGGGTTACAAGGAGCAGCCCCTTCACAGCTGCTGATAACAGCGCGAACCGCTGAGCGAACAAACATCTTACTTTTCATCTTGAAAATGAAATTTTGCGTGTTTATTTCCAGTGAGAGTGGGATCAGTGAAACAGTCTGAAAAAAGCATATCCAGTATTGGCATAAAGCTTGCTGATGAAATTGCATAGATGAGACAAAGAGTTGATCAAATGTCACATTCACGTAGAAATATTATCCTTAACCTCTGGAGGCTGTTGTGAAAAAGAACCATAGTTTGTTTCTCTTTGCGGCGTGTACAACGCTCGCTATCAGTATGTGGATGGAGCCTGCCTGGGCCGGTAAGCTGCAGGACGCTATTGCATCTGCCCCCCAAGGCACCGGCCCTGGTCAGATTGATCCCGCCAAACCTGCAGGATTTCTTGGCATTCCCGGTGCTCCACAGGTCAACATGATTCTGGCTTTCTGCTGGGCGGTCTGGGTCGGCTGGATCTTCAGTACAGTCGGCGCTTTTGGTGGTGTTATGGCCGGCGTCGGACATATGAGTATCTTCGGTCTTGGCGGCTACGCCAAATCCTTTAAAGAGACGACACCAGCGCTGAATAAGGCTGTTACCGACTCAATCCGTGGTTCCAACCAGTATCTGGTCGGTTTATCCGCCCTTATTTCCTCATTCAACTACTACCGGATGGGCCGCCTTGTTGTACCCCTGGCGGTATCTCTTGGCATTGGCTCCATTCTCGGTGCCTGGGGTTCTGTCACTCTGAGTGCCGGCAAGATCTCTTTCTCACAATATCAAGGATATTTTGGTCTATTTGTCCTGGCTCTTGGTGTCTATCTTTTCTATGAAACATCTTCTGCAGGTCAGGCCAGCAAAAAGAAGGCCAAAGCTGCTGCTGCTGCCTTCGAGGCTAGCGTAAAGAAGCAAAAGAGCGGTGAAAAAGTCGATACCGCTGCGATGGGCGTTAAGGTTACCAAAATCTCCATGACCGTCATCAGCTTCACCTTCTATGGCGTCGAATTCAAATTCAACCCACTTATTCCGTTTATCGGTGGTATTGTTATTTCTGCAATCGCTGCGTTTTTAGGCGTCGGTGGCGGTTTTCTGCTTGTTCCATTTTTAACCAGCGTAGCAGAACTACCAATGTACCTTGCAGCAGGAACCTCAGCACTGGCAGTACTGATCAGCATGATTACCAGTATTGTGACCCTTATCTCCAAAGGGGTGCAGTTTGACTGGGTACTGATTGGTATTGAACTCTGCGGTATCGCTCTTGGATCAGTTATTGGACCAAGAACCTCAAAATACTTCTCAGATATCCTGCTCAAGCGCCTCTTTATCGTTCTGGCACTTTATGTCGGTATCGATTACGTATTGAGAGGATTTTTTAACTACAGGATATTCGGTTAATTTTTAGTGGCCTCGTGCCCTGGATGGCTCCGGGCCCCGTGCCCGGAGCTTTAATATGACGACCATAACCTCCGCCCTTCTCTTCCTTGACCCCTGGCTGATCGCGCCCTTCAGATGGCTGCCTTCAGCAACGGCAGGATACCTTCTCGGCATTGTTCTTCTCGCCATCTATTGTATTCTTCTAGGCGACCTGTCTGCCAGCCTTGTGACTTTGATCAACAAGAAATACATACGAAAGATACAAGCCAAAATGGACCACAACCACGAACTTTCAGAAAGCGCACTCAAGGTTGGTGACAAAGAGAGTTTCAAAGCCATCAACAAGCAGGGGCTGGATGCCTTTGGCCATTCATTTTCGCTTGGCGCCGCAATTTTCTGCGTTTCAATCTGGCCTATGCCCTTCGCCCTCGCCTGGCTGAGTTTACGTTTTGTTGATGCACCGTTGGAACTCCCCTTTCATATGCCGTTTCTTGGTAATACGGTGGAGTATTTCCCGTCTTTTCTGCTGCTCTATATTGCAACCCGAATGGTCTATTCAGCAATTATGAGTCGCGTGACCTGGTACAAAACCACCAAGGCCCGACTGGTGGGACAACTTCAGCAATCCTGATGTCAACTGCAAGGGGAAGTAAAAGCATACGGAGTCGCTGGCAACACTGGCTCAAGAGCATTTTCGCCCCGGCAGACCTACTTCACACAAAATATCAGTCTTTTAGAACCATCCTACAACTTGATGGTCAGGCCCTGGATCTCATTGCCGACCTTGAATCACATTTCTCTGGTGAAAACCCTGCCGATCCACATCTGATCAGCAGGCTCGTAGAGCAAATAACCGGAATTGTTGGTTCCATGGCAGACCACCTTTCTACAATGAATCCTGAGTATTCGAGCCTGCTCAACAGCCACACCCACCTGGCTGATCAAATACGGAAAATACTCATTCCACCGATTGTCAATAGTACGCCACCCTACGTCCTGCCACTTGACCAGGCGGCAGACTACCCCGAACTCGCAGGAGGAAAGGCAGCCAACCTTTCAGCTGCGGGACGAACCGGCGTAGTTATCCCCCCCGGTTTTGTCATTACCACAAACGCATTCCACCACGTTATTGCTGAGAACCAACTCCAAAAGGAATTCTCCCGTCGTTTTGCACAGATCCACGCTGCCGATCATCACACAATCATTCGTATTGCAGGAGAACTACAGGAACTGATTCTTGCCTGCGAGATACCCGCAGAAATCGTCCAACAGATAAACCTTGCCCTTGACGCCCTGGGGCCTGTCACGTTACTGGCAGTTCGATCCAGCGCAATGGCCGAAGACGGTAATGTATCATTTGCCGGTCAATACGCCAGTGAGCTTGAGGTACTTCCAGAGGATACTGTTTCTGCCTACAAAAGAGTGATTGCCGGAAAATACTGCCCTCGCGCTATGGGCTACCGCATCCGGCACGGCTTAAGAGACAGCGACACCACCATGGCAGCCCTTGTCATCCCTATGATCTCACCACGAGCATCAGGGGTCATGTATACCCTTGACCCGGCAGCTTCGGCTCACGAGGAGCGCCTGGGGATTTATGCGGTTGACGGTCTTGCTGAAGGACTGGTTGACGGCTCACGCACTCCTGAAAAATATCATCTCAACAAAAGTGACCACGAGGTATCCCACAGCTCGGAAAACAGCCTCTTGACATCCGCCGAACTCCAACAGATAAAACTTTGGGGCTTACAGCTAGAAGATGCCTTCGGTTGTCCTCAGGACATCGAATGGGCTCTTGACGAGAGCGGTCTGACAGTTCTTCAAAGCCGCCCCCTCCATCAGAAAAAGGATCCTCCTCCGGTAATTGTCACCCCTTTTGACCTTGAGAACGTGCTCTATAGCGACCTGCATTGTGCCGCACCCGGTATTTCCTGCGGTCCGATATTTCTTGCCCCCACCGGCAAAACCTTTCTTAGCATCCCGCCCGGATCTGTAGTGCTCACCCCGACCCTTCGCCCCTCACTATCACAGTTTCTCGACCGTGTGGTCGGTGTCATCGCTAAAAATGGCAGCAGGGCCAGTCATTTTGCCTCTGTCGCTCGAGAACGCGGTATCCCCGTTCTGGTCGGTGAGACTGCCGATTTGATAACCGGCCAGATTGTCACCGTTGATGCAGCCTCCGGCAGAATCTTCAGTGGATGCGTCAATGCCGTATTGCAAACCGGAAAATTGAGTACAAATTCCCAATTTCCAAAAGAAAAATTTACAAACCTCGCCGCCTGTATTACTCATCTTGACCTCACTGACCCTGATGGCGAATCATTCACCCCGGAACATTGCCGTTCACTCCATGATATTGTCCGCTTCTGTCACGAAAAAAGTGTCAGGGAGATGTTCAACCTGGTCGGCAAAAAAGGCAGAGGCCTTGGAGCCGCACGAAAGCTTGCGACCGATCTCCCGCTTGTTATGTATGTTCTCGATCTCGATTGCAGCAGTGGATCTTCGTCAGGTAAGACAATCCCCCTTGAGGAACTCTCAAGCTTACCTATGCGGGCTCTGTGGAAGGGAATGACCGATCCGAGAATTTACTGGGACACCAGTCAACATCATGTGGACTGGGAGGGATTTGATCAGGTCAGCGGTGGCATTTTCTCCCGTGACTCACGGCTGCTTGCCAGCTACGCCATCGCAGCCAGAGAATATCTGCACCTTAATATCCGCTTCGGTTACCATTTTTCTATTGTTGACACAATCTGCGGAGAGCAGGATTCGACGAATTATATCAATTTTCGTTTCAAAGGGGGTGGTGCTGCCCACCAGCAGCGACTGTTTCGGCTGGAGTTCATCGAGCAGGTTCTGACCGCCTTTGGCTTCGAGACATCCTGTAGAGGTGATATGCTTGACGCCAGTTTTTCACGGCGCTCTCTTGCCGCAACCGAACAGGCCCTCACCCGCCTTGGCCTCTTGCTCGCAGAAACGCGGATGATGGATATGCGCATGACCGGAAGTGAACATGCCGCGCAGGAAGCGGCAAAATTTATCGCTATTGCCAATACAGAAAATACAGCTTCCCCCCAATAGCACACCTATCGAACACCTTCTTTAAAGCAGCCCCGGAATTACATTGATGGCTCCAGAGAAAGTGATGATTCAGTACGAAACCATATGGATCGTATTGTGACCGTACCAATCATAAAGAAGCATATAAAAAGAAAAAGGCGATTACAGTAGTTCAACTGTAATCGCCTCATATCTTTTCAAACGAATGGTGCCGGGACCAGGAATCGAACCAGGGACACACGGATTTTCAGTCCGTTGCTCTACCGACTGAGCTATCCCGGCGCCTCATCGTTTGGAGACGTTTATTTACCCAAATTGACGGTGAGTGTCAATAGATTTTCTTTATTTATTTTCAATTTATTGCTTATCTGCAATTTATACATCTTTATGGATAGACAAACCGCCCAGATCAAGATCAAAATCAAGGTCACTATCCATATCCATGGCGAGAGATTTATCCACTAAATCATCATCACCGTCATCTGACAAGGCGTCTGAGAAATCAATATCATCAAGAGCGAGCACTGTCTCTTGAACAGATTCTTCTGAAACGGTTCGATCTACCTCAACATCATCAAGGGCAAGGTCAAAATTAAGATCATCCAGGTTGAGATCATCTGACTCAGAATCAAGATCCAGGTTCAAGTCAAGGTCTGCAAGATCACCAGCATCAATATCCAGACCTGGAGGATCAAGATCTGACATGTCACTCAGTTCTTCTGGCATAGATATTTCTATAACGTCAGCATTCTCTGCCAGGGACTCTTCACTTTCATCGGAAAGAAAAGCTGCCTCAGGATCAGAAACTTCTTCAAACTGACTCAGATCAACTTCGATATCCCCATCCTGAACCTCTTCTTCTGCTTCAAGACTGGAATGGGCAGTTTCTGTTTGCAAGTGGTCTGTACCAAGCCCCCCTGACATAATTTCTATTTCGCCGTCAACATCTTCGGAAATATTTATGTCACTTGGTGAAAATTCCGGTTCATCGTCAGCATAGTCTGCGACTGGTGATATTTCGTCAGAAAAATCAGAGTGCGTTTTCTTGCTTTTTTTCGGTTCACCACGGAATTTTAAAAAACTCGGTGGTGCTACCTTAAGCACAGATCCCTGCAGGACCTCTGATGCAGACTTGATATTTTTTTTACATTTCAGACATTCATCAACATTATCGAATGAAATGTATCCACATTTTGGACAACGCATCGGTTAAGACCTCTTTATTACGAAGATTTAGACACAAGTAAAATAATACCATTTACTCTACTCACAGGCTAGTATCGCATATATGAGAGTATTTAATCAAGTGTTTTCTAACAATGCTAACGGCATAACCCAGCGTATCAACATGAAGTTTCAGCTATTAAAACAGTCGGCTGCTTCGCTCTTGACCGTCTTCACAGTTTTTTAAAAGAACGCCTAAAGATCAACCCTTTAAATGTCCTGTCTATACAGATATCATACGAGAGTGCGAATGGGAAATAAAAGCTCACATGCCAGTCTTACCAGTGAATAACGTCAAATCACTGGTAGACCACCTCTGCCCCCGACTTCCCAGAGAAAACCACGAATCATTCCGGGTAGTACAATATATTCCTGGTCTCTAGGCCATTTTTTGCAAACGTTCTTTCGCTTCAGCGATTTTAGCCAGCTTGGCATCTAGGTCCGCCTTTTCCTGCTGAACTTTCTGCACGACATCATCCGGTGCATTTGCCAGGAATTTCTCGTTGGAAAGTTTTCCTGCCACCTGCTTGTATTTGCCTTCCACTTTCTTTTCTTCGCGAGCAAGCTTTTCCAGTTCAGCAGCAACATCAACAAGGCCTTTTAGAGGGACAAATATTTCTATATCGTTGTAGATATAGGTGGCTGCATCATCAGGCTTTGGGGCTTCCATACTAACGGTAAAATTGCTGAGCCTGGTCATGTCTGAAACGGCTGGTCCGTGTCCCTGAAGCAGATTCAGCTGCTCTTGACTGCTACAGAGAACGAGTGCCTCAATCCTGGTTGAGGGATGTACATCAGCTTCAGAGCGAATATTTCTGATACCTGTGATAACCCCCATGATCATCTCCAATTCAGCATCCACCTGCTCGTTTTCCCATGTGGGCTGTACCGGAGGAAAAGCGCTGGTGGTCAACAGTTCTCTTTCTCCTGGCAGTACTGACCAAATTTCCTCGGAAACAAATGGAGTGATCGGGTGAATAAGCTTGAGGATCGTTTCAAGAACCACCAAAAGTGTTCCCTGCGCCTGTTGTTTGGCTGCAGGATTGTCACTGAAGAGGTCTGCCTTTATCCATTCGAGATACCAATCACAAAATTCACGCCAGATAAACTGGTAGTTCACTGAAGCCACATCGTTAAATCTATATTCATCAAGAGCCAGACGAACATCTTTAATGGTTGCAGCGGTTCTGCTGAGAATCCACTGATGAACCAGAGGTAGATCTTTTGGGGTATTGACAACGTCTTTAATGGAATCATCGCATTCCGAAACATGCATCAAGGCAAATCTTGCTGCATTCCATATCTTATTGATAAAATGGCGATAGCCCTCAATCCTGTCTTCATCAAGCTTGATTTCCCGTCCCTGGGCTGCAAAGGCTGTGAGGGTAAAACGCATGGCATCGGTGCCATATTCTTTCATCACCACCAGAGGATCAATGACGTTGCCTGTGGACTTGGACATTTTTTTCCCATACTTGTCACGAACCAGTGCATGGAGGTACACATCTTTAAATGGGACTTCATCCATGAAATGCAGGCCCATCATCATCATTCGGGCAACCCAGAAGAAGAGGATGTCAAAGCTGGTGATAAGGACAGAGGTGGGATAAAAGGTTTGCAGCTCTTTGGTATTTTCGGGCCAGCCCATCGTGGAAAAGGGCCAGAGAGCCGAGGAAAACCAGGTGTCAAGCACGTCAGTTTCCTGGCTCAGTTTTACAGAAGAGCATTTTGGACAGGCAGTAGGTGCTTTGGTCTCCACAATGAGTTCGCCGCAATCATCACAGGTCCAGGCCGGAATTCGGTGGCCCCACCAGATCTGTCTGGAAATGCACCAATCCCGGATATTATCCATCCAGCTGTAAAATGTGTTGTACCAGGTTTTCGGATAGATATTTATCCGGCCATCTTTAACGGCATCAACCGCCTTGGCAGCCAGTGGCTTCACCGAGACAAACCATTGTAGGGAGGTTGTCGGCTCACTCACCGTTTTACAGCGATAACAATGGCCTACAGCGTGGTCATAGTCTTCTATTTCTTCGAGGAAACCCAACCGCTCCAGGTCTTCAACAATTTTCTTTCTGCACTCAAATCGCTCAAGACCACAGTACTCCCCTGCTGCCTCATTCATAAAACCTTTGTCGTCCATAACCTTGAGACGAGGGAGCGAGTGGCGCATGCCTATCTCATAATCATCACGATCATGGGATGGAGTGACCTTCAGAGCCCCTGTACCAAATTCTCTATCCACATGTTCATCAAAGACCACTGGAATGATTCGATCGGTAAGGGGAAGTTTAATTCCGATTTTCGCAAGATGCAGGTAACGTTCATCCTCTGGATGAACCGCTACACCCGTATCTCCCAGCATGGTCTCAGGCCTTGTGGTTGCAACAACAACGTACCCAGAACCATCGGCGTAGGGGTAGCGAATATGGTAGAGCTTGCCTTTTGTATCCTCATGCTCAACTTCATCGTCGGCCAGAGCAGTATGGCACCGGGGACACCAGTTGACGATATAATCGCCCTTATAGATCAAGCCTTCTTTGTACAGACGGACAAAAACCTCCCGCACTGCATCAGAGAGTCCTTCATCCATAGTGAATCGTTCGCGGTCCCAATCACATGAGGCGCCAAGCTTTTTCAGCTGATGGATAATTGTACCGCCTTTTTCCTTTCTCCACTCCCATACTTTTTCTATAAAGGCGTCCCGGCCGAGATCATCCCGGGTTTTCCCTTCGGTGGCAAGTTGGCGTTCGACAACATTCTGGGTTGCGATTCCGGCATGGTCAGTGCCAGGAACCCAGACCGTATTGTATCCGCACATACGCTTATAACGGGTAAGTATGTCCTGCAGGGTATTGTTGAGTGCATGGCCAACATGAAGAACACCCGTCACATTGGGTGGAGGGATAACTATTGAATGGGCAGGCCTGCCATCTTCCATCTTTGCCGCAAAACTGCCGGTTTTCTGCCAGCGCTCCAGCCATTTTTCTTCAACGGCCGCGAACTCATATCCCTTACTCAATAGCTTTTCGTCTTTTATAGTCATAGTGTGCTGATCTTTTTCTTAATTTAATAACCCCGCGCCAAAGGCGCACCGCCAGTGAAACTAACTATGATATTGCGAGAATTCAATAGTTATCAACCGCAGCTTTAAAAAAGCCTCATTTATTTATTCGCAACAATCTATATTCAGGGCTGATAACTGTTTATTTAGCCGGTCACCTGATCAACCGGTTTCCTGTTACGCCTTGACAGGACCGCTTGAAAGGCTGTACATTTTAAGCTCCAATGGGACTATATCACCTCATACGCACAAACAGACCGCTCCCGATCCAAGTAAAAGTACTCTGTACACTATAGTAGACTCTTAATGCACTGTTCCAGAATACAATCTACATTGAAACACTCTTGCCACTATCTGCTGGTCCTGCTTATCACCCATGCATTGGCAGCAGTACCTGCTTTAGGGGCGAACATAATAGCATTCGGGGATTCCATCACCTCAGGTACAGGAAGCAAGACAGGTGGATACCCCCCTCGGCTGCAACAGATAATTGAACGTTCAGGCAAACCATGTACCGTCTACAATCAGGGGGTACCAAGTGAAAGAACGTATCAGGGAATTGAACGTATCGATGAAGTTCTCAACACAATACCTGCAGATGCGATTCTCATCATGGAAGGAACCAACGATATACGCAGCGGCTATCCTATCCAGACTACCAGATTGAATCTTCAACTCATGATTGATAAGGCAAAAGCCAAAGGTGTTGAACCGATCCTGGCGACTCTCACCCCAAGCAACCAGGCAAACTCAGAATTTCTTATCCCAAAGCTGTACAATCCCATGATAAGAAAGCTGGCAAAAGACAATAATATTACTCTGGTTGATCAATTTACCGCGATTGAAAAGAAATGGCCGGCCCTCAACCTTGACGGTATTCATCCAAACGACGATGGCTACTTTTACCTGGCCGAGACCTGGAACAAAACTGTTGGAGAAATGATCTCACCCACTGGAAATTTTACAGGCCCCAAAACACTCAGTCTTCAGTTACTACTCGTTATTATGCTGTTGTTTATTACCTTTTTTGCAACTATTGGGAAAAAGGTCAAAAATCGTTCGTACTCTCCTCCACTACTAAAACACATCGGAAGAAACAGATAAGCTCTACCTTACGCTCCAGGGTTCCGGCAAAAAAACATGCTGGTACACGGAGAGGGCGTAGCGATCTGTCATCCCGGCTATATAATCGCAGACCATACGGTGGGCATCCTTTTCATTTGACCAGGTGTCATCCGCCTTGCTGTTGACCCACTCTCCGCCCCGTATTCGTACAATGCCGTTTTCCAGGAAAAAATTATAGAGATCACGGATAATCCGCTGGGCTTTGGTAAATTCATTATGCACTTTATAATAGGTGTAGACGTTGTCGTAGAGAAAGGACCTGAGATTTGTAATGGCCTCCAGCATCTTATCACTAATATGCAGATTGCCATCGTTTGCCGCAAGCGTTTCAACGATGAGATCACGAACCATGGCCCCGATTCGCATCGAATGCCGTTCTCCGATGACCTTATTGATAGCATGGGGTAAATCGCTTTCTTTTAAAATTCCAGCTCTCACTGCATCGTCGAGATCATGATTCACGTAGGCGATAATATCGGCAAGACGCACCACCTGCCCTTCCAGGGTTACGGCAAGCTCAGACTTTTCTTTAGGCAGGATATCAGCTCTGCCTTTTGAATGCCGAACAATTCCGTTTCGTACCTCAAAGGTAAGGTTTAGCCCCTTGCCGTTATTTTCAAGGAAATCAACCACTCGCAGGCTGTGAACATAATGGCGGAACCCACCGGGATGTAATTCATTAAGCGTTGCTTCACCGGCATGGCCAAAAGGCGTATGGCCAAGATCATGCCCCAGGGCAATTGCTTCTGTCAAAGGTTCATTCAGACACAGGGCAGAACAAATGGTTCGCGCAATTTGAGATACTTCCAGTACATGCGTCAGACGGGTCCTATAATGGTCCCCGGTGGGGGCCAGAAACACCTGGGTTTTGTGTTTGAGGCGTCTGAAGGTTTTAGAATGGGTTATCCGGTCCCTGTCCCGCTGAAAAGGAAGGCGAATATCTGCCAGATCCTCCTTTTCGTCTACCTGCCTGCCAGAGGAATCTTTATTGAGAGTCGCAAAAGGAGACAGAATTTTTTCTTCCCTCAACTCTAACTGGTACTTAATCGACGTTCCTATTACCGGTACAAATGACATTGTTCCCTGGTGGTTGTATCAGTAGCAACTGATTAATTTAATACAACATCCTTCATATTCACCAAACCTCTGCAGTTATTTAAACCACGCCTCGCTCATGATTTCAACAACTTACCTGCACGTGCGACAAACAAATTTCCATATCCGAACTGACATTTCAGCCAACTCTTACAGGTAAGCCTGCTATTAATCAGTAATATTATATCTTTACATACAAGCACCAAGGTTACTATAGTACATGGTAAGTGATCAATTAACTCTCGAACCACGCCATAATTTCACTTAATGTACAGAGATTTGTCATCTCCCTCTAACGGAACCCACAGATCATGAAAATACATTCTAAACTCACAAGAACAGTGCTGCTTTGTTTGGTGGCCCTCGTTGTCGTTGTTGCAGACTACTACAAGAATAACGATTCCGAGCTACAACCAGGTAGAGACGAAAGTTCTCAGATTGAACAGGCGTTTTTAAACAAGCAACAATCTGTTCAGGTCACTGGCAGTGGTACCGTTGTAAAACTCCTCCCCGATGACCTTGACGGCTCCAGGCATCAGAAATTTATTGTCAAGATTTCTGAAAACTTCACCATTCTCATCGCCCATAACATCGACCTGGCACCAAAGATCACAGATCTACACCAAGGCGACCAGATAGGATTCTCAGGAGAATATGAGTTCAACAATAGGGGAGGCGTTGTACACTGGACCCACCATGATCCTGCAAGGCAACACCCGGATGGCTGGTTGGAACACAATGGTACAATGTACAAGTGATTGAGGGTTGTGTGCACTCCAATGTTGTCAGGGCAAGGGCATACACATGCGTTTACAGGCCTCAAACATCAAAGCAATCTAACCACCATCATATTGAAATAAGAGCACAAATAACATGAATTATTCTTCTGCACCGTACAGAATCCAGCATCCTTTTTTCGTTGTGCCAGCTTGACAACTGGGTAAACAATAAGAATTACTATCTGCTGAGTGCAGCACTCATATAATCTTATTATTACACCAACAGGAGATTTCCATGGCGAAAATTACACTTAAAGGTAATGCAATAGACACAATCGGCTCACTTCCAGCAGTTGGCTCAAAGGCCCCTGATTTTACTGCGGTAGCAACGAATCTATCAGAAATAAGCCTCAAAGATCATAGCGGTAAAACAGTTATCCTGAACATTTTCCCTTCAATAGATACCGGCGTGTGCGCAGCATCCACCAGACGATTCAACAGCGAAGCTGGCAAAGCAGACAATACTGTTGTCCTCTGCGTCTCGGCAGACCTGCCGTTTGCCCATGGAAGATTCTGTGAAGTTGAAGGACTAAAGGATGTCATTCCAGTCTCCGTTTTCAGATCGAGTGATTTTGGGAAGGCCTATGGACAGACAATCACGAGTGGACCGTTGACCGGCCTTCTTGCAAGAGCAGTGGTGGTTATTGACCCTGCAGGCATTGTAAAATATGTAGAGCAGGTACCGGAAATCGGACAGGAGCCAGATTACGACAGCGCCCTTAAGGCCATCGGTTAATTCCCCGATGAGCGAGACCTCCAAATGGGATCAGCGCTATAGTGAACCCGGCTATGCGTACGGCACTGATCCCAACGACTTTTTAGTAGCATCTCTTGAACATCTGCCCGCTGGAGGCGAGGTGCTCTGCCTCGCTGAAGGTGAAGGGAGAAACAGTGTTTATCTGGCCCTTCAAGGATTCAAGGTGACAGCGGTTGATTCCTCGTCTGTTGCCATGAAAAAGACAGAGGCTCTGGCAAAAAAGCACGGGGTTGTAGTTGACACAGTCGTTGCTGATCTGGCTCAGTTTACATTTAAACAACAGTACGATGCCATAATCTCGATCTTTTGTCATCTCCCACCCGTCTTACGAAAATCAGTGCACCGACTTGTTCCGGACAGTTTGAAAGCAGGGGGTGTTTTTCTCCTTGAAGGGTACACTCCAAAGCAGTTAGAGCATGGTACAGGCGGGCCACCAATCCCTGAACTGCTGATGAATTTTACTGTACTTGAGCAGGAACTCACAGGTCTACGTATCATACATGGTCTTGAACTCGAGCGGGAAATTCATGAAGGTAAGCTACATAACGGTGTCGGCGCAGTTGTGCAGTTTATCGGACAAAAAATACAGAATAACACCTCATTTCAGCCATAAAAAATCATGCAGAAATTTTACAATTTCCATGAATCACCGATCGGCAGGCTCCTGCTGATCGGTACCCACCAAGCGCTGCAGCACCTCTATTTCCCTAATAATTGGACAGAAAGAGATATCGAGGGTTGCATCCTCAGTCCCGCAACATTCAATCAAGTGACAGAGCAACTCAACGAATACTTCAGGCAAGAAAGACAGGATTTTGATTTGCCAATCGACCCCAAAGGCACCACCTTCCAACAACAAGTCTGGCATCAACTCACTCAAATCCCCTACGGTGCCACCGCAAGTTACCAGGATGTGGCTACGCACATCGGTAAACCAAAAGCCTGTCGTGCTGTGGGGATGGCAAACAGATGCAATCCAATTCCCATCATCATTCCCTGCCACCGGGTCATTGGCAAGAATGGTACCCTAACAGGATTTGGCGGAGGCCTTGACGTAAAACAACTACTATTAGACCTTGAAAAATCCAACATTCCCCAGCACACTAGTTTCGTGTCACATGTCTAATGTCAGATAACAGCTGTTCCGTTTTATCTGGACAGCTGTGGCAATGAACTGCCATATCCCCCCTGCTTTCATACCGTTTCTTTCTGACTCCACCCCTTCAACTCAATGAGCGTAGCGTAAACCATTGCTTCTGCATTTTAAACACTGCCACTCAAAACATTCAAAAAATTCCAGCCATTTAAAACAAGTTTCAGATCTTCCCTGTTTGAACAAACTCGAAACGACCTCCCATAAGATCGGGGCCTTTTTCGGTGAAAAGGTGTGGCGTAAAGAACTAGGTGCATGGGCATTAACGTTGTCTTGTCTATCAAAAGGGTGGCTCTTTCCGGGTCTTTGTAACATAAAGCGATTATCTCGACGAAAAATGCACAATCCACCTCCATTTTGCTTTCTGTGACTTCTGACATCCGTTTTCTTGTCAATGATTCATTAACCAAAAATCTTGCATGTACCGTGTCGCAAGGATTCATAGTCATGTCGCGCCAACTGGCCCGGCAAAGCAGAAAGCAGAGTCCTTACCCTGCAATCAATTGGCAAGATGATTCATCCACATATCACTGGAAAGTGATACAGTGGCCGCACCTGGGACACCCAAGTAGCACCTCAAGTAATCTCTTGTATCATTGTTGGCCTTACAGATAAACAAAAGATTCTTTTACAAATAGCAAACGATGAAATTATTGTATATGTAGAAGTATGTGTAAAGTTTTCTGACACATATCCTTGGTTTCCATAATGACTGCTGCCAGGGATAATGATTCTAGTCTCGGTCTTTGACGAATAAAACGACCAATTGACAGTCGAGTCAGTGACATTCGCGCATTAACCGTATTAGAAGCTGTGTCTCTGATATAATACCCAATCAGTCACCCAAGAGTTATCTACACCGTCAGCCATCATCTATGATGTACGACTCCAAACTAATTCTCAAAAGAAGTGAAACCGATCCGCATCCTATTTAGACCCAACTTTACTGTCGATATTTTTAACAGTCTCATTATCAAAAAAGATTCTGATTAGATAAAATCGTTTAACTACATGTGATTAGAAATGTGGCACTGTTTTTGAATGACATCAAGCAGAAAAAAAATACTGGTTCAGTTATCCAGTAATTATTAATTCTATGGAGACGAGGTAGAAAATGAAAAAAATATTGATTACATGTGCGGCTCTACTGTGCAGTTGTATAGCAACAACTGTTATCGCTGGTGCTGGTAGTGGACCTGATGCGGATTGGGCAGGTGATTACGGTTTTAGCTCTCTAACAGTAACACCAATTGGTACTGCAGATTGGATTAATGATACTGCGGAACTACAAGTTGGCACAACATATAGTGTGGATGCGACTGTACTGTATGCTGATGACGTTCAAGGTGGTGGAATCTATCCATACGCAAGTGCAACTACATTGGAGCTGGCTATTGGTTCGTTAAGCTGGGCAAGTACAGCTGATGCCCGCGATATAGAACCGGGTGGGTCCGGCGAAGAGCCTGATTTCGACGGTGCAAGCTACGATTTTTCTTTTAGTGTAGACGTTGACGCAAGCATGCTTGGTGAAACACTCGCTAGTTTTTCACTTAGTGGACTTGCTGCCGAGACTGGTTTCGATATAAATGAGGGTACCTCTTTCACAAAAGATATGGGCAGTTACGATATTAATGTGAACGAACCTGTTCCTGAGCCTTCAACTATACTACTTTTTGGTGCTGGCCTTGCTGGCTTGGTTGGATTTTCAAGACGTAAAAGAAAAGCATAATAATTTTCAGAAGAAAATGTATGTTCCAGAGGGGAGTGATCTAAGATCACTCCCCTTTTCTTTCATAGAGTAAAGAGAAAAGTGTATCAAATAATCTTGTTGTGTCTTTGTTCAGGACTTTTATTAACTTTTGTGACACCATCCTTTGGTCTATGGCCACTCATTTTCTTTGCATTTTGTCCTCTTTTTTTTGCCATTGAAAAACTAACAGACCATAACAGTTATTCTTTGGCTAAGTGTTATGGAAGCGGGGTAGTTTTTGGTTTCATCTTTAGCATGTCATGCTTTTATTGGATTTCCAATTTGAGCCTGCTGACCATGCTTGCTGTTACCTTAGCTTATGCTCTTATATATGGTCTTTTTGTCCCCGGGGTTGTTATCGGTAAAAAAAATGGACTAGATGGCACATCACAGGCTCTATGGACAATTTGTCTATGGGTATCCCTCGAAGTGTTGCTTTCTGATGTTTTTTGGCCGATACCTTCAATTGCAATAGGGTATGGTTTGTGGTCGGCAGCAGAACTAATACAGCTAGCTGACATAACGGGAGTGTTTGGCATTAGTTTTTGGGTCCTGGCAGTTAATCTGGTTGTGTTTGTTGTAATTAAACAAAGAATAAAGAAAAATATTACGTTTATAGGTCTAGTTATACTCGCAACCCTATTTATTGTAGGCTATGGCTTGGAGAGAAAGTCTTGGTATAGAGATCAATTCCACAAGAAAGAATCTTTTCGGATTAACAGTATTTTTTCTTCTGTTTTAACAGAAGATAAACAAAAGTTAAAAACAGAAATATTTTCCATTTTAAAGCAGAAAACAATTCTCTCTATTAAAGAAACGTCGAAAAAAGTGGATTTAGCTATCTGGCCTGAAACCAGTGTCCCGGTGTATCTGAGATCTGTACGAGAAAGAGAATATATTGACGGTTTGACAGATCTCGCCAAAACGCAGCAAGTTCCTATTTTATTAGGGGCTCTCTCTTTTGAGAGAGATAAAGAAAATTCAATAAAAAAATACAACTCTGCATTTTTAGTACCTGAAAAAGGATTTGTTAGTCAAGAGTATAGAAAAAATATTTTAGTACCTTTTCATGAATCTGTCTTTAACAGAGGGGACGGTCCTGTTTCAATTAAGATAGCAGGAAAATTTAATTTCGGCGTGCTTATCTGTTACGAGTTACTTTTTCCAAATTTTGTGCGAGAAATTGCGAACAAAAATAATGGTTTCCTTGTTAATATAACCAATGATCAGATGGCGTTCGAAAACATTTGGCCAGCATATAATATCCCTGTGCCTCACCTAGTTTTCAGGGTAGTCGAAAACAGAAAATATTTGGTAAGGTCAGCAAACTGGGGGCATTCAATGGTAATAACCCCCACGGGTCATATCGTTCAAGAGTCTGGGATTGGCACTACAGGGTATCTGTCTAAGGATATCCAATTGAATACTGTTGAAACTTTTTTCTCAAAAAATGGCTTTTTACTAGGAAAAAGCCTTCTCATTCTCACTTTATTATGGGCTGTTACCGGTTATGCTGTTAAAAAAATCTCGTCAATGAATTTAAAATATTTTTAAAATGGAGTACTTAAGGAATTTTCTCAACAAGTTCTTGGTACTTTTCTCGCTGTTTGGGGAATAACATACTTTGGTTAAGTAAATTTCTGCCACTATCTACTTCTCCAACTTTAATCATTGCCATTCCCAGGTGAAAAGCAATTTCTGGATCCCCTGGGCTTATTTCAATTGCTTTTTTCAACACGTTCACTGCTTCGGTGAAATCTTCTCGCTTGAAATGATTCCATCCTTTAAGATGCAGAAAAGAGACCGATTCAAATCCTTCATTTTTTTTAACAATCTGCAACAAATTTTCAAGCTCGTCGGTTTCACCTAAAAAGGCTAGAGTCCACCCAAGAGCGATCTGTAAATGAATAGAATCAGGATTGAAGTTAAGTCCACTTTCATATATCTTCTTAGCTGCTTCCCACTTGTTGTGGTTAGAAAGAAGCTTTCCATAGGTTAAGTTGGCCATAATGAAATCTGGTCGTTCTTCTGTTAATATCTCATACATAGCCTCTGCCTCACTCAACATACCCGCTCGAGCGTATGCCTGACATAGGTAGAATTGAATTGCATAGCTGTTCTTCAGTGTCCTATTGATTTTGCGCAAAGCTTCTATTCCAAGAGAAAATTGGTTTGTTCCCAAGTAGCATTCAGCCTGTATAAAAGTTAGCAGAATATTGTCACCTACCTTACTTTCGGTTTCTTTTAGAATAGCAATTGCCTGCCTATAAAATTTTTGGTCGTAACAATACAAAGCTAAACCGATTCTAGGACCAATTGCAGGATCATTCATGAAGAGATCAAAGTCTGGAATTTGAGGCAGTTCACTATAGGGAGGGACAGTCTGTTTTAATTCTTCTTTGGCTTTACTATTATCACCAGCAGAATAATACCCAATCGCTTTTAGCATGTGAAGGTTTGTGATTTTTTCTGGTTGAGTTATTTGCTGTAAAGATTTGATTGCCGCCTCTGAATCACCTGCGGTTAAAAACGCCAGATACCTTGTAAGGTGAAAAAGGTCATATAGGGAACTGTCTTTAAAATTTCTGATTACCACCGAACTTCAGCCATTTTCAACAGTCGGTATGGCATCGGTGGAGTTTTTAAACAGTATTTGAGGAGGGAAGCAACCATATCTGCCAACTTAAATCTACGGTTAAAGCGATAACA
>NZ_SWCN01000041.1 GCF_005116575.1 Desulforhopalus sp. IMCC35007 | reverse complement strand
AAAGTGTCAAGGCTGCGAGGAACGAGCACTCGCCTTGGTCTTGACACTTTGAGATAGCTGCACTACTCGGGCCTTTAAATAAACACGAAAGGTTAGCCGAATTTACAGAAAGAATGTTGCTTTATCCTCTGAGAGGGTTCTTCTCTTTAAACTTTATATTAAACTGTATCACCTCCTGGTAATGGATTGTAAGCCTTGTCTGGATATTTGATGAAAAATTATTTTTCTCTTAGAATAATTCTTATAATTCCAGGATCTTGTAAAATTCTGGCAGGAGGCACTGGCTACAGGCAGCGGATACCGCCGAGATTCCATTGGCAGTGACCGCATGGAACCTTGCTTCCATAACAGTCATTTGCGTAGTTACCGTCATCACTTAACAGCGATGGACAAGGGCCCTGGGCGCAGGTCCAGCAATAGCTATACTCATATTTTTGGGCCTCCTGTCGGAAGCTGGAGTAGCTTTTATCGGTCCAGATTGCCCCTAATGTTTTATGTGAAACATTTCCAAAAGGACGTTTGGTCACATTTGCTTGGCCTCTCAGGATACGGCAGGAATAGCTGTGCCACAAAAAATGGCAGGGCATTACATCGCCGTTGACCGCAATGAACACCGCTTTTTCTTTGAGGAATCGGCATTCTCGGGGAGAGCTTGCCTGAAGGGGAGGGATGAACACCTCAAGACCATGGCTGTCTGCCAACGTTTTGGCACTCTCAATAATTTGTTGAAAGTCCCTTGCGGTGTGGATGTCGCCCTGATGAAGGTCATCAAAATTGAGCTGGATATCATTATTTTTTGCTTCATCAAGCAACCTGGACATTTCATCTCTGAAGAGTTTGGGTGATTGGGTTCCCGCGTGCCGACGGTAGTGGAAGAGTTGTCGGTCAAAGTCCAGTCCTTGGGCTGCACTCTTCGTAGAGTATCTGTTAAAAAGCTCAATTGCCTCGGGAGGATGAGGGTTAAAGAGGTTCTCCTGTTCTGCTGCCTGATCATAGAGAATCAGATGACTTGAGAGAATATACGAAACACCTTTGGAGGCCGCCCACTCTATCAGGCCCGGAAGATCCTCTATGGTCTTTCTGGTCAGAACAATTTCAAGGCCAATGCGAAACGCGCAGGCCAGCTGATCTTTGGCAAAAATGAGATGGTCAACAGCCCTTTGTACCCCATGAAAGGAATGTTCTCCAGGCTTGTGCAGGGCGGGATCATCAAAGGAATCAACGGAGAGACAAATGGTATTCAGCCCTGCCTCAAGGAGCTTGTGGGCAAGGGGCCTGGTGAGTAACAGCCCATTGCTTTGCAGGCCGATGGTGGCATCTGCAGGCAGGTATTTTCGGGCAAGGCCAATGATTTCTGTCAGATCAGGATGCAGCAGCGATTCCCCGATCCCGTTGAGGATAAGGGTGTCCACCTCCGCAAGTGATGGCAGCAGTTTCATAAATACAGCTTTATCCATGTCCTCTTCTGGGATACAGCTTCCTTCGGTGTATTTCACACACATACTGCACTGTAAATTGCACCGGGTGGTGAGTTCGACATACACCTTTTTGGGACTATCTTTGAAGTAAATATTCATAATTTATCATTCTTGTGCAGCGTTGTCTCAAGGACTGTTTTGCCGGTGACAGAAATAGTTGGGCGCGTTTTACCCTCAGCTGATCCGTGGGTGTAGCCGATCACATCAAAATCCTTGCCAATGCGCTGGACCAGGCCTTCATAGTCATCATATTTGGCGCGCATACAGGTGGAAACATGGATAACATTCACTCCGGCCTCTTTCATGGTCTTGAGCTTATAATCCAGGTCGCCCCCACTATGAAAAAAACCGACTAACTCTGTCTCTGTCCCCTGGTATCTTGCAAAACTTTCTGTTTTCCCATTAAAGCTCTTTAAACATCCTCTGCCTGTACATTTATGCGTTGTCTCTTCCCGGACAAGGATTGCTATTTTAATCATTGTTTTCCATGATATATATTGTTTAATACTAGGTAGTTAGAGGTTTTGTTATGGAAAAAATAAAACCCACCGCTCCTCTGTACTTTTGTTGACAGAGGATAGCCTAAAACATTGAGGTAAATTTGTCATTGATCTGTATCAAATACAGGGTGAAGGGGGAGCAACCAAAGGGAGCGGATTATACGATACTGTTGTACTATTACCACAAGGATATTTGGCAAAAACGAACCCTAGAGAAGAGGAACATATGAGCACATATAGCTTTTACCGGGTAGAGAAAAAAGGACATGTCGCATCTGTTTTTTTGAATCGACCAGAAAAGAAAAATGCCATGGGTCCTGCGGCATGGACTGAGCCTGTGGACATTTTTGCGGACCTGGATGCTGATCCCGAAGTAAGGGTAGTGATACTTTCAGGAGAAGGAGTGTGCTTTTCCGCAGGCATTGATCTTGTTGGAATGATACCTCAGCTCCCTGAGCTGATGGAGGGTAAACAGTTTGGCGGTACCAAGTGGCAGTTGCTGCCCAAAATTCAGCTCCTGCAAAAGGGCATCAGTGCCATTGAAAATTGCAGAAAGCCGGTTATCGCGGCAATTCATGGCCACTGTCTTGGGGCGGGGCTGGATATGGTTTCTGCCTGTGATATCCGTCTGTGTTCAGAAGATGCAATCTTTTCCATAAAAGAGGCTGCCGTGGGCTTTGTGGCAGATGTCGGGGTGTTACAGCGTATCCCGCGAATAATAGGTGAAGGTAACGCCCGGGAACTGGCCTTTACAGCAAAGAACATCGGCAGTGTGAGGGCGAAGGAAATTCAGCTTGTCAGTGCTGTCTACTCCGATCACGAGGCCCTGATGCAGGAGGCCAAGCTGCTTGCAGGCGAGATTGCTGCCAACTCTCCTCTGGCTGTGCAGGCCTCAAAGGATGTTATGAACTACTGCGCCTCAAAATCGGTTGAAGATGGCCTGAGATATGTGGCTTCAATCAGTGCTAATATCATTCCGTCTGAAGATTTACTGGAGGCGATGCAGGCGTTTCAGCAAAAGAGAAAACCCGTTTTCACGGGCAAATGATCGACCTGGGTATTTTAGACGTCTGCCCATTCCAGTGTATGAAAATCAAAATCAACCGTGAGAGTTGGTTTGATGATCTTGAAATAGGGGGACACATCAAAATCCCTCGGTGTGAAGAGGCTGTGGTGCCGTATGTGGAGCATCTCCTGGTAACAGTCCCTGCAGGTCGGGTTGTCCTGGTGTCGAACGATACTTTCTGGCAGGATGGGGTAGCGGATCGATTGGAAGGCCTGGGCAATGAGGGAAGAGCAGATCGCCAGGGTGGGATCTCCGCTGCCTAAAGCGAGAAGTTTGCGCCGGTACCGGGCTGGAACAGGGGGTTGCGGCAGAAGATATCTGGCAAGGTCAAAGATGTTGCGCAGATCGTACTGGTGACCGAGCATGTTGACGGCAAAGTTGATGACCGCATCGGTTTCTTCCGGGCTGAGCCCTACAGGCCGGCAGATCCTTGTGTGAAATGAATGGTAGTAAGAGAGTTCGACACAGCGTACCCCATCATTGATATCAGCCTCAATCAGTTGCGGGCGTTGATCGCCCGCTGTTGCGGCAGGTAGCAGCGCATCACCAACATAAAGAGCTGCATGGGACCAGCTGGATTGGGTCAGATATTTAATTGCGGTGCTGAAAATGGTGTTGCCTTCAACAAGCAGGATATCCCCTGGGCGAAGACTTTTGGCAAGCAGAGATGGCGCTGAGGTTGCAACATGAATAGTCTGAGCCCTTGGTCTTGAGAGATAGCGGGCAAGTTTTGAACCAATTTTTCTCAGCATTTTCTCATTGTTGTCCGTGAATAAACCGTCAGTTGCAATGGATTGATGACTATTATCGTTTTATATCATACCTAAATATTGTAATGGCCGATTTTACCGAATCTGCAATCCCGAAGGGTGGCAAGTACGGGAAAAATGCCCATCGAGACAATTCATATAATAAGTGAACTGTTATTTTATTAATAAAACGACATAACTAAAAGCATTTTCTCGTGTTTGACATGCAAATTGAGGTCATAGTTTAATTCTATATTGCTTTTAAAATCGTGTTCAAGAAGCGGTGGGTTTTGACGGTTCATGCGAGGGATTGATTTTTTTTTGCAGCAATTAGGCAAGCTGACGGACGTAGAGATCAGTCGGAGTAGCTGTAAAGAAGAATTTTGTAAAGCAGGCAGATGGCAAAGCGATTGTTGTTTTACAGAGAAAAACACCGTCCAGTGGAGGCTGAACGGTGTCTGGTGGTGCAGACCCAGACTGTATTTAAAAAGGAGGAGAAAAAACAGTCAGAAGGCATGCAAGGCAGCTAAGAAATCAACCGGGATATCTGTCCGCGATATAATCCTTTAAATATTTGTTTTCCACGTGCACTTCTTTCAGGTGACTTTTAACAAGGTCACCTATTGAAATGAGTCCCTTCAGCTCTTTGCCGGCGAAAACAGGGATATGTCGGACCCGGTTTTCTGTCATAATTGCTTCGACATATTCGGTATCGTCGTCTTCACTGCAGACAATAAGGTTGGTTGTCATAATGTCTCCAACCGTGATATCTTTGATGGTATCGTAGTGGTTGACAACCGCCATAAGGACGTCTCTTGCAGCGATAATTCCCAGGATGTTTTCATCTTTATCTACGACCAGCTGACAACCAATACGGTTGGCAGAGAAAATAGACATGGCATCAAATACCGCTGTGGATTTATCAATGGTTACGACCCGGCTTCCTTTTGTAGCCAGAATATCTTTTACTTTCATAGAGAAGCCTCCTGAAATATTTTACCAGCAGATGCAAAAACATAATGCCAACGAGTTGGCTGATGTGTTCCTGTTAATTTCATAATATCATATAACGACAGGGTAGAGAGCAATTGCAAAGACACAGAAGACCAGAGCAAAAGTCCCTGCAGTGGCAAGGGGTGTTCCCTGGATTTCAAAGGTGTCTGTTGCTTCATGGAAATACATATTAATGATCAGTCGAAGATAATACCACATGGAGAGGATACTACTGACCACTCCAAGGACGGCGAGTGTTACCTGGCCTTCGTTAAAGGCACTGGTAATAATATAGAATTTACCCATGAAACCTGCGGTTGGCGGAATGCCCGCCATGGAAAGTAAAAATACAGTGATGGCGGCGGCCGAATAGGGGTGCACCTTGGCAAGACCCTTGAAATCGGCAAAGTCAGCTCGTCTTTCACCTTCTCCGCTGAGGTAGGAAAGTGCTGCAAAGATCCCCAGGGTTCCAACGGCATATGCGGCCAGATAATAAGCGATAACGGAGCCACTGAACTGTTCTGCATTAAGGGCCACCAGAGCAATCAGAAGATAACCGGAGTGAACGATACCGGAGGCCGCCAGCATTCTCTTGATATTATCCTGTCCGATGGCCACAAGGTTACCACCAAACATTGTCAGAATCGCCAGGTAGAAGAGAAAGGTGACCCAGCCACTGTGCATGACGTTGTTCATGGCCAGAAAATTTGCAAAAAGAGCAAAGGCTGCGGTTTTCAAGGCGGTTGCCATAAAGCCGGTTACAGGGGCAGCCGCACCGTCATAAACATCAATGACCCAGGCGTGGAATGGAAAAGCTGCAACCTTGAATAACAGAGCCACCAGGATAAAGAAACTACCCCCAAGCAGCAGGGGAGAAATTTCCCCGGTCATATTGAGAGCAGCGGCAATCGCCATAAATTTAGTGGAGCCTGCGGCCCCGAAGATAAGTGCCGTACCCATGGTAAAAAAGGCTCCTGCAAAGGCACCCAGCATAAGATACTTGAGGATGGCTTCACTTGCCTTTACATTTTGACGGTCGTAGCCAACCAGAATATAAATGGCAAGGGACATGATCTCGATGGCGATAAATGCGGAGATAAGTTCATGTGCCAGGGTGAGGAGTATCATACCGCAGCTGGCAAACATCATGATGGAATAGAATTCCAGGGTACAGAACTGATTAACCTTGAAATAACTGTGCCCGGAGACCGAGGTGAAAAAACCACAACCCAGTATAACGAGACCTGCAGCCATGCTGAAGTTGTTGGCAACCAGCATTCCATTGAAGGTCTGATCGAAAATAGTCACTTCGGGACCACAGCCAATAACCAGCTGGACGAAGAAAGCGACACCATAAAATCCCATGCTGATATAGGATGCGGTTTCCACATTTGTTTTTTCAAAGGTGGACAGAAGCATCAACAGGACGGCTCCTGCGGTAATGATGATCAGTGGGAGTAAGGACAGAAAGTCATGCATAGTGGTTACCCTGTCTTAATTCTTATGGTTGTTATGCCCTGGATTCTGGACGGTTGTATCGGCAACTTGACTCTGGCTCACTGCGCTGATCTGCGCGATATGTTGCTGGGCCGTTGGCTCGATTTTCTCTAAAAAGCTTTGGGGAAAGATACCCATGCCAATGATGAGAAGTATAACTGGTACAAAGGTGAGGATCTCGCCAGTTGTCAGGTCGGCAAAAGAGTCGGTACTCTCTTTACTTTTCTCAAAAAATACCCGTTGGAACATCCATAGCATGTAACAGACTCCGATCACCAGAGTGGTTCCGGCGAGAAATCCTATAAAGGAACTGAACTTAATTGCACCAAGGATAATGAGAAATTCTCCAATAAAGCCACTGGTGCCCGGTAAACCGACTGAGGCAAGCATGGCTATGGCAAAAAAGGTGGCAAAGACGGGAGCCCTGTAGGCAATGCCGCCCAGGCTGTCGATATCTCTGTTTTCAAGCCGCTCTTCCATTAAGCCGACAAAGAGGAACAGGACGCCGGTACTGGTTGCATGGGCGATGATCTGGAAAAGACTTCCAGCCAGTGCCTGGACGTTCAAGCAGAAGACGCCAAGGGCGATGATACCCATATGCGAGGCGGAAGAAAATGCCAGCATCCGTTTCATGTCTTTCTGGGCAATTGCAGCAAGTCCGCAGTACATCATGCCAGCCACCCCGAGCAGTGAGAAAAGGACGGCAAAGCGGGTAAATTCTATTTCAAATACCGGGATTACAAAACGAATAACTCCATACACTCCAATCTTTGCCATGATGGCAGAAAGAACAAAGGTGGCTGAAGTCGGTGCTTCGGTATAACCGTCAGGGAGCCAGGTATGGAATGGAAAAAGTGGGATTTTGATAGCAAAGGCCACCATGAACATGAGAAAGGCCAGGACGGCAAAACCGCCACCAAGGCTGAGTGCACTGAGATCAGCGATGTTAAAGCTCCATTTGCCAAACTGTTCATGGTAGGAGGTGCCGACATAGATGAGGGCAGCCAGCATCAGCAGGGAGCCAGCGATGGTATAGATAGTCAGCTTCAGGGTTGCTGGCAGTCGTTTTTCTCCGCCGTAGATGCCGATCATAAAGAAGATCGGTAAAAGCATAATCTCCCAGAACACATAGAAGAGAATGAGGTCAGTCGCGGCAATTGCCCCGATCATTGCACCCTGGGCAAGGAGGAGATTGCCGTAAAAACCTTTTGTTTTGGTTTTAAAGACACTGAAAACCATGGGGAAGAGAAAGGTCGCTGCCACCAGGACCAGCAGGCTGATTCCGTCAATGCCGAGTGCGTAATTTACCCCAAGGGATGGAATCCACGAATGGTGTTCGACATACTCCATCCCAGATTTTCCGCTGAAGCCAAGGAAGATTTCAATCCCGATAAAAAGAATCACCACGGAAATGATGAAGCCAATGGCTCGGGCGGCTCCTTTGCTGACGGGACAGAGAAGCAGTAACAGACCTGCGAGGATTGGCAAAAAGATCATGACTGAAAGGGCATATTCAAACATTCTTACACCTTACCTAGTTAATCGATTGAGATAAGAAGAAGCTCATAAGACTCAGCCCTATGACCATGTAAATCGCATAGACCCGAACGTATCCAACCTGAAGTACCTTGAAGCCTTTTCCACATTTTTTATAGATCCAGGTGCTCAACTTCACATGGATATCTGTGACGTTAGGCTCAAATATTCTTGAGATAAGCGATCCGATAGCCTTGTAGGGTTGAACGAAAACGGCGTTGTAGATTTCATCCACATAAAATTTGTGGTAACCAAACTTGGCAAAGCCCGTGAATACAGGCTCTTCTGCACCCTGGCTGAATTTTTTGTAGGCAATGGTAATACCAACAACGACAGCCGCGATGCTTGCAAGCATGGCAAACAGTTCAACCCAGACACTGGCGTGGGGATGATGTTCAACAAGGCTTGGGGCGAGCCAGTGGGATACAGACATATGACCACCGAAGATCCCAGGCAGGTTGAGGACGCCGGCAAAAGCGGCACCAGCGGCAAGGATGATGAGTGGTACGGTCATGACCGGCGGTGGCTCATGGGCGTGGTCGTAGGCTTCCTGATCCCGTGGCTTACCATGGAAAACCAGAAAGATCATCCTGAAGGTATAGTAGGCGGTCATTCCAGCCACCGTAACTCCAATAAACCAGATGCCGGGATGTCCTGAGGCAAGGGCTGAGAAAAGGATTTCATCCTTACTGAAAAAGCCAGAGAACGGAGGACAGCCGGCAAGGGCCAGGGCGCCGATGAGCATGGTTGCGTAGGTTGTGGGCATTTTCTTTTTCAGGCCACCCATCTTCCAGATATCCTGCTGATGGTGCAGGGCATAGATGACGGAACCGGCGCCAAGAAAGAGCAGGGCCTTGAAGAAAGCATGGGTAAAGACATGGAAGATACCAGCGGAATAGGCGGCAAGACCAACGCCTGCAAACATGTAACCCAGCTGGCTGACTGTCGAGTAGGCGAGGATCTTTTTAATGTCTTTCTGGAACATGCCAAAAATTGCAGACAGAAGTGCTGTGAGAATACCTACCCAGGCAACAATAGTTCCAGCCGCTGGAACATGTGCATAGATAAAGCTGAAGCGGGCGACCATATAGACACCTGCTGTTACCATGGTGGCAGCATGGATGAGCGCCGATACAGGGGTAGGACCGGCCATAGCGTCTGGGAGCCAGACATACAGTGGTATCTGGGCTGACTTACCACAGGCTCCGACAAAGAGGAGCAGGCAGACAGCAAAGCCAATGCCCGGAGTGAGCAGGTGGGTGTTTTCTTTCAGTGAAAGATAGTCAAAACCGCCGGAGCCGATGGCCCAGAAAAGAAAAGACATCCCAAGTACAAAACCAAGATCACCGATACGGTTGACGATAAAAGCCTTGTTGCCGGCAAGGACATTATCCGTGTCTTTGGTGTAAAAGCTGATCAGCAGATACGAGCAGAGTCCGACACCTTCCCAGCCCACAAACATAACGACGGGTCCGTTGCCAAGCACCAGGATGAGCATGGAGCCAAGAAAGAGGTTGAGGTAGGCAAAGAATTTTCCATAATTCTCGTCTCCTGCCATATAGCCGATGGAGTAGATGTGAATGAGTGAGCCGATAAACGAGACAAAGATCAGCATCAGTGCACTCAACGGGTCGGCAAGAAAACCCATGTCGACATGAAGGTCGCCTATCGCAAACCAGGTAAAGGCGATGTGGCTGAGAAAACGGTCTTCCGGCGCCATGTCTCTGAGGTGAAAGAAAACCACCAGGGCCATGAAGAAAGAGAGCAGGGGCCCGATACAGGCTAGGGTGCTGTAGAGTTTTTCCGGCAACGGTTTCCCGGTACAGGTCATCATGTGTAACAGACCGATGACCAGTGCTCCTGTAAGGGGCAACAGGGGAATCAGTCCAAGATAATTTGCGCTATGTTCCATGAAATCACCCTTTTAAAAGGCTGAATACGTTGGTATCCAGTTTACCTTTGTGCTTGTGAAGCAAAATGACCACTGCCAGGGCAAGTGCTGCTTCTGCCGCGGCAACCGCCATGACCATCATCGCCAGAACATGTCCGTCCATGCTTTCGTGAACTCGAGAGAACACGATGAAAGCAAGGTTGGCAGCATTGAGCATCAACTCTATGGACATGAAGACTGTGAAGACATTTCTTCTCGTAATAACCCCTAAGATTCCAAGGCAGAAAAGAATGACACTGAGAATGAGATAATCGTGAATCACTTGACTAACCTCCTCTTACCCGCCAGCACGACAGCCCCGATGAGAGCGACAAGCAGGAGTAGTGAAACGATTTCGAATGGAAGGAGCCAGTCCTGAAACAGTATCAGACCGACTTCTTTCACTCCGCCAAAGCCGTTGCCCACGATGGTGACCTGGGAATCCGGCAGACCATTGACTATCTTGATGAGAAAGCTGGCGATGGGGATGATGACGGCGATTCCACCGGCCAGGTAGAGAAAGCGTCCTTCTTCGACGGGAAGATCATTGTCCTGAATGTTGAGGAACATGATAATGAAGAGGATCAGTGACATGATGGCGCCAGCGTAGACAATGAGCTGAAGAACAAAGATCAGCTTGGCGGAGAGCAGAGCATAGAGTCCCGCCAGAGAAATCATCGTAACAATAAGGCTCATCGCCCCTTTCATCGGATGACGAAACAGGATCAGCCCCATGGCACCAAGCACAGACAGCGCGGCAAATGCGATAAATAATACCTCGGCAAACATGATATCAAGCGCCCCCTTTCTTGTAATCTTCTTCTGAGTAGGCCCCAGGAGTTGTGAGCAATTCCTCAAGTCCTATAATAAATGATTGTCTGTTGTTATCGGTTACCGAAAAGATCCCGGTATCCATGCGGATTGCATCGAGCGGGCAGGCCTCAACGCAGTAACCGCAGTAAATACATTCCAACAGATTGATGTTGAAACTGGCAGGCATTTTTTCGGCCTTGTCATCCAGTCGCTCTTTAGCGGTAATCGAGATACACTCGGCCGGACAGTTGGTCTGGCACATAAAGCAGGCAACACATTTTACGGTCCCGTCATCGTGCTTGGTGAGCCGGTGACGACCGCGCCAGCGAGCAGGGATTTCGGGTTGTACTTCCGGGTAGTGGCGGACGAGTAATTTTTTATTATCCCGGAGATTTCTCACAAGGTGGCGCAGAGTTCTGGCCATTCCTTTAAAAATTTCGATGAGATAGATTCGTTCAGTGAGGGTTGAACCTCTCCGTTCTATGGTTTTGACTTTTGCTCCCATGTCACCCTCCTTTAGCCGAGCGCCACGACGACGGCGCTTGTAATGAAGATGTTCAGAAGTGCCAGTGGTAAGAGCATCTGCCATCCCAATTTTTGTAACTGATCGTATCGAAAACGCGGTAGGGTCCAGCGTACCCAGATATAGACGAAAATCATCATGGTCACCTTGACAAGAAAGGTGCAGATCTGCAGTAAGGCCACGAAGATATGGGTGGCTGCACCACCTGATTGCATGAGGAGAATTGCCAGAAGCAGCAGTTCAATAATGGCAATCAGACCCCAGAAACACTTGATGTAAACATTTGCTTCAAAGACGCGTGGATCGTTCTCACGTTCATAATGGCTGACGTTGCTTCTTCTGATCCAGCCGGCAAAATAGTACATTACGACAGGCAGACCTATCATCAGGAGAAAGGCAACCGGTTTAGCCAGATGAATAAGGGCCTGGGTGTTGAGAAATGGTATCTGGTAGCCACCGAAAAAGAGGGTGATGATAATGGCGCTTGAGGCAAACATGGCCACATATTCCCCCATGAAGAAGACAGCAAATTTCATGGCACTGTATTCGACATGAAAACCGGCAACGATCTCACTTTCACCTTCTGCGAGGTCAAAGGGGGTTCTGTTACATTCAGCAAAGGCGGCTATAACAAAGATGATAAGACCAAGGGGCTGCAGGACCGCACCCCACATGGGGATGAAACCAAAGAGTAACTGTCCCTGAAACTGCGCCATTTCACTGAGATTCACCGTTCCGTAGACAATCAGCAGACTGACTAAAGAGAGGCCCATGGGAATTTCGTAGCTGATAACCTGGGCTGCTGATCGCAGGCCACCCAGTATGCCGTACTTGTTAGTGGAGGACCAGCCGGCGAGAATGATGCCGTAGACTGAAAATCCAGCAATGGCGAGGAACCAGAGAATGCCGACATCCATGGGAATGCCCTGCATGACATAGCTGTTACCCCCAAGTACCAGGGTATCAGCAAAGGGGACAACAGCAAAGGACATGACCGCACAGAAGAAAACAATAATGGGGGCCAGAACAAAGAAAAATTTGTGCTTGATGTGATCGGAAATAAGGTCTTCCTTGAAAAAGAGCTTAATTCCATCAGCGGCATTCTGGACAAGGCCTGCTGCCCTGAAACCGAAGATAGCGGCTCTGTTTGGGCCGGATCGATCCTGGAAAAACCCCGCTCCCCGCCTCTCCATCCATACGCACACCGCTATAAAACAGAGGGGTACAAAGGCGCTGAACGCGACCCGGATGGCAATCATAAAAATATCAAGCAGTGACATTTGCAGCCTCGCTATCGTTTAGATTCAATCCTTCCGCCGGTATTGTGGCAGGTTGATATTCCTTGAGCATTCCAATGACCTGCTGCAGCTCTGCATATGCCTCAGCAGGAGTCTGCAATGGACAACCAAACTCTGCTGCGACCTCGCAGATATCAAGAAGCTCATTATTTTTGGTTACGGCTTTTTCAAATCTCTGCAGAATATTGTCGCAATTGATCACAGATCCCGAATATTCACTGTAGGAGCGTACCGGGATGGTTATGGTAGCCTGGCCGTTAAAGGCGCTTTCATGGGTGGCACAGACAATTGTTTTTTTGCCTGTAAGCAGCTTGGTTAAGGCATCCTGTTCATAGGAGCGGCTGAGATCACTGGCAAAATTGACAAAGAGATCCGCTTCGCTGACCGCTTTTTCAAAACTCTCTTTTGTTGTATCAATGCCAAGAAGCAGCAGACCTTGTCGGTTGGCGGCTTTATCATCCTGAATGAGGTAATCGTCACCATCTCCTTTTTTGATATAACCGTCGCTGTAGCCTGACAGTGTTGCGCCAAGTTTGGCTGCAAGGGCCTTTACTGCAACCATCTGTTCAAGGCTTGCGTCAGGGGAGATGAGAAAGACCGCTTTTTTGCTCATTTCCAGCTCTTTTTTAGCTGCGGTCAGGACATCACTGATTTCACGTTCGACTTTGCCGATAAAGGCTGCGGTCAATCGGTTTTCGTTTTCGCTCTTGTAGCTTAACCGGCCTTCGTCACAGATAAAATATCCGTTCACCTGTCCGTTGAACCGGGGGCGGAATCGGTAGATGATGTCGTCCTTGTTCTTTTCTTTGTTGTGATCGATGGTGATGCTGCACCCTTTTGAACATCCGTGACAGACTCCAGAGGCCTTTTTCAAAAACCAGACCCGCTGCTTGAAGCGGAAATCACTGCTGGTCATTGCTCCAACGGGACAGAGATCGACGACGTTGATGCCGTAGCGGTTGTCAATCGGTCTGCCCGGGAAGATGTTGACCCTTGCGTCATCGGTCCTGTTGATAATCCCGAGTTCGCCGGTTTTGGTGATCTGGCGGAGAAAGCGGACACATCTGCCGCAGACCACGCAGCGTTCCTGATCGTGGATAACCCCGCCGCCGAAATCCATTTTCTTGTTTTTGGTGACCTGAGGAACCGTCATGCGACTCGGCTTCTGGTCGCAGGACATGTAGTAGTCCTGAAGTTTACACTCGCCAGCCTGGTCGCAGACCGGACAATCGATGGGGTGGTTGATCAGCTCAAACTCCATGACGTCATGCTGAATCTTTTTAATATGCTCAGCGTCCAGGAGGACTTTCATCCCTTCCTGGGCTGGGGTCTTGCAGGCAGGCACCAGAGGTGGTCTGCCGTCTTCTATGCCAACGAGGCACATACGGCAATTTCCATCAGCACCAAGTGCGGGATGGTAACATAGATGAGGTATCTCAATGCCAACGGCACCAACGGCGTCGATCAGGTTTTTTCCTGCCTCGACCTCGACCTCTTCTCCATTTACAAAAAGTTTAATCTTGTCAGCCATGGGATGCCCTATTCCTCTGTCGCTTCTGCTACTGAAGGTTCGTTTTCTGTAACATATGCCTCAAACTCGTGTCTGAACTTGTCCAGGTAGCTTCGCACCGGCATGGTACAGGCAGCTGAGAGGACGCAGACCGTTTTCATCTCTATGTTATCGCAGAGCTCACGCAGCAGGTCGACATCGGCCATACTGCCTTCACCTTTTAAAATTTTCTGGGTAATTTTTTTCATCCAGCCAAGTCCTTCACGGCAGGGGGTGCATTGACCGCAGGACTCATGGTGGTAGAAATTGATCAGGTTCTGGACGAGTTCCACTATGTTGACGGTCTCGTCGAGGACGACGATACCCCCGGAGCCAAACATTGTTTTGTGTTCGGCCATGGATTCATAGTCAAGTGTTGTTGTGGCTGCTTCCTCAGGGAGTAGAACCGGAGTGGAGCTTCCACCTGGGATTACACCTTTAAGTTTACGACCCTTCCAGACCCCACCGGCTACCTTATCGATTACTTCAAGCAGTGGCAGACCAAGGGGCAGTTCATACATACCGGGCTTTTCAACATGCCCGGAGATGCCAAAGAGATGGGTACCAGGGCTTTTCTCCGTTCCATAGGCCTTATAGGCGTCTGCCCCTTCTTTCATGATGAAGGGCAGGGAGGCGATACTCTGGACGTTGTTGATGATTGTCGGGCAGCCGTAAAGTCCGGCCACAGCTGGAAACGGTGGCTTGGAGCGTGGCTGTCCTTTTTTACCTTCGATGGATTCAAGAAGTGCGGTTTCTTCACCGCACACATACGCTCCGGCCCCTCTATGGACTGTGACATCGACGCGGTAGTCGTGCCCTGCAACTTTTTCCCCGAGATAGCCTGCCTTGTAGGCTTCATCGATTGCCTCCTGAAGCACTTTTACCTGGGTGGTGTAT
This sequence comes from Desulforhopalus sp. IMCC35007, assembly GCF_005116575.1. Classification (GTDB taxonomy): domain Bacteria; phylum Desulfobacterota; class Desulfobulbia; order Desulfobulbales; family Desulfocapsaceae; genus Desulforhopalus_A. The sequence goes on along the minus strand of NZ_SWCN01000041.1, from coordinate 15,202 downwards.
TCACCACGGATGTAGATGTAGGTGTCGTTGGAGCCGATGGCATAGCTGCAGATAATAATGCCTTCAATCAGCATATGGGGATCTTTGACAAGGATATACCGATCTTTGAAGGTTGCAGGCTCAGACTCATCGGAGTTGACCGTGAGATAGACCGGTTTGCCTGTATCTTTTGGCAGAAAACCCCATTTTACGCCCGCTGGAAAACCGGCCCCGCCTCTTCCTCTGAGCCCGCTTTTTTTCACCTCTTCAATGACCTCGGCAGGCTGCATGGCAAAAAGTTTGTCGAGGTTTTCGTAGGCCCCATGTTTGAGAGCGGTTTTCAGTTGATTGGAGTTTTTAACGTCGAACTTGGCACTGAGAATTCTAACTTCCATATCCATTCGCCTCCTATTCCAGGGTTGCCAGTAGCGACTTGAGCTGTTCTACGTCCATATTCTCGTAGAATTCGCCATTAATCTGGACAACCGGGGCAGTACCGCAGTGGCCAAGACATTCAACTTCTTCCAGGCTGAATTTACCGTCTTCAGTCTTTTTGCCAGGGGTTACACCCACCTCATCCCGCAGATAGTCGACTATCTCCTGCTTGCCTCTGAGCCAGCAGGAAAGAGTTCTGCAGACACAGATGTGGTATTTTCCAGTGGGTTTGAGGTTGTACATGGTGTAGAAGGTTGCGGCTTCATACACCTTGGCGGCAAATGTTCCGATACGATCTGCAATATAGCCAATGGCCTCCTGGCTGACCCAACCTTCCTGCTCCTGGGTGAGCCAGAGGGCAGGCAAAATCATCGACTCCCTTGTCGGGTAACGCTTTATCAGACGCTCAAATTCCGCATCCCTCTTCTTGTCGAACTCGAAGGGTTCTCCTGTAGAGATCAGTTGTGAACGGTCACTCATCTGTCCAACTCCCCACCAATAATGTTAATACAACTGAGGTTGATGACGGCGTCAGCAATCATGTTACCCTCAACCATCTTGTGGAAGGCGCCCATGGTGTAGAAACATGGTGGGCGCACCTTTAGTTTGTATGGTTTTCCCGAGCCATCTGAGACAAAATGAAACCCCAGCTCCCCGTTGGCCGCCTCAAAGGCGTCATACCATTCACCGGGTGGAGTCTTAACGCCTTCAAAGATCAGTTTGAAGTGGTTGGCAAGTCCTTCAATATTGCTGTAGACGTCTTCCTTTTTCGGCAGCACAACCTGGCTGTCGGTCACATTGATCGGACCTTCAGGTATGCTTTTCATTGCCTGGCGTATGATGCTGATGGACTCTTTCATCTCGAAAAAACGAATCATGAATCGATCGTAAATATCACCGGTTGATCCGACAGGTATTTCAAAATCAAAGGATTCGTAATTGTAATATGGTGCATCCTTACGAAGGTCGTAGGGGACACCGCTTGCACGAAGGACCGGGCCGGTTACACCATAACTGAGTGCAGTCTCGCCGGAGATCACACAGACACCCTGCGTTCTGTCGTGGAGAATACGGTTGGCTGCAATCAGGGTCAAGGCGTCATCAATACCTTGTTCGATTGTCTTGATATGATGTTCCATATCTTCTTTCCAACCATCATAAAAGTCACGGTACATTCCGCCTACGCGGGTAAAACTACTGGTAAGGCGTGCTCCGGTAAGCCGACTGATAAAATCATAGGCGGCTTCTTTTTCATTGTAGAGATACCAGTAGCCGGTCAGGCCACCGATATCGACAAAAGCGGCGGAGATACACACCAGGTGATCGAGAACACGGTAAAATTCAGTCAGCACCACCCGCATAAACTGGGCACGTTCGGTGATTGTAACACCAAGCCATGATTCAATGGCCTTAACGTAGGCAATGTTGTTGATCATCGATGAACAGTAGTTGAGCCTGTCTGTCATGGGGATGATCTGATTGTAGGTCATTTTCTCCGAATTTTTCTCAAATCCGCGGTGGAGATAGCCTATTTCATTGACATTGGCGAGAATTGTTTCACCATCAAGGGCAGTTAGAATCCGGATGGCACCATGGGTTGCCGGATGGGATGGCCCGAGATTGAGGAACATGACTTCAGTGTTGATATCCTTGAGGGTCTGATCATCGACACCTTTCTTGGCAAGCCGTGCTCGAATCTCAGGTTCCAGGCTATCGGTTTCATAACAGATCTGGCGCTTTTCAATCGGGTAGTCTTTTCTGAGAGGATGACCTTTAAACTGCCAGTGATTGAGGATTCTGCGCAGGTCAGGATGTCCCTGAAAGTTAATGCCGTACTGATCGTATGCTTCTCTTTCGCCCCAGAGTGCCGCGCCCCATAGATGGGCCGCACTTGATACCCCGACTTCAGGATCCGCAACCGGAGTTTTCACCTGCAGCAGTAAATTGTCTTCCCAGTTACGCATGGTATAAACCACGCTGAATCTCGGGCCCTGGTGTTTTGGGTATTCGAGATAATCGATTGCGGTTACATCCGCGAGTAATGTGCAATTAAAATCCGGATCATTTTTCAGTCGGGAAAGAGTCGGTTCCAGGTTTTCCGGCTGAACGTTTATTACCACTGAATCCAGAGCGACTTTGCAGATCGCATCAGGAAACGCGGCTTGGATTTTTTCTAAAGCCGTCGTATTCATATCAGTCGAGAATCCCTTTAAAGTCTTTATGGCGATCTTTCAGAATGCTTTCGCCCTTGATCTGGTCCTGGAGTCGTATCAAAGCATCCAGAATGGTTTCTGGCCGTGGTGGGCAACCGGATACATATACGTCCACCGGAATAATGGTGTCGATGCCCTGAACGGTACAGTAGTTGTTGTATATTCCGCCGGAACTTGCGCAGGCACCTACGGCGATGACCCATTTCGGATCGGGCATCTGTTCGTATATCCGTTTCAGTATTGGCGCCTGTTTGTAGGTGATTGTGCCGCAGACAAGCATGAGATCAGCCTGTCTGGGTGAAAACCGTACAACTTCCGCTCCAAAGCGAGAGACGTCATGCTGGCTTGCTGCTGCACTCATGAATTCGATTGCACAACACGCAGTTCCAAAGACGAATGGCCACAGTGAGTATTGTCTTCCCCAGTTGACAACAACATCCAGGTTGGTCGTGATGACTGTGTCACCGAGATTTGCTTCGAGTCCTAACGCCAATTGAGCACCCCTTTCTTGATGATATAGATGAGTCCAGTGAGAAGCAGCAGCATAAACGCAACCATTTCTATAAATCCGAACCAGCCAAGTTCCCTCAATGACACAGCCCAGGGATACATAAAGACAGCTTCTATGTCAAAAATGAGAAAGAGAATTGCAAGGAGATAGAACTTGACGCTGAATTTCTGGTCAACGGAGCCGATGGTAGGACCGACGCCGCTTTCATAGGCCTCATTTTTGATTTTGCCTTTGGAGCGCGGGCCGAGGACTGTAGTCGCGACCATCAGGCAGGGAACGAGCGCAGCGATAAGAAATAACGCTAGTGCTGAATAAAACAGTTCTGATGACATTGCTAACCCTCTCACTGCTTTTTTTATACCATGCACCCAAAAAAACGGGCGGAGGAAAGTAGAAAATCATTCTGAATAGGTATTCATTAACAGTCGGGGCTATGGCATGTCAAGAATAATTTTTATTAGAGCTAACAGCTAGTTAAGTGATATTTCTGTGAAATTGTTGTGCATTGGGCTGTCGCGGTATGTGCGGGTTGGGCTTGGATTGGTTCTTTTTTAGACAAGATGTGCAATATGGGTCAATCTGACACTAGAAGGATGATAATACCTTTGGAGGGATTATTTGAGAATAAATAGGCAGATAGGCCGAATTCGCTGATTCATAGTTGTTTTCTTATGGGAATAGTTCTCGTTAATGTTAAGCCCGTAGCACAATAAGCACAAAAAATGATGTGCAGAAAAGTATATTTTTGGGTTATCAGGGGAGTGACAGACAAATAAGTTCAGAAATTATATGTTGATAAAACAAGAGGTTGGTAATCGTTGTTTGCGGAAAAAAAATTGGCTTTTCCAGGTATGATTAAAAAGAAATGCGGGTAAAAAGAGAAAATGCAGGATGGAAGATACGGAAAAGAAATGTAGAAACGTCACCTGATTAATATGCAATCAGGTGACATTTATTGATTAATAGCAATATGTTAATTACCAACCAAGGGAGAGATAATTGTGGATAGAGTTAGCCGCCTCTCTTCCTGCCCCCATGGCAAGGATAACGGTGGCGGCTCCGGTAACAATGTCTCCACCGGCCCAAACACCTTTCTTGGTGGTTTTACCCGTTGCCGGGTCAGTAACAACGTTACCCCACTTGTTGAGAGCCATGTCTGGAGTCTCACTTGTGAGCAGTGGATTTGCCCCTGAGCCAACCGCCACAATGCAGAGGTCACAGGCAAGTTCGAACTCGGAGCCTTTGATGGCTACGGGGCGTCGTCTGCCCGAATCATCAGGCTCACCCAACTCCATTTTCAAACATTCCATACCGATGAGTCGACCATTTTCATCCCCGAGATACTGAGTCGGATTGGTAAGGAGAAAGAGTTCAATACCCTCTTCTTCGGCGTGGTGAATTTCAGCATTTCGAGCGGGCATCTCTTCTCTTGAACGTCGATAAACTATTTTAACGCTCTCGGCACCAAGACGCATGGCGGTACGGGCAGAGTCCATGGCCACGTTGCCTGCGCCTAAAACTACCACGTTTTTGCCAAGAGGAATAGGGGTGTCCACCTTTGGATATTCGTACGCCTTCATGAGGTTTGCTCTGGTGAGGTATTCGTTTGCCGAAAGAATACCGACGTAGTTTTCACCAGGAATATTCATAAATCTCGGCAGACCGGCGCCGACACCGATATAAATAGCCTCGTAGCCTTGTTCAAACAACTCATCTAAAGAAACGGTACGGCCAACAACAGCGTTACACTCAAGTTTTGCGCCAAGTCTCTCGAGAAAATGAACTTCCTGGGCGACAATTGCTTTTGGCAGACGAAATTCAGGGATGCCGTAAATGAGAACACCGCCGGGTTTATGGAAGGCCTCAAAGATTGTCACATCATGGCCCTTGGTGACGAGATCACCGGCAACTGTAAGACCAGATGGGCCGGAACCCACGACAGCAACTTTTTTGCCGGTGGGTGCGGCCTTGGGAGGGAGTTCTCCGGTGCCGTGCTCACGTTCATAGTCTGCGACAAATCTTTCAAGGTTGCCGATGGCGACAGGCTCGCCTTTTTTACCTACAATACATTTTCCTTCACACTGACTTTCCTGTGGGCAGACTCTGCCGCACACGGCAGGGAGTGCATTTTTTGACCACAGGTTACGGATGGCACCGGTAAAATCGCCTTCGGTTATTAATTCAATAAATCCGGGGATATCAACACCAACCGGGCAACCGGTTACGCAGGCGGGTTTTTTGCATTGCAGGCAGCGGGCCGCCTCTTCCTGGGCCATTTTTACGGTGTATCCGGTTGGAACTTCAAGGAAATTTCTTGCCCTGACATGGGGGTCCTGTTCCGGCATGGCAACTCTGCCAGCTTTTTTGTCTTTTGTTGCTGTTTCTGCCATAATGTCCTCCCTAGACATTCAACTCCACAGTTATAAGATATGGAAAAATTTATTTAGCGTCGCGAATGGTGCAATAGTCGTTGAGGCATTTCTTTTCTTCCGCAGCATAGGCTCTTAGCCGGAGCATCAATTCATCATAGTCAACTTTGTGTCCGTCAAACTCAGGACCGTCAACACAGGCAAACTTGGTTTCTCCACCGACCGTTACACGGCATCCGCCACACATACCAGTCCCGTCAACCATAATGGGGTTGAGGCTGACCATGGTTTCCACGTTGTATTGTTTGGTGAGGTTGGAGACGGCTTTCATCATAGGGACGGGGCCGATGGCAACAACCAGTTTAATGTCTTCTTTTTCAAGGACATCTTTGAGAACATCTGTAACAAAACCGTGATGGCCGTACGAACCGTCATCTGTGCATAGCTTGAGATCATGGGATGCATTTCTCATTTGTTCTTCCATCATGAGAAGACCCTTATTGCGGGCACCGATGATACATGTGACGTCGTTACCGACATCTTTTAAGCCACGGGTAATTGGATGAAGTACGGCAACACCTGTGCCTCCGCCTACGCAGACGACCTTGCCGAGTTTTTCAAGATGGGTAGGCTTGCCCAAGGGACCGATAACATCCATGTACCCTTCGCCCACTGCAAGATCTCTGAATAATGCGGTGGATTTTCCGACAACCATATATATAATTGTAATGGTCCCTTTTTCGGGATTTGTTTCTGCCATGGTAAGAGGGATTCTTTCACCCTCCTCGTTGGCTTTGAGGATGACAAACTGGCCGGGTCGAGCTTTTTTAGCAATCAAGGGAGCCTCGATTTCATTGAGAATAACAGTTCCCTCTGCCATCTCTTCGCGTCTCACAATCTTAAACATTTTTCCCTCCGGGTGTAAAAAACCATTGAATTTTACAAGCAAAAAAACACTCTGTTCTTGGGGCAGTTTTCCACAGTTAAATAATCATAAAGTGGTATTTTTATCAACATCTATTGTTGTTTTGCTGTAAAACCTTCCAGGATATCATTATGTAATTGTTGTAAAAAATATATGAAAAATATGCTTATTGTGCTAACAGATGAGCATGAGACAAGGGCGTTGAAGCAGAAATGTTGTGGGGAGTATGGGTATGTCGTGGAAGCAGATAATTGCAGAGAGTAAAGCGAGTCGAAGGGAATTGCATGTAATACCAGAGACTTGCTGGCAGGAATTTAAGACATTTAAGTATCTTACAGAAAGGCTTAATGGACTGGAGATCAGATGGCGCCGCTGCGCCAAGACTGGCATTGTAGCCCAATTGGCACAGGATGCTCCGGGTGAACATCTGGCTCTGAGGGCGGATATGGACGGTCTTTTCCTGGAAGAAGCCAACACTTTTGCTCACAGGTCTACTGAACAGGGCTGTATGCATGGCTGCGGTCATGATGGGCATATGGCGGTCGCACTGGCTATAGCGCATTGGTTGAAGGTGAATGAGAAGGCGTTGCCTGGTCCTGTCTCTTTGATTTTTCAGCCTGCTGAAGAGGGTGGATTTGGCGCAAAGGCAATGATTGAAGACGGCGCCCTTGAGGGGATTGATAAAATCTTCGGCTGGCATAACTGGCCTGCGATCCCATATGGTAAGGTGGTCTGCAAACCAGGAGTTGTTATGGCAGCGAACGCCAGCTTTACAATTGTGGTTAAAGGTAGCGGCGGGCACGCCAGTCAACCTGAGATCTGTAGGGATCCTGTTCTGGCTGCTGCAGCTATAACCCTTGGTCTGCAGCAGATCGTCAGTCGCAGAACCTCCCCCCAGCAGGCTGTGGTTGTCAGTGTCACCTCCATTGATGCGAGAAGCGGGTTGACTGTCATTCCCGACAAGGCGGTTCTCCAGGGATCGGTTCGTGCTGGATCAACAGAAGGTCTTCATAAGATAGGTGCACTTATTGAACAGGCGGCATGTTCCATTGCAAAAGGGTATGATGTAGAGGCGGATGTACATTTCAGTCTGCGCTACCCGTCGGTTATCAATACCCCCGATGAAACGGATCATTTTGACAAAGCTCTTGCCGCAGTATTCGGTGCAGATTATCAGTGCCTTACAACAGCAGTACCATTGATGGCATCGGAGGACTTCAGTTACTATCTGGAAAAAATACCGGGAGCTTTCGTTCTTGTGGGGGCGGGAGACGGGGGACGTTATTCAATACCCTGTCATAACAGTACCTATGATTTTAACGACCAGCTTATCGAACCAGTGGTTTCTGCTCTGTCATTGTTGGTTGGTGCACCTTTACCCTGAAATTTCGGGTTGGTGGCTTGGGCTCATGTCGCTGGGACGCTCTACGTGTTTTCGGCGCGCTACACCTATTATCTGATTGCGCCAGTTTTCATGAAGGCGCTGATCGTCTCGGTGTCGTTGTCATCGCTCAACCGATACAGTGGCTTAAAATGAAGTAAAGGTTTTTGCTTGCATTGCATACAAAGAGGTCCTGATTTCCACAAGCTCTATCCGCATTTTTCCTGCAAAATTATCTCTTCTTCTCTGTGAGCACGTATGTTTTGCTCCACCCACATTTAATAACAGTGGATTGGGGTGTGGTCATTTTTAAAAAGCAGGTATCAGGGCACTTTTGTTGAAATTTAATGGGTGATTGGTTGGTAATGACTCTGAAAAATCAGAAAGTTCTCCGCCAGTGAAGTGGAACAATATCATTGCAGCTCATAATTTTAGCTACTATAACAAAGGCAGGGAATCAATGAGGGAGTAGGTTAATATTATGATAAAAAGCTCCTGGATTTTGAACCGTCATGGTGAGGAAAATGTCTACATTACCTGTGCCCGGTCATTCGTATGAAAGCCCGTTACGTCGGATTTCGTCCTCAAAGAAGTGCACTTCACCTCTGTGTCTATCCCTTCTTTATCTTTCTTGTGCCCTCGTAACCGTGAGTTATGTCCAATTATATGCGATTTATAAATATATGCGGGAACAGCTTGGTGTGGGATTCATTACCTGGCTGCCGATTCTATCGGTTGTGGTGGCAATACCACTCTTCACCTATGCAATTATCCGCAAAAGTAAAAGTGATCCTGGTGCAATTCGCTGGGGCCTGGTTCTGTTTGGCGCGGCACTCGCGGTAATTGCTCTTTTTATTCCTGAGCCAAGCCTTGGAGCAAAGCGCATTCATGTCACTGAATACTTTCTCCTCTCGCTTCTGGTCAGATTTACACTCTCCCGGAACCATTCTGGGGGCTACCTGCTTTTTGCATCATGTTTTTTCACAATTATGTGTGGAGTACACGATGAATTCCTCCAGGGACTTCACCCGCAAAGAACCTATGGTTTACGGGACATCACAGTAAACGCTGTGTCTGCCATAGCGGGAAGCTGTGTCTGGCATGGGTTGCATCTCTTTTCAACATCTTACACGCAAGACTCTAACAGGAGAGAAAACCTTCTGCTTCCAGTCTGCTATTATATCTGGTTACTATTTGCAGTAATATTGACGATCACACCGATATCTGCCTTTAGACTTCAGATCCTGCCTTTATGGATTTTTCTGCCACTTTCAGCATCCATAGTCTTCTATAGCAGCTGTTATAGCTACTTAAATTTGGAACTGCGTCACGGTATTGCAGCAATCAGCTGGACGACTTTTCTCCTCCTCATCTATCCGGTGATGACCAATGTTTTTCAGGTCTCTTTTTATTAGCCTTAGCACGATTTTCTTTATTCTTATGGCATTCAATGTTCATGAGAATATCGAGCGAAAGCGGAAGATAAATGTCATCCTGATTACTGCTGAGAGCCTGCGCAATGACATGGTAACCCACGAAAACTGTCCTCATCTTTTACAAGCCGCTGCACAGGGGTTACGATTTTCTAACTATCGCGCTAATTCGGCCTGGACTGGAAGTAGTATTGTTTCTCTACTCTCTGGAGTCAGCCCGTTCGAGTCAGGAGTTCATACCAGAGGGCAAAGTGTCGAGCCAGAGACATACCTTCCACTTGAACAGCTGGTGGAGGCAGGTTATACGGTTAATGGTCTGCAACCTTTTATGGCCATGGATATTTATCAGAATCTCGGTGTTTCATTAGACAGCCATTCCCCTGATCCTTTACTCTGGCTCGCCAGGCAGCAGCTGGATGAAAACCCGTTTTTCCTTTGGTACCATTATGTGCACACACATCTTCCCTATACCAGAGGTGCTGTCCATAAAGATCCCAGTCGCTTGGATTTGTCTCCGCAACTCCTTGCTATTACAAGAGATACAGCGATACACGCAGAAGAGGGTAGTTTTCAAAAAGAAGACATTGAGCTGATCCACAAACTCCATCAGGCCAATATTCAGGAGTTTGACCGCTGGTTCAGCACCCTGTATGAATTTTACACCTCAGGTGGATTCTCTCGGAACACTATTCTCATTGTGACAGCGGACCATGGTGATGAACACGGTGAGAGAGGGATGGTGGGTCACGCATCAACCACCCTAGAGGGGCATCTGCATGAAGAGATAGTGCGTGTTCCCTTTTTTATCTGGTTACCCGAATCCCTTCAATCTCTTGAGTTGGACGGTCTGGATCTTGGCCGCCCTGTGTCCCATGTAGATGTTATGCCAACACTCATGAACCTTCTGGATATACGACCAGAGTATAAGCTCCAGGGTAAAAATTTTCTGAGCAGTAGAAACAAAGATCAGGTCTGGACGGCGATGACGAGCAGTGGCGGTTTTGCTGAACCTGATTCCGCTGCGATCAGGTACTTTGAATACAGCCTGCTCGAAAACAACTGGAAAATAAGGCTCAGGCAATACTCGACGGGCTTGGCGGAAGAGCTGTACCTTTACGACCTTGGCTCAGACCCGGGTGAGGAGAATAATCTGGCAAGTCAATATCCGGACCGTGCCAGGGCGCTACAGAAAAGGTTGGAAGAACAGATAACAACCAGGAAGGTTTTCCCAGGACGTATGGGGGAGAGATCTGTAAATACTGGAGGAGACATTCCCAAATGGGTCTATCCGAGCAGTTCAAACCAATTTACCTATGACAGCCTTGATGGCAGATTTTATCTGGAGTGGAGTGGGGCGCCCGAGCGTTCCTATCTTCTTGAATACAGTGCAGGCCATGGTGCAAAAGTAATTCAGGGATCTTTGAAGGTCGATGGAAACCGTAAAGATTTCGGGAATATCAGTCAAATATACTGGAATACCTGGATTGTGCCAAACAACCCTTTCAGTATTCGGGTAAAGGAGGTTGGAGGTGATTTTGGTCCCTGGCTTGAACTGGAGGCATTGCCATGAAAGTAGAAGGAAAAAAGGCAGCCAGTCCGGCCATTTCTTTTGTGCTTGCAGCCATAACTGTTATGGCTCTGGTTGTCAGCCTCTATTATTATGGCTGTGGATTGATCCACTCGCCTGTTTTTAATCCCAGCGAGGAGGCCCAAAAAAAATATCTGCAGACTTTTATTGAAAGTCACGATCAGAATCTTGAGCAGGAAAAGCTTGTCGCAAAAGGATACTGGCTGCGTTACAAGGATGTAAGAAAAGATCGGTATTGGGGTGAAAATGGGCCTATGGGAATATGGGGGCCAAGAGATCATTACCAGCAGCATGGGAGACGGGAGGGCCGTATTTTTCAACCAGTTGACTACCCAAAAGACCTGACTCTTGAAAAAGAACTGGCAGAGATCTATTGGAACCGCTACCCGGAAATTGCAAAAAGCCCGATCTGGGGCCGCAACAGCCAATTAGGTATTGTCGGACCAAGAGATTATCACAAACACCGAGGCCGGTTTCAAAAAAAGGTATGGGGCAAGGAATTTTGACGGGAGGATTAGTCGGCATTTCCCATGAGTATTTTGATTACGAACTCAACCACTTGATTTCATTTTATAAAATTGAACATCGCAGAAAACAGAGTGTTTTTTGTTTCAAATCAAAATCTCACCCTTCGGGGCAATAGATTTTTTCGCAGGTGCAGCGTTACAAGCCTTCTCATGGAAGAAATCCGGAATGAGACAGGCGTGATTTAGCGCTCTCTGAGAACAACCTGCTCTTCTCGGACCTTTTCCTGGTAGGCCTTCTCTCCAGATAAATACTTAAAGAAACGACGATGTATGGCTGATCGACGCTGTCTTAAAATTTTTCTTCCTGGTAGGCATCAAAAAATGTTTTTTCACCAAGAAGAGAATCAATCTTACCTTGAATCTTTCTTGTCTTTTTTTTGTCCATCCATCGGTTCCAGTCCTCAAGCGTCAGCCATTCACTGATAACGAGGTATTCGCCTGATTCGTTGAGGTTTGAATAGGTTGAGCGTGAAACGAAGCCTTCCTGTTTTTCTGCAGATTTCCGCAACTTTTTAAGTAACGGGATTAACTCATCCTTTTTGTCGAGTCGAAAATTTCGCCTGCTAATGATTTTAGTACTCATAGTAGTTCTCCTATATCAGAGAAACAAAGTTTGTGGAAACATGAATGATCACCATTAATATTATCACTAACGCAGATGTTTATCCTGCTAAATTTTTGAGCGGTGCTTTTTTTGATTTATCGCTAAGATGACAATTGTCTATTGCAGCTGATGTGTTTTACCGGTTGTAATGTGAAATGCTCCTCGGGGATGGCAGATAAAGATTCAATATGGAGAAGCGGCAAGATGAAACGAAGCAGGATGAAAGGAAAAATAGAGGAGACCGAGGAGATGGCGAAGAAAGCCGCAAAGGTTTCAGGGTCAATGTTTCATAGGTTAGGGGTTTGGCTCCATGAGCGGAAAGCGGATAAAGAACTCATAGAACATGTGGTTGAAACTGTGGATCCAAAGATCCGGCTGGCAAGAGGATACGGAAAACAGCTGCAAGGGCCGATTCAGGTCTGCCTGGATCACTGTAAAACTATAGTGGAGAATATTCCGGGGCCCATCCACCTCAATAAGTCTAACTTTGATGCTGATCCGCTCATTCATGCGGCCTTTATAGGAGCGGTGTCTTTAAAAGATCTCTTAGCAAAAGAAGAGCGCAGTATAGGTGAGGTCATTCCAGAGGGAGCAGAACGATACGCGCTTTTGACGATGGTTCACCGGGAGTCGATAATTTTTGGCCCGAAAATTCAGGGTGAAATGATAATGCGCGATGCTCAGATGAAATCTGTGACGTTTAGTGAACATAAAATAGCCGGGCTTTCCACAAGCCTGGAATCAACAAAGTTACAACTTGAGCAATTATGTTTCCAGTTGATTCTTGAAGCTATCTCAACAGAGCTTGCAACCAGGAGGACCAGCCTTGGCGAGTTGCGAAAGCATATCGAGCGGCTTCATGCGATGTCACACCTGCTCTCTAATGGAAACCAAGATAAAAATGCTTTTGGCCATACCAGCCCGGTAGATTTTGAAAAACTCAAAGAAGTGGAAGAGGCGCTTAAAAGTTCGGAAGATGAGTTTGCCAAAGCAAGTGGAGGACAGGATAAACCGGAGGATTGGCTGAAAATTCTGGTAGACCACCTGACCACTCCGGAAAAGAGTATGGATATTCAAAGATTTTCAATGCGTCTGGATTGGATGAATGTCCTCACTGATGCCTCAGACGACAAGGCCAACGAACTGACCCTGGCACAGTGCCGGTTTCCAGGCGACGACAGTCGGGATGCAACCTTTATCGCCTATTAGTGCTGGAAGAAGCAAAGGATTCCAAGCGTTGCAGTTGACAATCACCTGCCTGACACTTTAAATCTCCTTGTTGTATTTCGGGTCCCAGGCTTTAATGGTTGGGATAACTTCTGACGATCTCTGCAGCCTTTTTCGCAGGCAGAGCGCGTATGCGATGGAATAGCGTCTCACAGGTTGCCACTGATAACTCTTTTACCATGGATATGGTCTCAAGCTCGTTTTGTGTATGTGGAAATTTGATATCCCCGCTACTGATTTCTTCGGTTCTGATGGTCTTTGAGTATATAAGTGCCTGGGAACAGAGTCGTTGCCATTGTGGTTTTTCGATGGTCTTACCGGAGATATAGCCTAATGTCAGCTCATCGCCAGGACTGAAAAGATCACCCTGGTTGCCCAGCAACTGAAGAACTTCCTTATCGATTGAATGGATGGTAAGATGTTGATTTTTTCCAAGACCCTTTGCTATCAACTGTTCCAACAGCAGGTGTATTGATCCTGCCTCGATGTAGGTGTTTTTTCCGTACGTTAACTCACTCAAAATATGTTCTGCCCGTAAGCAGTCGCGCAGGATGAATCTTTGTGCGTCTGCCTTTGCAAATGCATTCATTGTCGATAGAATTTTGAAAAAATTATCTCCCCGGACCTCCTTGTAATAGTCAATGAGAGTTCCTGTTGCAAGACGCTCTGCACGGTAAACTGAGTGAGCAACGGTGCCGGGCTCAATTTCGTCAGGGTGATGATCGTTTGCAAAAAAGTATTGGATTTCCAGCAGCTCTTTTAGATACGGTTCGATTTGCCGTATCTCTTTACCACTCTTATGAAATTCCCGTAAAAGTCGGTATTGGCCAGCAGTAAAGGCAGGATATCCGACGTCCAGCTCAAGGAGGTGTACCTCAATGTCAATGTTTCCATTCAGTACACAGCTAAAATCTCTATGGGGAGGCTCTTCGAGAATGATAATATCAAAATTTTCAATGATTCTTGCAGTGAGACCAAGGGTTTCAGGTCGATGTGTGGAGTAGCATATTGTTATATTGTCCATGCGTTATATCATAGGCATGAAACAACCTGACTCAATCTTATTTTTTAATGTGTTACAGGTATTGTACCTTGACAATTTGTGGCGGTGGCGAAAATTCAGGAAAAACCAGATCAGCGGAGCGGGTAGGTGTTCTGCAGTGTATGAATTGCCCCTTTTGGAGTCAGCTGGCTTGAGTACAGATTGAATGTCTGAACAGGAAAATCCGAGGTCTTCAAAAGGGCGTTACCTGCCAGGAATTGTTGCAGCTTTGTTATTGGTGGGTTATTGAGTCGAGCCAGGGTCAGGTGCGGAGAGAATTTCTTTTTTTCTCTCGGAATATTGATTTCTGCAAGTTCGCGTTCGATACTCTTTCGAAGAGCGACCAGGTTTTGTACAGGGGGCACTCCGGCCCAGAGAATGCGCGGTATCCCTCGTGGCGGGAAAACGCCGACCCCTTTTAAACAAAGTGAAAATTTTGGCTGATTAATTTTCCCGAGAACATCCAGAATGTCGAGGAATGTCGTCCCATCCACCTCGCCAATAAATTTCAAGGTGATATGGAGCTGATTTTCGGGAACAGGTCGCCCTGTTGGAATTGACCGGCCCATTCCCTGTACCTCCTGACGGATATTTTCCGGAATGTCTATGGCAACAAACAGTCGAATCATTTTTTTCTCCGTGGTCTTCCGCGTTACGTTTTCCCCTTTGTTTCTTCGTTGCTAAGAATGATGAAGTGCCCAAATAAGACATCAGAACATCCCACCACCTGAATAAGCATGAGGTGTTGTCTCATATCATACCTGACAAACTGTCTAAAGTGGTCATCAAACATATTCTGGATTATGTTGAAGCCTGATCTGGCGGGTTGGGGTCATGACTTATAGATATCATGGTTAACACTCGGGCAAAAAAGACCTGCCTACCTTGTCAGCGTGGATTAAGTTGATTGAAACATCAATCAACTCAGAGCCAAAACCAAGGAGGCAGGTCATGGAGAAAATGATAAA
>NZ_SWCN01000040.1 GCF_005116575.1 Desulforhopalus sp. IMCC35007 | reverse complement strand
GCGTAAATGAAGGGACAGGTGCGTCTTATATTCGACAATTTCGCTCGGTTTTGTCCTTTAATGCTACCCAGAACGACAAATATATGTTTCAGGGGCTCATTTTTCAAAATATGTGTCGTCCAAAAAACAATTTTTACGCGATTTTTTGATTGTTGGCCTCCAATTGCCACTTGGTGAGAAATACGGGCTAGTACAAGCACTTTTTCACTATATGAACACCTACTAAAAATTAAAGAAAAAATTTAAGTACAGACAGGGATTATGGGCAGAAAAGGACGTGGTGGGTAGGGGTTAAACAGATCCTTCAACAATCCAAACATCCACAAGCTACACTGCTCACTGCTCACTGCAACGACATTGTCCTGCAGATGCCAACAAAACAGCCGCATTTTTTGTTGTGATATGGTGAACCGCTTGTAACAATCAGGACTGCACCGCCACATACGGCCCTGACAATACTGGATTCACCATGAAAGTACTAAAGCTGAGCGTTAAGGGAGAACGTAGTCTCCTCGCTTATACAGCTCATAGACGATTTCGGCCTCATGCTTTGCATCGTCGAGTGCCCTGTGGCTTTCAATATAGCCGGTATCGCCAAACAGAAAATCCCAGGCCTCTTCGACCTTTGGCCATTTGGGCGTATTCTTGCCTGGATTTGGAGGGAGGTTTACCACCGGAGTTGCCGCAATCATTGGGCAGGGAAGCTGTTTAAAGCTAAAAGACCTTGAGCGTAAAAAGGGCAGATCAAACGCTGCATTATATGCGGTAAGGCCTGTGGGGTATTTATCAAATACCGACTGAATCTCCTTAAAGAGATCTGAAAGCAATGGTGCTCTGCTCACTTCTTCATAACTGAGGGAGGAATTTTCAAAAATCCATCCATAGGGAGGCTTTGCATGGGCAGTATTCAAACCCGGTTCCCTGATCAGGCTGTCAAACTCCTCTTTGATCGTACCCGAGTTCAAGTTTAGACTCACTATTCCTATTTCGACGATTAAACCTTTCTGGTTTAAAAACCCTGTGGTTTCTATATCAACTATTGCTATGGTTGGTTTTGGTTCGGGGAACAGACTGTATTGCATTGCCATAATATCAAACACGCTCACTTTTTAAAATTAAAGGATATGATCTTCATCAGTTACATAATGAACTGTGGTTTATAATAATCATAATCTTCCTTCTCCGTATACATTTCTTCATTTTTTCTTTGCCTGACAAAACACAGAGCTACGCTGTCGTATTGACAAGGCCATCGCCATTTCGATACAATAGAAGGTATAAGAGTTTACCAATGAGACAAAGCCAAACCCGTAGTGAAACGGGGACGGAAAGCCACGGATCTCTCGAGAAAGCCGGGCTACCTCAAGAAGAGGTGGCACGGCTTTTTTTATGAGTACCCACCAAGATCTGTAGTGTGTCCCACCCCTTTTAGAATCAATACCTTGTCGTGTAACCTTACAGCACCACAGTTGATTCAACCAGGAGGAGAATACCATGCGAGATCAATTGAACTATGACGTGTTTCTAAAGGTCGTTGATACTATTTCTCACTCAAAAGAACCGGAAGAAATTGCTCTCATGACCGTTGAAGGCATCAAAACCGCCCTCGAGATTAAAGGGTGCGCGCTTTTTTTACTCGATCCTCACTCTAAGGAACTTAAAGTTGCCGCCTCCAATGGGCTCAGTGATGAATACCTGAACAAGGGGCCCCTCAGCGCCATGCGCTCCATTGCCGAGTCCCTGGCTGATGGCCCTGTCGCTATCTACGACACCAAGGACGACCCTCGCCTGCAATATCCTGAGGCCGCTCAAAAAGAAGGGATTGCCTCAATCCTTTCCGTACCGATCCGGGTAAACAGAAAAATCATCGGGGCCCTCCGTGTCTACACGGCAGAACCCTGGGAGGCTAGCCTCGCTGATGTCAACTTTGTCAACGCACTCGCCCAGATAGCAGGAATGTCCATACGTCTTGCCAGACACACCAAAGGGCTTCTGACCAGCATAGAATTGTTAAAAGACATGCAGGAGCCGCACGGGCCAACAACGAAAAGAAGGACTCCTTTTGAGGGCGTACCGGTAAGCTTTTCAACGGATGAACTCAGTCATCCCTACCCGCTTGCCGAAAATTAACGGGTAATGCTCAGAAAAGAAAAACTTTAAAGGACTCGGGGCCAAAAACTACCTTTACCTCGCCCGAGTCCTTTCTCCAAACGCTTGATGCACCTTCAATCAATCCCGGCAACTCATGTTGCAGTATTAAATATACCAGCGCAACGGCACCTGAAAATCAAGAATGACAGGCACATTTCGAAGTGCAATGTCCACCCTCAGCACCACGAATATCATTTTGATGTTTGGCGATGGAAATTATAGTCTTAGCGACCTTGAGCACATCTTCGGCCGTTGCATCTTTTGAAATTTTTTCAGCTTCTTCAACTATAGCCTTAAACGCATTAGAAATTTTATCGGTTGCAAGCATATTTTCTATCCTTTTTATAAATAACAGTTGAAACAACAATTGTAAGACCAATAGCCACACAGAATACATAATCCTCTTTAGACCGATTGCCATTTTTTTTAGCTTTCCCCAAACCGGACTGTCAGAAAAATATTACAATTTCAGAAAAATATTACAATTCTCCCCATTTTATGTTTTTTATAGGAAAACAGAATCAACACCGAATGAAAAACTTTTCCCCGGAGAGAATATATGAGCGACAACCTCATAGTACGGACCCAATCAGCCTACTCCTATCCCCTCATTATAAAAAACATGTTTCTGGCCCCTATCGTTGACAATCCTGATCAGGAAATCGTCTACCGGGACTCTTTACGCTTTACCTATCGTGAGTTTAAAAAACGGGTCAGGCAGCTGGCGAATGCCCTCACCACAATGGGGGTGAAGCCTGGTGACACTGTGGCCATCATGGATTGGGACAGTCACAGATATCTCGAGTGTTTTTATGCAGTACCCATGCTCGGCGCAGTGCTGCACACGGTAAACGTCAGGCTCTCTCCAGAGCAGATCATCTATACCATTGACCACGCAGAAGACGATTTTCTTCTGGTAAACAGTGACTTCTTACCCATCCTGGATCAGATCAAAGGACGGATTAATACCGTCAAAGAATTTATCCTGCTCAATGATACTCCGGAAGACCCTCAACCAGAGACGGCTCTTCCTATTATCGGAGAGTATGAGGCTCTGCTCGCTGACGCCTCTGCTGAATTCGATTTTGCCGATTTTGATGAGAATACAAGGGCTACAACCTTTTACACTACCGGCACCACAGGACTCCCCAAGGGTGTTTATTTCAGTCATCGACAGCTTGTTTTGCATACCCTTGGCACCATTGCATCGCTGGCAACGTCCCATGAGCAGGGACGATTTCACCAAAAAGACGTCTACATGCCGATCACCCCGATGTTTCATGTCCATGCCTGGGGATTTCCCTATATTGCAACCACAGTCGGCGTCAAACAGGTCTATCCTGGCAAATATGTACCTACTGTGCTGCTGGGACTGCTCGAAAAAGAGAAGGTGACCTTTTCCCACTGCGTCCCCACCATCATGAATATGCTGATGGCATGCCCTGAATATGAAACCATTGACCTCACCGGTTGGAAGGTGGTCATAGGTGGAGCTTCCCTGCCAAAAAAAATGTGCCAGGCTGCAAAGGTAAAGGGCATTGACCTTTTTGCGGGTTATGGCATGTCGGAAACCTGCCCGGTCCTCACCATAGCCCATGTCGGCACCAGAGACTTAACTGAAGAAGAAGATACCAACATTCGCTGCACAACCGGCCGTTCTCTACCTCTTACTCAGATCAGGGTTGTCGATGAGAATATGAAAGATGTCCCAGCGGACGGTGAAAGTGTTGGTGAGATTGTGGTTCGTTCTCCCTGGTTGACCCAAGGTTACTGGAAAGACAGCCGCAATTCTGAAAATCTCTGGAAAGGAGGCTACCTGCACACCGGCGATGTGGCAACCCTTGACCAATATAACTATGTCAATATTACCGACAGGATGAAAGATGTTATTAAAGTGGGTGGAGAGTGGCTCTCATCCCTTGAGCTTGAAGATATCATCAACCTCCATCCACGGGTGGCAGAGGTGGCCGTCATAGGCATGAATGATGAGAAGTGGGGAGAAAAGCCTCTGGCCCTCATTGTTCTCGACGGCGCAGAAGAGGCCCCTAAAGAAAAGGAGATCGTCAATCACGTTCGAGCTTTCATTGATAAAGGCCTCATGACCAAACTCGCCCTGCTAATGAAGGTGCAGTACGTAACCGAGATCGATAAAACCAGTGTGGGAAAGATAGACAAAAAAGTCCTTCGAAAAAAACACCTGTAACAATCTCATAGAGCAAAAAAGGCAGCAGTGGAAAAACCCACTGCTGCCTTTTACCGTTAGATTAAAGAAGGCGGGAATCAGTCCACCTGGACAAATACCTTGCCAAGAGCGCCGCAGACCGGGCACTTCTCAGGAGTTGAACCGACCTCAATGTAACCACAGATCGGGCAGAGGTAAAACTCACTGACATCCATATCAACGCCGCTTTTCACTGCTTCAAGGGCTTTTTTATAGATAATTGCGTGAACCTCTTCAGCATCGACTGCAAACTTGAACATGGTCTTTGCCTTGTGGCCATCTTTTTGTGCCAGGTCCAGCATAGGTGGGTACATCTCTTCAAACTCATACGTCTCACCATCTATTGCTGACTGCAGATTTTCAGCGGTAGAGGCGATCATCTCCAGCGCCTTCAGATGCCCCTCGGCATGAATTCGCTCAGCTTCAGCGGTGGTACGAAACAGCTTTGCAATGTTGGAAAAACCCTCTTTTTCAGCTTTTTTTGCAAAAGCACGGTATTTCTGATTTGCCTGACTTTCTCCTGCAAATGCATCCTTGAGGTTGTCTGTTGTACTCATCTTAGGTTCTCCTTTTTGGTTTGATAGGTAAGAGACGAACAAGAGAACAGCTCATTGTTCATCGTAATGTGCCATACTTCTTGATGACATCAGTTTTTCTGTCTTTTTATATACACCTATCTTCCAAATCAGACAATTGGCATCCAGCAATAAATGGTGAAACAGAAAAGCAAGAAAGGACCAGGTACCTCTCTCTGATCCTTTCTTGTCAATGACTAGAAACCACAGCAGAACAACATGCAGGGCTACATGTCCGGATCAAGTCTAAAAGTCCCAGCGGCGACTTCTTCGTCAATATCATGTAACGCCCGTTTCATCTGTTTGAGCGCCTGGCCGACCCTGTGCTCATTTTCCACCAGGGCAAGACGCAGATACTCATCCCCTTCCACACCAAAGCCTGCACCAGGTGCCAGAGCAACGTTTGCCCGGTTCATCATTTCAATGGAGAATTTAATGGAGCCCATCTTGACATAGGGCTCTGGAATTTTGGCCCAGAGAAACATTCCTGACTTTGGAGGTTCAACATCCCAGCCCATTTTAGTCAGTCCATCGCAGAGAAAATCCCGACGCTTTTGATAGACCTCGACCTGTTCGGTGATATTCTCGTCACAATCACGCATGGCCACAATGCCCGCCACCTGAATGGCCGAAAAGATACCATAGTCGTAATAGCCTTTTATTTTGGACAAACCACCGATCATCTGGGTATTGCCGACACAGTAACCAAGCCGCCAGCCAGCCATATTATAGGATTTAGAGAAAGAGCCAAACTCGACACCAACATCCATTGCGCCAGGGACTTCGAGCAGACTCGGGGCAACGAGGCCGTCAAAGGTTATCTTGGAATAGGCAAAATCGTTGATCACCATAAAATTGTATTTCTTGGCAAGCTTCACCACCTCGGCAAAAAACTCCTTAGAGACCAGAGTTCCGGTGGGGTTGTGAGGGAAGTTAAGCATGAGAAGCTTTGGCCCGGGGTAGAGCGACTTGCACATTCCTACAATCTGGGCAAGGAAGGTCTCTTCTGTGCTGAGCGGGATGCGCAGGACATTTGCCCCGGCAATGACTGCGGCATAGACATGGATGGGAAATGCAGGTGCCGGTGTCAATATCGTATCCCCCGGTCCAAGAAGAGCCAGACAAAGATGCGAGATGCCTTCTTTAGAGCCGATGGTACAGATTACATCGTCTTCTCCTGTCAGATCTACGTCGTAGTTGCGTTTATAGTAGAGAGCAATCTCCCGCTTGAGATTTTTCATTCCACCCGCGACAGGATAACGATGAATTTTGGGGTCCGAGGCAACTTCACAGAGTTTTTCTGTGACAGGACCAGGCGTTGGATCAATCGGATTGCCCATTCCAAGATCAATTACATCATCCCCTCTCCAGCGTTTTTCCATTTTCATCTTGTTGATCATACCAAAAAGATATGGAGGCAGCTGATTCATGCGCTCGGCAAATCGTATTTCAAATTTTTCTTCCATGTTAATCCTTTTCACTCTTCTATAGGGACTGTTGTTTTCAAGCCCAGTCAGAATATCATCTCTTCATTAACATTGCCATGTGGAGATCCTTCTTCCAAGGCAGTTAATCTAATTTTCCCCTCCAGCGTCCTCATCTGGAGGGCCATTTCATTTCACGTTCAAGGTCTTACAGGGATTCAGCCAGGGCTTTTCCCTGCCAGAGCCCCTGCTGATTCATCATTTCACTCAACTTTTTACTCAGTTCACTCGCCAGCACATTCCATTTGGGAGCCACGAGAAGATCGGGATGGGAAGTCGCCCACAACCGGTGCAATGTTACAGTTTCAGGAATAATAACGATAACCTCTAGCAGAAAACTGAGATAAGAGTCCAGTGAAAAAAGCTCTACCCCACCGGCCAGATACAATTTTTCCAGCGGGGTTTCTTGAATGACCTGCAGGTGATGGAGTTTAAGCGCATCAATCCCCAGAGCACATACCGTCCTGACTGATTCCAGCATATCGCTTCTCCTCTCCCCCGGGATTCCAAAGATCAGATGGGCACCGACCTCAAAACATCCGTACTGTTGGATACGTGTCACCGCCTTGGCAAAGTCAGCATAACTATGGTTTCTGTTTAGCAGCTGCAGTCCCTGCTCGTGTACAGTCTGTACCCCAAGCTCAAACAGACAGTCCTTGCCGGAAGCCTTTATCAGCTCTGACAGAGGAGCAAGCAACTCTGCAGCCACGGCATCAGGCCTGGTCGAGAGTATCAAACCAACACAGCTGTCATCGTGCAGAAGGAGAGACGCGAGCCGAAGAAGCTCATCGACAGGCGCAGCTGTACAGGTCTCCTGCTGGAAGTAGGCAAAGTACTTTTTAAAACGCCCCCGCAACATCGCCTCTTTTGCCTTTTCAACCTGGATTATAACAGCATCAGTACTCTCCAAATAAAGAGGGGTAAAGCTGGCTGGCCTGCAGAAGATACAGCCCCCTTTACTGCGATTAGGACAAATACGCCCGATATCAACAGGAACCTTGCCAACCGCCTGACCATATCGGGCGCGACAAACAGAACTGAAGGTACGCATAAGCTGGTTCATCTATGCTCCCTTCAGGATGCATCAGTCATGCACATAGAGTTCGTCAACCTCATCCCACTCATCCACATCACCCCCACGCAGTTTCAGGAGTTTTGTATAATAATATATCAGGACTGTAATATACTGAATTCGTAAGTCTTCACACTTACGGCTGTCATCTGGTGCCAGTGCACAGGCTTCTGCATCGGGCAGACCGAGTATTCGGTCAATTTCATCCAGCAGGTCGTCGTTGCGCAATCGTATAAACAGCTTTACCGGGGTTACCACCGGAGGGGTGAAATTCAGCCCCTCAAGCCTCAGGGCAACCTCCTCGACATGATCATCACTGGTGTCATCTACCAGTTCAGCAACTTGATTTTTCAGGTTCGCCACCTGTTGTTCAAATGTTTCTGCGCTCATAAATATCCTCCTCTCAATTGGGTTGATTTTTTTGTGCCATCTCTATCTGTTACAGTAAACAGCTTGTCACAAAAAAACCCGTGATAATTGAATGTCGTCGACAGCTTGCAACTCTTTTTTCCCATCACCCCTCCCAGGTAGAGATATCCGTTATATACCCCGAAAAACCTGACAAACAAAACAACATTACACTCTTGTAATATTTCGGCAAGATTTCCGTAATGTTCATTTGATATTTTGAGCCTGTCGTAAGGCTATTGATTTATTAATACATTGCAGGAGAATACAGATGATACGAATCAGTAACCTGAGTCGTCATTACAATGGTTTCAAGGCGGTTGATGACGTCTCTTTCCACATCCAAAAAGGTGAAGTGGTCGGTCTGCTCGGACATAATGGTGCAGGAAAAACCACAATCATGAAAATGATCAC
This sequence comes from Desulforhopalus sp. IMCC35007, assembly GCF_005116575.1. Taxonomy (GTDB): domain Bacteria; phylum Desulfobacterota; class Desulfobulbia; order Desulfobulbales; family Desulfocapsaceae; genus Desulforhopalus_A. The sequence continues at coordinate 26,477 of NZ_SWCN01000040.1, read as the reverse complement.
CGGCTTTCTTGAACCGACCTCAGGAAGTATTGAGGTTGACGGGCTCTGCATTGGTGCAGATACCATAAAGATTCAGGAGAAAATAGGATATTTGCCGGAAAATTGTCCTGTGTGGCCGGAAATGGTGGTACTCGATTATCTGCAGTACCAGGCCAGCTTACATGGTATCCCGGAAGATTTGCAAAAAGAAGCCATTGCCCGTGCCGTCCGGCGTACTGCCCTGCAGCAAAAGGCAACAGCAACCATTCAGACATTATCACGAGGCTATCGACAACGGGTTGGGGTAGCCCAGGCAATTCTCCACGATCCAGCGATCCTCGTCCTGGACGAACCAACCAATGGCCTTGATCCCACTCAGATCCTTCAGATGCGCAGTCTGATCCGGGATCTCGCCAAAAATGCGACCATCATCGTTTCCACCCATATTCTTCAGGAAGTCCAGGCGGTTTGTGATCGTGTGCTCATCATGCGCAGTGGAAAAATGGTGGTGGATTCGAAACTGAAAGATCTTCAATCAAACCAGAGAATACTCCTTTGCGTCAACAATGAAAAGGCAGACACCTATCTGAGTAAGATCAAGGAAGTACGTCACCTGGAATCCCTTGGAGTGCAAAACGGACACTATCATTTTTCACTGGTTGCAGTTCCGGAGAGCGCTCCGATTATTGCCGAGGCAGTGCAGCAGGCAGGAGACAGATTGTACACCCTGCAGCCGGAGGTCAAAACTTTGGAAAAACTATTTACAGAGGTAAACAGTATCTCAGCAGATCAGAGGGAGGTCGTCAATGGCTAAGCTAATGACAGTTTCTCGTAAGGAATTTAACAGCTTTTTCGCATCACCTGCAGCCTGGCTGTTTTTGGGTATGTTTTTGATTGTAAACCTTTTTGTGGTTTTCTGGGGGGAGACATTCTTTGCCCGCAATATTGCTGATCTAAAACCATTATTCTCCTGGATGCCATTGTTGCTCATTTTCCTGGTAGCGGCACTGACCATGCGCAGCTGGGCAGAAGAGAGACGCGCGGGTACTCTGGAGAGTCTGCTGACCTGCCCGATCAACCCAATCACTCTCATAGTGGGTAAGTTTTTTGCGAGCCTGAGCCTGGTCGCCCTGGCTCTGCTGCTCACCACCCCCCTCGCTCTGACGGTGGCCCTGCTTGGACCTCTCGACTGGGGACCGGTTCTTGGGGGGTACCTGGCAAGCCTTTTTCTCGCCGCAGCCTATATCGCGATTGGTCTCTACATGAGTGGACGAACCGATAATCCGATCGTTTCACTGATACTTACCGTGATCGTGGCTGGGGCCTTTTATGTATTAGGTTCAAGTACTATCACCACCTTCTTTGGTCACAGGATTGGAGGAATCCTTGAACTCTTTGGCAGTGGTTCACGGTTTGACTCCATTACACGTGGCGTGTTTGATATCCGGGATATCTATTATTACCTCTCCATTGTCGGTATTTTTCTGACACTGAACATTTTCTCCATGGAACGCTTGCGCTGGGCCGGCAATGTTAACCAGCCCAGCCATAAACAGTGGGGCTGGCTGACGGGACTTGCCATCTTGAATTTTCTTCTGGCAAATGTCTGGCTCAGTACTGTCGGCTGGGCGCGTATAGATTTGACTCAGGACAATATCTATTCACTTTCGCCAGCAACCAAACAACTTATGCAGCAACTGCAGGAGCCGCTCCTTATCCGCGGCTATTTTTCTGAAAAAAGCCATCCCCTGCTTGAGCCTCTCGTTCCACAGATCAAAGACCTGCTTGAGGAATATCAGGTTGCCGGAGCCGATAAGGTACGCGTTGAATTTGTAGACCCTCATACGAGTCAGGCACTGGAAGAGGAGGCTGCTGAAAAATACGGCATCCATCCGGTTCCCTTCCGCATGGCCAGTCGTTATCAATCCGGGGTTGTGAACTCCTATTTCAATATTGTCGTGGCATATGGAGACCAGTATGAAAGTCTTTCTTTTGAAGATCTTATTGAACTTAAAGCCCAGACAAATGGCGAACCGGAAGTATTACTCAAAAACCCTGAGTATGCCATCAGCCAGGCTTTAAAAAAGGTTGCCAACACCTATCAGGCTGGAGGAGATATCTTCGCAAATCTGGACAGCCCTCTCAGTTTCACCGCTTATATTTCCCCGGAACAACAACTTCCTGAAGCCCTGGTAGAGCTCAGCCACGAACTGAAAAAAGTTCTTACAGAGTTTCAACAGTCCTCAGAAGGCAAATTTGCCTTTCAATTTGTCGATCCGGATGCTGACGGTGGTGCGGTAGCGCAACAGCTGGCAAAAGATTATGGGTTTGGCCCTCAGATTGCCAACATCTTTGATCCAAAACCTTTCTGGTTTTATATGCTCATAAAAAGCAAGGGTGAGGTCGTTTCAGTCCCGCTTCCCAGCGAACTGAATTCCATGGAGTTAAAAAGCTCGATTCAGGCAGCAGTGCAACGCATGACTCCAGGATATCTGAAAACCGTAGCCGTCGTTACACCTCCCGCGCCACAAGACAATCCCTATATGGCACAGATGGGTATGATGCCCGAGACAGGGAATACCTACAGGTTGCTATTGGAGCAACTTGCCGAAAATGTGCGCATAAAAGAGACAGATCTGCAAAACGGACAGGTTTCCCCCGACACCGACATGTTACTGCTACTTGCTCCGGACAGTTTAAATAACAGACAGCTCTTTGCAGTAGACCAGTTTTTGATGCAGGGAGGAACGGTATTGGTGACGACCTCTCCTTTTGATGTGGAAATCAGCAATAGCCTAGAAGCAAACAGACATCAATCCGGCCTTAAAGACTGGCTGGCACATAACGGTCTGACAATAGAAGAAAAGATGGTCCTTGACCCGCAAAATGCCTCACTCCCCGTACCTGTGCGCCGCAATCTTGGACCAATTTCCGTTAACGAAATTCAAATGATGCCCTATCCTCATTTTCCCGATATACGCAATACGGGTTTGAGTGACCAAAGCCCCATGACAGCCTCACTGGGACAACTAACACTGAACTGGGCCTCACCCATAGAGGTGGACACAGACAAAAACAAAACCCGGGAGGTCGTCCAACTCCTGCATTCCTCCTCAAAAAGCTGGCTGTCAGATTCTCTTAATGTATTGCCGGATTATGTCAAAAACCCCGATTCCGGATTCAAACAGGAGGGGACACCACAGTCCTATCTGATGGCCCTTGCCATAACGGGCCGATTTGACTCCTGGTTTAAAGGCAAACAATCACCACTTCTTGAGGAGCAGGCGCAAGACAGCGCACCTGCAGACGATAGCACAGGGAATAGCGGTAAAGAGGAAAACAAGCAAAAAGAGAAGACTGTAGTCGGCTCTATCATCGACCATTCCTCCGATTCTGCCCGAATTATTCTTATTGCTAGCAACACCTTTGCCAGTGATTCGGTCATCAACCTGGCCTCCCAGGGGCTGGGAAGTCTTTATACAGGCCCTTTTGAGTTTATCCAGAATGGTGTTGACTGGTCACTTGGCGACGAGAGTTTAATGACAATACGAAGCAGGGCCCAGTTCGCCAGAACCCTTGTCCCCATGGAACACCGAACACAGCTTTTCTGGGAATACCTGAACTATGCTCTGGCCATGTTCGGCCTGATACTCGTCTGGTTATGGCGCAGGATGGGGCAACGGCGGAAACAGGCTTATTATCAAGAAATTCTGGCGGAGGTATAAGCAATGAAATATTCAATCCGTATCCTTGCTGTTCTGGCCGTCTTACAGACACTACTGATCGCCTTTCTTTTAAAGGGAGGAACAGAGCTGGAAAGTCACGCCCAGGGCAAAGCACTGCTGAAATTCAATACAACAGAGGTTGACACCATCATCCTCAAACAACAGGAAATGAACCTTCAACTTGTAAAAAGAAACAGCCAGTGGCAACTTGCAGATGGATTTCCCGCCGACCAGCAAAAAGTTGACCAACTGCTGACAAAGCTCAGCAGTCTGCAATATAGCCTTCCGGTGGCGACATCCTCCCAGGCACTGAAACGTTTTAAGGTCGCAGCAGATGATTACACCTGCTACCTGCAGTTGAAAAATGGTACGAAGTCTCTCGCAGAACTGTATCTTGGCACAGGTGCCGGAGCCAGACAGTCACATGTGCGAACAGCGGAACAGCAATCGGTTTATACTGCAGCCATAGGCAGTTATGAAATACCTGCCAACCTCGACAACTGGCAGGATAAAACAATACTCCAGCTCCAAAGCAATCTGATAACTTCTTTTGGATTTAATGGAGTTCAAATCCATCGCGATCTCCCTGAAGACAACAAGACTGACAAGGCCCCTTGGCAGGCAGAAAAACTCCCTGAGGGAACAGCTCTTGACCAGCAGGCCGCAGATGATTGTGCTGCGGCGCTTGCTTTACTGACCATCGACAAAGTTGCAGGAAAAGACGAATTGCCTGAATACGGAATGAAGGAGCCCGCACTGACGGTTGAACTCAGCTATAGCGGTGGAGAGCGGAAATATACCTTTGGCCGCATGGCAAATGGGGATGATATTATCGTCAAAGTGTCTGATAGAGATGAATTTTTCCAGCTCCCATCTTTTTCAGGAAAACAGCTTCTGGATCATTTTGACAAAGAGAAACTCTTCCCGGCGGCAACTGCCTCAACAGAATCCACAGAGGGAGGAGACGGGATAACCGATCAATCACAGGAACAGAATTCAGGTAAAAATTAGTGTCTCGGCCCCGCCTGAAGAATTCAGGTATATGACAGGCTGGCATCAAAAACAGTTCAAGGCATAGTGGACACGCCTTGCCAAAAAAAGAGGGCGGAGGCTTCTATTATTTTTAAAGCCATCTCCCTCTTTGAGGTTTGAGAGTAAACAGTCATTTGAATGTTCTGCCTGCCCGCGCGGCTACCTTCCCTTCTGCTGGCCGCTGGTTATTTATTTTTTAATAACCTTCCAGTATCTACTGTTTTTTTCACCAACATTCACAAAAACACCTTAAAGGGCTTTCATCATAGCCGGAGTGGTGTTATATAGACATCCTTGCGCCATTATTAGAGCTTAATTAACCCAAGTCTTTCATTTGCTATCCTGCCAGCCAGATCTAAATCTGGTGCTGTCCAATATATCCGTTGCTGCCATGAAAAAACACCTTCGCAGACTCCTGCCTGGAGACAACACACGTCTTCTTGCTGTAGCCACATTTATCGGCCTCATGTCCGGAATCCTCAACATCATATTCCGTATCACTGTCAAATTCATCGAGGAGTTTTTCTTTAAAGGTGGCAAGGAAGTTTTGCATATCAACGAAGGGGGGTGGTACCTCCTCCTGCTGCCGCTCATCCCAGTAGCCGGGATGATTCTTCTCATTCCTTTGTCTCTGCTTTTTCCCGGGGAAGTGAATGGATACGGCTTTACAAAATTTCTCCGCAAGGTGAATCTTGAAGGTGGATACATCCGCAGCCGTACGATATTCTTAAAGATTATCTCTACAGCCCTTACCATAGGCACAGGGAACTCAGCTGGAGTGGAAGGACCAATCGCTCAGATCGGGGGGGCAATGGGATCACAGGTTGGTCAGTTTTTCCGGGTTTCTGGAGACAGGATGAAACTCTATATTGCAGCCGGCTGTGCCGGAGGAATTGCGGGAATGTTCAATGCACCGATAGCGGGCATTTTTTTTGCAGCAGAAATAGTGCTGCTAGGCACCTATGAAATATCGTCATTTTCGGCACTGATTACGGCCTCGGCAATATCAACCGTCGTCACCCGCTCCTATTTCGGAGAAGCGAACATTTTTGTTATTCCTCAATACCACGTAGTTAATCACTTCATAGAGCTTCCACTCTACGCTCTACTTGCCGTAATTACTGGCTTTATTGCAGTTTTTCACATCAAGGTTTTTTACAGTGTTCGGGATTTTTATAAAAATCTGAAGATTCCAGCACAATTAAAACCGATCACCGGTGCCCTCATTGTCGGTACAATCGGTATAGTGTTCCCTCAGGTTATGGGGGATGGTTATCATTTTATCGAAGCGGTACTTTACGGGAGCGAGATGAACAAGCTGTTGATCTCCCTTGTCATTCTCAAAATATTTGCCACAGCAGTAACCCTGGGCTCCGGTGGTGCCGGAGGACTGTTTGCACCGGCCTTGTTTATCGGGACGATGATAGGCGGCAGTTTTGGCTCATTTGTGCATAGGCTGTTCCCGGATATGACTGCTGGCCCGGGTGCCTATGCGTCAGTTGGCATAGGTGCCTTCCTCGCTGCTTCAACCCATGCCCCGCTTACCGCTATTTTCCTGTTGTTTGAAATGACCGGAAACTATGAGATCATCGTTCCCGCGATGCTCGCCTCTATCATCGGTACGATTGTGGCCACTAAACTCGATGAAGATTCCATTGACACCGTCGATTTCAGCCGGGAGGGGATCAACATCCACGAAGGCCGTGAAGTTGCTATCATGAATTCACTTAAAGTCGGTCTGGCTATAACAGAAGATGTTAATTTTATAAGCGAAAAAGCTAACATCAATCAGTTACTGCAGACGTTCAGTGAATCCAAGAGCGGATTTTATTTCCCGGTCATCGACGAGTCAGGAAAAATGACGGGAATCGTCTCCATGACAGACGTCAAACAGATTATTCAACGTGATTCCAAGACCCGGGCAGAACAGACCGTAGGTTCAATTTGCCACCGTGACATCATCATGCTGACCCCCGACGACACCCTCTACAGAGCAATGCAATTGTTTGATATTAAAGGAATTGAAGAAATTCCTGTTGTTGAATCACTGGAAGAACCATGGGTGGTCGGCATGCTGAAACGACGCAGCGTTATCTCCGCATATAACCGCGAGGTGCTTAAAAAAGGAATCAGCGAGAAGGTGGGATCGATACGAGTCACCAGCCAGGTTTAATAACGCCGCTCTTGCTGAAATGAGGTCCTGGTAAAATACCTTCGTGAGGATAATAACAACAGAGATAAAAGACTCCATCCAGGCAAGCTTAAGTTGTGGAGTGGAAAATGTGAGTAGATGGGCAATTCTTGTACATTTGCAGGGGACTGACAATCGTCTTGTTAACTATTTTTCTCTTTTTCTACTTCTTTTTTCTGGCACGCATCGCAGATACCTACTATTTCCAGGCGATAACCAGTAACCGTATAACCGGCGACAGATGCCATGTTTTTGGTATCATCATCGGTTCTTTCTATATCAAGATTGTCTACCCGATGACAGACAACACAGTAGATGTGGTCATGCTCTTCCGGGTCGTAATCAAATCTTTTCTGACGTCCGCTAATCTCAAGCTTTCCTATAACGCCCGCTTCAGAGAGAATTTCCAGATTCCTGTACACTGTTGCAAGACTGATACGAGGCATTGCCTTCTTGACGATATCGTAGAGTTCGTCGGCAGTAAGATGCTGTTTTTTCTTCTGCAATTCTTGGAGTATGATCTCCCGCTGGTTTGTCATTCGAAGCTGCATCTCCACCCCTTATTTTAGCAAACACCCTCCTACACCTAAGAACAAATATTAACTGTAATTAATTATCAATAACAGGTCAAGAGGTTTTACCATTCAGGCCTGGCATCTAAAAGGTCGATGCAGTTTGTGGAGTTAACGGGTTCTGCTTTGACAGATTTGCCCTATTCTCAGTGGGCATATTTACTATTTTGTGGTCTTATCGTTGCACCATTAGTACAAGTATGTCATACTATTGCATCTTTAGCCCTTCACTAACATCATACATAAGGAGCGAAAATGAAATTCACCACACATCTCAAGCACATCGCTGCTGTTACCACTTTATGCATTGGTCTTTTTGCTGGAACACACCTCCAGGCAGCTGAGAGCAAAAGCTTTTTGCTGGCCACCGCCTCTACAGGTGGCACCTACTACCCTGTCGGGGTTGCCATCTCCACCCTCATAAAGGTAAAACTGCAGCCAACCATGCAGATTGGAATGTCCGCTATCAACTCTGCAGGATCAGGGGAAAACATCAAGCTCCTCCGTGAAAATGAAGCTCAATTTGCAATCCTGCAGGGACTCTACGGTTACTACGCGTGGAATGGCAAAGGCCCGCTCGCCCAGGATGGACCTCAAACGGAACTCCGCTCGGTGAGTATGCTCTGGCAGAATGTTGAACATTTCACCATTCTTTCCAGCAAGGCAAAGACCGGAACCATCAGTGATATGGTTGACCTCAAAGGAGAAAGAGTCTCTCTTGGCAAGAAAAATTCAGGAACCATCGGCTCCAACACAGTTATTCTCAGCAACCTCGGCGCCGATATCGAAAAAGATTACGACCTGATCTATGTTGGCTATGGTCCAAGTGCCGATGCCCTGCAAAACGGTCAGATTGCCGGAATGGGAACCCCAGCGGGTGTTCCTGCAAGTGCAGTCACAAGAGCTCTTGCCTCCATGGGCGACAAGGCAACTCTTCTTGGCTTTACAGCAGAGCAGGCTGAAAAAGCTGACGGTGGCCTCGGCCTCTGGACTCCTTATGAGATTCCAGCTGATGCATATCCAGGAATGACAAAGGCCATAACCACGATCGCCCAACCAAATTTTCTTGCCGTCCGCAGTGATATTGACGATGAGACTGTCTACCAGATTACCAAAACTCTATACGAAAACCTGCCATTTCTAAATGCCATCCACAAAGCAACCAAGGCGATGAGTGCAGAAAAAGCACTGGCAGGGTTACCAATCCCTCTGCACCCGGGTGCCCTCAGATATTTTCAGGAGATTGGCATGACTATCCCTGAAAAACTGATAGCCAAGTAAAGCAAAAGCAGTTGTGGAGTGTTGTTTGTAGCATCCCTGAATAATTCCCTTCGTGTCGTACTCTTTGTGCCTGTGGTTCGTCCACAGGCACACTGTAACATCTACTCAAATCCCCGCCCTGGAGAGATATTTTGGAAGTGGACAAGCTGTTTACCTCAGATAAATCTGATCTTTTGTCGAGAACCGTCTTTGTACTTGGGGTTGGAGTATCCTTACTCCACATCTATTTCAACCTTATTGCGGTGCTCCCAAGCCTATGGCAAAATGCCCTGCATTATTCAGGTTTTGCCCTGCTCTGCTGTCTCACTTATCCTATGGGCGGCCCTCGTAAAACAAAGAAATGGATGAGAGCCATTGATATCCTCCTTGGACTTACAGCGGCGTGTTCAGCCATCTATCTCATTGCCATGGAGGACGCAATCTATGCAAGAGGGGTGAAGCTTGCCCTGCCGGAATGGATTGCCGGAATAGCCCTGATCTTTACAGCACTGGAATTTACCAGAAGAACCACCGGCTGGATCATCCCTTTTCTCATACTGCTTGCGCTGACCTACGTTGGCTGGTGGGGCGGTATGCTCGAAGGGGTTTTCAAGTTCACAGGTCTTACCTATGAAACCATTCTCTTTCGCTCCGTCTACGGAGATGATGGTCTCTTTGGAAATATTGCCCGGATCTCTTCAACCTTTGTCTTCATGTTTATTCTGTTCGGGGCCTTTCTGCTCCGCTCCGGCGCAGGAGAATTTGTCATCAACCTGGCCCGGGCAGTGGCAGGGAAAACCGTTGGCGGTCCCGGCCTCGTTGCGGTTTTTGCCTCGGGCCTTACCGGAACAATTTCAGGCTCCGCCGTTGCAAATACTGCATCAACAGGTGTTATCACCATCCCGCTCATGAAAAAAGCGGGTTTCGACGCAAAATTTGCCGCAGGTGTTGAGTCCGCAGCATCAACCGGCGGTCAGCTTATGCCACCAATCATGGGGGCTGGAGCCTTTGTCATGGCAAGCTACACCCAGATTCCCTATACGACAATTGTGACAGTTTCCATACTCCCGGCAATCCTCTACTTTGCCTCCGTGGCCTTTTACGTGAGGATTGAAGCCAAGCGAAGTAATGTCATGATGGTGGACGACGAAGAAGTCAAGGTACTTGATGTCTTGAAACAGGGCGGTCTTCCCTTCCTGCTGCCTATCACGGCACTGATCGGAATGCTGATCTATGGTTTCACACCAACGTATGCTGCGGGAATCTCCATTCTCGCGGTCATTGTGGCCTCCTGGCTGACACCAAACAAGATGGGTATCACAGCAATCCTGGAAGCCCTTGCTCTTGGGGCGAAAAACATGGTTATGACCGGAATCCTGCTCTGTGCCGTAGGTCTGATCGTCAATGTCATTGCCACAACCGGAATCGGCAACACCTTCTCTTTAATGATTACCCACTGGGCCGACGGCAACCTGCTGATTGCTATGATTCTTATTGCCCTTGCTTCGCTGGTGCTGGGAATGGGGCTGCCGGTAACGGCTGCTTATATCGTCCTCGGAACACTCTCTGCCCCTGCTCTCTACAATCTTATCGTTGATGCCCAGCTGGTTCAGATTATTGCAGGCGGACTTCTTTCTGATGAGGCACGGGCGATTATGATGCTGGCCATCCCTGACAAGGCCGCCCTGCTTACCCAGGCCATGCCTGTGGACCAGGCAAAACTCATCCTTGATGCAATTCCACAGGATCTTTTAGGTACAGTGAGAGATATTGCCATTTCGCCCCATGCGGCAACCTTTGCTCTTCTCTCAGCCCACCTTATCATATTCTGGCTGAGCCAGGACAGCAACGTAACACCTCCAGTATGCCTTGCGGCCTTCACCGCAGCAGCTATTGCCAAGACCCCGCCGATGCTGACCGGTTTTTATTCATGGAAGCTGGCAAAAGGGCTGTATATTGTCCCACTTTTATTTGCCTACACCCCGATGCTTGGAGGAAGCTGGGCAGATGATCTCACCATCTTCTTTTTTGCATTCCTCGGCCTCTATGCCTTTGCAGGTGCCTTCCAGGGACATCTTGAGAATCGTCTTAACCCGCTTTTAAGAGTGGTCGCACTGGTCCTTGCTTTTTTCCTCATCGCGCCCTACTCTGTACCGGTTCATAGTGTTGCCGCAGTTGCTCTCTTTATTTTGTTTTTCTTCAACATCAAGCAGAAACCTGCACCACAGACACCACCTGCTCAACCAACAGCCTTATAAAAGAAGATGAGTCTACAGATCGAATACATCGGCTACGGCCGTGAAAAGCTCCCCCTGTTTCTCCCGGAACATGCGGAAAACCTTGCCGTCAAAGATCCAAAAAAAGTGATAACCCCAGCACTTTTTACGCGCAGGTTGAGTACCTTTTTAGACGGGCATCCTCTTGATCTTTCAAATCCTGTCATTGTAGTGGCGGATAAAACCAGGCTCTGCGGTTACCCGGAGTATCTGCCAATCCTCGTTCAGGAACTTGAATATCGGGGAATGGCCCCAGAGGCTCTGAAATTCATCATCGCCTACGGCACCCATCCCGCCCAAACAAGAGAGGAGTGCCTGGCTGCCTACGGGGATATCTATGACAGACACACCTTTATCCACCATGATGCCAGTGACCAAACAGCTTTTACAGAACGTGGGAAAACCACCAAAGGTACCCCCATACGTTTGAGAAAAGATCTGCTTAAGGCAAGCGCCATCATCACCATAGGTGCCGTCTGTCATCACTACTTTGCTGGCTACGGCGGGGGAAGAAAACTCATTTTTCCAGGATGCGGTGAAAAATATTCGATCTATGCAAACCACGGCCTCTTTCTTGATCGTAAACAACAGACCCTGTCACCGGGTTGTCAGCCCGGCAATATGCAGGATAATCCCCTGGCAGACGACCTTTTTGAGGTGGAAAAACATCTTCCAGCGCACCTCAGCATCCACGGACTTCTCGACTCCCATGGCGAGCTTTGTGACCTTCTCGTAGGTGCTGGCAGACAAACATTCACTGAAGCCTGCAGACTCCAGGGAGAAAGTTGCGAGACTTCTTCTCCTCAATTTGATGTCGTCGTGGCTTCCTGCGGAGGCTTTCCCAAAGACATAAATTTTATCCAGGCCCACAAGGCAATCCATAACAGCAGTATGTTTGTAAAAGACGGCGGCCTGCTTCTGGTCTATTGCGAGTGCAGGGATAAGATAGGCTCAGTCACCTTTTTACCCTGGTTTGAAAAGGGATCATTTGAGAACGCTTTCCAGCAGCTTGCTGACAACTACGAAGGAAACGGCGGAACCGCGCTTGCCATGATGACCAAGGCACAGCGGATCCGCATAGGCCTTGTCACCTCGATTTCAGGCGAAATCCTGAAAACCATGGGCGTTGAACGTTGGAACCACAACATGGTCTGCGACTATATATCAGCCGTCGATATATCGAAAACCATTGCCTGTATCGGCAATGCAAGTCTTCTTGTAAAAAAGGGATAAAAAAACCGCCGTGATCATTGCAGACCACGGCGGCAAAAAACAGAGCCTTATGTAATTTAAATAAATTACATACCGTAGAGCTTTCCGTATTGTTCCACCACAAAATCCACGTCCTTGTCGCCCCGACCCGAAAGGTTCACCAGAATCGTCTGATCTGTGCCAAGCTCCTTTGCAAGCTTCATCGCATAGGCCATGGCGTGGGCACTTTCAATGGCCGGAATGATGCCTTCAGTGCGGGACAACTCAAAAAACGCATCAATTGCCTCGGTATCACTTGCCGTCACATAGTTCACCCGGCCAATATCTTTTAAAAGGCTATGCTGCGGACCAACTCCTGGATAATCCAGCCCGCTGGCAACCGAGTAGACGGGTTGTGGCTCACCCTTTTCATCCTGCAGCAGATAGCACTTAAAACCATGGATCATCCCAGGGCTACCTTTACTCAAGGTTGCGGCATGATCACCCACATTAAACCCGCGCCCGGAAGGTTCTACCCCGTGCATCGCAACGTTCTCATCGTTTAAAAAGGCACTAAAAAGCCCAATGGCATTAGAGCCACCTCCAACGCAGGCAACAAGATTGTCCGGTAGTTTTCCATTACTCTCCTGGAACTGCGCCCTCGCCTCGTTGCCCACAACAGCCTGAAAGTCTCTGACCATCATTGGGAAAGGATGGGGGCCCACAACAGAACCTATTGCATACAACTGATTGACGGGATCCTCAAGATAGGCTTCAAAGGCCGCGTCAACTGCATCTTTTAAAGTCTTGGTGCCACGGTCAACAGGGATCACATTAGCCCCGAGAATCTTCATACGAACCACGTTGGGGTGCTCTTTAACAATATCAATCTCACCCATATAAATGTCACACTCAAGCCCCACGAGAACCGCCGCTGTGGCAAGGGCCACACCGTGCTGGCCTGCGCCCGTTTCCGCAATGATCTTTCTTTTGCCCATTTTCTTACAGAGTAGAGCCTCTCCAAGACAATGGTTAATTTTGTGTGCCCCGGTGTGATTCAGATCTTCTCTTTTGAGATAAATCTGCGCGCCACCAATTTTCTTTGACATATTTTTGAGATGAAAGATCGGGCTTGGGCGTCCAACAAAATCCCGGTACAACATGTTGAGCTCTTCATGAAAGCCAGGGTCCTTGGTGATCTCAAGATATGCATCTTTAATTTCAGTGAGGATATCCTCCAAAGCCGGGGGAATAAAACTACCACCGTACTCCCCGAAAAAACCTTTTTCATCCGGCATGGCGATATTTTTCATATCTGAGCTCATCGTTTTCTCTCCTTCATAAAGTGTTTGTAACAGCTTTCTGGTAACAGAACCTTCTTTCTTTAATATCTTAGAACCCCTGGTAATCTTACACAGACTTATCCTGTGACGCGCGGCGATCACCCGTTGCGGCTCACCCTGATACAGCTCTTTGAGCAGTCGCCAGCGCATGACAAGATCATTTAATTCCTGACCTGTCAGAAGTTCAGAGAGTAATTCATCCAACTCCGCGGTATCTGACAGGCTGGCAATTATCTGTATAAGTTCGTTTTTTGAGTTCATGGCTTATATGTTTCTATGGATAGAAACATATAAAAAACCCAGCAAAAAAATACAACGTAATTTTATGACAAAAAGGGGTTTCAGGACAGACGAGAAAAAGAAAAGTAAAAGCAAAGGGCAATACGCCACGACTGTATAGCCGAAGCATATTGCCCTTTTAAAGAGTGGCACTCAGACAAGACGGATAGACTCACCCCGTCCATTCATAGGTTTCGATAAGAGAAGGGTCGCATTTACAGCAGCCCTTCTGGCAACCAAGATTTCCCGCATGTTTTTTTGCCTTTCCCTTCGCCACCCAGACATCAAGCAAGGGCTTCACCGTCTCAACATCTACCCTAAAGTGCATCGCAACATCCTGAAGAGGGACAAGCCGATGTTCCCGCAGATAGTTTTTAAGTGTAATTAAATCCATATCAGTATCCATCCTTTTGGCTCATGCCCGGACTCTGTTGCCCACAGCAGCGAGTTTGTCACTTTTATTACTGAGTGCTTGCAGCACCATGATAACGCCTATAAAACCGAAGATATCTACACCTAGAACCAACATCGAATACCCTGGATGCTGCATAAAGTTGACGATTTGATAAAAACCGGTAGAGGCTACATAGGCAAGAAACGTTGTCCAAAAGCCGATAAATGCAGTCCAGGCAAGATTCGTCTCCCGGTACACTGCAGATATTGCAGCACTGCAGGGAAAATAAAGCAGAATAAAGAGCAGGTAGGCAAAGGCTGCACTCTTAGACCCAAACAGGTTCACCATCGATCCAAAAGTCGCCTCACTCACTTCCTGTCCCTCAGCCGCAGCACCTCTATCACTAATGTCACCCACCGAAAGTCCCAGCGGGTCAGTGATTGTTCCTGCAAGCTCCATGATATTTGCAGGTATGGTAAGAAAAGCACCCTTTATTCCAGCCACAAAACTAAAGCTCTCCTCCTCACTTTCGCCAGCTACCGCTTGGGCGTCCAGCCCCGTATACAGAGCATCAAGAGTTCCAACAACCGCTTCTTTTGCAAATATACCCGTAAAAATACCTACTGTTGCAGGCCAGTTCTCTTCGGTAACACCAAGGGGAGAAAGTACTGGAGTAATGGTCTTGCTGATTGAAGCAAGTGCTGAACTCTCGCTGTCTTCATTACCAAAACTCCCATCGGTTCCAAGAGAATTTAAAAACGAAAGTACAACAATAACCGGGATAAGAACTTTACCCGCTTTGAACAAAAATGCAGTCAGACGATCATAGGCTCGGTACAGTACCGACTTCATAGTTGGAAGATGATAAGGCGGCAACTCCATGACAAAAGGGGTAATTTCACCTTTGAGCAGGGTCTTCTTCAGAATCAGACCAGTCACTACCGCAAAGCCAATACCGATCAAATAGAGGAGAAATACAAGATTCTGGCCGCCAACAGGAAAAAAGGCTGCGGCAAAAAGAGCATAGACAGGCAGACGCGCACCACAGGACATAAAAGGATTCATCATGATGGTAAGCTTCCTGTCCCGGTCATTTTCCAGAGTTCTGGTTGCCATAATAGCTGGGACATTACAGCCAAAGCCAACCAGCATTGGGACAAAAGCTTTACCCGGCAAACCTATAAAGCGCATAAACCGATCCATAACAAAGGCCGCCCGCGCCATGTACCCTGAGTCTTCTAAAAAAGAGAGAAACAAAAACATAAACCCGATGGGTGGAATAAAAGTGGCCATGGTTTGAATACCACCACCAATACCTCCAGCCACAACGGCCACTAACCAATCAGGGGCTGCAAAATAGGCCATGAGGGCCGTCAAGCCATCAACAAAAATTGTCCCTGTCAGCTGGTCGAAAAAATCTATAAAGGCCCCGCCAAGATTGATGGTGAACATGAACATCAGATACATGGCAAGAAAAAATATGGGGATCCCCAAAAAACGACTCAGTACAATTTTATCGATCCTGTCTGAAAGATTGGCATTCACCTCCCCCATTCGTACAACAACCTTACCGACCAGCTCTGAAATAAAACCGTATCTGGCAGAGGCGATAATAATATCGGCCTCTTCATCTTCGCTCTTTTCAATCTCCTGCTGAAATATTTCGGCACGCCTGCAAAGAGAATCCCCTGCCATCTCAGCCACAATCTCATCACCTTCCAGCAGCTTAAGCCCCAGCCAGTCTGCATCGACATTGTTTTCTTTGGCCAAACCCAGCAAACTTTCAGCCAGCTCACGCCGTGGCCCCTCAATAATCGCGGGATACGTAACATTTGCAAGAGGTATCTTTGGCTCGGCAGCAAGGGCCACCACTTCCAATTTCAACTGTTCAACGCCCTTATTTTCAGCGGCAACCATCTCAATGACAGGGCAACCAAGGCGCTGAGCCAAACCCTCAACATCGATTTTGAGCTGACGCTCTTTAGCCATGTCCATCATATTCAGGACAACCAGCATAGGCACCCGCATTTCAAGTAACTGACTTGTGAGGTAGAGATTTCGCTCAAGATTGGAGGCGTCGACGATATCGACGATGAGGTCGGCCTCTCCGCTCAGGACAAAATCTCTTGCGACTTCTTCATCCAGAGAAGTGGCCGACAGGGAGTAGATACCCGGGGTATCAACGACATGCACTCTTTTATCCTGATAGGAGTAATATCCCTCTTTTCTATCAACAGTGACTCCCGGCCAGTTTCCTACCCGTTGCTTTGCACCAGTCAGACTATTAAACAGTGTTGTCTTGCCACAATTCGGGTTGCCGACAACCCCAATAGTAATCTCTTTCATTACACGATCTCCTCAACAATCAAGGCTCCGGCCTCCTGCTTGCGCAGACTGAGTTTATAATTCCGCACAACGATTTCAACCGGATCCCCCATCGGCGCGACCCGAGTGATCTTAAAATCTGTTCCTTTAATCAGGCCCATGGCTAAAAGTTTTTGCCGATATCCACTGCTGCCTTTGGTAAAACCCACAACCCTGCCTGACTCTCCTACCTGCAAATCCTCTAGTTTTTTCATGTTACTCACACCTGATTACATTTATTTTATGGGCCATCCCACCACCAAGAGCATAGCGACTCCCATCTCTTGCAATAAGAACAGCTCCTCTATCCTGTCTTTGCACAACCTCGATCTGATCCTCAACATGAATGCCCATGCTCAGCAGTCTTTCAGTCAGGTTTGCCCCACCACGGATACCGACTATCTTTACACGTTCACCCTCGGTTGCACAGGCAAGCGGAAAAGAACACTGTGGCATTTTGTCTCTCTGATCTCTGTAATGACAACGCATACATCACCTTTATAAATGAGGAGGATTTCCACCCCGAAAAATTCAGACCATAAATAACGAAGAGAGCCTGAATTAGCTAACCCGTTATTTTTTAGTTAACCCTAATTTAGGCCAGATATACCTTAGCTGAATTCGGCTGTCAATATATTTTTAGACAACGCTAACTTTTATAGATCAGACCAACACCATCATTGCTACAACAGAGAAAATCAGACGAACAGAAAGAAAAATACGAGGGGCTTTATAGTGGTAGACCACGATAAAGGTTTTATTGCAGAGCAGAAAAGAGAAAGTCAGACTGTAGTAGATTGTGGCGTGTCATGTACCTGGGTGAGAAAGAAAGCACCAATAACAAAAAGAAAAAGCAGACTTAAAACGCCCCAACGGCTATGTCCTGTTAATCCGCCGACAAGACCCATAAGAAAGGGGCCGGTAATTGCCGCAAATTTACCGAACACATTATAAAAACCAAAAAATTCAGAGCTTTTTTCTGGTGGGATGAGTCTGCCATAAAAACTTCTGCTGAGGGCTTGAATCCCACCCATGGCGGAAGCCACCAGAAAGGAAACAAGCCAAAAGGCATATATCCGCAGATCAGGGGCCTCAATGGATGGAAGAAAAAAGGCCAGCAGGGTAATCACAACATATATTCCGATGCCGACAAAGAGCATTGTTTTGGTTGTAAAAACCGCGGCAAGTCTGCCAAAAACAAGGGTGAACGGAAAGGCGACTATCTGTATAAAAAGAATCACAGCAATAAGGGTTGTGATACTAAAACCGAGATCACGGCCATAGGCGGTAGACATGGAAATAATGGTTCCAACACCGTCAATGTAGAAAAAATAAGCAGCAAGAAAAAGAAAGGGTTGCTTATGCTTTTTTATCTCCAGCATCGTTTCATACAGCCGTTTAAAACTGTCTGCCACAGGGCGTGCTGAAGGTTCAATATAGTGACGCTGTTTGAGGTGTTTTATGGCAGGTAAAGAAAGCGCCCCCCACCAGAGAGCAACGACAATAAAACCCAATTTTGTTGCCTCTATCGGCAGGCCATCTGCAATGCCTGCACTATAGAGGATTGCAATGATGATGGCAAAAGGCACAACGCTGCCTATATAGCCAAACCCATAGCCTTTGGCGGAGATGGAGTCCATTCGTTCTCTGCTGGTGACATCTATGATAAAAGCGTCATAAAGCACATTCGCTCCAGCCCAGCCTATCCGGGCAAAAACGAAGAGAATAAGACAGAGCAACCATTGCCCCTGTTGGATAAAGCTAAGAGAAAGGGTGAATATTAAGCCGAGACAAAGGAGGGCGACGAAGAAGTATTTTTTCCTCATTTTGTAGTCTGCCATCGCTCCTAAAAGCGGCGAAAGCAGCGCAAGAACAAGGGATGCTGCAGAATTGGCAAAACCCCAGTGGGCGGTTGAGATAGCACCTGAAAGATGAGATGCAGCAAAGTCTTTATAAAAAATGGGCATTAATGCCGTTACCATCACCAATACAAAAACGGAATTACCAACATCGTAGAGTATCCAGCTCCGTTCTTCTGTACTGAGTTTTCCTGAGCGCTCCATACGTTATTCCCTTTATCCCGCATTTCTCATGAGCATTTTGATTACAAACTCAACGACATGATCTCATATTTAAAAATTGACTATCGCAGAAAACAGTGTGTTTTTCGTTTCACATCAAAAGTTCACCCTTCGGGTCAATAGATTTTTCCGCAGGTGCAGCGTTACAAGCCACTTGGGGAAATGTACTACCGGTGTCTACGCTTACCTGCTTCATGGCTTGTGTCTTGAGCTGCGACAATCTTTATTGATGAGAAAGCCGGGTTAGTATTCATCGGCAACTGATTGTATCAGGAATTATTATAGATAAACTGTCTGGATATCAACTCAAAACGAAAATCGACGATTCTTTCGTCCACACCCACAAGACTGTTGTAATCTTGTGGGTGTAATTCAACAGAAACTTTCTATGGGATACTTTACCCAAGATTCCCCCACCTCTTTGTTATCCGTCATGCTACATGACGACATTTTTTTGATGGCTTATTCTGTTTATTTTCACATAGTCCTTTCCATTGTCGCGGATGAACCATCCTTTGTTTTTTGAGTAATCTTCGCGGAAGACTTTAAAGTCAGCCCAGTCAAGGAAGATTTGATTTTGGGACTCACAGAAGCTATCGACACTGACAACCTCAAATTTCTCCTTTTTGATTTTAAAGCCAAAGAGTGTCGGCGATTTTTCGTAACGTTCCCCAAAACGTATGTTCTGAACGAAGGCAAAGGTAGATTTTGTCCGTGAGAGCACCATTTGTCGTGGAGTATAGTTTTCCTTTATGGCTGCTGCCGTTTCCTGAAGCATCTTCTCCATGGAAGAATCATTGGTGCCTGTCAGGGAATAGCCGGGCAGGGTTGGTTGCCAGTAATCCCGAAATCCGACGTAGGTTTTAAGCAGGTGCTCATTACAGTTTTGGCTCGATTCGTCAACAAAGTCCGAGAGAAGATTGTATTCGGCGTTATGAAACACAGGGAACGCACCGTTACTGATTATCTGGTCGGTCACATATTTTGCCTGGCCGTTTTCATCAAGCTGCTGCTTACCGGAGGAATCTGTCAGGTATCTTTTTCTTGGCTCAATTTGAAGCTGACCGTTTGCCCGCAGCAGGTTCCAGAGCTTCAGCTGAATTTTCTTTTGCGGCAGAAAGACAATGGCATCCTTTTCAAAGGAACCGATAAAGAAATGCGGAAGGGTCCAGGCCCGCAGCTCACTGAGATCATAGTCTTTTCCATTAACAGTTTTAGCACCTTTCATACGTACGAGATTAAAGGTTATGTAGCTTGAATTTTTGCCAAATCCGTTTCTTACAACAAAGCCGCAGTGGGCCATTCCCGAAAGGTCCAGATTGTCAACGTCGGACACTCCGGTTTCAGGGTCTCCAGCACCCCTTCGTGCAATAATCCCAACATAGGCATCATTTTCTCTGAGATAATCTTCGACCTCGCTGATGAGCAGGTTGGTGCGCTGCATATTCTCTTTTCCATTATCATCGGTGGATGATTGTTCGCTGAAGCCTTTTGCAAAGGCCGGGTCAATAATCATAAAGAAAAGAACGATGGTCATCGTTACAATCTGGTTCAATGTTTTCATGGCAGACCTCATTATTTGATTTTAGCTGTGGTTTCGGAAACGGTTTCAGTCAGAGAATCAAGGGAGGTGACGACGAGGCCAGAGCCTGTGTTAATGACAACAACAATCGCGTCACTTGCTCCCTGTATTGAATGTGTAACCGTTGTTACTGTGGTGTTGGCTGCTCTCACGCTGAGATCTTTTGCATATTTTGCACTGTCTATCCCAAGACTTTTCAGGTGTGTTGCTGTCTCCACAGTGAAGGTGTAGGTCTTTTTCCCACCCTGTATTGTCGCCTTTACGGCATCAAGGCTTGCTTCCTGTAACATCTGGTTTGCTTCCGCTGCGGTCATGAGGACATATCGTTCCACTATCTGGGCAGACTCAATGCATTCGGCGGCAATCTTTAATGAACTGTTAATAAAGGCTTCGGCAGTCTCCTCACTCATCTGAATTCCTGCTTTTCCCGCATTTTTCACAAGCACGGCACTGTCTGCACTCATTTCAACACCAGCGGCTCCAAGGGCCATGGCAAGTTCAGCGGTTTCTCCACTCAACCTTCCACTTGCAGCAGCAATGTTCACGGCCTGGGAGAGAAACATTTCAGCCGTATCAGTTGAAATATAGATTCCTGCAAGAGCTGCAGTTGCAACAAAGGTGGCGGAATCGGCAGAAAAGTCAACTCCTGCACGGGTCAGATCAGCACTGAGCTGGCCTGTTGAAATGATGCCGTCGGTCAGAACATCTGCCGAAAAGACCATGGCATCACCTGATACTTCAGCTGCATCGAGAATAGTTGAAGCGATTGGTTTGCCGAGGGTTAATACAGCATCTGCACTGAGATACACACTGGCTCCGGAGAGGCATGCCGCAGCTGAGCTGAGCATAAGAGCAGAGCCGGACATATCTGCGCTTGCGTCTCCGCTGGCATTTCCAATATTTCCTGCAAAGCAAGGAGGGGCGCAAAGTAGAAGTGCTGCAACAATGACTGCACGAAGAGTTTTTAGAAATTTCATAATGTTCTCCTTTCCTGTTTTAGAATGATTTCTTCATTGGGTATCAGCTTATTCTTGTTGTTTGGCTGATTACCGTCTTCTAAAGCAGGGGCCGTGCCATATCATTTATTTTATTTTATATGTATTAATATCAGAACATTACAAATATGAGGCCAGAGCACTCACCTAAGACATTTCCACAAATGCACATTTTATGTATACTAAATGTACATTTAATGATTAACAATTGAGACAAAACTCGTGCAATAATGGATTAAGCAAGATAGTGAGAAAACAGTTCGTGCAACACAACAAAGTTTAACTATTTATTTTTACGTTATATATTTTCTTTTCTTATCCATTTTGAAATTTTCACTTGAGCAGTTTTACTCTTCAAAACTGTACATTTTATGAATGAGGTGGCTTGTGCTTATCGAAGAAAGAGAATTTTTTAGAAAAATAAAAGAGGCGGCGTTTGCAAATCCCTTCGGCCTTGAACGAGAACTCGTTGATCTGGAAATATCAGGATTGGAGCAGACAAGTGGCAATGAGGCGATTCTTGAAAAACTGATGACGGAAGTTGAGAAAAGAATAGACGGATTTAAGGGTAAGAGTAAGGCGCTCAACAGTGACGACCGGATACTATTTCGATATGGGGTATTGTTTTACGCCTTCCATCTTTTTTGTAATGCCTATGATGACCATATCACCCAGCAGATACAAAACGGAGACCAACCCATCGAGGTAAAATTTGCAAGGGACCTGATTGGTTTACTGGTGGAGTATGAATTCTCTCAAGCTGAAGCCTTAAAATATCTGAGCTTTTTCTTCCAACTGAGAAGGGGCTTTTACTTTATCAGTGGAATTATTGGCAAAAGTCCCTCCGTAAAAGCGCTCAGACAGGCCCTATGGAATAATATTTTCACATACGATGTGAGCCTTTATGAACATTTTTTGTGGAATAGAATGGAGGATTTTTCCACAATAATCCTGGGTAAAACAGGGACAGGTAAAGGGATGGCAGCAGCGGCAATTGGCCGTTCGGGTCACATACCTTTTAATGAGAAAACAGGCTGTTTCAGCGACAGTTTTGCACGGACGTTTTTGTCCATCAACCTTTCCCAGTATTCTGAGCATCTTATTGAATCGGAGCTTTTTGGACACAGCAAAGGAGCCTTTACCGGTGCCATAGGAAATCATCGTGGCGTTTTTTCCAGGTGCAGTCCCCATGGAGCCATTTTTCTCGATGAAATCGGAGAAATTTCAACAACCGTACAGATAAAACTCCTCAAAGTCATTCAGGAAAGGGTTTTCAGCCAGGTTGGCAGCCACGAAACGGAAAAATTTCAGGGAAGAGTTATAGCGGCCACCAATCAACCTCTGCAGAAGCTACGGCAAGAAGGAAAGTTCAGGGACGATTTTTATTATCGCCTCTGTTCGGACACTATTGAACTCCCCTCTTTGAAACAGCGACTCGATGAATATCCCGGAGAAATGAAGGAAATTCTTACGGCCATGCTACAGCGTATTCTCGGCTTTCGTTCAAAATCCCTTGCCCGAGAACTCACCGATCAGATCAGGAAAAATGTCCCTGCAGGCTACCAATGGCCGGGCAATATACGGGAATTGGAACAGTGCGTCAGGCAGATGCTGCTTAAGCGCACCTATACATGGGAACAAAGTAAAGAAACTCAAGGAAAACTCAGTGACTTTCAACAACATGTCATGGAAGGAAAATATTCGGCCACTCAACTGCTTTCCATATACTGCTTCCATCTCTATCAGATCCACGGTACCTACGAAAAAGTGGCGCAGACAACAAAACTCGACCGCAGAACCGTCAAAAAGCATATCGATCTGGCCGAGCAGCTAGAATCCGGAGCTATGCTTTCTTGAGCTGTACTGCCCAACTCCTGAAAGCTTCAAGTTGCTCAAACTTCCTGGCGGTTGGAAAATTTTATTTCAATAGTTTCTCGGGCCAATAAAAAAGTCGCAGAGCTACAACCCTTTGACATAATTACCGCTTGAGATCAACAACATGGCGTGACACTCCCATCAGGGACGCTTGTTTAAGTCAGGATATAATGAAAAAATGTTGCCTATATAACATACATTTATCTTGGCTTTGTATAACTGGCTTCCATGAGGATTGTCGTCCTAGCAGGAAAGCAGCATAGCTCTCCCGTTTTTTTAACTTTCCCTGGAACAACCTTCTACATCTTGTACAAAAAAAATAGATTTATTTTTGATTTGCATATTTTTATTAAACATGAATGTTTCTGGCTTGTTAAAAACTGCGCTATTCTAAGTTATCCTACAATTAAACCATGTACTACCCAGTAGTGTTGACTTTCCTTTTAAGATTATCATATATTTTATATATAAAGATCAATTTATTTTATACAAGACAAAGCCAACCCTGCCGAAAGACAGGTACGGAAAGCAACGGGTCTCAACAGATAGCCGAGCTGCCTTGAGAAAAGGTAGTTCGGCTCTTTGTTTTTTGCAGAGGTCATATACATGAGTAGAAGAGCAAACCAATCAAATATGCAGTCGCTGTTGGTCTTATTGATAGTATTTTTGTGTTAGGTCTTAAAACCTTTGCGAAAAGATTTAAGTTGGGTCGTACTTTTCTGGATCAAAAAAGAGGTACTGCAACCCGGTTGTTAAATTGTCAGGCCATTGAACACAAAACATTCAAACAGGAGATTGGCATGGTACTGAAAAAGAAGAAAAAACAAGATGATCACGAAGTTCTATCGTCTGAAGTGAAGGAGACGAGTACTCAGGTACCTGAGGATGGCCCACAGTCCTCCGATAATACAACTGATCTCGATATTTCGGTTGCAGCCAAAGCAGCAGCAGCACCGGTTCTATCATCTGCTGACCTCATCAAAATGATGGCTGAAGCAGAAACAGCGAGAGTCGAAAGTTTCGAGACGGACACGGAAAGTACGACCTCCGAAGAAGTTGAATTGCCAGGCGGAAACCTTTGTGATGAGGAGGGTGTTGATGCTCCGGAAATATTAGAAAGCAAGGCTGAGCAACAAGATTACAACCCCCCTGGCTTCTATGGACAGCCTGCAGACTTACATTTTGCCGATCGCGGAACAGGTGAACCTCTGGCGACAGAGAACATCGATCCTTTTGACGTGCTGATGGGGGCATCTGAACCGCCGCCTTGGCCGTTTGACGGGGGAAAAATCCCCGAAAATTGAGCGATATCTCGCTCGCAGGTTGAGTTGGAAGGGAAACAGGAAATGGAAAACTCAAACAAAAGGAGGTGTAATCATGGCATTTTGGCCTAGTGGGATCGCTACACCACACGAACTTCGTACGAGAGACCATTACAATCGTGACTTGGTATTCCTGTCAGGATATCCGGTTTTCGACTTCCGTGGATCCGGTGGATCTTGGAAGCATGATGAATTGTATGTGGTGGCCGGGCCAGCCTGGCGTAATCTCATCGACGTAACTCCAGTTGTCTCGCTTGCGTCCATCAGCAACTCAAATCACGCTGTCAATGCAGGATGGGCTGTTGATGGGGTACGTTGGGAAACTTACAACAGCCAAATTCTTCTGCGGATACCGCTGGCAATCCGCGATAGCGACGGCTATATCCACCGTGTCGCTTATCAGATCACAGCAGTTGGCAATATCCTGTAATTTTTACTATTACGTTCCTCTCCGGTTGGACTTGGCATGCTGCTGGGTTCAGCCGGATCGGGCGGTCGTCTCAGAAGGTAAGGGAATCCAGTGGGTAGTGACGAGAAAGGTATAAAAAATAGTCACTCTGCTCCCCGAATTGTGCCATTCTGAGCCTTTGTTTTTTTTGTGTCAGGCGTTATCATTTCTAATTCTTCGTCGGATATTTTTGCCCTTCCCCGATATGATCAAATCTGTTTTCTCACGCATGAGCAATGTTTGTCCAACAAGACATCTGGCTCCACATTAAACTCATCAGCTGTGGTCGTAAAATTGTCAAGAGTAGGGCAAATCTTTGCTTGACTCACCCATGGAAAAAAGCCAAATATCAATCTTCCAAAGCTACGATTTCTCCTAGAGATTTTTACCAAAGTATTCATAAAAGATTTTTGAGGATTTCAGGCTGAGAAACAATCGAAACCGCATAATCCACCCCGAACTGCACTTGTCCGTAATTTTGTCTACCTTCCCTAAAAACCAAGTTGGGCCAGAATAATATACCGTCATTATAGAATAAACTGGGTTCTAAAGTTCACTCTTGACTTTTATTGAGTTGAGAGCCAAACATAAAAATTATACAGACCAGCACGTCTAGAATTTTCGGTTGTCTGGTATCATGTGATGGAAACGCGTCTCTTATAGAAAAAAGCGAAAAAATTTTGAAAGAGAAAGAAACAATAAAGCCATGGCAATTCAACAAACGAAAGATCAAATAGACAAAATCGATATCTACCAAACGCTCAAAAGTCATTTTGGATTTGATTCTTTTCGTTCTGGCCAGGAAGAAGTTATAACCACACTGCTTGGTGGTGAGAGTGCCGCCGCCATCTTTCCCACAGGTTCAGGTAAAAGTCTTTGCTATCAACTGCCCGCCTTACTGTTACCAGGGTTGACCCTTGTGATCTCGCCATTAATTGCCCTTATGAAAGACCAAATTGACAGCTTAAAGAAACAGGGCATAGCTGCTGAACGTCTTGACTCCAGCCTGGATGAGGAGAATTACCGCAATGCGATTAACAATATTCGTTCAGGGCAGCTTAAAATTCTGTTTGTTGCTCCCGAGCGCATGTCAAACGAACGGTTCTTAAGTATCATTAAAGGCCAGCAACTCAGTTTATTGGCGGTGGATGAAGCCCATTGCATTTCTGCATGGGGACATAATTTTCGGCCTGACTATTTAAAACTTGCCCGGGTAGCAAAAGAGCTCTGCGTGGAGCGCGTGCTTGCCCTGACAGCAACAGCGACGCCTCAAGTTTCTGCTGATATGGCTGAAGCTTTTGATATAAAAAAGAAGAATGTGATCAACACAGGCTTCTACAGGCCAAACCTGGAAATGCGTGTTACTGCATGCAGCAATAATGAAAAACCTGCACTGCTTATCAACAGGTTGCGTAAAAGATTATCCGGACCAGCAATCATATATCCTGAGTTCCCGGAATTGTGTAACGATGAAAATACAGTAACCCTATAATAATGTGTTAAATAATACGATTTTCCTTGCATAAAACATCGTTACAATATATATTATTGTAACGAGAAAAAGGAGG
>NZ_SWCN01000003.1 GCF_005116575.1 Desulforhopalus sp. IMCC35007 | reverse complement strand
AGTGTATAGTAAAAAATTATTTTTAGCGGCTTGAAAAACGAAGTCACCCCTTCCCCGCGGGGAAGGGGTGTGGAAACAGATCTGAAACTATGCGTCATATCTAAAAACAGCCAAGTGGTGGTCTAAAAAGCGAGACCACTTCTATTTACCTGCTGAACTGCCTGAGATGGGCGGAAAGAAATTTAATATTTTGAGGTACCTTCTACTTTTTCTGCCAGTTACGACCGAATGGGTGTATTAAATGTTAGAGAGTTTTTTGTCAGTTAAGGTAATATAGAAAATTATCAACAATTGTATTTGCCGGATTAAACAATGACTTTACGAAGTACTTTGAGAAAATTGCAAAATGATTGATTGCTCCAGTAGATAGGAGCGGTATGGGGATGGGATGTAACTATTTCCCTGCCATTTAATCATATAGAATTGAAAGCGGACTTCTTTTCACTGTTTAACGACGCTATGTCCTCATTTATTAAGATTATACCTGGGCGAGTTGTTCTGAGTCTGCTCCTTCTGGTTCTCATCTATTCGGTGGCGAACTACTTTATGATTAAGTGGATTGTCACTCCCAAGCATGCCCAGGTAGAACGAGCCCTGATCAACAAAGAAATGGCACGTTTTGTTGAGGCCTTGTTGAGAGAAACAGAGGTCTTGGCCAACGTTGCCCATGACTGGGCTGCCTGGGATGATACCTATAAATTTATTAAGGATCGGAATCCGGAATATATCACCTCGAATCTCTTAGATTCCACGCTGATTGACAGTGGGTTCAATGTACTCTTTATCTTCCGTCTCGACGGTTCGCTGGCTTGGAGCAGGGCCCTTGACCTTGAAACACGACAGCCAATTCAACTGGAAGAATTGCCGCCAACCGGCTTGCCCCCTACCCATCCGCTTCTGCGCCACAAAGAGGTGAATAGTGCTGTCATCGGACTTCAAAAAACAACTCGCGGAGTGATGTTGATTGCCTCTCACCCCATTGTCAGCAGTGAAAATATGGGTCCCATCGTCGGGACGCTGATGTTTGGCCGTCTGCTCACTGAGCGTGTGATTACAAAATTGCGAGAGCAGACCAAGGTCAACTGCCGGTTTATCAATCTTGATGATCAAAAATCTCTTGCCAAGATCCCGATTGATCTTTCTGCTTTTGGCCCTCAAAATCCTTTTATCCTACATTACAAAGCCTCTGACATAGCAGCATACAGTTTGTTGGCAGATTACCTTGGTAGTCCACAATGGTTGCTTGAGGTGCATACTGACCGGCTACTCACCTCCCATACCAGAGACATCCTTAATTACGTTCTCATCTCAAACAGTATAATAGGTTTTTTCACCCTGCTTCTTTTCCTGCTTCTTTATAAAATGAAGATCAGGACCGCGACCTCGACATTTCGGGGACTTATTGATAAATCGATGCTGAAAAACCCCAAAGAAAGGCGCAAATATCCAATGTTACAAAGTTTTAGTACCGATGAATTTTCCAAGTTAGGCCATGATCTCCGCTCGATGATCGCCGGTTTTGAGCAGACCGAAAAACACCAGAAAAATCTTATTACCCAGCAGGCGGCCTCCCGTCGTCAACTCAACACCATTCTTGTCAGAGAGATTAAAGCGCGGCTGAAGATTGAGGGAAATCTGCACAAGGTCCAGGAGGATCTGGAAAAACAGGTCAATAAGCGCACCAAGGAGCTCCTTGAAACCAACAGTGCACTAAAGGATGAAATTGAGGTACGCAAAAAAAACGAAATTGAACTCAAACAACATAGGCGTCGGCTACGGGCACTCTCTTCGGAACTCATGGAAATGGAAGATAGGGAGCGGCGCCAACTTGCCTCCGACCTCCATGACCAGATTGGCCAGTCGCTGTCAGTTGTCAAGATGTATGTAGACGCTCTTATTTTCTCTTTAGCAGATGAAACAAACCGGGAAAAGCTGCAACAAATCGCTTCAATCGTAGACCAGACAGTGCAGGATGTTCGGACACTTACCTTTGAACTGAGTCCACCCGTTCTATACGAACTTGGACTTGAGGCTGCTCTTGAATGGTTGGCCGAAGAATTCCAGAAGAAATATGGGTTGGGAATCTTTGTTGAATGCGGCGTAATCCCGAAAAGTGCTACTGCCGCATTTTTGGCCCTTATCTTTCGCACGATACGTGAGTTGCTTATCAATGTCGTTCGTCATGCCGAGGCAGATAGTTCTGAGGTGAGGGTTTCTTGCGAGGGTAAGGATATTCAGGTGACTGTAACTGATAATGGTCTGGGGATGAGTGACTTGGAAAATCCCAGCAGTGGCTTTGGTCTGTTCAGCATTCGCGAGCGGACAATGAACATTGGTGGTAGAATTGTCATCGATTCAGGAAAGGGTAAGGGGACGACGATAACTTTGACACTTCCCATTCAGGAGGATCGCTCTGAAAAGGGCAAATAAATGACTATGGCGGTTAAAATTCTTGTGGTAGACGACCATAAAATCGTCCGTGATGGCCTCTGTTCGCTTATAGAGGGACTCTCCGGTTACGCAATCGTTGGTCGGGCCGGCGACGGCCGACAAGCCATTAAGCTCGCTCGTCGGGAAAAGCCGGATATCATCATTATGGACCTCAGTATGCCGGAGATGAACGGCATCGATGCCACTAGTTCCATTATTGAGGAGATGCCATTTTGTAAAATCATAGTTCTGTCCATGCATTCCGACAAACGCTTTATTGCTGGAGCCCTGAAAGCAGGTGCTTACGGTTTTCTCCTCAAAGAATGCGCCTTCCAGGAACTCAAACTGGCCCTTGATGCCGTCCATAATGGGCAAACCTATCTTAGTCCCCAAATTGCTGGCACGGTGGTGAATGATTACCGTCGGCAGCTTGTCGCCCAAACAAAACAAGAACCCCTCACAACAAAAGAACGCGAAGTACTTCAGTTGATTGCTGAAGGCTTTGCAACTAGAGAAATTGCCGATAAGCTCTTTGTAAGTGTAAAGGCTATTGAAGGTAGAAGGCGGCGGATCATGGACAAGCTGCAGATAAACACCGTCGCTGGTCTGGTAAAGTATGCAATCCGTGAAGGGTTAACAGGGCTTTAGTGTCTTACTTCTGCAAACCATTCACGTATCTCCTAGAGGGATATAAAAAACAAGAAAATAGAGAAAGATTTTAATATTAATAGCTTGAATGCACGATTACACCCCCTCAGGGGATACTGAACTGAGTCCCGACTTGACCTTCCGTTTAATGGAGTTGCATCCTGCAGATCTTTTATAGTTTTTCCAAAGTACTGATTAATCAATGGTGTCTCGCATTTGGTTCATAACCAGTCATTGAGTCTCTGTAACCGTCCAGCAGCATCCCACCGGAGTTTGCGACACCTGCAGGTGGTCACGTCGCACTTTATAGGCATACTATAGCTCGTCGAACCGCTTGCGCAAAACTAGAGCATTTGCTGTCTTCTTGATGTCACTTACCCTTTAGTGTTTACAACATCAGGGTGTACCACCACTATCACCATTCCGTTGAACGACTACCCGCCATACTGGTCGTAATGACCAGTTGATATACCCTCGTTCGATTTTCAACAATGATGATGAAAACAGCCTGATAGAAAAGCGATGGATTCTTGTTACAACGTCATCAAAATGTCATGAAAGATTGAATTATATGTAATGAAGCAGGTTGTTCTTCCTGTTACAGCCAGACTTTTTCTTCCCGTATAAAGAAAAAACAATATCCTGAATGGAAATAGCCCGAATTTCTTCCATGAGAAGGCTTGTCAAGATTAAGTAACTACAAAATGTTGTGTTACCCATGGATTAAGTGGCTCGCCTCCAGTTAAGATAAAATGCGCATGATAAGAGAACTACTGGATAGAGGGACTTGGTGGCCCATAAGTAGGGAAATCCCTCTTTTTTGTCTATTAAATAGATGTATGATTTTTATATAAAATGCATATGCACGGTTTAAAAAAACACAGAACCTAACTTTCACATTAAGTGTCTGTAGTATAAAGCATTTGTACTCACTCACGGGGAGGTTTTTTCCGACATCATCAAAATACAGCGAAGGCTAACCAGGAAAACAGATCTTCATGGTTGGCCCAAAAGATATTCAAATACTGGTTGAGGTGGGGTGATGACTATACATTTAAGCATGAGTATACGTTCTTTGCTGTGCATGTTCACGCTTTTCGTAATGACGAATCCCTCCGGAGTAATCGCTGCAGACGAGGAGGGTTGCCTCATCTGTCACAAGTATCCGGGGTTGGCCAGGATAGATCAGAAGACCGGTCGTCTTCGTCTCTTCTACGTTGGCAATAATAAATACAAAAATTCCGTACATGGAAAGATCCTTTGCAGAAATTGTCATCTGAATCTTGACAAAATCCCCCATGCCGATATCGCCAAGGTGAATTGTTCGACCAAATGTCACATCAAAGAACCTTCAACCGACAGGGAGTTTTCCCATGGCAACATCTATGGTGAACTGAATGCAAGTGTGCATGGTCTGGGAACAGAAGACAATCCAAAAAAGTTTGAAGAGGACATGCCCAAATGTACCGATTGTCATATCAATACGGTTTTACAGCCGGTTACTGGTGTTCTAAACCAGGAAGCTGGTGTTTCGGCTGATGCTCTCAGGAGATGTATAGGTTGCCATAGTGAAAAGGAATGGGCTAATCGGTTTTACCAGCACTTCAGTCATCGACTACACCGCTCCAAGACCTCTTTGGAAACTGTAAAACTGTGTCTTCTCTGCCATCAGGATGAAGAAAAAATGATGCGCCATGGGCTGGTGACGACTGATAACTACAAGGACACCTTTCATTGGAAGGGGGTACTTTATGGTGACGTAAATGCGCCGGATTGCCTCAGTTGCCATGCACCGGTAGGTTATACGATTCATTCAATGGCAACAACCCAGGCCTCCGTATCTCCAGTGCACCCCCAAAACCTGCAGCAAACCTGCAGCAACCAGAACGGGACGCAAATTTGTCACCCGAATGCGGTCGCCTCTTTCTCGTCTGGCAAGATACACAAGAAAGGTCTAGGGCTTGAAGAAACTGCCATGGCCTTGATGAGTGGTGAACCTCCGGAGGCGGGTGTTACGGTAGGGAAGACAAACCATAGTTTTGTCAAGATGATGTCGGAAGAAGAAAAAGATTTAACCAGTCTCAATGAGCAGCAACGTAACCAATGGAAGATCTTAATGCTGGTGAAATATATTTATACTCTCCTGATAACGGTGGTAATTGGTGGGATGCTAATCCACCAGATGATGGATTTTTATAGAGCTGTTAAAATTCGGAAAAATAATAAGGGGGCTGGTCATGATAAATAATGAGAAAGTGACAACAAGCGAGTCCCTGCCAACGGAGATCATTCGTCTGCATAAACAGGAAAGGATCCAGCATCTTCTCACCTTTCTCACCTTTGTTATCCTGGTCATTACCGGCTATATGCTGCGGATACCAGAGGAGGCAATAGTAAAACTCGGTAAATACGGTCAGACGATTTTTTACTACCGTAGCCTTATCCACCGTGTCGCTGGAGTTGCCATGATCCTGACCGCTCTCTATCACATGGTTTATCTGGGTGCGTCCAAACAGGGCCGAGCCTTTTTTATTGACATGCTCCCAACCTTTAAAGACATAAAAGATGTCTTCGCAAACATTGCTTATTACATTGGTATACGGCCAAGACCACCGGAATTTGAGCGTTTTGATTACCGGGAGAAAGCAGAATACTGGGCGCTTGTTGCTGGGACTGTAATTATTTCAGTCACCGGGATTTTTCTCTGGTCGGAGGGTTACTGGAGTAAATTTATCCTTGATCTTTCGATCCTTATCCATGGCATGGAAGCCATTCTGGCGACCCTTGCCATCATTGTCTGGCATTTCTATGCAGTACACTGGAAGCCGGGACAGTTCCCCATGAACAATACTTGGATTGACGGTAAAATATCCGCCCATCATTTAAAAGAGGAACATTATCTTCAATATGCTCGCTTGGTTAAAGAAGGAAAACTTGCCCCTGTTGATGACAGTAAAGAGCATGGTGAAATTGGCCAATTGGCTGGTAAGAAGGGTTTCGTTCAGAGCTTTAGAGAATTTATCTCCCTTGCCTCTATCTTCTTTTTTGCCGTTGTCTCTTTTTTATTGGTGAAGATTTTATATTTTCCACCCAACTATCAGGGAGATGCGCAAGCGGCGATGCAACAGAGGAGTGAGCTGGAAAAACTTATCAATAAGCCCAAACAGCAAGAAACATCCAATCATTTTCATAATATGGATCAGACGGTCAAACTGCAAATTGCCAATCCGCCTATCTGCGTGACCTGCCATGGTACTTTCCCCCATGGGAAAGCACCAGATATTCGGTCTTTTTTAAATATGCATAACTATTTTATGGCCTGTGAAACCTGCCATGTACGCCGGGAGGATGTAAGTGGCAAGGTGCACTACGCCTGGTTTGACAACTGGACAGAAAAGGTCGTCACAGAGATTGAAGGAGATAATGGTGTTTACGGTGCGCGGCTTGTTCCGGTTTTGACGTCCTCAAGCTCGGCGGAACCCAGGCGTCTGGACCAATCAACCAACGAACAATTCGCCAAGGAGTACATGGCCGGCAAAAATAGACTGACGCCTACGGAACAGGCAAGGGCGAAGGTTATTCTTCATAAGGACATCTCGAGAAAACCATTACAGTGTACGGAATGCCACAGTAAAAACGGGTATGTAGACCTGAAAGCAGTGGGCTATACCACCACTAGGGCGGAGAGCCTGTACAGAACAGAAGTGGCGGACATGATCAGCAGGTATATGGACTTCTATCTGCCTACCATGTTCGATCCTGATCTTATGAAACAGGAAAAATTAAAAAGACTAGAGAAAGAGGACCGCTCAATTGATTGAGATGATGGTTGACAGGTATCTGTCTTTGCTGGTGGGTTCTTTGCGTAGCAGCCTGCTCATTTTCACCATATTAGGGATATGTCTAGCTCCCGGTCTTCTCCTTGCATCTGGCAATTCCACCGGGACAGTGAGGTATCGAAAGGTTCTGGAAATAGCAGGATCGATGCATCTGCCAACTGATGTGGCACTTGACGCCGATGGTAGAATGTATGTCCTTGATGGGACGGCAGATCTGGTGAGGGTTTTTGATGGTCTTGGTACACCTCTTTTCACCCTTGGGGGGCAGGGGATTTTAGATCAACCGCTTGGTATTGATGTCAGTGATGCCGGTGAGGTGTTGGTCGCCGATTCCGGTAGCCATCGGGTGGCTATCTTTCCCCCTGGGGAGAGAGTTCCTGGCTATATTGATATCCCCGCGGCCACCGAGGGAAAGGTGGCTGATCCGACCGACCTCCATTATGGTCCGGATAACAAGACCGTCATCACTGTTGACAACGATAATCACAGGATGATAGCCGTTGGCAGAAGGGGGGGGCTAATCTGGTCGCATGGTGGGATGGGACGCAATCCTGGGGAGTTTCGTTTCCCCTTTATGATGGATATGGACCGCGCTGGTAATATCTATGTGGTCGAGGTCATTAATACCCGAGTGCAGGTCCTTAATCCGGATGGAACGTTCAAACAGTTTATCGGAGAATGGGGCATTGAGCCGGGCCAATTTTTTCGCCCCAAAGGGATAGCTGTCAATGACCTGGGGGAGGTCTTTGTCTCTGACAGCTATCTGGGTGTTGTACAGATCTTTGATCAAAGGGGCAATTTTCTTGGAGTAGTGGCGGATGAGGATGGGAAACTGTTTAAATTTACCACCCCCATGGGAATGGCTGCGTCCGAGGATAGATTGCTGGTTGTTGAAATGTACACCAATCGTCTTCTTGTAATGGAGCGACAGAGGTAGCGTGACCATGCGCGGAACTCTTTCAATAATCATATTTTTATTTCTGCATCTATTGTTGTTATGGCCGGGATTGCTTTCGGCCGCTGGTAACTTGACCCAGAATTCTTCCAGGGAATGCGCAATCTGCCACTTCCGCTGGATGGATCAGTTTGTTGCAGGACACGGTACACCTCTTACGCCGCTGGAGACAAAGGATGTCGCCGGAGAAGAGATGATGTGCCTGAGTTGCCATGACGGTTCAACTGAGGATTCGCGTAGACAAATTTGGATGCATGACCGGCATCTTACAGATATGGTTCCTTCGAAAAAAGTCAAAATCCCAAAAGTTTTCCCCCTTTCCGAGGAAGGAAAGATGGTTTGCGCCACCTGCCATTCAGCACACTCGGTGCCGACTGACACCAGTATTGAGCGCACCATTTTCTTGCGGGTTTCCAGCCATGATTCTCAGATGTGCGAGATGTGTCATACCGGCCAGGGGGCGAAGAACTTTCAAAATCATCCCGTCAAGATGGGTAAAAATCCCTTGCCGGAGGAGATCTTTGCAGCCGGTGGGGTACCGTCTGACACTAACGTCAATCAATTAATCTGCGAAAGCTGTCATACAGCACATGGCGGTTTGGATAAGAAAAACCTGATTTTTGCCGTAAGTGATTCTACTCTTTGTTCGGTCTGCCATCCCAAAAAGGTCGATGATACTTCTTTGTCTGTATCAGCGCAGAAGAACCACCCACTGGGTGTTGCGATAAAAGATACACTTCCTGAAGGGGAGAAGATATTTACCGGCCCCGGTAAAACCATTCAGTGTATAAGCTGTCATCAGGTTCATCAGCTTGAAATTCCGGCGGAATCAGATAATACTGCAACTAGAGCGGTCAATAAAATCCTGCGCTTTGCCGCCAGTGATTCCAGCCTCTGCATTGTCTGTCATGCTGACAAGGAGTACAAGGGTTTTGCTGCGGGTAAGCAGAATCATCCGCTCTATAAAAAATATGCCCCTAAAACCGTAGGTGACAGGCTCCTCTTTGCCGGAGAGGGGCAGAGCCTGCAATGTCTTACTTGTCATCAGATTCATGAGCACAGGCCCGGTAGTAAATCTCTGGTTGCAGGCAAGGGACCGCTCTGTGCGGCATGTCATCCGGAAAAGCAGCAGGTGGCAGGATCGGATCATGATTTAACCATTACTGCACCGACCATAGAGAACCGGGCAGGGCAATCGGTAAACCAGTCAGGGGTGTGCGGACCATGTCATATTCCGCACAAAGGTGATGGCAAATATCTTTGGGCCAGGCAGAATAAACAAAGCGGGAAATCATTATCCAGCTATTGTCTGGACTGTCACGGTAAAGATGGCCCGGCTAAGAAAAAAATGGTGGGTGTGAACACCCACCCGGTGAGTGTAGCGGTGGAAGGTTTGCCGTCATTGCCACTGTTTGAATCAGTACAAGGAACCGACTCTATGGAATGCAGCACCTGCCACGACCCCCATCTGTGGAGTTCGACTCACAAAGTTAAGGGGCAGGGCAAAAACATAGAAGGCGATGCCACAAACAGTTTTTTACGCAAATCATCCGGCCGAGATAGTGACCTTTGTAAAAGCTGTCACAGTGCCAAGTATCATCTTGAAGGAACGGATCATGATCTTAGAGTTACTGCGCCCAAAGAAACAAATATCAACAACATGACGGTTGCGCAGTCGGGACTTTGCGGTGGTTGCCATGTGGTACATAATGCAACCGGGCAGTTTCTCTGGGGTCACCCAGCTGGGACAGAAGTCTCTTCACCGTCTGATCTCTGTCGCAGCTGCCATGGAAAAAAGCAGATAGCCGCTGAAAAACAGGTTGGTGCCTATTCCCACCCAGTGGAGGTGGCGGTGGATGTGGAGTTGGGTAAAACGGTATTACCGCTGAATAGAAAAGAAGACGGACAAGCGGTCATAGAATGCCACACCTGTCACGACCCCCACCAGTGGAATTCCCAGATAGAAGGCAAGGGCAGAGGTATCAACGAAGAGGGAAATGAAGACAGCAGTTTTCTTCGCATCGCCAATCGTGAAAAACCTCTTTTGTGTAAACAGTGCCATGAAGAGCAGACATATATTGCAGGGTCGGACCATGATATGCGAGTAACCGCACCAACGTCCGTAAACGTAAAAAATCAATTGCCAGAAGATGGATCTGTCTGCTCACCATGCCACGCAATCCATAATAGTACAACCGAGAGAGCCTTGTGGAACGCGCCACTAACCCAGCAAGGCCAAGATTTTATGGAAAAAGCCTGTTACGGTTGCCACCAGGAAAAGAGGGCAGGTAAAGAAAAAGTTGTTACCTCGGGCTCCCATCCGACACAGTTGTATTTTGGTTATAAAAAATCCTACAAGGGGATTCTCAGCACCGTCAGAATTCAGCCGGAACCCATCCCCTTATACAGTAGAGCCGGTATCAGGGCAGACACAGGGGAAATATCATGCCCCACCTGCCACGATCCACATATCTGGTCTGGTAGGGAGAAAAAGACCGGCCCTGGAACTAATAGCGAGGGAACGCTTGTGGACAGTTTTCTGAGAAAAGGTGCAAGGAGTGAGCTCTGTTATGTCTGTCATGGCAAAAAAACACTTATGCTCTACAGGTTCTACCATCAACGCGCTGAAAAAAAAGGCATCCTGCACGACCATCTGCTTAACAGAGAACCATGATTCTTAGGTCTCTCTTTTGTTAGCTGGCGGCCGAATTTATAAGGAACGCCAATGAGGAAAAAATATGGGGTGTTGCCGCAGGAACAAGATTATTTTTGCAGGATTTACCCTTGTCTTTTTGATAGGGCCGACAACTGCATCAGGCGCCTTAAAACCTGAGACGCCGATTGCTGCTGTCGAGGTCCTGGCTCCTTGCCATGACTGCCATCAGGACTATTACACCAAAGCCCATTATGAGGGTATAAACCCGTTTTTGGACCCTCTTGTAGGAAAGTGGCCTGGTTCAGCTGACAAGGATCAGCATGATGTCAGGCCAACCTGCCTGGATTGTCATACCCCCCATGACAGTAGCCCTGGCAAAGGGAACGAAAAATACCTGCTGACTCAGCAGTACCTGCAGCTTGCCGCACTTTCGAGAAGCATCAATCCCCATTGGCGTGATGTCATGTGCATTTCCTGCCACAAGCAGGCAACACCAACTAGAGAAAACCCAGCCCTCCTCTATGATGGCGACATTAACACCATCTGCAATCGCTGCCACCACTCTGCTTTTGCCATGCCAGAAATGCACCCGGTAGGGATTACACCGTCTAAAAACACCCATGTTCCTGCTGAGATGCCCTTAAGGGAGGGCAGGTTGACCTGTGAAACGTGCCATAAATCCTCCCTGCAGGAAAACGCACTCAATAAAGTTTCCGTCGGCAGACAAAACCCTTATTTCCTCAGAAAAAGTGAGCTTAGTCGAGATGAGTTTTGTTTTGTCTGCCATGTTTTTGAGTCTTATCGGCGTCTCAATCCGCACAAACAGCTCGATGACCAGGGAAAAATAATAGAGGGATCCTGCCTTTTCTGTCATGCCTACCGACCAGATGTTTCTCTCTTTGGCCCGAAAAACGTCTCCTTCATTGTAGTAGATCCCAATGTCTATTGTGTCGGATGCCATCCGGGATTTGAGCAAAAACATCCGGCCGGTGGTTCGCATCTGGTAAAACCTTCTGAAGTTATATTGCAAGCTCTCAGCACCTCAGTTGAAAGAATTGGGGTGGAGTTGCCTCTCTACAATGGTCTCATAGGCTGCTCAACCTGCCATAACCCCCATGAGGAAGGGGTTATTAAAATTTCGGCTGCAGCTCAGGGTGGGCAACGCAAGAATAAGTTACGGCTTATGCCCGGCATCATTCAATGTACCGGGTGTCACTGGGACAAGTAAGCGTCAGAAGGACATGCAGTAGCCTTCATACTTCTGTGAGACGGACCCGAGGCTTATCCGAAGGATAACTGCTGATATGGTTACATTTATAGTGTCGATGACTCAGCAAACATAGATATGTTCATGCACGGTCAACTGACCGCGCTCAGGTATGCGTAGACTTCGGGTGGCTTGCCAATGAATGTTTACAGATATTTTACAGGGAGTTGGAACCCTAAAAAAAGGGAAATCCCTCTTTTTTATTCTTGAGTAAAGTGTTTATCCTATAAGAAAACCGTGTATGTTTCGATGTTTGCAGAAAAGGAACACATTGTTGTTTCCACTGCAAAAAAAAGAGCAAGGTTCTCCGGTAAAAAAGGGGGAGTCAAATGAAGAAGATAATAATCGCTTTATTTGTATTGATGGGCGGGTTTGGCATCTGTTCAATAGCTTCCGGCGCAATTTCAGGTTCGGCTCATGATTTTAGTCATGCAGCCTGGAGTAGGGGGCAAATCTGTCTGCCCTGTCATGCTCCACATAACAATAGCGATGTAGATGACGCCCCTTTGTGGAACCATACGGTTTCAGATGCCGTATACGAGTTGTATGCCAGTCCCACTTTTACCGCCGACGATATCACCCAACCCGGAGGTGTATCGAAGCTCTGTCTTTCCTGCCATGATGGGACCATTGCCATTGACGCCTTTGGCGGTAGCGGTGATACAGCTGGTGAAGGGAGTCGTTTTATCGGAGAAGGTAGAAATGTCGGGACTGACCTGAGCAACGACCATCCTGTCTCCTTTACCTATGACACCGCCCTTGTCACCGAGGATGGGGGGCTTTTCGACCCGATAACGACCCCCTCGGGTGTGACGGGCAGCACTGGTTCAATTGATGCTGACATGCTCTTTGCCGGCAGGATGGAGTGCGCGTCATGCCATGATGTCCATAATAAATATGACAATTTTCGTCTGCTCAAAGTAGACAACAGCGGTTCAGCGCTCTGTCTTACCTGTCACGACAAGTAAGTGTTCTGGACCAGCTGCGCTGAGGTCTGAATGGAGTGGGGGAGACGGGAGTATTGTATCTGGTTGTCCTCACTCTCTCTTATAATGCGGTCACTTTAAGGTATTTCTTAAAAAAATGTCCAGGATTGTGCACTTTTATTATCTTTCTAAAGGACGGAGGATTCTATTTTTGCTGCTGTCCTTTTTTTGTCTTCTCCTCATTGGAGGTTGTGCTGGTGACAAACAGGTGGCAAGGGAAATCGTTTTTTATCCTGAACCGCCAGAGCGGCCGAGGTTGCAGTTTCTCACCACCATTTCTTCGGAAAGAAATCTCGAGAGCAAAAGCAGTGCTTTTCAGCAGTTTTTACTTGGACCAAATCTCGCAGCCGATGTCATAGGGCGACCTTATGACGTCGGTTCTTCTCCAGGAAAAATTTATCTTGTTGACCGGGAGCACGATAAAATACTCATCGTCGATTTGATCAATCAGAACTTTTCCGGGTTGCACGACAGCAGACGTGGCGCTTTTCGTGCACCTTCAGGGATTTGGGTTACCGGGGATGATGTTAAATATATTGCAGATATGGGACGAAAGCAGGTGGTCGTTTATGGTAGTGGCAATGAGTTTTTACGGGCCTATGGTAATGAAAAACTCCTTGAAAAACCTGTTGATGTCGCAGTCCATGGAGAAAGAGTTTATGTCTGCGACATGGGAAGGCATCAGGTTATTGTGTTCGATAAAAACAGCGGTACACCGGTTAAGTATATAGGCATGATCGGCGCGGGTGAAGGGCAACTTTATAGGCCTACTTATATCACGGTCGATGTCCAGGGTAATCTTTTTGTTAATGACACCTTTAATTTTAGGATTCAGCAATTTGATAGTGAAGGAAAATTTATTCAAACAATCGGTTTTCATGGAGATCAACATGGTGCCATGGCCAGACCCAAGGGCCTAGACATTGACCGGGAAGGGCATCTCTATATAGCAGATGCCGCCTTTGAACATGTGCAGATTTTTAACGATGAAGGCCGATTGCTCCTCTTTTTCGGCGGTCCGGGTATTGGTCCCGGTAATATGTATCTCCCTGCGGGGGTACATATTGATTATGACAATGTTGAGTTTTTTACTTCCTATGCCGATAAAGAATTCAAGGTGAAATATCTCCTCTATGTCTGCAATATGAGTGGACCTAACAAGCTCAACGTTTATGGCTATGGGGACTGGCTCGGTGATTGAGAGCAGTTCAGAAATATGATTGTGTTCAAAATGATTAACAAGACACTATACGATGGCCAAGGCAACTGCCCACATAGTGATGTTTCTTTTATTGACTGCGACGCTTTCGGCCTGCGAGCCGCAGGCCAGACACCGGATGCTGACCTTCTTTTTCACCGGTGTTCCTCCACTTGCGGAAACAGATTCGAGCCAAACGACAAGCGACCAGCCACTCCCACCTGCAACGATCAGAGCGACAGTGAGTGATTCAACTGACAAACTGTTTTCCCACCCCGTCTGGCATGCAGGGGTCTGCGATCCATGCCACCGAACTACTGGCACTTTCAGTGTCCCAGGTGTTGGTAAAAGATCAGCAGTTTTCAAACAAGGAGGCGGGAGACCCGCTGATTTGATCCTTGCTAAAAACAAGATTTGCACCCAATGTCATTCTGATAAAACTCCCCAGCGGGCCCTGAGTGAAAACCTGTGGTTGCACAATACCACGGCAAAGGGCGACTGCCTTGTCTGTCACGACCCGCATCAGAGCAATAACCCCAAAACCTTGAGGCTGCCATCGGGCGCACTCTGTGTTTCACCTTGCCATGAACAGGGAAAATTTATGATGACCCCCAGTCATCAAACAGGACAAGAATGTCTTTCCTGTCATAACCCACATATGGGTATCAATAAAAATCTTCTAACCAAGGAATACAAGGAGCTGAAAATAGTGGTGGCTGCAGTTCCCGGGCACCCGGAACTGAGCAGGGAGTAACTTTTGTATTGAATACTTTAGGTGAAATTATCATTAGGCAAGCCCTTGGACTCCTGCTGTTCTTTTTTTTATGTCCACCCATAGTCCAGGCAGAGGAAAATGGGGCATCTCCGATGAATTGGCTTGTCCAGCCATTGGAAGAAGGTGGAGACCCGGTTGAGAGATTTTTTTTCTTAGAACGACCAGCGGTTGGAGCAAAGCTGACCTATGAATTTAATAATGAGTCACGAACGAGCAGCGGTACCACGGCTGATGATAGTTATTACAGGTATAAAGAGCAGCTAAGATTTAAAACAGAAGGCTGGCTGTATCATCCGGCGCTTATGCAATTTTCCCTGATGTTTGAACCGGAATGGAGCCAGGGGAGCGAGGAAAGCAGTTCGGGAGAGAGTGCAGATATCAATACCTTTTCTCCGGATTATAGTCTTTGGGCAACTTTTTTGGAGCAAAAACCCTATACTATGAACATTTT
The DNA here is from genome assembly GCF_005116575.1 of Desulforhopalus sp. IMCC35007. Lineage (GTDB taxonomy): Bacteria > Desulfobacterota > Desulfobulbia > Desulfobulbales > Desulfocapsaceae > Desulforhopalus_A. Next base: position 357,291 of record NZ_SWCN01000003.1, on the reverse strand, counting down.
TTCTAGCAAGCGGGAAATACCTATCTGGGCTCCATTTGCAGGCAACTCTGAATCCACTGTTGATACCTATGGTGCTACTCTTTCGTTAAAAAATGATTTCCTACCCACCACAATTGGCTACTCGCATATTGAAACCGATCAGACGGGTTTTTACACCTCGCAAAACAGCTATGACAACTTTACTCTGGCCGCAAGGAATCAAGGCAAGAGAAGCAATACCACCCTGAATGGTACCTACAGGGACGACGAGAGAACTACTGAGGGATTGATGAGGCAGATACAATCATTAAATACCAGTTTATTAAATACCTACCGTCTTAACAGGGATAACAAAGCCACCTTGCGTTCGCTTGTCAATTACCGAAATCAGGACAGCGATGATTTCGATACTGAAAATATCCGTTTAAAAGAACACCTGAATTGGTGGCATCGGAAAAATCTGCAGTCAAACTATATTGTCAGCCATGATCGGCAGGAGACGAGCGGTTTCAATTCCGATCAGAGCTTGCTTGAGGGGCGACTGACGCATTTACTCTATGAAAATCTGACTACCGATGTTGGCGGAAGGGCCTCTCAAGACAGGTATGCTGACGGCAGGGAAAATTCTTACGAAGCTTTTCTCGACTTTGCCTACCGTCGTCCCCTGTCCTGGAGTACCTTCAACCTTAACAGTGGTTGGAATTATGTCTACACCGATCGTGGCGGCTTTACCGACGCTGTCGTTCAGGTAACCAATGAATTGCAGACTCTTGGTACAGGAGAGGAAAGCTTCCTCGAAAACTATAATGCCGATATTAATTCCATTATTGTCACCGATCGTTTGGGTACCATCGTCTACCTGGAAAATATCGACTACGCGGTTGAGGAAATAAGTGATTTTATACGAATTCGTCTGCTCCCCTTTGGGTCGATAAGAGACGGTGAGACCGTTGCGATCAGTTACCGCTATTTTCAGGATGGGGAATATGACGATACCGTCCTCACTCAGCACTACGGCATTAATTTTGATCTCTGGAAAACATGGTGGCTTTCCTACGATTATGTACGATCCAGCCAGGATGTTTCTTCGGGGCAGACATCTCAAGGACTCGTTGATGACACCCTCCATCGAGCCCGGGTACACTATGATATCGGTTGGTCGGACAGTAGCCTGAGTTATGAGGATTCTGACCGTCAATCAGATTTAAGTTATACTCGCTGGGAAGTAGAGGAGACCTTACGATTTAGACCCCATTGGCGGTTCTATTTTAGTCTGAGGGGGTATCTGGGCCAGACCGATTACTCCAACCGTGACGAGGTGAGGGACTTTTATGGTGGTATAACGGCGCTTGACTGGATGCTGACTAAACGATGTAAGCTACGTTTTGAAGGTTATTACGATGCTACCAACGGAGACAGAGAAGAAACGATCAACAGCGGTATTAAAGCCGATCTTGAGTTTCGGTACCGAATCTGGACGATGCATTTGTCCTATCAAGTAACGGATCAAGACAATAGGCTGAATGATTTTCAGCGAGTCGAACAGTTGGTTCGCTTTGACCTTATCCGTATTTTATGGTGATTATAGCCACTCTTTTGTTTGTGACGGTGGTACAATGATTAAAAAATATTTTTCCCTGAAAAGCAGCCTACCGTTCCTGATCTTCTTGATTGGCTTTGGCTTATTTTGCTGTACCGGTTGCACCCCCTCGGTCCGGCAGCTTCCTCCACCTCCGGTTGAGTTGGTCTGGCCCAGCGGAGAGGAGATACCGAGGATTCTCTATCTTGGCAGTATCGAAAGGCCTGAAGATATCAACCTTGGTCCCAACCTGTTCCAGCGGTTCTGGGGCTATCTTATTGGTAAAAATGACGTTCGCCTGGTTGCGCCATTTGGCCTCACTGTTGATGCTGCCGGCAGGATCTATGTTGTTGATACCTTTAGTCGAAAAATACATCTCTTTGATGTGGTCGCCGGGAAATTTCAGGTTTTCCCCGAGGGTGATGTGGCCCTGAGTTCACCCATTGATATTGCAGTTGATGAAAATAGTGGCAAGATCTATGTGGCTGACTCAAAAGACGGTATTGTCAAGGTCTACGACACTCCAGATGACAAAGCACCTCTTACAATCGGTGAGGGGTTGCTTCAACGTCCCACAGGCCTTGCCATCAACAGGATAACAGAGGAACTGCTTGTGGTCGACACCAAGCAGTTTTCTGTTTTTTGCTTTGATCTTAAAACCCACCAACTGAAGAGACGGTTCGGCGAAGCAGGTGTGCAGCAAGGGATGTTTAATCACCCAACCAATGTTTCGGTAACCAGGGACGGAACAATACTCATCACTGATGCACTTAATTTTAGAATTCAAATATTTTCAGCCTCAGGTCTCTTTCAGGGGACATTTGGCAGCGTTGGGGACAGCCCCGGACATTTTGCCCGGCCCCGGGGTCTTGCCAGCGATAGCGATGGCAATATCTATGTGGTGGACGCCCTCTTTGATAATATTCAAATCTTTGATAAGAGGGGCCGCCTGCTGATGGCTTTTGGTTCCACAGGGCAGAGGTATGGGCAGTTTTGGCTTCCGGCTGGTATCTCTATAGATAGAGATGACAAAATCTATGTGGCCGATTCTTACAATAAACGTATCCAGATCTTCCAGTATCTTAAACAGGATGATTCGTTGCCATGAACAGAACACACAATTTTGTCTTGACCGCAGCACTTCTTCTTGGGATGCTTGTCCATGGTGTACTCCTCTTTGACTCAAGCGCTACTGCCGATGCGGCCTCCATCCTTACCAGTAAACATAATCTGTCGACCAGCGGGATCGGAGGGGTAAAAGCTGCCACGGAGAGCAGGGTGTGCATCTTCTGCCACACACCCCATAATGCCAGACGTGACACCCCCTTTTTGTGGAATCGTTCGGACCGGACGACAAACTATATCCCCTATACAAGTTCCACCATGTTTGCCCAAGTCGGCCAACCCACCGGTGCCTCAAAACTCTGCCTGAGCTGCCACGATGGGACCATCGCCCTGGGAGCGGTTCTTTCTCAACCCGAAGAGATAGCCTTCATTGGTGGTATCCGATTTCTCCCACCGAATAGGACATCTTATCTTGGAACTGATTTGTCCGATGATCACCCGGTCTCCTTTGACTATGCCGCTAGTATCAACCAGGGTAACATCGAACTTGTGAGTGGTTCAGCATTGCCAAAAGAGATTCAACTCGACGGGAGTGGACAGCTGCAGTGCACGGCATGCCATGATCCCCATGATGACAGCTGGGGCAATTTTCTTGTGATTTCCAATCAATATTCCCAGCTCTGCACCAGTTGCCATAACAAAGGTGGCTGGGCAAACAGCAGCCATGCCCTTTCTCCTGCCCGTTGGAATAGTTTAGGGGTAGATCCCTGGGAAGGCAGCGACTATGCCACCGTCGCTGAGAACGGCTGCGAAAACTGTCACCGGCCCCATAGCGCAGGCAATCATCAGCGGCTATTGCAGCGGGAGTATGAAGAAGATAATTGTCTTGTCTGCCATAACGGCAATGTGGCCGGGTCAAACCTTGAGGAAGAGTTGACCAAGCCCTATCTTCATCCGGTTCACCTGTACAGAGGTGTACATGATGCTGCCGAGAGTTTCACCCTTGGAGGGGTGGCGAACCATGTTGAGTGTGAAGATTGTCACAATCCCCACCAAGTGGCAAATGGTTCTTCCACTGCCCCGTCGGTTTTCCCAAAAAACAGAGGGGTTTTGGGTATCGACCTTGGGGGGCAGCAAATTGAAGAGGCCCAAAATCTCTATGAAATCTGTTTCAAGTGTCATGCTGACAACAATGTGCTCACTGTGCCATCTATCACTCGTCAGCTCGATCAATTGAATACAAGGCTCGAATTTAGCAGCGGCAATCCTTCGTCTCATCCTGTAACTGCAGCAGGGGGAGGCTCCCCTGTGCCGAGCCTGCTTGCGCCTTATACCGGCAGCAGCATAATCTACTGCACAGATTGCCATGGGTCTGACAACCCCACTGGGCCCCAGGGGCCCCATGGCTCTTTCCACGAGCATCTTCTCGTGGAAAGGTATGAGACAAGCGACATGACCAGTGAAAGTTCCGGTGCATATGCCCTCTGTTATAAATGTCATGACCGAGATGTTATCCTTTCGGGAAGGAGTAATTTTTCTTTACATAAAAAACATGTCCAGATGGAAAACACACCCTGTGCGGTCTGTCATGATCCCCATGGTATCAGTGCAATCCAGGGAGACCTCTTAAGTCACAACAATTTAATCAATTTTGATGTGACCGTCGTCTTACCCAACAGCGCAGGTGAGCTTTATTATACGGATGAAGGCCGAGGAATGAGTAGTTGTGCACTGCTCTGTCATGATAAAGATCATAGTGCTAACGGGTTTGGTATAGGAGGGAATTAGTGCATTCTCTGTAAATCTCAATGGAGGGTTAAAGGGCGTGCCATCAATCGGGCTACCCAACTCAAAACAGCAGGAAGGAGGGGAGATGGATATTAAAAAGAAAAAGAAAAAAACAGCTCGATTGTCAACTGGGCTTAAGGTGTGTCTACTGCTTTCTCTTGGTTTTTTCTTTACCCTTGAGGCCTGCGCAAAAGAAACTGCTGATAAAAATGCTATATCCGGCAAAAGTGCACCCGACAAGGTCGCAATGAAGGCCGGGCAATCATGCATGAGTGCAAATTGCCATCCGTCCATGGGAAAGGATAAATATGTCCACGGCCCTGTTGCAACAGGTGACTGCGCCTTTTGTCATAAGCAAAGTCAAAAAGACCAGCATCAGTTTCAGGCCATAAAAGATGTTGAAGCCCTCTGTTACGAATGCCATGAAAAATTAGAAATAGGCTCTTTTGTGCATCAGCCGGTGGCAGATGGCGAGTGTACCGGTTGTCACGATCCCCACCAGTCCGCCCATCAGTTTCAACTTAAAGGTGCGGACTCAGATCTCTGTTATGAATGCCACGATAAAGCTATCGGTAACAGTAATTTTGTCCATGGGCCTGTTGCCGCTGAAGGATGCAGCGTTTGTCATGCACCTCATTCCTCGGATGCACCGAAGATGTTGATGGCCGAAGGCAACGATGTCTGTTATTCCTGCCACTCCGATAAGCAGGAGGAGTTTGCCGCCAAAGACTTTATCCACGCAGCGCTTGAAGAGGGTTGTGTCACCTGCCACAGCCCTCACGGCAGTGATTTCCAATTTAGCCTGCCGGGAGAGAGTACCAAGGGGGTTTGCTTTACCTGTCATACTGAAAAAAAAGAAGAAATTTCAGGGGTCACGGTGAAACATGGCGGTCTTGAAACCGACAAAGGCTGTATGGCCTGTCATAATCCTCACGTCTCTTCTTTCTCGCAACAGCTTGACCAGGCACCGATGGACCTCTGTCTCTCCTGCCATGATAGAGAGTACAGCGACCCAGATGGGAAATCTGTTGCTGACATAAAAACGCTGCTTACTAAAAATACTATCCATCACGGACCGATTAGAGATAAAGATTGCTCCGCCTGTCATAACACCCATGGTTCCAAAAATTTTCGGATATTGCGGGGCTATTTCCCTCAGAAGTTTTATGCCTCATACAACCCAGATAACTTTGAACTCTGTTTCATGTGTCACAATGATACGCTGGTTAAAGATCCCAAAACCACAACATTGACGGGGTTTCGCAACGGCGATCAAAACCTCCATTTCATCCATGTCAATAAAACACCGAAAGGGAGAACCTGCAGGGCCTGCCATGATGCCCACGCCACAATGAATCCCAAACATGTGCGAAACTCTGTGCCTTTTGGGGCTTATCAACTGCCGATTGGCTTTACCAAGACCGAATCCGGCGGTGGATGCCTGCCAGGCTGCCACCAGGAATTCAAATACGACCAAAAAAAAATGGTGAAAAACAGATGAAACGTATACTGGTCCTGCTACTCATATTTATTTTTTTTGTGCCTTGGGCAGGCTGGCTGTCAGCTCAATCTGGGGATGCTAAGGAATTGCTCTGCGAAAAAGGCGCATCGGCACTGGCCTATGCGGGAAAAGTGGATGAGGCGCTAGCCGCCATCAGGCAGTGTATAAAAAAGAGCCCATCACGTGCTAAGGCGCATATTGTTCTAGGTTATCTCCTTCTTGACAATGGCGATTTGCAGCAGGCGATGGCTTCCTTTGAAAAGGCCCTGGAGTTGCAGCCGATGTCAAGTACTGCTAAAACTGGCAAGGGCATCGTTTTGGCACGAACCGGAGCGTATGCAGCCGCCGAATCAATCCTGCAAGAGGCTTTAAAGCTGAATCCTGATCCAGCCCGAACCTATTATGAGCTTGGACTTCTCTATCAACAAGGTGGTGATGCGAAAAAGGCTCTTACCGCTTTTAAAGAGGGTATTGCCTCCTATGAACAAAATGCAAGGTAGGTGATCGTGAAAACAAGAATACAGTTCTTTTCGCTCAAACATAAGAGTGGCTTGATTGTTTTGATAGTAACTGTTGCCCTGCTGCAGAGTACAATTTCTACCCCGTCCTTGAAATCTTTTGGGGTGGGCATGGAGGTCCCGGAGTTTTCACTTAGTGACCTTAATGGCAATAAACAAAGTCTGTCAAAACTTAAAGGGGATAGGTTGACCATCCTGCTTTTCTGGGCATCCTGGAGCAAAAATTCGGACAAAGCCTTGCTGCAGATGGAAAAACTACATCAAAAGTATAAGGATCGTGGGGTTGCCGTGATCGGCATAAATGTGGAAAGACAGAAAATAGATGGTGCAGCCATGAAGGCTATTAAAGGTGTTGCAGACAGCCTGCAGCTGACTTTTCCGACTCTGGTCGACCATGGTCTTGTCGCCTTTCATGATTATGGCGTCATCGCTGTCCCAACGACGATTATTGTCGATAAAGACAGCCAGATCAGGTTCGAGATGTCTGGCTTGCCGGTGGTTGGTGTCAAAGAGATGCTACATGTTCTTACAGCTGATATCGAGGGCAAAACAGTGCCGATCGAGGTAGCGGCTAAAATGGGCCCTCAACCTGACAAGAAGGCAGTCCGCTTTTGGAATATGGGGGTTAATGCCCAAAAATCTAAACGTATGGCTCACACAGCCGAGAAGTGGTATAAAAAGGCCATTGAGGCAGATCCTGCATTTGTTTTTCCCTATCTCAGTCTTGGAAATTTTTACCAAGATGCGGGAGACCGTGAAGGGGCGATAAAACAATTCCAGCAGGCTATCGCACTGAAAGGGGATAACGTGCAGGCGCTCAGTAATTTGGCTCTCCTGTTGATAGAAGATGGTTCCTATTCAGCGGCGAGGGATATGCTGGAAAAGGTCCTGAAAGTAGATGAGGCATATACACCCGGCTATTATTATCTTGCCTACCTTACCGGTAAAGAGGGTGATTTACCTAAAGCAGAAGGACTCTTCAGACAGGCGGAAGAGATTAACCCCTTAGATTACCGGATTAATGTTTACCGGGGTAAGATGTTTGAGGAACAAGATAAGCTGGAACTGGCGGCAACAAGTTATAAAAACGGTCTTCAACAACTTCTGCAGCTACAATGAAACTGGGAAAGTTACTCTATACGGTATTGTTGATATCGCTTTTCCACGCGCTTGACGTTCGGGCAGAGAATTCTTTTGTGGTTGAATGGCCACCTGATACGACCTTTGTTGAAAACGAGGTCATCAGCATAGTCCTTAAGGTGGATAGAAAGAAGCTTGACATGATACGGGTAGGTTCCGACAAAAACGACTCGCTGCTGTTCTCGCTTGGTTCCGGCGACAGGGCGTGTTTTGGTATCACCTTGACCAAAGGGTTGAACAGTATCGAACTTTTCGGTCTGAAAAAGGGGACTGTAGTTGAACGGAAAAATTTACGAGTTTTCTTCCGGTCCGCACTCTTTCCAAAATTCAGAGAAGCCCCGGCAGGTTTTGTGCGATATTTTTTTCATGCCGGCGATAATGAAACTCGCTGCGCAGGCTGCCATGTCATGGAGCCTTCGCTCAGCAGCTTGAGACCCGGTAAACCGGAAAAATCTCCCTGTTTCACATGTCACGCTAGGAAATGCGTGAATAGTTTTGTCCACAAGCCGGCGGCACAATGGATGTGCTTTACCTGTCATGAAGTGCTTGAGGCGGAGCGGAAATATACCACGCCAAAACCGGACCAAAAGGTCTGTGCACCCTGTCATAGTTATCAATTAAATGACTGGAAAAGTAAAAAGATCATGCACGGGCCTACAGCTGTCGGAAATTGTACCCTCTGCCACAACCCACACGGCTCGGACCTTCCTGACCTTCTCAGGATGCAGACCACCGACCTTTGCGTTAATTGTCATCAGGAGAAGGCCTCAGGGGCCCATGTCATTGCGGGTTTTTACGGCAAGGGACACCCGGTGCGCGGGGTTAAGCATCCATTTAAAGCCGACCGGGAATTCACCTGTGCCGGTTGTCATAATCCCCACGCGGGAGATACGCAAAATCTACTCAACCACGATATCAGTGATATGACGGACTATTGCACCCTCTGTCACAAAATGTAACTGTGAAATACGATGTCATCCTGTCTCATATCTCTCCCCACCCCCTGAATTGCTACTCACTTTCTTTCACGTAACAAAATCGAGGGAGGTGCTTGAGATTAGCAATAAGAATCTCAATATAATCGACCTTCCCGTTAAGATTATATTACGACTGTTTATGCGAAATTCTGCCCAGCCCAAATCCTAATAGAATATTAGCAATCTGAGAGTTGACATTATCCATGACTCACAATCAATTGAACTTTAAAGTTAAGGTTTACGTGAGCAGTTAACCCGTGATCATGTGGAAGAGATTGCTCGAAAAGGAGCATTTTGGGACTTTGGAATTTTCAGATGTGCCACCAAAGTTCTAGCTGTAAATGAAGCAAGTTAAAATATCGATAATTCCAGAGCACCAATTAAATCAATTACACTATTTTTTGCGCTAAAATAAACAATATTAATTTCAAATATTTCGCAAAAAAAATGATGTCCGAGACATAATGTTTGTAAGTTCGGATGTGATGTAAGAGCAACCTGCCATCATTGCCAACGTGAATTAGAGTTAAAGTAAAGCACTTCTACCCCAGAGCCAAAAACAAGGAGGCAGGTCATGAAAAAGAATATCATAAAATACGTATGAATTTGTCTACAGCCTCAAGCGTATCCATTTTGAAGAACAAAAACTGTTTAAGTTTACAGAATTTCTTAGATTAAATGATTGATATTGCCAAAACTAGCCTCTGTCATCATATACCAAGTGCCCCTGCAAGCTCATCACGGCTAATCTCATATCACGGAGTGTACCTTTATCGTTAGGATCTTGAGACAGCAGAAAATTGGAGCTACTGTATTAGTCTCAACAAGATGCCCAAGACAGTTCTCACAAGACATATTCGGCCAATCCTAACCAGCACTCATGATTACTTCTTCTCCTGGATCAATTGCAGCCAGCATTGTAAAGAATATGCCCGGCTTCAACCCTGGGGCAATAACTACTTGTTCAAACTGGGGGCAGTATCCCCGAGTCTTCTCAATCTCTTGCATAACCGCCCCCTTAGTTCTCTGATTCCAAGGGCCGGAGTGTAATGCGTCTTTTGATCTCTGATGGACAGAACACCACCGCTGAGGTAACACCCTGTCTCAGATCTACAATATATCAGGTGGTCAAAATTCGGTGATCACGGGTGGTCAATTTTAGGTTGTCATTTCTTTATACCCGGAAAACAATGGACGGATCATGGCAACCGTCCTGGCTTCTGCTGACTGAAAATTTTTTCGATGCTATATTGATACAGAATGCTAAGAGAAAGAGTGATACATGGGTATTTCCTGACCCTGAGACACTACAACCTTTCACGAGCCGTCTTCACTGGATGAAGAATCTCTGTCGACGGGCACAGATGAAGCTTTTTGGATTGCATGCCATCAGGCACTTAAGTGCAAGTATCCTTGCTAGAGAAGGGGTCGCAATGATTGATATTCAGACAATCTTGCGACATAAAAATCTTTCAATAACTGAGAGATATATTCGCAGAATTGAATCAGTACGACCGGAATTGAGACTGTTGCCAAAGGTAAAAAGTAAAAAAAACCACCTAGTAACCACCTGGCAGAATAAAAATTCAGCCAGGGAAAGTAACGTAGGTGGTTGAAATTACTTGGTGACCCCAAGGGGACTCGAACCCCTGTTGCCGGCGTGAGAGGCCCTTTTGTAGCGCACTCCCCACGTGATTTCAGCTAGTTACAGGGCACTAATTAGCATTAAAATACACTGAAAACCACCTGGAAAACCACCTGAGATTTACTCTGTAGGTAGCCTCTCGTGGACTCATTCAGACCTCAATTGATTACTTTAGAAGAAAAAATAGATTGATAGTATTCTGATTACGCAGAGTCAAAAAAGAAGGATGGATTTCAGGTAGCCGGCTAATGGTAATCTTTGAGGATGTAGATGGGCTTCGGTTGAAGACTTTGCAGCTAGTACATAATCCTTTTGTTGTATTTTTCACCAAAACCTTATCATGAAGCTCTAATCGTTGGACCTGCCTGTCTGTTCATTCTAATTGGCAGTTAAAATCTCTATCCTTTACTCCACGGTAGTGTCCTGGTATCGGTCGCAATGCCTAACTTCGCTTCTCTCGAGGTGAAAAACAAACATAAACATGAAAAATCAATAATTTAGAATGCTTCATTTGCAACTGATTTCCTGAGATTAATTTTGAATTTTTTTACGTCCCAGAATGCTCCTTTTCTGGCAAGTTTTCTAGGCTAGATCACTTATAAACTGGTCAGGAACTAAGCTAAATCCCAAAATTTCATTCTAAACTTAAGCTTTCCAACAATCACACACCTTTTTGCCGCAGTCGCTGAAGATGGTTTGGAGCCTGCTCCTGAATCTGACTTGAAAGGCCTGTCCATTCAAACAACAGCGTCACCCCCATCCTAGACAGGACCTTTTCGAACCACGACAAAAGTACCACAATGTGTGTTATTTTAGTTGACTCTAACTTATCTATAATTTAGGATCACCGAAATTATTATGCGACCCCAAAGAACAGCTCTTGGAGGTCATAGTCAAATTTCGCAAAATCCATTTTAAGGAGTACAGAATGTTGTCCAGACTACTTGCTGTTATGATGCTACTTTGCATAGGCCTTCCAAATTACACCTCTGCAGGTGAAGAGGAAATAGTTGTCTATTCAGCTCGTAATGAGCATCTCATACAGCCAATTTTTGAGGCTTATACGAAAAAAACAGGCGTTAAGGTGAAGTACATAACCGGTGATGCCGGTGCATTGCTGGAACGTCTCAAGGCGGAGGGTACCAACACTCCCGCTGACATGTTTATAACCGTCGATGCAGGAAACCTCTGGCAGGCTGCACGAGCCGGCGTCTTGCAGCCTGTAAGCTCAGAGTTACTCGAGTCGAACGTCCCCGCTAACCTGCAGGACCCTGAAAACATGTGGTTTGGCCTTTCAGTTCGCGCCCGTACTATCGTCTATAACACCACCTCAAATGCTGCCGGGAAACTTACAACCTACGAAGACCTGGCCAATGAAAACTGGAAAAAACGACTAATTCTCCGCACCTCAAAGAAAGTCTATAACCAGTCACTTGTTGCCTCCCTCATAGCCGAACATGGCCCTGAGAAGGCAGAGCAGATTGTTACTGGCTGGGTGGCTAATCTCGCAGCAGATCCGTTCAGCAACGATACCAAGGCCCTTGAAGCCGTTGCTGCAGGAATCGGTGATGTTACCGTCGTGAACACCTACTATTTTGGTCGCCTGATGAAGGAGAAGCCTGAATTGCCATTGGCCATTTTCTGGCCGAACCAGAGTACCAATGGCGTACATATGAATGTCAGCGGTGCAGGTGTAACCAGTCATGCCAAGCATAAAGAAGCTGCAATAAAGCTGCTCGAGTGGCTTTCCGGTGAGGAAGCACAAGGTCAATTTGCTGGATTGAACATGGAATATCCTGTGAATAAGACAGTGAGTCCTGACCCGGTTGTTGCTGAATGGGGAACCTTTACCGGCAACCCGATGAATGTCGCAAAGTATGGTGAATTACAAGGTGAAGCTATCATGCTGATGGATCGTGCGGGATACAAATAATCCATCTCTCATGCAAAGGTACTTCAATACATTATCAATCCGGCCGGATGGTTGGCAGCTGTCTGCTGTCATCCTGGCTGGACTGGTAGCGGTCCCTATCGGGGTAATATTTGCCTCACTTTTTCAGCCTGAACAGGAAATCTGGAATCATCTGGCTGAAACTGTACTCACAACGTTGCTGCTCAATACCTTTTGGTTGAGCAGCGGCGTTTTGTTATGTACCGCATGCCTTGGGGTATCTCTTGGCTGGTTAACTGGAGCTTGCTCATTTCCCGGACGTTCTTTTTTTTCATGGGCACTCACCCTGCCAATGGCCGTACCAGCCTATGTAATGGCCTTCATCTTCATAGGAGTGATGGATTTTGCAGGGCCTGTACAGACCGCCATGCGCACCCTGCCAGGTTTTGAGCGGACCATAATCGAGGTACGATCTACTCCGTTTGTCATATTGTGTATCAGTCTCACCCTGTATCCATATGTGTATCTTCTCAGCCGATCCGCGTTTCTCAGCCAGGGACGAGTACTTATAGAAGCTGCACGTACTCTTGGTATGGCACCCTGGGCAGCTTTCTGGAAGGTTGCTTTGCCGATGGCCAGACCATGGATAGCAAGTGGTCTTGCTCTTGTCTTAATGGAGACCCTTGCTGATTTTGGTGCAGTTTCCATTTTCAATTACGATACGTTCACCACTGCAATCTATAAAGCCTGGTTTGGGTTCTTTTCTCTACAGGCTGCGGCTCAACTCTCTTCAGTTCTTGTTGTTTTCGCAATGGTGCTTGTACTCATCGACACGATGTATCGCTCGAGAATGCGATATTTTTCAAGTGCCAGAAGCAGCAGTGTTCATAATAGAATTACCCTGCACGGCGGGAAAGCTTTGGCAGCGACATGCTATTGTTCTATTGTTGTTCTCGTTGCATTTGTACTTCCGGTGATACAGCTTGGACTCTGGGTTATTAAGGCCAATGGTGCGGGAGACCTTCCTAACTACATGACTCAAACCGGGCGCACGCTCTTGCTTGGAGCTGGCGCCGCTCTCCTCACCTGTTCTGCTGCTATACTTCTTAGCTACACGAAGAGAAGATCACCGGGAACACTGAACCTTATGCTTTGTAAAATTTCCATTCTTGGTTATGCGCTGCCCGGGACGGTGCTGGCTGTGGGAATATTTCTGCCCATCGCCTGGTTTGACAACCACTTGCAAACTCTGCTGCAAAGCATATTCAATATGCAAACCGGGCCATTATTACAGGGAACTGTCATCGTGATGCTTATGGCCTATATGGTGCGCTTTATGGCTGCTGGTTTTGGCGCTGTGGACAGTGCTATGCAAAGCATCAGCCCAAGCCTGGATGAAGCTGCAGGTCTCATGGGAGTTAAGGGGAGAAAACTTATACTCTCCATTCATCTCCCATTGTTACGAAAAGGTCTGTTAACCGCCCTTATTCTGTTGATGGTTGATGTGGTGAAAGAAATGCCGATCACCCTCATGACGCGCCCTTTTGGCTGGGACACCCTGGCTATTAAAATTTATGAATTGACCAGTGAAGGTGAGTGGGAAAGAGCTGCGCTGCCAGGATTGTACCTGGTGATGGCATCAATTATCCCGGTGGTTCTCCTCGTACGGCAATCTGAGAAATAATTATGCAAGAAACAGTACCACTTCTGCAAGTCGAGCAGGTATGCAAGTCATTCGGGTCGAATCAAGTCGCCAATGAAATAAGTTTTTCAATGGCCAAGGGAGAAATCGGTTGCCTCCTGGGACCAAGCGGTTGTGGTAAAACCACACTGCTCCGCGTGATTGCCGGGTTTGAAGCAATCGATAGAGGGCAAGTGCAAATTGGTGGCAAGATTGTCTCGACCCCTAACCTAAGTGTTCCACCCGAGAAACGATCCATAGGTATGGTTTTTCAGGATTACGCACTTTTTCCACACCTTACAGCTATCCAGAATATTGAATTCGGTATCCGTAGTAAAGCGCAACAGATACGTAAAGAGAAGGTTCTGACAATGTTGGAGCTTGTGGGTATGGCTGAGGCCGCAACTAAATATCCCCATGAACTCTCGGGCGGTCAGCAACAACGGGTGGCGCTTGCACGGGCCCTGGCACCAGAACCAGAGCTACTCCTGCTCGATGAACCATTCTCCAATCTCGATGCATTGTTACGTGACAGACTCACGGTTGAAGTCCGGGATATCCTCAAAGAGCTAGGTACAACGGCGCTGATGGTAACCCATAACCAGCATGAGGCCTTTTCAGTGGCGGATAAGATAGGGGTGCTGTTCTACGGCACAATGCAGCAGTGGGGGAATGCCTATGACGTCTATCATCGACCGGCAAGCCTTGAGGTTGCAACGTTTGTCGGCGACGGGGCACTGGTAACAGGTAAAGTCACAGGACCTGGCCAGGTGGAAAGCGGCCTGGGGCTGCTGAAAGGTAATCTTTCACTGCCATGTGAATCTGGCTGCGAGGTTGATCTGCTCATTCGCCCTGAAGATGTCCTGCATGCAGAGGATGCTCAAGTACAGGCGAAGGTAGTCCACAAATCATTTCGCGGCCCGAATATTCTCTACCAACTCGAATTATCTTCCGGAGAGCATTGCCGGGCTCTTGTGTCCAGCCATCATAACCACAGCATCGGTGAGTACATCGGAATTGTTCCGGAAGTAGACAATCTTGTAGTTTTTCCACGTAAACAACAGGTATCACCTTAAGTACAGGTGGTGGCTGCATATGGCTTACGCCTGAGCATCATCTTGAGGTCGTCAACAACGGAAGCCAATTCTTGCTTTAAATTTCAGAAAAGATAGCAGAAGATAGAGGCACAGCGCAATCCAGGGCTGGGTGTAAGCACAGCATTGCGGGGTGTGCCGAGGTAAGACTTAATTTTGAGGTTTTGCTTGAGCCATTTAAAGAATAGTTCGATCTGCCAGCGCTCTTTGTAGAGTGCGGCAATTTCCCTGACACTATAAAACATATCAACCCTTTATTTATCTGTTATTCCGTAACTATTTATGGGGCAGCAATGTTTTATTAATCCGTACGTCAATCAGCGGACATTCAGCCAATGACTTGACGTGTTTATATTTATATACATTATTCCTTTTTCGTAGGGCAACCAATGTCTGGCAATCACCTTACGGATTAATACCATGCAAAATTCAATTAGTTCCTAGATTGATTTTCTTGTAATAAGGCAATAGATGTTGTATCAGAATGCTTTATTCTCTCTGGAAAACATGTGGGAATTGTTGTTACATAAGTTTTTTCTATCACCATCCATACGGCTAATTTGGCAATAAAACAAGCACTTATGTGCTTGGTCGAGTGATGAGAGGTTTAAATATTTTCAAATCCTCAAATAAATATGAATAAAACTCGAGCGACTCACTTACTGCTGTTTACAGCTATTATTGCCTTTATAACCGTACAGTGGTCAGCTACACATATCCATCTGGCAAGTCCTCATAGCCATGAACAGGATAATCATCAACATCCAGTTGAAGTTCATTCTCATCGATCGATAGATACTAGTTCGATTGCCGAAGATGTTGCACAGCAGAGACATTCTTCGATTGCGATAGAGTTTGGCCAAGAATACCGTTTTTCCAAGAACGGAAAACCAAAGAAGCCATTCTTGGCAGTAATTGGCACTGGTTTTAAACTGCAGAACTCTCCACTTATTACTTGCACAACTCGTACTTTTCTCAATGCCAGCTTGCGTGATTTTAATCGCTCAACGATTAATCCTCGTGCACCCCCCTATATTTCCTGAGATTTTATTTTTCTAAAGCTGAATTAGTAGCTGTAGTACTTTTGAAGCCAACCTCTAAATATCGTGCGTAGAGTATAAGTCAGAAAAACTTTATTCTCGCATTGATATCTAATGGTTACGGCATCTTTGCGAGTTGTATAGATCAAAAGTACTAAATTTACTTCTCAGTTAGTCTAGTCGTCTTGAGTACTGTGGCGAGTACCCTTGTCTCAAGTTAAATAATACTGAGGTTTCTATGTTATCTATTTTTAAAAAAGCCCCCTTGCTCATTGCAATATTTGCGGTGTTTATAGCAAGCCAGGCATTCGGACATGGGATGTCTGAAGAAGAAAAACAAATCATTATTGAAGGTGGTAATCTGCGCTATATATTGATTGGCGCGACTCACATGTTATCTGGGTATGACCATTTGCTTTTTGTCTTTGGGATCATATTTTTTCTTACCCGATTCAAAGATATTGTTAAATACATCTCCGCCTTCACTATTGGACACAGTATCACTCTTATTTTTGCAACTTTTAATGCAATTCAGGTTAATTATTTTTTAATTGATGCTGTTATCGCGTTGAGCGTTTGCTATATAGCCTTTCATAATCTTGAAGGGTTTAAAAAATATTTAAATATCAAGTCTCCTAATATGCTGGCTATGATATTTAGTTTAGGTTTAATCCACGGCCTTGGTCTTTCTACTCGTTTACAGCAACTTCCGTTGAGTGAGGACCAGTTGCTAATGAATATCATCTCTTTTAATATCGGCATCGAGATCGGACAAATCGCAGCACTGGCTCTAATGCTACTTCTTGTCGCCGCCTTTCGTAAAAGAGAAGCCTTTCCAACCTTCAGTAAGATAGTAAACAATTCATTAATTCTGGCTGGGGGGCTTCTCTTTTTTATGCAGATGCATGGTTATGAGCATACTGCAAACGCTGAAGAGTTGACTGCCAACGTACAACCGGTTGAACAAGTAGAGCTGGCTGAGACAGCACCACAAGTAGACTGGAAAGACACAATCAGTATTATCATACCAGCCAGAGGTGAGAAAGAATACAAGCTGCAGCTTCAAAAAGGAGCAAAATTTCAATATGCTTGGAGCACAAACAAGGGCGATCTGTTTTTTGATTTTCACGGCGAGCCGAAAGGCGATACGACTGGTTCTTTTAAGAGCTTCATAAAAAGCACGGATAGTAAATTTAACGGCTCTTTAACAACAGTCTTTGACGGTACTCATGGCTGGTATTGGAAGAATAACAATTCTTTCCCTGTCGCTGTAACTTTAAATGTGAGTGGCGATTATCAGCGTCTTGACTTGGAGGTGGTTGCTCAAACAACGATCCCAAAACAAGAGAAAAAGGTAACTGAGCATCCCACACTATAAATCAAAATATGCTTGAAAAAACGACGAGTAATTTACCTGTATTTTCGTTTTAGTATGATCCTCAGTAAAGAAAATTGCATGGAAAATGAAAATATTTTGAATATCGTCACAAACCATTACATTAAAATTCAAATCTATTTGGAGAACGTTATGAAATACTCAACAATCGCACTTTTATTCTCAATGCTGTTTTTTGTCACCCCGGCTCTTGCTGGATCGGGTCATTCGCATGGTCCCTCCAAGGAGCAACCACCGGTTTCCAGTGAGGTCGCTGCTAGTCGAGCTTTGGAAGTCGTAAAAGCGTTGGCAACTGATGGAAAAATCGAGGCAACTTGGGTCGGCTTAAAAGAGAACAAGGTCGAGCAGAAGATATTCAACGAACGTCCGGAATGGGTTGTTTCCTACAAAAACAAAGAGATTAGTGATGTTGCAAAACAAACACTATATATATTCTTTACTTTGAGCGGGGAATACATCGCGGCCAATTATTCTGGATCCTGATGCTATTTTCAATATAACAGATAGAATTTATGTCTAAACTGAGAACTATCTAAAAATCCCCCCTGTCGATAAAATGACAGGGGGGATATTATTGATGTTTTATATTATTATCTGATTACCCCTATAGCTCAGCTTGAAAACAACTGCAAGCAGTAACGCCTTGACATTAAGATGTATTGCCAAATATCTTAGATATTCCGGCTTTTGGACATATTTTCATCAAAAAGCTTTGCTTATAAAGAGGTAGCGATTAATGAAGAACAATCTCTCAAAAATTTGGTGAGTTTCAGGGGTAATCAGATAACCTTAATAAGGTTGTTACTCAAGATAGGAGCCGCTCTGAAAACGATATCAAACCATCCCTTTCTGCGTAAGTCAAACCATCACAAATAATAAAGGTCTACCTTCACAAAAGTGGAATTAGTCTAGAAATGTTCCATCATCTTTTTGAGAGATTGATAAAGGGTCGCTTGCTCCTGCTCAGAGAAATCTGTCATCATTTCCCGAGTTAGATTGAGATGATGGTTGTGATGCATTTTGAATACCTTTTGACCTTTCTCCGTTAATTCGATCAAGTATGACCTCCTGTCCGACTTGTGAGGAACACGTCTGAGCAGTGCCTTTTTTTCAAGACGGTCGATACTGACTGTCAGAGTCCCGGTTGTCACGCCGAGCTTATCTGCCAGCTTTCTCATTTTTATAGCACCTTCATGGCCAACAATTTCGATGGCATGGTTCTGTGACGTCGTAAGCCCACTATCCTTGACTACTCCATCTTCCCAAGTGGTAAGCTTCTCGTAAAACTCGATTATCGTTTTTGAAAGTTCTTCGGCATCCATCAGCAATCCCTGAACAGATTAGATTGTATAATTATAACAATCGGTAGGACAGTCCCATTAATCTATGCGGAGATACAATACCACAGGAAATATAGATTTTCAAATATCTTGACATTCAAGTTATTCGAGGGTAGTAAGTGCATCAAGTAGTTTGACTATCAAACATAAATGAGGGCAAAAATGATCGGTCGTCATGCAGATTTAAGTATTTACAGAGAGTTATTCCGCTCGGAAGATTTCGTCAAGGTATCCCTGGGAGCCTTCCTCATTCCTCTATCTTTTATTCTTCCTAAAATACAGGTAGTTCCATCCATTGACCTGAGCCTTTTGGATATTGCCCTTCTACTATCAATTGCCGTTAATGGCTTGCCGATAATAGTTGAGGCTGGGAGAGGAATACTCAACAAAGAAATCAACGTGGACGAGCTGGTAAGTATTGCCATCATCGCATGCATGATAAACGGCAATTACCTCGAGGGTGCTGTAGTGAGTGCTATCATGATTTTTGGAGCTCTTGTTGAAGAGGCGGTAAGCGATAGCGCCAGGAACTCCATTCGTAAGCTTATGGCGATTACACCCAAAACGACTACGATCGAGAAAGATTGCAAGGAAATTGAGATAGATATTAAAAATGTTAGGATAGGTGATATTGTAATCATTAGGGCAGGTGACACAATTGCAGTTGACGGTACAGTCACAGAGGGTTCAACTGCGGTTGATGAATCATCCATAACAGGTGAGTCCATTCCGGTGCAAAAAAATTTCGGCGGTCAGGTGTTTGCGGGTACTCTTTGCACCAATGGGTTCATCAAGATCAAGGCCGATAGGGTTGGGAGGGATTCGACAATCGGCAGGATTATCCAGTTGATTGAGGGCGCTGAGCAACAAAAGACTCGAAGTGGTAAAATCGTCGATACTTATGCTGCCTGGTTCACCCCTGTTATTCTTTTCGCTGCAGTATTTACCTATTTCTTTACTTGGGATGTTACCAGAGCAATTACAGTCCTTATCGTAGGCTGCCCCTGTTCTTTTCTACTAGCAAGCCCTGTCACAACAGTCGCTGCCATTGGCAGAGCTGCGAAATCTGGAATAGTGGTTAAGGGAGGAAAATATCTGGAAAATATTGCTGATTCCCGAGGATTTTTCTTTGATAAAACCGGGACCATCACAAATGGTGAGCCAGAAATAGTAGCTATTATTTCTGCTGAAGGGGTGACGAACAACGAGGTGTTGGCAATGGCCGCCGCCCTTGAAAAAGGAAGCTTGCATCCTTTAGGAGCAGCTATTGGAAAAAAAGCCGAAGAATTACAGCTTGACTATGCCAGGGCAGAAGACATACGTACTGAAGCCGGTCAGGGGATTTCAGGTATGGTTGAAGGTCAGCATATAGAAATTGTGACCAGTAGAACCTTAGATGATAACGGATATACCAATATAGATATCGTTGTAGATAGCAGGGTTTTTGGCTCGATCAGCCTGATTGACCGACCTCGCGCTAAAGCTGAAGCGACAATAAAGGCAATACGGGAGTTGGGCATAGAAAAAATTGCCATTATATCTGGAGATCAGAATTCTCCTGTTAGGACGACGGCAGAATCTGTGGGTATTAAAGAGTATTACGCTTCTCAGAAACCAGCTGAAAAACTTGATAGAATAGAAGCTTATACAGAGGGTCTATCGGTTTATATTGGAGATGGGATTAATGACGCTCCGGCTTTGAAAGCTGCAGATACCGGTATTGCTATGGGAACCAGGGGGGCGGATGTGGCACTGGAGACTGCTGATATCGTATTAATGAACGACAGGCTCGAACAATTGCCTTTTCTTATTCAATTGAGCAGAAAGATGTCCCGCACGATACAAATTAATATCTGGTTGAGCTTTAGTATCAATTGTATCGCGGTTATAGCCGGTGCTACAGGCCTGCTTACCCCTATTTGGGGGGCGGTCACACACAACATGGGTTCAATACTTGTGGTAGCCCTTGCCGCATCCATCGGATTCACGAAGGAAAGGCCCCTGGCCTAAAGTGCTGAACAGCAAGGAATCTGGGCAGAAACAGTTAAAATTTTGGACAACAATAAACAAATCTTGAATATCTTGGACTATACTGAAGGACATTCCCAGAAATTGAGATTCCTTATCAGTTCAGGTTGCTGTCTAACAGCACGCAAAGGTCCTCTTGACCTTTTGAGAAGCAATAATTATCTGACAATAAAATATTATTGATAAATACCATATGGTTATATGCTATCAATAAAAGAGATTCTGGAAGTATACGTAATTTCAACCGCTACATTTGGGACCATTTTTTTGGAAAAATTCTTGAATTTTCGGAAGTGTCAGGATGCTCCATTTCGGTCGTGGTATTTGGCCCTGGTCAAGGTAAAAACGTTCAGGAACTATATCAACATCAGGAGAAAATGGATTCTTAGGATAAGAATACTACTAATATCAACCCTTCACACAAAAGTAGTATCTGTCAGATGCTGGATTAAGGGGTTGTAAGCCGGAACCGCCGAAAATTCCGTGGCAGTGCGCTATGCTAAATTTCAACCTCTTTTTTGACTCAAAAAATACAAATTGGTCATGTCTTAGATGATATTTAAACTGACCGGTGTGGTCGTCTTTTTTAAAGGTAGTTTTTCTAAAAACACCTATTTCTGGTGCGTTACATAGATAACGACAAAACCTCTCGGAAATTTCGGCGGTTTGGGCTTACACCCCCTACTTGGGTAAATTAACAAAAAAAACGGGCAGTAGGGAAAGAGATGGAGAGCAATCGGCCTTGTTGCCGTATTACGTCTCGTTGCCGCCCGCACTCTCTTCACCATTTTTGGTACGTTTACGGTTGCTGTTTTTTTAGATTTTCAATGACCATACTGTGGCAAAATCACGCCACTTCTTGAGCAGATGCTCAATAAAAATGTAGGAAATGTTAAAATCGTATTTTAAAACTTCCCACTGAAGATGTATGATCAGGCACAACCGGCAGCGCTTGCTGCTCTTGCGGCTGGATAGCAAGATATGTTTTGGGAATATCATGATAAATTATTTGCTGAGAAAAAGATCATGCAGGCATCTTTTGAACGTATAGCGACTGAGCTTGGATTAGATCTGCAGAAGTTTAAAATGGATATGCAATCAAAAGAGCTTACCAACCGCCTCCTTAATGATATGGTTGAGGCCCAGCAAAATGGAATCACAGGAACTCCGTCCGTCTTCATCAACGGTCGAAAGCTCAAACAGCGTTCCCTCAGCGGTTTTCAGAAACTGATTGACGATTAGATGAAGAAGCTCAATAAGTAAGGGGTATTTATCCCGCTTCTTAACCTACCGATTCCACAACCCTTCGCCTGAAGAGGCGAAGGGTTGTCGGCCTTAGAGCATCCCCTATCTATTGAGACTATTGGAAAACAAATAAACTTGTCGTGCAGCATAGGGAGTAGGAACCCAACTTCCAATTTTACCCAATGGCCTCTACCAATATCATTGACAATAACAACTATCACTATTATATATTAACACATGATCATATGATAATATGAATTCTGTATTCAACCAAAGGAGAAACAATGACGCAGGATATCCGGGTACAAAATGCAGAACTGTGCGAAGTCAAAGCAATTCATGAAAATATTGTCACAGAAGTTACACAAAGAATGCCGAATCAAACGCATGTTCAATCGCTCTCTGCTCTTTTCAAGGTGTTTGGTGATGGCACACGACTTTCAATTTTATGGGCCTTATCTGAATCCGAGATGTGTGTTTGCGATATATGTGCACTACTGAATCTGAAACAATCGGCAGTATCTCATCAGTTGAACAAGCTGAAGATGTCGAGGATTGTCAAGCATCGTAGAGATGGAAAGGTGATGTTTTATTCTCTGACAGATGATCATGTTCGTAAGTTACTTGAAACGGGAATGGAGCACATCTCCGAATAAGTACTATCAAGATAGGGTTAATGTGATGAAGGCAAAAGATACCAAGAAATATAAAATTACAAAGATAGATTGCGCCAACTGTGCTGCAAAAATAGAGGGAAGTTTACAACAGCTGGAAGGTGTAGATTATGCTTCTTTTGATTTTGCAAACCAGATCCTCCATCTACAGGCTGATGATCTGTGCAAAGTTGAAGCACAGATAAAGCTGATAGAGCCCGAAGCGGAGCTCAGCCCCTTGCAACACAGTTCCCCTCAAACTCTAAGTGTACCTACTCCGATAAACTGGTTGAGTTTGGAAACTTTAGCCTTGTTCAGTGCTGTTGTCCTCTTTGGCTCGCAATTAATGCTAGAAAACAGGTTTCATGCCCTTAATATTGTCCCGCTTGAGTTTATCTTGGCTTTTGCTGCGTATCTTCTTGCCGGCTGGAATGTTATTGCCGGTGCTTTCAAGACTATAAGAAGAGGACTGTTTTTCGACGAAAACGTTTTGATGGTTATAGCAACTTGTGGTGCTTTTGCCATTCACGCCTATGCAGAAGCCATAGGCGTCATGATATTTTTCAAGATTGGAGAGTTGCTTCAGGAACGTGCAGTTAATAATTCCCGAAGGTCTATTCGAGGTCTTTTAGCAGCAAGACCAAATACTGCATTACTCAAAACGCCATTTGGATTACAGGAAGTAGCACCTGAAAAGGTTCAGGTCGATAACATAATCCTTGTAAAGCCAGGTGAAAAAATCCCACTTGACGGTCACGTCATTGATGGCAGTTCCCAAGTTGACAACTCGGCATTGACCGGAGAATCTATTCCTGTGACAGTAAACGTTGGGGATAGTGTCTTGGCTGGTGCGATCGCCACAACTGGAGCATTGACTATCCAGGTGAGCAGACCGTTCGAGGATTCATCCATTGCCAAAGTGATGGAGCTTGTAGAAAATGCTACAGCCCGAAAAGCACGAACAGAAAAATTCATTACAACTTTTGCCAGGTATTACACACCAGCCGTGGTTGTGATAGCTGCATGTGTAGCGCTGCTACCACCTCTTTTTTTCGCAGCTCCTTTTGATGTGTGGATCTACCGTGCACTTGTTATGCTGGTTATCTCCTGTCCATGCGCTCTTGTTGTTAGCATACCGCTTGGATACTTTGCAGGAATAGGGCGTGCTTCACGTCGCGGAATACTGATAAAAGGCTCTAATTACATAGATGCACTCACTGCAGTTAAAACCGTTGTTTTTGACAAAACCGGAACGTTGACACGTGGAGTGTTCAAGGTAAGGGAAATAATTCCTAACGGTACCTGGTCCGAACAGGAGATCCTTGAGTTTGCCGCTGCAGCTGAGTTCCATTCAAATCACCCTATTGCGCTCTCAATCTCACAGGCTTTTTCCGACAAAGGCGGTAAACTAGATGAACAAAAGATATCCGGGCATACAGACTATTCAGGCCAAGGAGTATCTGTTGAATATGGTCAATACTCCGTTTTGGTAGGCAACGATCGCATTCTGCAGTCCAATTCAATACCTCACACCAAACTCGAATTTGATACCACTGTAGTCCATGTTGTCATCGATGACACCTATGGTGGCTACATTACTATTGGTGACGAACTGAAGTCTGATACAGTAGAGGCAATCGAAAAGTTGCGCAAGCTTGGGGTAGATCATATTTCCATGTTGACAGGGGACACGGCGAAAATTGCGAGTAAGATTGCCAAACAACTGCAGCTTGACAGTTATTATGCCGGACTACTTCCTGAAGATAAGGTGGAAAAATTCGAATGGCTGAGTCAGGCGACCGTAGATGGAGCCAAAACAGTATTTGTTGGTGACGGGATAAATGACGCCCCGGTTCTGGCAAGATCTGATATCGGTGTTGCTATGGGTGGCCTAGGCAGCGATGCCGCTATTGAAACGGCGGATGTTGTTTTGATGACGGATTCTCCCCTTAAATTGGCTGAAGCAATATCCATTGCTAAGAAAACACGTCGTATCGTCTGGCAGAATATCATTCTCGCTTTCGGGGTAAAGGCTGTTTTTCTTACTATGGGGGCCTTTGGTCTTGCGTCCATGTGGGAAGCTGTCTTTGCAGATGTTGGCACGGCGCTGCTGGCCGTTGCAAACAGTTCCAGAATCCTAAAAGATTAACCTTAAAAATAATACTATGTCTAACAGCAAGAAAAAACATTTATTGGTAGCGGCTTTCATTCTGCTGCTTGTAACGCCTATTGCAGGAAAAAGCGAAGATGCGACACAGAATCCTGTAATTGGCAGCTGTGAAGGGTGTCCTGCAACAACGGATACTAAAGTACTCAAGGGAACACTCGATGTTATTTCATTTAAAGCATCAATGTTGCAGCTGGCGACAGGCACCGGGGCCAAGGTCATCACATTTAGTGATGATACAATTCTGATTGGCACCGAAACCTTCAGCAGTATCGCGTCAGATTCGGATCTTGAAATAGAGTACCTCAACGAAGACGGAGTGCTCCTTGCCGTCAGTATCACGGTTGCGAGTAAGGCACCTATACTTGAAAGCAACCAAATTAACGCAAAGACACTTTCAAAACTCATCTCAGCCAACACAACACCATTTACCCTGATTGATGCCCGGACGGATCAATCCTACAGCCAGGCGCATATCCCCGGAGCTGTTTCCATATACAACGGGGTATTTGCCAAAAACATCGACAAACTCCCGGCCAATAAACAACAGCTTATCGTTTATTATTGTGATGGGACAGCCTGAAAACTCAGTATAAAATCTGCTCGGCGAGCAGAAGAGCTTGGTTATACAAATGTGAAAGTTCTTTTTGGTGGGCTTCCGGCCTGGCAAAAAGCTGGTTTCAGGACGTCGATGGGCAGCACCCCTCAAACAATTGCCTATACTTCTACTCCATTGGAGGGCGTTGTTGATACCAAGGAGTTTATCCAGGTTGCAACTGCCCGGAACGCAGACACAATTCTTCTTGATGTACGCTCAGATGAGGAAGTTGTCGAAGGAGTGGTTACGGGTGCGGTTGCCATCCCAGCGGATGAGATTATGGGTCGACTGGCGGAGATCCCTAACGGTAAGCAGGTTCTCATCTATTGTGCATCTGGTGTACGAGCAGCAATGGTATATTCACTTTTAAAAGACAGGGGATTCTCGGCTAAGTATTTGGATAAGATCGTTACTGTCCAAAATGACGGCTCTTTTATCATCCAGGATCACAGTCAAAACCTTTAACATTTACACACCAGACTTGACCTAACAGGAACTCATTAAAACCGGTACCTGCTAGGTCAAACTATATGAAAAAAATATCATAAAGCTATTTAACCCAGTGCTACATCCAATATCATCATGACAGTGAAGCCTGACATCGTTGCCATCGTTACAATGTCGATATTTTTAAATTCTCTCTGTGATTCCGGAATAAGTCCTTCCACCACTACAAAAATCATTGCCCCTGCTGGAAAGCACAAAGCATAGGGGAGTATTGAAAGCATATTCATAACAAACAAAGCGCCCAATACACCAGCAACAGGCTCAACCATGCCAGATGCTTGACCATACAGGAAGTTTTTCGTTGTTGACAAGCCTTCTCTCCTAAGTGGCATGGAAACAGCAGTACCTTCAGGAAAATTCTGAATACCTATGCCCAAGGCGAGTGCTATTGCTCCTCCAATAGTTGCCGAAGGAAGATCTGCCGCAACAGCCCCGAAAGCAACACCGCCTCTTTCCTTTCTGGCGAATATCGCATGCATGAAACTCCTGCCCCCTCTTGTAATAGGTTTCAGTTCATGCGGCAACTTCCTTGACACAGGGGAATATTTAAATGCAGCAAATACAGAATGTTACAACAATTATGCCAAATGTTCGCTAATCGAACTACTCCTTAATAATGGTGAGTTTGACGAAAAATAAAAAAATCACCAAAAAATAAGAATGAGTTGATCAACTTATTTATTATCAACTTATTTATTATCGACTATTGGATATCGTATTTTTTGATTTTGTTATTCAGTGTGGTTCTGGTGATATTAAG
This sequence comes from Desulforhopalus sp. IMCC35007, assembly GCF_005116575.1. Classification (GTDB taxonomy): domain Bacteria; phylum Desulfobacterota; class Desulfobulbia; order Desulfobulbales; family Desulfocapsaceae; genus Desulforhopalus_A. Next base: position 330,699 of record NZ_SWCN01000003.1, on the reverse strand, counting down.
CTGCTTTGCAGCTTCGCTCTTGTTGCCCGAGGTTTTTTTAAGTGTCTGGGTGATAGCTTCTTTTTCGATCTCCTCTAGTGGTAAGCCTGCCATCCCATTCAATTGGCCGTCCTTTAGGTCAATATCCGTAAAATTCTTTGTTATGGAAGGAGGCAATTCTCGTTCAGATATATAATTTCCGTTACACAAAACGACAGCTCGTTCGATAGCATTTTCCAACTCGCGAACGTTCCCCGGCCAGTCATATCTGGTAAAGTAATCCATTGCCAAAGGAGTAAAGTTCACAATGCTTTTTCTGTTCTTCTTCGAAAGTTTATCTAAAAAATGTTTTGCTAATATTGGGATATCATCAGGTCGGTCGCATAATGGAGGTACCTCTAAAGTAACAACATTGAGGCGGTAGTAGAGATCTTCCCGAAATGTTCCTTCTCTCACTCTCTCCTCCAATTGCCTGTTTGTCGCCGCTATTATTCTTACATCTGCATATAAGGTGCTATCACTTCCGACTCGCTGAATTTCACGGTCCTGGATAGCCCTTAAGAGTTTGGCTTGCATGGGAAGGGGAACTTCCCCAATCTCATCAAGAAAAATGGTTCCTTTATTTGCCTGCATGAAACGGCCTTCTCGTCTCTTATCTGCTCCGGTAAAAGCACCTTTTTCATGGCCAAATAATTCAGACTCCAAAAGCGTGTCGGTGAGGGCGGCACAGTTGACAGTCACCAGAGGTTTACTATTTCTGTTGCTACAGCCATGAACCGCTTTGGCAATCAACTCTTTCCCCGTTCCACTTGGTCCCAGGATGAGAATTGTAGCCTCAGATGGAGCAATAGTCTGGATCATTTTTTTAAGTTCTACCATCGACGGGCTTGAGCCAATGATAGAGGCAAGTTCGTCACTGGATGACAACAATTGTTTTAGAGATTTATTCTCCTTCCTTAAAGCTGAATGCTCAAGAGATCTCTCGAGGGTGATCTTAAGATCGTCAAAGTTTAGTGGTTTGGTCAAATAATCATACGCTCCTAACTTCATGGCTTCAACAGCTGTCCCCACTGAAGAGTAAGCGGTCATTATTATTATAGGAATGGCCGGATTAAGCGTTTTAATTTCTGCTAATGCTTCAATCCCACCTATATTTGCCATCCGAACATCCATAAGAATGCAATCAAATGGTTCGTTGCGCACAGCAAGAATGGCTTCAGCCCCATCCTCAGCCTCGGTGGTTTGATATCCCCATCTTTTTAACACCGTCTTGAGCATTGACAGATGCGCTTTGTCGTCGTCAACGATTAAGATTTCATCTTTCATAACAATTTTTAACTATAACGTATTTGGTAAAGTAATTGTGATAGCGGTACCTTTTCCTTTCTCGGAACGGACCGTTATCACACCATCATGGGCTTCGACAATCTTTTGCACTATTGCGAGCCCTAAACCCGTGCCCGTTGTTTTGGTTGTAAAATATGGGTTGAACATTTTGTTCTTTGCCTCATCTGAAAGACCTGTACCCGTGTCCGATATGGTAATTTCTACCTGATTGTGGAGTTGATTCACTTGAGTATGCAACAGCCCTCCTTCCGGCATTGCTTGTATGCTATTTAAATAGATGTTCATTAAAACCTGAGTGAATCGGTCAGGATCTACGAATATATGCTGTATCGTATCAACCATTTCTGATGTGATTTTAACTTTCGAGACTGTTTCTGCGTCTAGTTGCATGAGCCGAATGGTCGTGTTGATAAGAGACTGAAGATCAGTTCGTTGAGGCTTTATGTCAGATGGTCTCGATATTTCAAGTAACTCTGTTATTACCCGGTTGAGTCTTTCTGTTTCACTTATGAGCACTTCGGCAGCTTCTCTATTTTCACTGTCTTCAGAGAATAAACTTTTGAAATATGTAGCATATCCTTTAATGGAACTTAGGGGATTACGCACTTCGTGTGCAACACCGGCAGCCAAATTCCCGATTACCGCTAATTTATCTTTTCTTTGTATTTCAAGTTGCAGTTGTTTGAGTAGAGTTAAGTCTTTGAGAATGTACATGAATCCGACAAATGTCCCATCTTCGGTAATTACTTTGGTAGCAATTACCGATATGGGTATAACCTTGCCATTAATTTGTTTGATTTCCGTTTCGGTTTCAACAACCCCACCATTCGTGGTTGATGTGTTCATTGCGTATATATTTGCGGGTAATATGGCATCTGAATGAAGGCCTACAGCCTCTCGAGTATCAACACCAAGCAGTTTTGAGGCGATCTGATTTATGTAATGAACTTTAAAATCATTGTCTGTGAAAATAATCCCTTCAGGTAGATTAGCGATCATTTCAGAGGAAAACGCGCTGACATTCCGCAGTAATCGCCTTGATCTTGTATAGTTTTGCGCCCAAAAAAGCGAAACAACACCCGCCAGTCCTAAAAGTAACAGTATTCCAGAGAGTACAGCTGTGAATTTGATGTCCTCATGATTTGCTTCTTCAAAAGGTGAGATGTCCATTCCAATAATAATGATGGGCCGTTCATTAGGGTTCAGCAGTTTATCCTCATGTAGACCTGTCATCCATAGAGGGTCACACCAAGCCCCCATGTGGGTTTGCATCATCTTCCCTCTTTGTTGCATCATCTGTGTTCGGTCTGGGCTAGGCAATACCGGTAAAAAGAGTTTGTACACCTCAAAAGCTTGAGCTGAATCATCAATTGTAACGGTTCGCCATTTGACTTCTGCCGTTGCGTCAAGGCTTTTTAAGCCATCAGGGGGGAGAATTCTTTCACCGATTTTACCTGTGATGTTATGGGCCAATATTATGCCGGATGAATCTACAATAGAGATATAGAGAATGTCCTGCTGCATTGCCATTTCCCGTATCAGAGTATCAAGTCGAGGCGATGTGCCAAATTCGCCCATCATTCCCGTCCGAGCCCCCGCTTCAAAAGCTCGAATAAGTGACGCTCCTTTCTCACTCAGGATTTTAACCATATAATCTTTTTCTCGGTTGTAATTCATTATTGCAAGGCTCAGCACAACAACAACCAATATTCCGCTCATCCCAATAACTAACCAAGCAGAAACATTACCAAAATATCGACTAAACCTTTGCAGCATACCTTGTCCTTTCAATAAAACCGGAATAATAGAGTGGTTAAAAATCAAACGTTTTTCGCGCTGACTGTCTAATAATTAATCACTCGTGATGCGTCAAACAAGAAATCATTTCCTGGTATGACAGAGTTTTTTCTGTATCACATTGTAATCATGTCTTATTTTTCATGATTCATCTTATGGCATAGTTACTGCAACCTTAAGATTGCAAACAACGAAATGAGACAATCAAGTCTCACAAAACACCAGGAGATATAAACATGAAAAGTAAACTTATTGCAGCAGTGGCAGCATTGGCAATCATAATTGGTTTTTCAGCGCTGAATGCATCGGCATGGAACAACATGGGCTCTATGATGGATAATGGTCATGGCATGATGTACGGATCAGGTGCTACAGATGCTGCAAGCCAGAAATTTCTCGATGAAACAAAAGGTGTCAGGCTCGCAATCGCAGCGGACCAGGCAGAACTAAGTGCTATAGTGGCCGGACCAAACCCCGACAGCAAACGTGTTCGTGAACTGTCTGAAAACATAGCAACTAATCAGCTGGTTCTTGGAGAAAAATCTCGTGGCTATGGCTATGGTGATGGTCGCATGCACGGGAATCATATGCGAGGCCCCGGAATGATGAACGATGGACACTACAGTGGTTGTAGCTGGTAAAAATCTACCAGTAAACGAAGAAAGGGAACTTTAGTTCCCTTTCTTCAGGTGTTTTTAAATTCAAAACTATGGGCTGCTGATGTGCAATTCGACTAGCGGGTGAATTTGAAGTGATCGTGTGACTCTACCGAAGAGGAAGAGAAATGAAAGCAGCTATTGTACTTGTGTTGATCTTTACAGCGGCAATCCTTTTCACAGGATGTGGTCACTATGGTATGGGCCGACACTATAATAACAACTGGCACAACCAGACAATCCCTGGTTCCCAGAACATGAACGGAAACAGGATGGAACATCAGAGGCCTTATATGAATGGAAACGGAAGACAGAGTCAAGAGACTTACGGGAGATAAAGGCAATCAGCGCTAGGTGATTCCGGATTGTTGAAAACGTTTGGCGGTTCTGTCCTCATTGCAAAACCCCTCTGCACCCTGCGGAGACAGATAAATGTTATGATAAACTTACTCCCAAATTTGTATAAAGGCAGACACAGAGCCTGTCTTTATTATTCCCTGGGAGGGAAAAATAAACTGGAGATTGAACAATGAAAAAAGAAATAAAAAAAATCGCAATCGCGTCAATTCTGGTACTCGGACTTTTTGCAGGTCCCGCTTTTGCACACACCAGTGATACCAAGCTACCGCGGCAGCAGATGGGTGGTAATATGATGGGTGGAGGTATGCAGAGCGGTATGATGGGCATGCAAGGTGGTATGATGGGCATGCAGGGCCAGGGGATGATGGGTGGAAATCAAGGTGACTGGGACGGGATGGGCTGCAACGGCATGATGGGTGGAACCATGATGAACAAGATGACACCTGGTCAGCAACAAGATTTCATGAATCAGACCACGGAACTTCGCAAAGAAATGATGGAATTACGCTTTGCCTATGGGGAAGCCATGCGTAACCCAGCTACCAGTCCAAAGGATTTAGCCAATATAGAAAAAAATATGCTTGAGCTACGGATTAAGATGATGGGCAAGATGCAAAACCTGCAAGCCCAGTAATCAGCTGGTTCTTGAAGAAAAATCTCGTGGCTATGGCTATATGGTATGCGAGGCCCCGGAATGATGAACAATGGCTATTCCAGTGGTTGTAGTTGGTAAAATCGACAAGTAAACGAAGAAGGGGAGCTTTGATTCCTCTTCTTCAGGTGTTTTTAAATTCAAAACTATGGGCTGATGATGTGGAATTGTAATGGTTGGATGGGCGGAGGGCCGTATGGTATCGGTAATTTTTTTATGGGAATTGGTCCTTTTGAAGGCCTTCTGAGTTTACTGCTTTTTGTACTCGTAATTTATTTATTATTTAAAATCGTTAGGTCATTAATCCCAACCTCAAAGGCCACTTCTGATAAAAATGACTCGCTTAGAATTCTAAAAAATAGATTAGCAAAAGGAGAAATCACCCAGGAGGAGTATAGCCGTATGTATGAAATATTGAAAATTTAGTGGTGCATCTCAGCATGTCATTTGAAACCGTGCCTCATTGATCTTTTCCAAGTTCTATCCATACATAAGTTTTCACCCTTAATTACAGCCATTCACGACAAGAACCAGCAACAGGAAAACGTAAATTGTCCTGTTTGCGCAGTGGCCTTAATCTCATTTGCCTAAGGCGAGTGGGTGGCAAAACACTGTGATACTCATTGTGACGTTCTTTGAACCCATCCGTACATATTACCACAGAGTATCATAAAAACACCCCTCCTTAAACCACGCATCCGCTCCAGGCAGGGGATAACCTTTAAAAAAGATTGGAGAAACTATGCGTTTCCAACATTTCATTTCTGTAGTGAGCCTTGTTTTCGTACTTAGCGGCTGTTCGGTAGGACAGATGATGAAGAATAGTTTTCAGGGCAACCGATACTTAGAAAATAAAGATTACGAGCAGGGCGAGGTGACCTTTCGCGAAGCTGTCGCTCAAAACGCCAGCGACCCGCTTGCCAATTATTATTTAGGCCGTTTTCTTCTTGCCCAAAGCAAACCGCAACAGGCCTTGCCGTACCTGGAAAAGGCGGCATCACTCAAGAAGACGGACACCGATTACCTGTTCTGGTATGGAGTAGCGCTGGGTGAGCTTGGGGAAAGTATACAGGAGCGTAAAAGTTACCAAAAGGTGTTGGAGATCAACGGAAAACACTTACAAGCATTGACCTATCTTGGCCACAATCAACTCAAGGCAAAAGAGTATAAAGCTGCTCTTGCCACCTATCAGAAAGTCCTGAAAATTTCGCCGTACAGCCCCTCAGCACTTTACAACAGGGCGTTAATCACCCGACTACTCAAGACACCAGAGGAGAAAGCATACTGGCTGGCCTATCTGTCCAACTATCCATCCGGGGATTTGGCAATCCAGGCAACCGACCATTTAAACCTGTTAGGAGATTTCTCTTATCGCAACCATTTCCTTGGGGGCCGTACGATTACCTTGAAAAAAATCGAGTTTGAACCTTTTACCGAAAAACTTGCTGCAAGTTCATCACCCTCACTTGATGTTGTTGGTGCAACGGCATCAAATATTGGCAAAGGGACACTGCAGGTGATTGTGTATCAGGAAAACAACAAAAAGCTTGCCCGATCTCGAGCCGACAGTATCAAAAAATATCTGCTGGTAAAATTTCCTGGATTGACGAAGGACAGAATTGGCATCAGTTGGTTTGATCAGCCGGAAATTGTGAAAATCCAGGGAAAGAAATTTAAGAACCCCGAATCGGTACAGTTTTTTCTTACCAAATAGGGAGAGAACAGTCGCCTCAGCAAAAAGAAAAAAGGTTGGTTTCCATGAGAAACCAGAATCTCAGACTAAATCAGGTAGCAAATATGTGTCGTTTTCCTGTGACGATCGTACAGAAGGATAAAGCATAGTCAAACACGGAAGACAAGGAAGGGAAAAGCATGAAGAGTGAAAGTGATGAAGACCTCGTTCATCTTATACTGAAGGGAGAGGTACAGATCTATGCCGAAATTGTCGAACGCTATGAACGGCCTGTTTATAACCTTATGTACAGATATTGCCGCTCCGAGCAGGAGGCTGCCGATTTGAGCCAGGATGTTTTTCTTCGTGTATATGAAAGGCTGGCTTCTTTTAACAGCAATAAGAGATTTTTCCCCTGGATGTATACCTTGGCTGTAAACAGGGTCAAGGATTGGCAGCGGAATAATTCGGTAAAACGGCGGAAATTGGCTGAGCTGCGATGGGATGTCCCGATAACCGAAACCGGCTCGCAACAAGAAACAAAGTTGCTTGACCAGGAAGAGGCTCAAAGCTTGTATGGGGCCCTTGACGAGCTTCCGGATATAACGAGAGAAATGGTTTTATTGCGCTACCAGCAAGAGTTATCTATTACTGAATTAGCTGATATTTTTAAAGTTTCGGAGAGTGCGGCAAAGATGCGGATAGCGCGTGGGCTTGACAAGATGAAGTCTGTTTTGGGAGGAGAACGACATGAACGAACAGTCAAAGAAACAGTCGCAGCTTGAACATGGACTTCGATATCTGCCCGGCAGGAGACCGCCGATTGATTTGCAGAAAAGAATAATGGCTGCTCTACCGAAAAGAAAAGAACCATGGTTCAGACGTATGAGCCGGTTGATCGTCATGGGTTGGGCGCAGCCCTTCTCCCCTTTTCGCACTGCTGTAGGTACAGCCTGCCTGATTCTGGTTTTTTTCGGAGGCATGCAGTTTGACCAGCTTTTACACCGCGATGCAGCTCCTCCTGTTAAGCTGACGGTAGCTGAGCAGAACATGAATGGCGAAGCATATTTCTATCTTGGCCGAAGCTTGCTGGCAGCAGGTCAAGCTGCAGAGGCATTGGATGCCTTACGTCGTGCCGAAATGTTGCAACCTGATAATCCCCAATATACCCTCTGGCAGGGGGCAGCACATCGTGCGCTCGGCGATGTTAATGAGGAACAGCAGAGTTATCAACGGTTGATTCTCAAGAGACCGGATTTACTACCAGCCCGGTTAAACCTTGCCAATAATCTATTGCAAAATGGTCAGCTTTCCCAAGCCGAACAGCTCTATGGCCAAGTCTTAGATCGTGATCCGGTGGAAAAAACAGCCCTCTACAACCTGGCACTTGCTTTACATCTGCAGGGTAATCGTGATGCAGAGGCCGAAGCTTGGAAGAGATATCTCAACTCTTACCGGACAGGAACCTCTTCATATCAGGCACTTCAGCACCTCCACGAACTTGGTGATTATAGCTATCGCAGTTATCAACTTGGATATAGAACCATCATTCTTAATCAGGAGCAATTACTCGACACTCAAGGTTCCGGACAGGAGAGAGAAATTAATTATCTTGTCCGCCAATTTGATAAACGCTCGCAGGGTGAGTTGAATATTGTGGTTTTCATGCAGGATAATGCTCAACAGGCCAAACAGGTTGCCAGTTCTCTACGTAATGCAATAACCGAAGAGGCTGCCGGACCAGATAAAACCCCTGTTCGTATCAGCTGGTTTGGTGAAGCAGAGCCAATGGCGACTATGGACAAGGAAAACGTTAATCTACCAAAAGGAGTACTGATTTTCAGTGCTCCGGAACTTAATGAGAAAAAGGAGAACAGAATATGACAAAGAAAAAGAAATATTGCGCAGCAGTACTGCTGGCATTGTCGGTGGGAATGATTTCGCAGCCAGTTCTAGTGTCTGCGGCAACCACAGATACGCCGCAGTCAACCTCGATGGCAGTAAAGGATTTGGAGAATGAGACACCTGCGTTTCATAATCCAGCCGACGCCCTGCGGGCTGCAAATCGGGCCGAAAAGGCGGCTATGAGTAATAATTCTTTGAAAAATTCTCTGGGTGAGGTGGAAAAAGCCCAGGAAACTATGGCAAAGACGATGAAGAGTGGTGACCAGAGCGCCATGGCTGCTGCCAGGGTGGGGCTGGAAAAAGCAGAAGGGAGCTATATGCGCGAACTAGCAGATATAAGCGGAGTGAGTGAAGCTGATATTGCCTCCATGCATGATTCCGGCATGGGCTGGGGGCAGGTTGGACATGAACTCGGTGTGCATCCTGGTGTGCTCGGATCTGGACATAGCGGTGAGAAATCAAAGCATCAGGAAGGAATGGCAACAGGACCGACTCATATCGGTGGTGTGGATGCACGTGAACTAAGAGAGGCAACGGCAATAAATATGGCGTCTGGTTCGTCTCAAGGTCATGGAGTAGGGATTCAATCCGGCGTTCACAACTCGGGGACAGGGAGTAATCGAGACACCGGTGGAATATCCGGTGCTGGTGGCATGAACCACCGCAGTGGGCAGCAAGACACTATGGGGAGCAACAATAGTGGGCATAGAAACGATTCCGGTAATGACAATAACAATCACTCAGGAAACAGTGGTGATTCTAACGGTTCAGGCGGATCATCTGGCGGCGACCACGGCGGGTCATCCGGTGGATCGTCAGGCGGATCATCCGGGGGTGACCACGGAGGGTCATCCGGCGGTTCTGGCGGGGGTGGTCATGATTAGAGAGCATGCAAAATCAATTGCCCATTCTCTGCGCACGGCAATCACAGTGTGAGTAGAAGAAATAGCGAACGGCTCAGTCGGCGTCAGTTGGTTTGATGAGCCAGAGCCAATCGAAACTTTGACAATGGAAAAATCAACCTATCAAAAGGGGTGCTGATTTTCAGTGCCTTGAAAAACAATCCTAACATGGAGTACAAGATATGAATAAAAAATATTACGCTATGGTAGTACTGGCATTGTCGGTTGGAATGATTGCACCGGCAGTAATAGTGTCTGCGGCAACTCAAGCTGAGCGGCCGTCGGTTTCATCGGCTGCAGATGATACGGGAAATAGTAAACCTAAATCTGCGAACTCGGCGGAAGCGTTACGTGCTGAAAACCGCACTAAAGAAGCGGTAAACAGCACTAACAACATGAACAACAACATGCATGATGATTCAGTTGGACGAGGAGGATCAGACGGTTCCGGTGGTCATGGTGGTTCTGGCGATTCCGGTGATTCTGGTGATTCTGGTGGTCATGGTGGCTCCGGCGGTTCTGGCGGTTCTGGCGGGGGTGGTCATGATTAAGGAGGGCGGTGCTAACCTGACACATTAGTTGTGGACGTCCTTCTCTTTTTACCTTTGCAATGTAAAAACTGAGACAGGGGAAGGCTGGCTCTCTGAGGAGAGCCAGCCTGGTAATAAGCAGTTGATTGCATTAGGTAAACATTTCCCCCGCCGTTCGACTTGATGCTTAACAACGAGCTGTGCAAGTTCGGTGCGGGGAAAGCGATTAAGCTGGATTACCACTTAAACAAATGATGACAACTTGCAAAGACACATTGAAAATCGGCGATGTACTTGACCAGAAATGGGTCATTCTTGAGTTCATTGATCGAGGAGGAATGGGCGAGGTGTATCGAGCCCATCAGAATAACCTTAATCGTGAGGTCGCGATAAAGGTTATTTCAAGAGAGTGGCTCCAAGCTACTGACAATGGTGACGAAGATGTTGAGACTTTAGCCCAACGATTTAGGCGGGAAGTGCAATCAATGGCTCAGATTAGTCACCCAAATGTCATACAGGTCTATGACCACAATTCTATTACCGTAGAAATGTGCGGTGTCGATACACCGGTCGAATATATCGCCATGGAATACATACCTGGAGGGACTTTACGTGCCACGATGTCTGAGGAAGGCTTTTATCCTGAAAAGGATGATCTTAAGGGTTGGATTCTAAATTTTTTTTTACCGGTACTCTCAGGCGTTCAAGCTTTGCATGACAGCGGTATCGTGCATCGAGATCTAAAACCAGAAAACATACTGATGGACCGCGACACCCCAAAGATAGCAGATTTTGGGTTAGTGAGATCACACAGGTCAAAACCGATAACCCAATCAATTGAGGTAAAAGGTTCACCTCACTACATGTCTCCTGAGCATTTTCTGGATTTTAAAAGAGCGGATCACAGATCTGACGTCTATTCGCTTGGAAAGATACTCTATGAGGTGGTTGACGGAAAAATAAAGACCAAGACTATTCCGTTTCATAGCGCTCACCTTGCACAAACTGAATCTTCTTTTTTTGAACGACTGGATCGAATCATTGCTGGAGCCACAGAAGAGAAGCTTTCTGAAAGAACAAACTCAGTAACAGATCTGCGGAATCAACTTGTTGAACTATTATTAGATGATGAATCTGAAGGAAAACAATCACAAACCACTGAAAAACGACCAAACGCGAAGTTCTTTTCAAATCCAAAGTGGATCTGGGTGGGCATTATTACAGCAACACTTTCCGTTGCACTCATGACCCTCTGGCATATTTTTGGTGGAACAAGCCAACCTGTAAGCAAACATCCGCAAGAAATTATTCAACTAACAAAAGATGGTAAGGAATTAACATCTAATGTGGCAAGCAATAGTGAAAACAAAGAACACATGGACAAACAGCACCTGATACCGAAAGGCAGGCTTGTTATGCCGACAACTTTAGAAGCGGTCTCAGGCCAGCAGATTGAGATAGCCTCGTTTTACATGGATGAATTCCTGGTAACCAATCAACAATTTGTTGAATTCCTGAATCACAATTTATCCAGAATCAAACTGGATAATGGTGTTGTAAAAGGTGACGGTGCGAATTGGTATCTTTTAGGCGAAGTGCGTGAAGGCTATAAACCGATTGAATACCAAAATGGTGAGTTTCATGTGGTTGACTTTGCATATGCTTCCAGACCTGTACTTCGTGTGACCGGATTTGGAGCAGCTGCTTTTGCCAACTTTTTCGACAGACGGTTACCGAACGAAACGGAATGGCTCTATGCAACTATAAAAGGAGCTGCCAGTCCTCAATCTAGTTTGAACGGAGCCGCTGCCGAAACTATCGGTTCGAATTCAATAAATATAGAAGGCATGATGAACAACATGATGGAAAGTGATTGGCATAAAGATAAATTAATTACCGACCAAAAGGATCGAACCGACAGCGAAATCACGAGAACCACTAGCAACACATCGAAAGAACCTCCTCCAGCCGTATTCTTCAAACAGAATGAATTCGGTGTTCGTGCCCTAAACATGGGCATCGGCGAATGGGGACTTCGAACTTTGTCGAATATTTCAAAAGACAAATTACAAGACAATCTGTTTATTGTTGTTGGCACCTTGGAAGCCCATATAAAAGAGGATAACTCTCCGCCATCGGTGGTGTCTCGTTTCCCATGGGAAGGTTTTGAGGAAGTTGGTTTCAGGACAGTTAAGACAGCTATATCCGAAAACTGATTGTTAAAGGTCTGCCGATGAGAATAGCAGTGATGTCAGATATCCATGGAAATATTGAAGCTTTCGAGGAAGTTTTGAGGGATATCGACGATTCTTATATTGACCGTATAATTAACCTGGGAGATAGCATTGGCTATGGCCCAGATCCAGAAAAAGTTCTGACACTAATTAAAAATCGGGATATTTTAGATATTCTTGGCAACCACGAACAGGCAGCGTTGGATAAAACACTCCGACATTATTTCAAATCGGATGCTCGTAAATCCCTTGAACAAACCATGAGGTTCTTAACACCTTCATTGCTTACATACCTTTCGGAACTTCCAGAATTTCGACTTTTCAATATGGCACTTTTTGTGCACGGGTGTCCTCCAGCCTCATGCGATACCTACTTGAATTACCTGTCGAATCGTGGAATAAAAAATATTTTTAAATCTTACAATAATACAATAGCCTTTGCTGGCCATACGCATAAACTGATGTTAATCAGCTACAATGGCGAAGCGGTGAGCTTTCATGAGTTAAACGATCTTCCAGTTAAACTTGAAGGGAATATCCGTTACATCGTCAATGTCGGTAGCGTTGGGCAGCCAAGGGACGGTGATTCAAGAGCAGGGTATGTAATTTGGGATACCATTCTAAACAGCTTGGAAGCAAAACGCATTCCATATGATATAAAGTCGACAGCTGATAAAATTATACAGCGAGGGTTTCAGCAGAAAGATGCAGACCGATTATTTTGAAATATCAATCATCTGTAATGACTTATAAATGATCAATAAAAAACCTCGATATGTTCATGAAGAGGAACCTCGTGCTAAAAAATCAAATATTAAAATCCTTTTCATAGTGATACTGGTGGGGGCTATAGCATCCCTCCATTATTCAACGCAGTATTAAGAAGTACGGTGATTAGCCGACATAAAAGCAAGATTACCACACAATAACATATTGTAATTGTATTTTTTTTCCTAGTTCAATGTCGGATGTCAGGCGTACTCCTTAATATAGCCAGATATATCATCATATTATTTACCGGGAGCTCTATTTCCTTCCGCTGGTTTTAGGCGGATTTCTGGTTACACAAAACTTCCTTCTATTGAAGTTTTACGTTCATCAATGAGAAGCATACTTGACAATCTATTAGATACACAATTGAACAGGTAGCTGTAGCGACCTGCAATGGTAAACGCCAGGACCCAAAATCAGGGCAAAATTTTCTGGGGTTTGGGCGTAGCCCCCCGAGTCGGTTGTTTTGTAATTTCGACCCCGCCGATTTCAATGTTGATCGCATTATACGCGCACACCTTGCTACAGGCAAAACAGGAGATGCATTCCATATCGTCAGGTGCTTCATTGAAGCGCACCCCCATAGGACAAACATCATGGCAGGCTGCGCAATTGGTGCATCTGACTGGATCAAGTCGCAGCCTGACCAGTTTGATTTTATTGAACAGGCCGTAAAAGGCTCCAAGAGGACAGGACGTTCGACAGAAAGGGCGACTGGCTAAAACGGACCAGACAATAAAGAGAATGAGGAAAAGAACCTTGATTACAAAAATCAGACCTAAATTTGCTCGAAGTCCTGGCTGTAGAATAAGCATTGGGAAACCGGCTTCCAGTGTACCAGCTGGACAGAAATACTTGCAAAAGGAAGGAGCCCCAAGGCCATATTCATCAAGTGCAAAAAGGGGCAAAAGGATGACCATAACAACCAAAAGGACGTATTTTATATAGCGCAAGTGACGCCAGATATTAAATTTAGGTGAAGGAATTTTAAAAAGAAGCTCCTGTAAAAGTCCAAATGGGCAGGCCCACCCACAAACCATTCTGCCAACAAAACTGCCGATTACCCCCATGGTGCCAACTACATAAAACCCTACAAATAATTGGCCGCTCTCAAGGGCCATCCGAATCCCAGCCAGGAGTTGCTGCAAGGCACCAAGAGGGCAATACGTTGTCGCGGCCGGACAGGAGTAACAGTTAAGTCCTGGCGAACAAAGCACCTTGAGAGGGCCCTGGTAAATCCCTCTTGTAACCGGAAAACTCCAGAACCCATTTGTAAGAAGAAAAACCAGGGCTTGAACCCATTTACGGACGAGATCCATAGAACCCAACCTCAGCCGATACCTATGCATTCCAAACAAATCTGGGTTGCCTGCTGAAGTACCCTTGCTGGCTCTCCCAAACTGATTCCAATAGCGCCAAGGACAAGGAAAATAAATATTGCCACAAATGGTGCTATCTTGATTTTCTGTTTTGTCGCTTTATCGTTTTGTTTTTTCATTCTAATCCCAATCTCCAGCACTACAATCACTCAGTAATATATCTGCTCAACATATGCCTAATTTCGGGGGTGCCCCAATGCGCCGGACCAATGAATTTTTTCCGGAGCACTCCCTGTTTATCTATTATAAAAGTTTCAGGCAATCCGGTCAGGCCATATTTTTTCCCTACCGTATTATCTTGATCATTAAGAATTGGCATTGTCAGACCAAGTTTTGCAGCAAAGGTATCAGCTAGTGCCGGATCGTCTTTATTGAGTACGGCCAACATTTTAAATTTATCTTTCGGCTGCATAGTGTAGAGATATTGCATTGAAGGCATTTCTTCGCGGCAAGGAGGACACCAGGTTGCCCAAAAATTAACAAAGACCACCTGACCCTTCAGTTCCGAGAGAGTCCAGGTTTTGCCATTTCTATCCACAAGGGTAAAGTCAGGGGCCATCTTGCCAACTGTAGCCACCGTGTGTTCTTCCCCACAGCCGGCAAGAAACAAGGGTAAACAAACCAGCAATAGTAACAATGATGTTTTTTTCATAATGACCTGTAATTTTATAAATATTTAAACCAGCGTGCAGAGTTGTTTGCTCATAGCTTAACGAATAGTTGACGATGATTACTTCGGGTATTTTGCATCAAGTTCAGCTTGAACCAATTGTTCTAATTGCTTGTAGCCAAAATTTTGGAGAGGTTTTCCATTGGCAAAAAATCCCGGTGTTTTTTGAACGTTAAGGGTTTTAGCATCGGCAAGATCCTGGGCAATGAGATTTGCAATTGCGGGATCATTCATATCTTTTTTGATTTGTTCTATGTCGAGTCCTGCCTTGGGCAGAAATTGCCATATCCTCTGAGGCTGCGGATTGCTGTGACTGGCCCAATACGGTTGCGACTTATACATCACATCCAAAGCCTCCCAGTATTTGCCTTGTTTTTTGGCGGCCTCCAGAATTTTGACAAAATAATCGGCGCCTTGATGAAAAGGAGCATAGCGTAGAACAAATTTAATTTTACCGGGATTGGCGTCCATCAGCTGTTTGACAAAAGGAGAAAAAGCTGCACATGTCTCACAGGCGGGGTCTGTAAACTCAATAAGATAGACTTTTGCATCATCACTGCCAAGGGTCTGAGAGTGCTCTCTGACAAAGAGTGAGGCGTTTTCTTCAGCCATAAAACCAAATTTCTCGGCCTGCTGATTTTTGTAATAAGAGCTGCCGAAGACAAAAGTCAAGACCAAGGCAAGGCACGCAATTCCAAACATTAAATATTTCATTAAGACACCTTCGCTTTAAGGTTTGTTCGAGTAAGAATGATCAAGAGGCTTATTATTGTTGAAAAAGAAAGGAAAGAAAGCATTGGTATAGATACAAAACCAAACAGCTCTATATATTTTTCCGTACAGGAAACTCCCTGAGAGCAAGGTTGGATATTCTCCGGGATGACTCCGCTATACAGCAGGGTATGGTAGAGTGCCGTCAGTCCGCCTGCAATGGCTAAAGGCAGGGCGTACTTTACAACACTTTTATCAAAAGGAAAAAGTCCCACCGCCAGAATTATAACCAAAGGAAACAAAAATATTCTCTGATACCAGCACAAAACACAGGGAGTAAACTGCATTATATAACTGAAAAAGAGACTTCCAGTGGTTGAAATGCTGGCTAAAAGCCAACATAGAAAAAGAAGAGTCCAGTTTAAATCGGACGTTTTGTTTGGTTGAGGCATTTCAAATATTCTCCAAAGTTTTGCGCTATGAGATTAGAATAATCTGGTCTTTTTATTTTACAATAGTTGGGGGTGTAAGCCCAAAGCCCCAAAGATGGTTCTGTCGTGTTTTCAAAAAAGTCGAACTCCACTATTCCTCTTTTCAACTATGCTGCTAACGAGTAGAAGGTTTCCGCTAAACTTTGGACGGATATGTCCTGCTTTACCAGCTGCAAGGCTGCCAATGGCCGAGTCAAGTTTGCGACAGAACCAGAAGGAGGCCTTTGCATGTTCTTTTGTTGCAGAGATCTTTTATAGATTTGTTGAGCAGCCAGCATCTTTTTGCATATTTACAAAAGGATGCCGGCCATTGATTCAAGAACGTTCAAACTCTTGATAGAGAAGGTTAGTACACAGCTGAAATCTATTTTTGCAGTTTCTGCAATTCTTCGTCTATAAGTACCTGGAAACCAGTAATCGAGCGTTGCTTGACTTTTCGTCCATTTACGAAAATGGTTGGAGTCCCGTTTATACCCAGCGATTGAGCTTCCTGCATATCCTTATTTAAGTGATTGCTAAGGGGTATAGAAGCCTGATCCTTCTTGAATTGAGCTATATCCAGGCCTAGTTCTTCAGCAATCTTATCGAACGATTCAGAGGTGATTTTTTTCTCTGCAAAGAGTTTGTCGTGATACTCCCAAAATTTTCCCTGTCTATCGGCAGCGAGTGCAGCAATAGCTGCAGGCTGAGCCAAATCATTTTTTTGAAGGGGAAAGTTTTTGAATACAATTTTTACCGTATCCTCATTCTGTTTGAGCACCTGCTCAAGAAGTGGCGATATTTGGCCACAGTAAGGTCACTGGAAGTCTGAAAATACCGCAACAGTGACAGGTGCGTCTTTTTTTCCTTTAAACGGCGCGTCCACAGTATTTATGTCGACGACAAAATCAATTGCTAAAGTGTAGAATTTATCATTTTCACTATCACTCAGATGCAAGAATTGTCCAAGGGGATCAAGTGCAATAGATGTTACGCCTTTATTGACAGGAATAGTGCCCAGCAATGCTCCCTTGATGTCGTAAATGAGAACCTCACTGTTTTTTGTAAGAACAAAAGCATACTTACCATCCAAAGAATGAGCGATATCAACGGGGGAACTTGTTATCTGAAACTGACGAACCACCCCCCATTCGACCTTTCCATTTGTACCCTGATCTTGCATTGCAGCAAGACTCGTTTGAGTAGTCATAATTATGCAGGCTAGTCCTGCGAGAAAACACCTCGATAACTTCATAAAGTTCTCCTTATAAATGTTGAAAAATCGATTTTTTTCGAAAGAAAAATGCTTAACCATTTTAACCACCATAACTGTGCAGCCCTGACAGCAGAAAGTTCACGCCATAATAGGTAAATATCACAGAAATAAAGCCCACCAGGGCCACTATTGACATCCGTGTGCCGTTCCATCCTCTTGTATAGCGAGCATGCAAGGCGAGTGCGTAGGCGAACCAGGTAATAAGCGACCACGTCTCTTTTGGGTCCCAACTCCAGTATGTCCCCCATGCAGAATTTGCCCAGATTGCTCCGGTGATTATGCCCGCAGTCAACCAGATGAACCCAAAGATCATCATTTTATAGATGATGTCGTCAATTTTTGCCAAACTGACAGTTCCTATAGCTGCTTCTTCATTTTTTGGAGAATTCTGATTGTTGGAAGACATGATTTTAGCTAAATAATAAATCGCCAGTCCGCATGAAATTGCAAAAGCGGCATATCCGATAAAACATGTGATTACGTGAGCAACCAACCAATTGCTTTGTAATGCAGGCAGAAGAGGTTTAACATCTTTACCAAATTCTGCGGAATAGGAAGCATATGCCATTGCGATAAATGCAAATGGCAGCACGAAGCTCCCAAAAATTTTGGTTTTATACAGATGTTCAATTACTAGGTATACAGCTGCAATTGACAAAGCGAAAAATATCAAAGATTCATACATATTTGACAACGGGATATGTCCAATGCCTTGTTGGTATGTTTCCATCCAACGTAAGCCAATACCTGTCGTATTTACCCAGAGTCCAAGAAGAGTCGCAGACGTAGCCAATATACCAAGCCCCTTGACCTTAAAAAAGGCAAAGGCAACGTAAAAAAATGTCGCTGCTAAATAGATAAACGTCGTTATTCCTAACAACTGAGACGATTCCATCCTATACTCTCCTTAATTCTAAAGATTTGTCAGATTGTAAGATAGAGGCAATCTCTTCGACAGTTTTGGACAATCCATGGAGGTTTTTATTGCTTTTACCACCGACAAATACGGTGGTAGTCATATCGTCACCAGTTATTGAGATCCAAATATTGCGGTGTGACGTGAAGAAACATACAAATAATCCAAATAACATTACGCCAAATCCAATGTAGACAATCCATAAGCCAGGATCTTTAACAACTTGCAATCCTGTTGCAAACCGTTGATTTATGAGGAAAGTATACGTGCCCGACTCTCTCTTAATTACTGTAGGATCATTATCATTTGTGGTAAATGTTGCGGGCTTCTTATCTTCATCATCAAACAAGATCTCATAAGGACCATGCCCGTGCCCGTCTTTACTGGTTGCGACAATCTTAAAAGTAGCCTGTGCCTCATCCCAGCTATTGGCAATCTTTGTTTTTGTGGAAAAATTCCTACTCTGACTACTGCGTCCTCCATAATCTTTATCATTTTGCTTACTGATTTGAACCGAGAATTCATTTGGAATCTGTTGATAACTCGACTGGTAAAAGGTGATTCCTTTATAGGTTAAAGGAGCATTGACAGTTATGTTTTTCTTAACAACTTCCTTCCCATCTTCTACTATCGTTAAGTCAGATTTGTATTCTTTGGGAGTCCCATCCTTGTAGTAGTCAATATTGAAATCTTTACAGAAGATATCAAACTGTAACGGAATTCGTTTATTATCATCATCACGGCTGAACACAAAATCTACAGAGCTCCCTTCAGGCACCATGACAGATGCTTTGAAGCCATAAATATTGCCAATAATTGCTCCTAATACGATTATTAAAATGCTAAGGTGCACGAAATAGGCACCCAGTCTCGTCCACGCACCCCTTTCATAGAAAAACAGATGTTCCTTTCCACTATCTTTCTGCTTCGCTTTGAGATGAAGCTTTTCAAGTGCTTTGGTTACAGAACCAACAGCAGTTGTTTTATCGCAGGTAGTATCGAATTTAAAACAGTCCTTACCAAGTTGAAACTTCCTGGTGTCTACATTAGAATTATCTTTTTTGATTATTTTTAAAGTGCCAGGAAGCCTGGTGTATGTGCAAACAATCAAATTCAGACAGAGCACTATCAGCAGAGCTCTAAACCAGTATGAGTAATACATATCGTCGAACGCGAGAATATCGAATATAATCGCATTCCTGGCCCCAAACTTTTCTATATAAAAACTAAAAGGTTCTCCTTGAGGTAGGATTGTTCCAATAATCGAGGTTATTGCCAGCAACGAGATAATCAGAAGCGCCAACCTCACTGAAGAGAAGGTTTTCCAAAGATCATTATCTTTTAATGTCATGACATTTCCTTTATCTGGTTCGTGAAATATTTTTCATTATTGTTTCACGCTATCTACAAGCTGTTGAATTGTTTGACCGGTCGACAGAGTATAATTTGGCTGTAATGCGGCAACCTTTTCCCATGCCTTAATTGCCTCTTCTTTATTGCCCAGATCATGAAACAGAACAATACCAACATTGAATTGGGCATGAACATTGTTCTGGTCTAATTCAATCGCTTTCTTAAACGAATTTATAGCCTTCTCAGGCTGTTTGTTCCGTCGATACATAACACCAAGATCGGTATAGGCATCACTATCATCCGGCTTAATTTCCAGAATTTTAGTGTAGGCATTAATCGCCTTATCAAATGCACCCATTTCAAAATATGCGTGCGCAAGTTTTGTCCACGAATCAACATCTTTACTATCTTTCTGCACACTTTCTTCAAGGTGTCTGATGTGTCTCGCGGCCTCCTCTTTTGAAACCCCAGCCTGTTGATTTGCAGGAATTTGTGCAACAAGAGAAGGCGTTCTGTAAGCAGAAACAACAACACCTCCTATAAAACCAATTATTAGTGAGACGACAATTGGCACCAGTTTTGTCATTAATTTATTTGTGTTTTTCACAGGGAACATCCTTACATATTAAGGAACTCTAAAAAGACGTAATAACTCTCGTACGACAGTTTACGTTTACGTGACACTCCCGCCTGTATACGGAGCGACAGAGATCAGGATCACATGATGACTAGATCAAACGACTTGAAGTGTCAGATATTATGAATATAAATGAAGTTTGTGGGTACTATCCCAACGAGGTGTGAATCAAATGATAAGAACAGTGGATTTGATTGATTTTTCAGTGGCGAAAGCAGGGAGGGGAAACTTATTTCTTCGAAGATATGTAGAATTTATTACAGGTGCATAAGACAGTCGTGGCAGGTGAATTACAAGTGAGATTGTTACTGGTGGTAGATCTGCTGATATGTCTCGATCAAAGATCCCCGTAAGCACGGTGTCTTGATATGTGAAATCAAAGCATAGTTGACAGTCATTCTCACCAGGGCTATTTTTTTGTTCCAGAGTAAAGGCAGAGACACAATCTGCCCTAGAGGAAAGGTGGCAGCTACTCAGTTCCATGGGAACGTCAACAGACACATCGCCGACATCAAGACACAACGCGCTTTCTGCGCTGCTCAAAGCACTTATTAAAAGACAACCAATGGTCATAATGACCATGTACGTCTGTTTTGAAACTAACTGTCGTAACATGATTTCCGGTTATTAATTAGGGTCGAGACTTTACATCGACGCTATTCAAGCAGATTAAAGTAAAATTGGCAACTAAATACCACATTGTAGCAGGAAAATATTTTTATCTGTTCGTATCTCGTTTGATTCGATTAAGATCTGGAAGTCCTTAGCCTTCAGGTTAAAGCGTACGTGATGTGAATTGGTAATTTTGAAAATGGGCATGTCCCAATCTACTCTCTCAGAAATTGCTCAATATCCGTGCAATAAAAGCAGCACACTAAATCGGGTAAAACTAGGTTGGTTTGCCTGTTGGATGGCGTTAAAAGATTTCTCACTGCCTGTAACTTCAAGATGGACATAAATCGGAGAGCATTCAAAAGCGGGGGAGGCGCTGGCCGCGACCTTGAGTTTTTCATACTCTCCTGGACGGTTAACCATCGGATGGTGTGTTCGGCATCCTATTATCATGAAAATCTGCGTGATTACCGGTTAGAAAACGCCTATCATAGCAGAATTCCGGAGTCAAATGATAGCCGCTGCTGATTTAGTTGCTCTCACGAGAACACCTTTCGTTTTTGGGGTACTATTGAAACCAGTTTCACCAACGAGCTCGACATACTTAAAACCAATTTTTTTCATTAAGGCCAGGAAGTCCCTTCCCGGTATTGTGCCGCCTTCTCATTGGAACCAAGTTGCAAGACGTTCTTTCATATCTTTCTTTATGCTTCCAACAGCTACTTGGTCTGCCAGCATTAAACGTCCTTCCGGTTTAAGAACCCTGAACATTTCATTTAGAATGGTCTCTTTGTCTGGAATTAAATTGATGACCCCATTTGAAATAATTACATCAAAGGTGCTATCGGAAAAGGGAAGCTTTTCACCTGTTATGGTATGGAAATTAACGTTGTTCAGGTTTGTTAAGCTTAGGTTCTTTTCAGCTCTAGCTATGATCTCAGGAACGATATCCACTCCATCAACAAATCCTTCAGTGCCAACCATTAACCCAGCAATAATCGAATCAACACCAGCTCCGCAACCGACATCCAGAACTATTTCACCTTGATGAATTTCACCTAATGAAAAAGGGTTACCAACCCCACAATATGAAGAGATAACTTCAGCAGGGAGTTTCTCTATAAATTCTTCTTCGTATTCCAACTTTTCAAGACCTTCTCTTCCGGTGGGGTACTTAAAAAGTCCCTCTGGACTGACAGCGACTTTAGAAAATTTGTCACGAATTCCTTCCTGAATTTTTATTAGCTCTTCTTTGTTAAGTTGGGATTCCATTTTTCTGATTCTCCGATCCTTAATATCTGTAAATTTGTAAGTGAAGTCTGAATCTCAATTGAAACCCAGCCTTCTCCTTTTTTTCGTTTTTTCAGCTATCATCCGCTGCAGCCCTCGATGCCTTTACAGCAATAATCAATCGTTAAGCATCTGCCGAACAAAGATCATTCCGGCGGTGCTGCAGCAGGGGAATATCAGTTATCACAAACTTCCCGCCTTCGTTGATTACTTTGAATTTTACCTTTTCGCCGGTTTGAACCGCGTCCAGCAAAGACTTATCGTGAACTGTGTAAAACATTGTCATCGGAGGCATATTGAGGTTCTTTATCTCACCGTTTTTGAGTGTAATTTCACCCGCATCTTTGTCAATTTTCCGCACCACACCTTCGGTCATATCAGTAACTAACCCATCTTACTGTGCAGCCACTGCCAATACAGCTGCGGAGCCTGCGGAAAAGCATATCAAAGCGGCCATGCTCACGATCAATATTCTTACTTTCATCATCTATTTCATTAATAGTTGTATAATAGGTGAGCTGTTATTTCGTCGACACCCAGTCCATGAAAACAATTTCCCATAACATTAACAGGAAGAGGTGATACGGAAAATTGCCTGTCCTAAATCTTTGGAGATCCGTGCTGATGTTCCTTATGGCTATCGCTTGGTGCTTTTTTCCCATCCGACCCCAAAGCAGCCGAACCTGGTGAAATGCCAGATGACTTTACCAACCTGACCGGGAGCGACCCTGACCTGATTGGGATCTTCATGTTCCATTTTAGGGGACTCCTGCATCTGCTCATAATGCTTCAATACTTCTTCTTCTGTGCCCAGAACAAATTCATGGTCAATCTCACCGCTGTTTTTCAACACAAACTTAATGGTTTCACCCTGGTTGACGGTGAGATGATCCGGGACATAGCGCATCTCATCGTTCATATCGATGTGCACGGTTCGACCGACCATAGCAGGCATCCCGGGTCCGCCGATCGCAGCAGCATCATGGCCGTCCTCGTGTCCTCCAGAATGGTTTTTGTTTTTCATAATCTTCCCCTCCTAAGGCAAGAGTTAGTGATGCGTGTTGTTTGGTTTACGAACCGTTACCTCAATCTCGGTTGGAGGTTTATGCAGTTGCGGCATGGCTGGCCGCATTTCGGCTTGCATACGAGCAGGTTCGTTCGGAGTGCCGGTAAATTCATAAGCCGAGGTACCGGGTGGATGTTGGTACTAGCCGGGGGCAGAGTAATCTCCTGGACGCTGATTGCGGCGCCCTTTCACCATGCTGAGCATGCCGCCCATCTCAACTGAACCAAATGGTCCATCCCCGGTCATCATTGGCGCGGTATTGTCTGAGATAGGCATCTCCATAGCGGCCATATCAGCCATTCCACGTTAGCCCATGACCACATCAGAAGAAAGGCAGTAATATTCAGTTATTTTAGGGTGATATAGTTTAAAAAATGGTCACCAATTCGGACGATGTCAAATGTCAGCTATAGTATAAAATCATGGTGGACATAAAATCATGAAAAGCCATGGCAAGGTTTGGGTGGGTCAAAATATCCTAACAACATTTCAATCCCCATTTTTATACTTTTTACACTTAAAAAGAAGCTGCCGGCATCTTGCAGATCAAACAAGTCGATAGCAGAGATGCAACACCCATTTGGCCTAGAACAGTGGCGGTTACACCATCGCTGGTTATCATCAACTCATCTTGACCAAGGCAAGGGTTATGTCGTCATTTTGTGGATTTTCCCCGCGGAACGCTGTGATATCACGAATAATAGCCTGAAGAATTTCATCCGGATGCAGAGTGCAGTTGTCGGCCAGTTTCTTTTTCATTCGTTCCCTGCCATACTGCTCTCCCGCCTGGTTTTCGACCTCCCAAGCGCCATCACTGCCGAGGAGAATAAGCTGGACCTCCTGCCTGATTGGCAACTCATTGTATTCATAGGTGCAGGTCTCATCGACCCCCAGGGCTACCCCCTGACCTTTGAGTTCCGAAAAAATTCTGCTTGCCGGGCAATAGACAATTGCTGGATCATGACCGGCACGAACCCAGCTGAGAGTGTTCTGCCCTCGGTCTACTTCCAGGTAAAAAAGGGTCACAAAATTACCTGATTTCATGGTGTCTTGGCACAGAAGGCTATTGACATCACTCATTACCTCACCCAGATTACCCGGCTGAACCACGCGGCCGCGAAGAAGTGCCCGTACAGTGGTCATCAGCAGGGCTGCACCGATTCCATGTCCTACTACATCTCCAACTACGACCCCGACCTTTTCGTCGTTTCCGGGAAACCTTAGAATATCAAAGTAGTCTCCCCCCGTCTCATCGCAGTAAAGGATGAGACCGCCGGCAATAATATTCTTCAGGGAGACAATATCATGCGGTAACAGGTTCTGTTGTACTTCTCGGGCAACGTTCATTGCCTCTTTCAGCAGGAGTCTCTGTTTGAGCTGTTGGGTCATTTTGTTGAAGCTATTGGTGAGCTCGCCGACCTCATCGTGGGTGGTAACAGCGAGAGGAGGACCAAAGGAGCCGTTTGCCAGAGTATCGGCTGCCGCCGAAAGCTCTTTTATTCTTTTCGTCAGTCTGCTTGTTGTGCCTCGAATAATCAGAAGAATAAATACAATACCGATGGTAAGCGACAGGATATACAACAGTTTGAATCGTATAACAGGGTGTAGAATTTTATTACCAGGTGCGATAACCACCATCGTCCATGGTGCTTCTGCGAGACGGTAAAAGCCGCTGATTTCATTTGGTGGAGAACCGGGACCAAAGACCGTACCAAAATGAGCTTTTCCCATTGCCTTCAAAGTGTCTCGTTCAAGTTCGTTTGTGGAACCGAATGGTTGCTGGGAAGAATCCGTTTTCACATTTGGTTCAACCGATGTATTCGCTAAAACATTGCCGGAATCATCGATCAGATATGCCTTGTTGGTCTTCCACCAGGAAGCTTTAATTATGTCATTGATAAGATTATCAAATGAAACGACCACTTCAACCCTTCCCGAAGTCTTATCGAATTTATTATTCACCTTTGATTCTAATGAAATGGTCCGGTTTTTATCCTGGCTATTGTATTGAGGCGAACTGACAGTTAGCTGTTCCAGATGATAAAAGTGCATATCGCCCATCATTTGTACATTATTAGGACGTTGGTAATCATTCTCGGGCGTATTTTTCGGCCACTCGACATTGACGCTGACCACCCCGTCGAGATTTTTTATCTCATTAATAATATATGAAAAAACATCCCTGTTAATTTCAGACCCATTCCTGTTGTGCAACAGAAGGAGCAGATCTTTTGGTGTACGCAATCGCATATCAATCTGATGAGCCGTACGTTGCAGTTTGGCAATTGCCGTCTCACCCCATTGATTGAGCAGTATTGTTCGAACAAAGATATATCCGGCAACGGACATACACACTAAAAGTAAAAATATCGGCACCAGAATAAAAAGCAAGGTCCGTTGCTGTAAACTCCTGGGTTGGATCATCATCTTCTACACTTTCTGTCGCCTTTCCGATCTTCCTGGCCTCCCGAAGGGGAAGCCAGGAAGTTTTGCTTGCTATCGTTTGTTAATTTTCGGATAATCGTGAAAAATGAACAGTATTAATGAATGCCATCGCTCCGGTTTTGGCGTTTTCTATTGCTCTTTCTTTTACGAGCTGTTTGTTGTTATGGACACAGACAACAACCTGCAGGGTACCTTTTGGGAGGTTGGAGACGATGGCCCCGATCAACCGCAATGGTGGATATGAAGACTGGCTGACACTACTCCTCGACTGCTGGAACTTGATCTCGGCAAGAGTTATGGCCCGATCGCCAATAAATTGATTTTCATAGGAAAAATCACCGAGAGCATTGAGGTGGTCCGTCGCCTGGAGCGCAAATCGTCCGGCAGGGTACCAATGTAGATATTTCAACCATGCCATTTTAGCCGCCGAATATTTTCTCTGGATGTCCAAAATAAAAGCTCTGTTATAGAGCGCCGCCGGATTGGTTGGCTGCTCAATCAGGACTGCATCATATGCCTCTATTGCCAGCCTGAGGTTCCCTTTTCTCAATCTGCCATGGCCCAGGTAAAGTCGTACCTGCAGATGGTGCCCGTTGAGTCGCAGGGCTCGTTCATAGCTCTTCTCTTCGGCATTTACATCTCCCAGTTCGCCGTAGGTGATCCCCAACCAGGAATGGTAGTCCGCATCTCCAGGATCAAGAACCACTGCTCTCTCGAAATGGGACAAGGCCTCGGTTGCCTTATTCTGGGCAAGTAAAAACCGTCCCAGGTAATACTGTGCGCTTTTACTGTCCGGATGCTTTTTGACTGCCTCCTCAAAGTCCACTTCGGCCTGACTGTATTCTCCGGTCTTCATATAATAACTGCCCTTGATCGTGTTGCTTAGATCAGCCATACCACAACCGGAGATGATGTTCGTCAGGAAGATGAGAATGACCAGACTCTACCACATTATATCATCCTCTCTCTTAAATATAAAAAATCTAGATCTAGTCTCAAATGTCATACCTAGTTTTGCATAAAACGGACCAAAATAGACTGAACGAGAAAACACAAAGTATCTTGCTGAATTATTGATATAATATTTATCTGCTTTGAGGGTGCTCAGCTGGCGTGTAGAATAATTAGACAGTTACAAAGGGAAAGCACAGGCTATAACGTCTTATTAATGGACAGGTACCGCTTATCGAGCGGGTTATCAAACCTGGGAAATTGAAATTTGGAGGAAAAAGATTTTTAAAACTCCAAACCTACACCAAGGTATTAACACAAGCTTTTATCTCTTCGATTGCCTGAAAGGAGGTATGCTTACAAATCAAGAGTATAATATTTTTTCAATACCTCATCCACCTGATCACTCTGTCGCTTCTCATTTTCCTCGGCATATATATCTGCGTAAAGACTCGGCGCTAATTGTTCAAAAATTTCTAAAAAATCCGGATCAAAATGCGTGCCGGAACCTTCTCGCAGAATGCTCATTGTTTCGGTAAACGTGAATGGTTCTTTATAAGGTCGTGATGACAGAAGAGCGTCAAAAACATCTACAATAGCAAATATTCTTGCAACTTGCGGGATGTCCTTTTCTTGTAAACCAGAGAGATATCCTGTGCCGTCGAAACGTTCATGGTGGAAGGATATTACATCTAATGCATCGTGGAGCCAGTTGATGTTGTGTATAATCTCTGCCCCGATAAGGACGTGTGTTTTCATTATCTCAAACTCTTTAACTGTGAGCTTTTCAGGTTTGAGCAGGATAGCATCACTTATCCCTATCTTGCCGACATCATGAAGAAATGCACCTTTAATTAAGGATCTGATAAGTGAATTATGAAGCTTCAATTTTTCTGCAAGTTTTACTGAATTATACGTCACTCTGTAGTTATGTGCATTAGTGTCGCTGTCCCGTTGCGCAATAGCACTACCTAATGATTTTAAAATATCGGTATTTGCTGTCACGACCTCACTGGAACGTTTAATAAGTTGTTTATAAAGCTTATAAACGACAGGGTAGATAAACAAGGTCGTAAAAATCACCACAAGCAAGGACATCAAAATGGCGTAATAGCTTTGCTGTTTTATTCTTGTCATCTGATCATCGTGCAAATGGTAGACCCCCTGGAAATGACCGACAGTAGTCTGATGGATTTTGTCGACCATAGGTACCATAATCCGGATATAGATCTGGCCTTCGTGCACTATGGTTTGATGCTCGACTTCACCTGTCATCTTAAATGGCTTGAATTTGTTTGGTAAGTTTGAGGATTGATGCACAGGAAACTGCAGGGTTTCGCTGGTCACTTCTTCAATATTTTCATCGAGAAATTCGATCGCGACAAAAAGATCGTGGTCAAGGGATTCGCGAATTGCCAGTCGCAATGTGGCAAGAGATGACGGCGTCCGATCGTTATGATATGCGACATAATGATCTGCTAACTTTTGTGATTCTTTTATCGCGATGCCGGCCACATACCCGTCAACTCGTTGAAATTCAACAAAGGCAACAGTTATGCCGGTTAATAGACAAACAACGATGCCGGCAACGGCCAGATTCTTCAGTAACTGTCTGTGGATACTTGTATAGAGATCTAACATATTCCTATTACTCGCTTTGATCGGTGGTTACGCTGCTCCGAACCTCTACAGTATGTATTCTTCTGTATTTTTCCTAATTCATGGGTCCATCACGAACCTTCAGACGTTTACCTTGTCAATTTTTTCGACAGACCGCCTCCTAAGCTGCCCCATTACCTGTATCAATCTTAGACAGTACTTTACCCGCCCCTGGAGCCCTGAAATAACAAACCTTTATCCACAGAAGGGTAATCACAGCAAAAAATTAACCAAATAAAAAATGGAACAGCAATTGCTCTACCTTATTAAAACCAGAGGACAATTTGCAGCAGAGGTTCAATACACCAAACAAAGGAGGCAAGACAATGATGAAGAAAAAATTGTGGTTAAGCGTAATCGGAATTGTGGCGATCGGTTTTAGTGCAAACGCTTTCGCCATGATGAGTGGTAGTAATGGGAACAACAATCATAGCCCAATATATGGTTCTGGTGCGGACCATATGAATGATGACAATAGCGGTCATTACGGGGAGAATTATGGGAGTTTGCATAATGGCAATGGCCACAATTCCCAGGTGAATGACAACAATGGCATTTATCGTAGAGACAGCCAGGATCAGAATAGGGGCAATGAATATAATAACAAAAAAAATTACAAGCAGAGCGTTAATCCTCAAGGGTATCATTACAGCGAAGATCATCAATACCATGGAGATTAATGGATGCATAAGGCTAGTGCATCTACGCTGACGAAAATTGATGAAAATGGTGCAGGGTTTTCAGGAAAGGCAGTGTAGCCGGCGTCGATGGTTATGGCTCGGCCCCTGGTTTTCCCAGGAATTCTGCACCGCCAATCCTGAACATACGATCACCTGTTCCTGAACGGTTCGGGGTGATGCCTTGCAGTGAATTAGAAGGCTGCAGTGAATTGGAGCCAGAATTTCTGGGTGTCGGTTTTGAATTCATCGGCATTGTAATTGGCATAGGCTGCCTGGACGGTATAGTGCTCGCCAATTTTTTTTGTCAGCATGGCGTTAAACTCAGTTCCATAATCGTCTCCGCCTGTATCAGCCTGGAAATCATGATACACCAGATCTACCTTGACTCCTGCAAAAGTTCCACTGAGGATCCCATACACATCACGCAATCCTGCAGGCGGTGCTGTCAGGAACTGGTCAGCCCAGCCGTTAAATCCGTGGTTGGTTCCCAATGGAGTTTTAAAGGATACCTCATTGTCAGAACCAAGGACCTCATAGGCAATCTTTCCGCTCATGTCTGTTATCAAGGAACCGTTTTGTGGTGCCAGGATACCGACGCTGAGGTGATAATAATCGGCAGTATATTCCCTGGGGTTATCCTGGTAATCTGCCTGGCTGGCATATTCTGCCGTATAGAGCAACTTGAGATTCTCTGTTACCCCAGTTGATCCGTCGAATCGCAGACCGATGGTCTGAGTGGAAAATGCATATTGAAAAGGGCCGGAATTGTTGGAATCGTCATAGTCCAGCCAGTAGCCGTATCCGGTAAGGGAGCCGAAATCCGGAAAAGCGTATGTTAAATTGAGTAGAGGTGACTGCATTCTCACATCTTTGCTGGCAATAGTGCGGACGTTCCATATGTAGGCGATGTTGGCAGAGAAGTTACTCAGGGATGTATTAAGCAGAGAGATCGAATCAAAGGTTTGCTCCATCTGTCGCCAACCGACAGGCCCGATAAATCGCTGGTTGTCGTAAAGAATTTTCTGGCGACCACCCTTGAGTAAGGTATCAGGGATGGTTGCAAAGGAAAGCCAGGCTTGATTGAGCTCTCCTTCATCGGGGTCGGCAATCACCGCATATTCTGTCTTGCCGTTTACTGTATTGTTGAAGTCGTCAATAAGGAGAGAAGTATTTCCCTCAAACTCGGCAAAGGCCTGAAAGCCTGAGAAGCTGGGAGTCAGGTAGCCAAGACGCAGCCTGATGGGGTCACCATTGGCTGTTCTAAGCCCATCCTGTTCTACATGCTCAAAACGGTATCGCAGGTTAAACGTGATCTGTCCCCAGTCGCCTTGTAAGAGATCTTCAATCTGGGCATTGATGTCAGGTTTGTCTGGAGGGCTGACTTCGGCAATCGCCGCCCAAGGGAGCACTGTCATCAAGAGGGATAGACCTGTCAAAAACAGATTTCTCATTGAACATTTTGTCATCTCTTTTTCCTCCACTTTTGAAGCGACAAAGCCATATTGCTCTATAATTGACAATTCTGAGACATCTCTCTCCTGTTTCGGTTGGTCGGGTGGTCGGTTGGTCGGTTGGGCTGTGGTGGAATTAGGCACTTTTCCCGTAGTGCTTCCTGGAAGATGTCTCATTCTTACACCTTTCCTGGTTGTTTGTCATCAAACGCTCTTCGCGCATCGAGACGTTTGGCCTTTTCGGCGCAACATGGCAATCGGAATATAGCCTTGGTGCCGAGGTTCAGGGCAGGTTTTAATTTTGCGGAAAAAAGCCGGTACCAGACCTGCAGTCAATTGTTGATGCTTCTTGAAACGTGCAAGCAGTACATTTGCTGATTATCGTGTAGTTTTGGACAGCTAGCTACTGGACAGGTCGATTCAATTTTGTGATTGGTTCTTCTGTACATTATCCTGGATGAATTCGATATGTATAATGAACTGGCTATACTCGCACTGTTTGTACTCTTTTACAGCATGGTGGCTGGTCGCCTGGAACGTACATTTGTATCCGGTACGATCGTTTTTGTGGCTACCGGTTTGTTGATGGGACCTCTTGGTCTAGGCTGGTTGTATGGAGATGTTTCAAGTAGCAATTTCAGGGTTTTTGCCGACCTGACCCTCGCATTAGTTCTCTTTATTGATGCAGCAAATACTGATTTTTCAATATTGAGATCTCAATTCCGCATTCCGGTGCGAATGTTGTTGCTTGGCCTCCCTGGTGTTATTTTCCTTGGTACTCTTTTTGCTTCAATAATCTTTGATGTTTTGAGTATTTTTGAAGCGGCTATTCTGGGCACAATGCTTGCTGCAACTGATGCAGCGCTTGGTAAAGCAATTATCAGCAATAAAACAGTGCCCATTCGGATTCGGGAAGGATTGAATATTGAGAGTGGGCTCAATGATGGCCTTTGTGTTCCTATTCTATTCGTTTTTATCGCCTTGGCAAACGGCAGTGGTGCTGCAGGCGGTAGCGCAATTTCTGCTCTCAAATTAGTTTTTAGAGAACTTGGGTTTGGGCTGCTTGTCGGCCTTAGTCTCTCATCCCTGGCAATCTGGGGTGTAAAATGGTGCTTGATAAGGGGTTGGGTAAATAAAGTATGGTTGCAAATTACTGTTGTCGGACTCGCCATTGCCTGCTTTTCTGTCGCCCAGAGTGTTCATGGCAGTGGGTATATTGCTTCATTTTCCGGAGGTCTGTATTTTGGATACAAAGCAAAAGAAGCCACGCGCAAAATGATTTTTGCAGCGGAAGGAATAGGTGAGACCTTAGCCTTGGTTACCTGGATGCTCTTTGGGGCTATTGTTGTTAGTCATTGCATCCCTTATTTTACATGGTCGATGATATTATATGCAGTATTAAGCCTTACGGTAATTCGAATGGTCCCGATCTTTCTCTCACTTATAGGTACTGGAGAGAGTATTCGTTCGAAATTGTTTCTTGGTTGGTTTGGCCCCCGTGGCCTTGCCTCGATTGTTTTTTCTGTCATTGTGCTGAATAGGGGAGTGCCCGGAGGTCGTTCTATAGCAATGATTGTAACACTTACTGTATTTCTTAGCCTGATGTTGCATGGAATTTCCGCAAACCCGTTGGCTCGCTGGTTAGGGAAACGAAAGGGGAGCAAGGTCAAAGAAGTATCCGAGTAATACCGGTTATTGGAAGTAATCTTTACTGTACCCAGCCTTGATGGCGTCGTAAAAACTCTTCATCTACGGTGCGTAATATTTTTATCTGACTGTCTTGATCTGAGGCAATTATCCATGAAAACCTTTGCCGGAATGTCCAATTTTTACACAAGCCTTTGTACATTTTTGCCAACCCTGCAGCAAAATGATCTGTTGTATCATTTGAAGTCAATGTGTCAGAGGTAAGCTTAAGTATTTTTAGGATTGGCACGAATTCTGCGATAATCATGGTAAACACACCAGGAAATACCCTGAGGAGGTGAGGTAATGTCAGAACTCAAAAGTGAAAAATATCGTGACCCTGTCCCCCGGGTGGCAACTGAAAAAACCATCTTCACATGTCCCATGCATCCTGAGGTAGAACAGGAAGGCCCCGGTAACTGTCCAAAATGCGGCATGGCGCTTGAACCACGAGACATGGCATCGGAGGGAGAGGAGCAGAACCCGGAATACGATTATATGAAAAAACGCTTTATTTTTGGTGTAATCCTCACCGTGCCTGTAGTCATCATTGCCATGCGCGACATGCTGCCTGGAGGTCATCTCATAGAGAACCTGGCTTCTCCAGCATCGCTTGGCTGGCTGGAGTTCATCCTGGCAACACCTGTTGTTCTCTGGGCAGGCTGGCCATTTTACGTTCGAGCAATCCAATCAGTTATTAATAAGAACCTGAATATGTTTACCCTCATAGGCCTGGGGGTTTCAGTCGCTTACATTTATAGCCTTGTCGCCGTACTCTTTCCGATGCTTTTCCCGGCAACAATGCGAGGACATAGCGGCGCAGTGGGTGTTTATTTTGAGGCGGCTGCCGTTATTGTCACCTTAATCCTGCTTGGCCAGGTCTTGGAATTGAAGGCGCGCAGCCAGACGGGTGCTGCTATCAAAGCACTGTTGGGACTTGCACCTAAAACTGCCAGATTAATAGATGACGATGGATCAGACAAAGATGTGCCTCTTGATGACATTAAACCAGGGGACATCTTACGTGTAAGGCCCGGTGAAAAAGTGCCAGTCGACGGTGAGGTTATGGATGGTTCGAGTTCGGTTGATGAATCGATGATTTCCGGGGAGCCGGTTCCGGTAAAAAAACAGACCGGAGACAAAGTTGTCGGGGCTACTGTGAACGGCACGGGATCATTTACCATGCGTGCCGACAAAGTTGGTGGTGATACCTTGCTGGCCCAGATTGTCAAAATGGTAGCCGATGCCCAGCGCAGTCGAGCTCCCATTCAGAGGCTGGCCGACCTTGTGGCTGGCTATTTTGTCCCGGCGGTTATGGTTATTGCCGTGTTTGCCTTTGCCGCCTGGTATTTTTGGGGTCCTGAACCAAAACTTGCTTTCGCTCTTATTGCCGCAGTCTCCGTTTTAATTATTGCCTGCCCATGCGCTCTGGGTCTGGCTACACCAGTGTCCATTATGGTAGCAACCGGTAAAGGAGCAACAATGGGGGTGCTGTTCAAAAATGCCGAGGCAATTGAAACCATGCGCAAGATTGACACTCTGGTGGTGGATAAGACCGGTACCCTAACTCTGGGAAAACCAAAACTTACCGGTTTTTTTCCGGCGACAGGCATGGATGAAGACAAGCTTCTTAGGTTAGCCTCAAGCCTTGAGAAATCGAGTGAACATCCCCTGGCTGCAGCGATAGTGGCAGGAGCGACTGAGAGGGGAATAACTCCCGTAGCGCCAGAAGACTTTGATTCTATAACCGGTAAAGGTGTTGCCGGAACAGTGGACGGTGAGCGCGTGTTTTTGGGAAATCTAAAACTGATGGATGATGCAGGTATAAAGACCGATGAACTGGCTGACCGCGCGGAAGAAATGCGAAAAGAAGGGCAAACCGTCATGTTTATATCTGCCCATGGAAAACTGGCCGGCATCCTGGCCGTGTCTGATCCCATTAAAGAATCCAGCCTGCAGGCAATCAAAAAACTGCATGAGGAGGGATTGAATATAGTG
The DNA here is from genome assembly GCF_005116575.1 of Desulforhopalus sp. IMCC35007. GTDB lineage: Bacteria > Desulfobacterota > Desulfobulbia > Desulfobulbales > Desulfocapsaceae > Desulforhopalus_A. Next base: position 296,644 of record NZ_SWCN01000003.1, on the reverse strand, counting down.
ATGCTGACAGGTGATAACCGGGCGACCGCAGAGGCAGTGGCGGCAAAACTTGGTATTGACGAAGTTGTCGCCGATGTGCTTCCCGATGAAAAGGCCGCAGTCATTAAGCGATACCAGAGTGAAGGGAAAATGGTGGCGATGGCGGGCGACGGCATTAACGACGCGCCTGCTCTTGCCCAGGCTGAGGTCGGTATTGCCATGGGTACCGGTACCGATGTGGCAATGGAAAGCGCTGGTGTCACCCTGGTCAAAGGTGATCTGAACGGCATCATCAGGGCCAGAAAATTGTCGAGGGCCACTATGGCAAACATCAAACAGAATCTCTTCTTCGCTTTTATTTACAATGCTCTGGGAGTTCCTGTGGCGGCAGGCGTTTTGTATCCATCTTTAGGCATTATGCTCAGCCCGATGATTGCTGCAGCGGCCATGAGTTTAAGCTCTGTTTCGGTTCTGGTCAATGCGTTGCGTCTGAGGACCTTTTCTGAAAAGTAACTGCAGCATTTTGGTCGGTTACATCTGATCCGTTCCATCACCTCCAGTTCTCCGATTAGTTCGTTTAAGTAAGTTTTCCTGCATAAAAGAACACCTCCAGCTATACAGAATCTGTACAACCGGAAGATGTATCGGGTTGTACAGATTCTGTATAGCTAAAGGGCGGTACCGGATAATAGTGTCTATTCTTTAGATAGTAAAAATAACCATGTTCAAGCTGCTAAGACCGTAACTCATTTAAGTAATGACATTTTCACACGCAACCGGGTGGCGCCATTCTTGGCATACAATATGCAATTACATGCTATAGAGGACGTAGCCATAGAAATTAAAACCACTTCTCAGGGGAGTCGCTAATGAAAAATACCATTCTGTCAAATACGAAAATACTTCTTCTATCGGTGCTCATCCTGATATCTCTTGGTCTTTCGGGCTGTGCTGATATGGGACGAGTCGTATCTCTTGACAAACAAATACTATTTCAGGTGAAGGGGGATAGCCGGGGCAATTTCGAATCGGGAAAACTGTCTCTTGATTATAGCTATAACCTGGTTGGCGAGAATATGAAGCTGTCCGGAGTTGTCAATTATTACGACAGCGCCGATTCACTGACTGTTCGTCTGTTGTTCTTGGATGGTAGTGGAGGAATAATACAACAGAAGATAATCTATTATTCAGGATATCGTGTTTCCAGGTCGCGGATAAATGATCGCGCTTTTCGGACATCGTTTAAAGTACCACCCGATGCACTGGGAATATCCTTCGACTATTCTGCTCAACCGCGCAGCAGCCAAAAATAAGCGCATTAACAGCGGATTCTCGATTCTCTTCAACAGGCAGTCTGCCTATCTAAAATATTGCGTATCATGTTTTGAACGACGGCATTGGCAACGGACTGGTGGCAAATGATCCCTTGTCGCCGAATCTTCGTGTCTCTTGAGGGTTTGTCGTTACGCAGTTGCTCAAAAAATTAGCTTCTTAAGTTTACAAGATAAGATTTGCCGACCGTGATTGACACTCCAGCAAAACCAGATGACCAATCGAATGACAAGGTGGCAGGCTGAAGAAATCAATTGGAATTTTATAAAGAATTAATCATCTGAAAAAGGCAGTAATTCATGCAAATTCAATACGCTGTTCGAAGTGCAATCGGTTCAAGGCGTGGCAATAATGAAGATTGTTATAGAGTAGACATGGGTAGTGATCGTATGCTCTTTGCTGTCGCTGACGGGATGGGAGGACACCCTTGCGGCGAAGTTGCCAGTATGATTGCCTGTGAGGCCCTGGCAGGGTTCCTCGATAAGCTATCGGAGAATCCGAGGATGGGGCTACAAACAGTTTTAAAAGAGATCTTTTTTGATATCGATGAGCAAATTAAACGCAATATGCGGAAAAACCCGGGCTGTCTACATATGGGAACCACACTTTCAGTGATGGTCCTGGGCGGTGACCAGGCTGTCGTCGCCCATGTCGGTGATACACGGATTTATTGCTTGCGAGATGAAAAACTTCAATTGCTGACAACTGATCATACATTTGTCCAGGAGATGGTGGAGAAAGGGGCATTGACAGCAGAAATGGGAGCAACCGTCCCCCATCGGAATGTGCTGACGCATGTGGTGGGTACAGATGAGCCGCTGGAGGTTGTCTTCAGCCGGACGCTGGATATCATCCCCGGCGATCGATTTCTCCTTTCTTCTGATGGGTTGCATGATTCGGTCTCGTTTCACGATATTGAGCAGATGATGCAAACAGAGGCTGATTGCGAAGAAACGGCAGAACGATTGTTAGCCAGCGCAATCGCTCATGGCGGACACGACGACATTACGTGCATTATTGTCCATACGACTTGAAATAATTGGCAGGTCTTCTCTCCAAAAGATGCGCGTACCGGCAGCATTGCCGACGTGAGGAATGAAAACATGAATGACATAACAACACACATGCTGCTGTCACCCGGTACTGTTCTGGGCGGAAACTATCAGATCATTCGATTTATCGGAAGAGGTGGAATGGGCGCTGTTTACCTGGCATATGATACATCGCTTGATCTCAAGGTGGCGATAAAGGTTATCTCTTCAGGGGTTGCAGAAAATATGGAAACTTCTGAGTATGAGCTAGCACTCAAACGTTTCCAGGCAGAGGCCAGAATTGTTGCCCAGATTGATCATCCCAACGTCATCCGCATCTATGGATTCAAACAGGACACCTTCGAATATGAGGGACAAAACTGCACAGTCGATTACCTGGTCATGGAACTTATGGCCGAGCGGACCCTGCGCGATACCATGGATGAGAGCGGCTTTGAATTTGAAGAGGAAATTAAATCGTGGATCACTAAATACATGATCCCTATTCTGGAAGGATTGGAAAAGGTTCATAAAAGCGGCATCGTGCACAGGGATATCAAACCGGAGAATATTTTCATGAAAGAAAATTCTGCTAAGTTAGCAGATTTTGGTCTTTCTATGGGATTTGATTTTCCGTCGGTTACCGGATCGATAGTTGAAATATTCGGCACCCTGGCGTATATGGCTCCAGAACAGTACAACAACTTCAGCTTGGCCCGTGAGTCTGCCGATATCTTTGCCATTGGCAGGATTCTTTTTGAGGCCGTTGAAGGAAAAATCACCGAAAAGATCACTCCGTTTAAACAAGTACAATTAAGTAATACCGAATCTTCAGAATATTACAAATCTCTCAATAATGTCATCATGGCATCCACCGCAGAGAATCCGTTGGAACGTATAGGCACCGTTCGAGAATTGAGAGAGCGGCTTATAGATATAGGTGAATGTCCTTACAATGTCTCTCCAGCGGTCAATGAAAACAAAAGGCCTCAATGGCCCGCTCAAACTCTATGGGTACTTTTGGTGAGTGTGATTCTGTCGCTTGGTGTATTGACATACAAATTTTATATCGATTCAAAGTCTAGTGCTGTGCCCGAACCACAGCAAAAAACAGAGATCCAGCGAAGTGCCGGTAATCAAACCCAATATGGTGTGTTGCCCAAAGGCTTGGAACAGTTAATTCATGCTGATGATGATTCGATGCTGCGACTGGTGCCGGCAATGGAGCTGACACTGGGTCCTGAGAACCCTTTTGGCGAGAGAAAAATAGCTCTCGAGGCTTTTTATCTCTCGGAAAGCCCGATAACCAACGAGCAGTTTGTTGACTTTTTGAATGTTAATATCGAAAAAATTACCCATGACGACAATGACGTTCTGCTGGACGGTCATTTGATTGTTAAATTAAGCGAGAAAATACGAGGCTATAGGCCAATCATCTTTGATGGAAAAACTTTTCTCGTTCAACATCCGATGCATGCCTCATGTGCCGTGTTGATGGTGTCCGGTTATGGAGCAGAAGCTTATGCGCGTTATTTTGGATTTCGACTGCTTAAAGCCCGGGAATGGTTTGCTCTTATGGCGTCGAATAAGAGCGAGGCGACGGAACGATTACCCCTGCCTACTCCGGTCATTAATTATCCTCCGGAAAATTTCGGTATACGGGGGATCAATCAGTTAGCTGAGTGGGGGAAATCCAAAGACGGCGATTTTACGATTTTGGGGCAGGCGGTATCCAGCATGATCGGTAATGCAGTTATTGTCATGAAAGATCCCTCTAAATATTATACAGACACCAGTTTTCGCGTAGCCAAAGATGCTTCCGGAAAATAAGGTGTACAATAACCGAACATTGATCCATGGTCCAATTTGGGGACACCGAAACCTGGGATAAGGCGCTATGATGTAACGTTGGATTACTTATAAAAATATCCCTGTCTAATTATTTTACACTTTGCTTTTTCAAAACTCGCAGGCTCGTTGTGCCTTTCTAGTGAATCTCTTGTGTTTTCAAGAGAATATCTACTTGATTTGGAACTGGTATGCAGAGTGCAAGGTGAGCATTAGCATTAAGGACGAAAGATAATTCAACAGGAAGGGGAGCAACATGATTTTTAAAATAGTTACGCTTGCGGCACTTATTATCTATATTTCGACAGTACATATTTTATACCATGGTACCGACCCGGGATTTCATGTACTGCATCAACAATTGTATTTCATCCCGCTCATTCTCGCCAGTTTTTGGTTCGGTTTATACAAGGGTGCCGCAACAGCCACACTCATCAGTCTGCTCTTTGGACTTCCCATGGTGGTTAGCCGTCATCACAGTGATGGGCATTTGATCGTTATAACGCAGATAGGTCTCTATTTTATAGTTGCACTGCTCATAGGCTGGTTGTCGGACAGAGAACGAAAACAGCAAGTGAAGCTCTTTGAAAACGAAAGAGTTACTGCACTTGGCAGAGCAGCATCGGCCCTCAGCTTTGAAGTACAGGATATTGTCAGGCAAATAGAGGGCATTCATCAAAAATCGAGTAAAAATGATAAAAGTGCAGAAGACGATGATATGCGCTATGAAATCAATCGTCTGCAGAGGCTTCTTGATGCCCTGGGGCAATTCAGAACACCTCTGGGTGATCTGACTTTGTCCCATGACTTGAACGAGTTAATTCTTCAGCGACTTCCAGTGCATAACCAACGTGCTGCAGCCAAAGGAGTAGAAATTGTTCTTGATCTCGATAAAGGTGGCTGTCCATCAATGGTGACAGCAGACTCTATTCCCCGGGTCATTGACTCTCTGGTTGACAATGCTGTTGATTTTTCAGCAAAAGGCCAGTCGGTAGTTTTACGATCGGAACGAAGAGGAAATTTTTGCATATTTGAGGTTGTCGATTCTGGTCCTGGAGTTGCGAAAGAGCATGAATCTAAATTGTTCAGCGTTTTTTTTACCACCAAACCTGATGGCTACGGTCTGTCTCTTTCCTCTGGTAGAAAAGCCGTGCGTGATTTGGGAGGCGATCTTGTTTATGCAAAAAACAACAACGGTGGGGCTATTTTCAAGTTAAAAATACCTCGGGAGACAACTGAGGAAAACATCCAGGATTATGTCAATTCAGCACTTCCCAAATCTCAACAGCGAAATTCCTGAGCATTGATCACCCTGGAAATAGTGCAAGGCAATGAGTTACAGTGAGCGTTTGCGCCATAAAAAGAAAACCGCAGGAAGAACCAGTAAGGTAAGCACAACGGCACTGACCATGCCGCCGACCATTGGTGCCGCGATTCGACTCATTACCTCTGAGCCTGTCCCGGTGCCCAGCAATATAGGCAGCAGTCCGGCAATAATCGCAGCAGCTGTCATCATGATCGGGCGCATTCGCATACCGGCGCCATGCAAAACAGCCTCTGATAGTTGTTCCAAGCTAGGGGAAACACCTTCGTTTTTTGTGTCGGCTAACATTTTTTCATAGGCATGATTAAGATACACGAGCATGATCACGCCGATTTCTACAGTAACTCCGGCAAGAGCAATGAAGCCGACACCGACTGCCACACTGAAATTGTAACCTTCCAGGTACATCAACCAGATACTGCCAACCATTGCCAGGGGTAAGGTACCCATAATTATGGCAACTTCCACAAAATTACGGAAGTTCATATACAATAAGATGATAATAATGGTGAGTGTTAAAGGAACCACGTAGGTCAGTTTTTCTTTTGCCCGCAACATGTACTCATACTGTCCTGACCAGTTCAGGGAATATCCCGCCGGCAGTTTGATTTTCTCCGCAACGACCTTCTGAGCTTGAACCACATAGCTGCCTATGTCAACACCCTCGATATCGATAAAAGACCAACCATTTAATCGCGCGTTTTCACTTTTTATTGCCGGTGGTCCGTCTTCAACATAGATATTGGCAACATCGGCAAGGGCGATTCGTTGTCCGGCCATCGTAACTATCGGCAGCAGGGCGAGTTGTTCCGGCGAGTTGCGATAGTCTTGGGGATACCGCAAATTAACCGGGTACCGTTCCAACCCTTCGACTGTCTGGGTAACATTCATGCCCCCTATCGCAGAGGCGACAACCTGTTGGACATCGGCGATATTCAGGCCGTACCTGGCAGCTTTTTCACGTTGAATATCAACCTTGATGTAGCGACCTCCGGCAACCCTTTCGGAATAGACTGAAGCGGTTCCCGGTACATCTTTTAAAACGGTTTCAATTTGCTGGCCGATTTTCTGGATTATCTTCAAATCGGGTCCGGCAACCTTTATTCCGACTGGCGTTTTGATACCTGTGGCCAGCATATCAATTCGTGTTTTGATCGGCATTACCCAGGCATTGGTCAGGCCGGGTACCTGCACCAGATTGTTCAGTTCCTTTTTCAGGCTGTCGGTTGTGACCCCTGCACGCCATTGATCCTGCGGTTTCAGTTGGATGAATGTCTCAATCATGGTGAGTGGGGCGGGATCGGTTGCCGTTTCCGCTCTGCCAACTTTACCAAAGACAGTTTTCACTTCCGGGACGGTTCGAATCAGCTTGTCAGTTTGTTGTAACACCTCCCTTGCCTTGCCTATGGAGATGCCGGGGTAGGTGGTGGGCATATACATAAGGTCTCCTTCATCAAGCGGAGGTATAAATTCGCTGCCGATCTTGTCGATTGGCCAGATACCGATGGCGAGTACAAGCAGGGCTCCGAGAAGGACAGTTTTAGGAAACCTTAATACAGTTTTCAGGGCAGGTATGTAGATTGCTGTTAGCAAACGATTAAGGGGATTTTTGTGTTCCGGCAAAATTCTTCCCCTGATAAAATAGCCCATCAAAACCGGTACCAGGGTGATAGAGAGGGCTGCTGAGGCTGCCATTGCATAGGTTTTGGTAAAAGCCAGAGGGGAGAACATCCTGCCTTCCTGAGCTTCCAGGGTAAATACAGGAACGAAACTGACAGTAATAATCAGTAAACTGAAAAAGAGAGCAGGACCTACTTCACTTGCTGACTCTACAACAACTTCCCAACGATTCTCATTGGTGAGCGTGGTTTGTTCCATGTGCTTGTGCATATTTTCGATCATGACTATGGCCCCATCGATCATCGCTCCGATGGCGATAGCTATCCCGCCCAGAGACATTATGTTGGCATTGAGACCTTGCATGTGCATGACAATAAAAGCGGTGAGGATACCTACTGGTAAGCTGACAATCGCCACCAGGGAAGAACGAACATGGAAGAGAAAGACAACACAAACCAAAGCGACCACACCAAATTCCTCCAGCAGCTTATGCCAGAGATTTGTAATTGCACGTTCGATCAGGGCACTTCGGTCATAGACCGGTATGATTTCAACCCCGTCAGGAAGACCTGCTTTAAGCTCCTCTAATTTTGCCTTAACGCCATCAATAGTCTTTTGGGCGTTCTCGCCAAAACGCATGATGATAATACCACCAACGGTTTCGCCTTCTCCGTCAAGATCTACGACACCGCGTCGCATCTGTGGACCGGTGCCAATTTCCGCAACATCCTTTAACAGCAGAGGGACACCGTTCTCCGTGACACCGAGCGGTATATTGCCCAAATTTTTTACATTCTGCAGATAGCCGGTGGCTCTTACCATGTACTCAGCTTCGGCCATCTCCACCACCGAGGCGCCTATTTCCTGGTTACCGGCTTTAATAGCCATCTGTATTTTTGATAGCGGAATTCCAAAGGCCCTCAGTTTCTCAGGGTTAACCTTTACCTGGTATTGTTTGACCATTCCACCCACAGCGGCAACTTCTGAGACACCGGGAACTGTTTGGAGTTCATATTTTAAAAACCAATCTTGCAGCGATCGCAGCTGGCTGATATCATGTTTGCCGGTTTTATCGACCAGGGCATAGAGATACACCCAACCCACTCCGGTGGCGTCCGGGCCCAACTGAGGCCTGGCGTTTTCGGGTAATGAGGGTGCAACCTGGCTGAGATACTCGAGTACCCTGCTTCTTGCCCAATACAGGTCTGTCTGTTCGTCGAAAATAATATAGACAAAAGAATCGCCAAAAAATGAGTAACCTCGAACCGTCACGGCTCCTGGTACGGAAAGCATAGCGGTTGTCAGAGGATAGGTCACCTGGTCTTCAACTACCTGCGGTGCCTGGCCGGGATAGGATGTTTTTATGATAACCTGCACGTCTGATAAATCCGGCAAGGCATCGACAGGCGTGTTTTTTAATGAATACAGGCCAATACCTACCAGCATTATGGTAGCCAGTAGAACAAAAAAACGATTGCCAACCGACCATCGTATAATAGATGCAATCATTGTATTTGTCCCCTATTGCTTATGGTCGTCGTGTGGTTCTTTATCGAGCTTGATATCATCAAGACTCATGTCATCTGTGTTCAGCTCATCAAGGCTTTTGTTTCCATCACCCGCACTGGGAATGTGGATCTTGGTAATCTGATACTGCTCATCCTGGATTTTGGTTACCTCCACATGCAAGGCCATGCCGGCTTTAAGTGAGGCAAAATCAACATCTTTGGACACTGTGAAATCCATAGTCATTTCCGGCCAATTCCATGCACTTATCGCTTTATGTGATACGTTGATCATCCGATGTTCTGCCATCAAACTATTGATAGTGGCCTCAACCCAGACACTCTTCGGGACATCTGCCTCACTGTGATTCATACGCTTGAAATCAGATGTTTTGCTCGACTCAGAATCGATTAAAAACTGCGCGGAAGTAACAACCTTTTCTCCCTCGGAAAGTCCTGACAGGATCTCGGCAGACTGCTCATCGAAACGTCCGACTTCGACATTGATAGACTTGAAGCGACCTTCTCCGAGAGCCAGCACTACTCGACTGGAACGGCCGGACCGAATTACAGCTTCTCTTGGTACAAGCAGAATTTTTTGAGAACTTTTTAGATGAATGACAACCTGGGCGAACATATCCGGCTTAAGTAATCCCTCTTTATTTTTAAATTTCAGGCGAACTCTCAAGGTTCGTGTTTTGGCATCGAGTTCGGGGTAGACATAATCAACAACGCCAGTCCACTCTTTACCGGGCAGATAATCAAGGGTCATTGTGACAGGAAGTCCAACAGCAACTTCTGCAGCCTGCCTCTCGAACACCTCGGCCTCCACCCACATCGGGTCAAGGGCAGCTATCGACATTATTGTAGAACCAGGTTGGACAAAGAAACCCTGTCGAATGTTTAATTTTGCAATTACTCCGTCTTGTGGTGCATAAAAGATGACAGTTTGCCTTGCCTCTCCACTCTTTTTTATCTGCTTGATTGCCGTAGCCGGTACTCGCAACGATGCTAAGCGATTCTCAGCAGCCCTAATGAGGCGAGGTCTCTGGCGCTCAAGCGCCATCACCAGCTCCTCCTGGGCATTAACCAACTCCGGGGAATAGAGATTGTACAGCGGTTCCCCCTTCTTTACCGGATCGCCAGATGCTTTGACATAGAGTTTTTCAATCCATCCATTAACCCTTGGATGAATATGCTCTAAATGGTCTTCATCGTACTTCACATAACCAACTGTATTAATTTCAGAATGGAGTGAACCAAGATGTGCTGCAGCGGTTCGTACTCCCAGATTGTTAACCACATCGGGAGGAATTCTTACCGTCCCGGGGCCAGCCTCTGATCCACTTTCTTTTTCTCCATAAAAGGGTATGAGGTCCATGCCCATTGGTGATTTTCCGGGTTTATCCCTTTTATAGTTGGGGTCCATCGGGGCTACCCAGTACAACGGCTTCTTTTCGGCCGTTGGCGGAGCGCTGTTCTGTGCAACATTAAGAGATGGGAAATAGCCTCTCAACTTGGGGTAGAAAGTAATGGCGATGAAGGAGCCAATGGCACCACCAACAACAAGCAATGCCAGTATACTTATAAGTCTCTTCATTTTCTCTCTCCCACAGAGCTATTTTTTTGCAATGATATCATCGGCATTTTCCATAAAATAGTAGTTCAGCTCGACAATGGTTTTTTGTCTTTCCACATCTATGCCCAAGGCATCAATCTGCGCATTCAATTCAGCAATTCGGGATCGGACGACTTCGGCAAAATCACTATCGTCATTGGTATATGCTGTAAGAGAGGCCTCGGCCTGTTCGCTCATTTGTGGCAATAATTGAGACTTATAGAGTACTTGACGCTCATTCAGCCTTTTGAGTTGTGTTCTGGTCTTTTCAAAATTGGCTATCATTTTACGAACAAGTGACCACTTTTTCGTTTTGACTGCCTCGGTCTGGGAAACTGAAGATTGGACTTCCTTATCCTGGCGGTTACTCGTGAACAAAGGCAGGTCGAAACTAATACCTACAGAGGCAAAATCAGCCCGGTCTCTCCCGTTCTGGTCCTCAGCCCGATAGCCATAACTGGCATTGACCCCCCATGCCGGTTTATATTTTTGTCTGGCAAGATCAATACCAATTTTACTGGTCTCTATCTCCCGGTCGAGGGCAAGCAGCGACGGGTGTTTGGATACAGATTCATAAAATTGCTGAGCATCAGCTTCTTTAGTCGATAAATAGAGTGACTCCCGCAGCATTTTTATGTCGGGGAGCTTCTTGGCCAACGCCAATTGTGACCAGGGGAGAGGTGATCCGGAATTCAATTTTTCCCCATATTCCTCACGAAAGTATTCACTCACCCACTCAGAAAGCTTTTCCATGAACATTTCTTGCTTCTGTTTGAGCATGGTGAGTCGATCATCCAGTCGAGTCAGCTCCAATTGAGCCCGAATGATATCCTGTTGTCTGGTTTTGCCATAAGCCGCTGAATAGCTCGCCTCAGCAATATCCGCCAGCTGTTCAAACAATGGGCGATCCTTTTGGATTAACGCGATACTCTCCTGGGCGTTATATGCATCAAGCCAGAGTTGACTCACAGTAACGACAATATTTGCTTTACGATCCTGACGTTGAAACGGAAACTGACTACCCATCGTTTCCAGCTGTTTCCGCTTAATCGTCAGGCTGTCTCCGCGGGGAAACATTTGTGTCACCCCTACTTTAAACTGCGTCATGGCTTCCTGGTTAAAATCGAAGGTATCGATTGGTACGTTGGCGAACCCTAACGATACTTGCGGATCCGGCAGTGTTCCCTCATAAACGCTCATTGATTCGATTGCGTCTTGAGAGTGCCGGTTGCCTGCCAACCAGGGATCATTGAGCTGTGCAGCTTGCACAGCCTTTTCAAGAGTGAGTGTAAAGTCTCCGGACTGAGCTATTCCGACAAGGGCTGGTAAAAATCCGATGAGGCCGAAGAGTTGGATAAAAACAAATCGAACCGAGAAAACCGTTGTGAGTTGTCTGATTATGCTTAACACGGGGATCTCCTCTTTGAGTGAAACGGACCTGACTAATGGCAACACTGCTGAGATGCTGGTTGTCTGGTAACCGGTCATCGATCACAAAAACAATGACCGGTTCCTGCTGAAGAAATCAATCACATTGCCATGTACGGGTACCAGAACTTAACTGTCTGTTTTTCATCTTCACCCTTGAAGAGACAGATGACACCCCATTTCCCAGGCTCGTCAATGATAAAATTGGCGGCAAAAATGCCTCCACCATAATCTTTTAAATCGGCGATTTGCTCCTTTTTACTAGGGGAGATAAGTTTCACTTTCCCGACTATCTTAGTAATTTTGTTACCATCACGCGTAAACGTTGCCATGACATGATGGGTCTTGCCCTCTGGATCTTTCATATTCATACTGGCCAGATCCATGACTTTAAATTCGGTATGAATGTCCCCAGCCATAGCCATATAAGTAAAACTTCCATCCTCGGTACTGTTACCGTGGTCCATTCCTTCCATCGCCATGGAATTGCCAGCAAAAATTAAACTGACCAGTGCAAACAATAACAAAAATCTTTTCATCGAGGTCTCCTTGCGTTTTTTTTGTGTTCAGTTGAGAAAGCTTATTTATGACCACAGTCCGTACTCTTGTTGTCTTCAATGTTACATTCACATTAAGATCAGTGATGATAGTAATCAAAGGTAATTATACTTGAAGGTGAGCTAAGAGATGGAACTCCCTTAATACTCTTGTCAAATGCAACAGTTATGCCAATAGGTCTGGTTAGAGGATAGCAGAGTCCATGTGCAGGCCAGCGTGAACGAAACGCGGTGGTTTGCCGATGCAGCACTCAAATAGTTGACCGTATGCATTGTCCAGTTAATTGACACTCGTCGGGTGCCGCTGTATAATTATTGTACACTTAAAGTATGGATATTGGGTTGGTTGGGGCCCACCGATATCTTAAATGAGAATCTCTTCCACTAATCGAGAGTTTCTTAACCACATAGTGAGAGGCACTATTTCGAAGATACTGAGTTGTGAGGTTAGCAGTTGTCTTGGCAAGAAAATTGCTGTTCTCATTTACATAATCTTTGACACAAGGTGAATTTGATGCAAGACAACCTGATCCTCAATGCCCCAAAGACATTTGCTATTTCCAAACCGGCTGTCATCCTTTTGGTAATCAGTGCCATGCTTATTGGCATTCTTGTGATTGCAACCATCAAAAACAGAGACCGTAGTCAAAAACTCATGGAACTTTCCTTCATGAGGCAGGGAAAGACAATGATCCACGCCTTTGAGGCTGGAACTCGAACATCGATGATGTTTCGTAAATCTGCAGGACATAATCCTCTGGAAGATCTTGCGATTGAAGTGTTAAAGGACAAGGGCATCGCCTTTATCAGAATTATTGATGAAGATAACGCAGTTGTTGTATCTCAGGGAAATATTTCACAAGCCATTCTCAAAAATTTCCCTGATTTAAAAGAAGTCGGGGACAGTCCAGTTTTTTCAATAAGTTGGCCCGATAATATTTTTCAAATATCCCAGAAATTTAATCCTGTTACGACATCTATGCATGGTATGTCGATGATGGAAAGCCGGTGGGAACAATGGAATCTTGCCTTCAAGCCGAAAGGACAGATGTATATTTCTGTTGGTTTTTATACCAGTGAGTATGAGAAGACCAAGCAGCAGGATATGTATCACACCATTTTCATGTTGGTGATGCTGCTTCTTCTTTTCTTTGCAGGATTATATTTTCTTTACCTCTATCAAAGGATGGGTGTTACCCACGCAACACTGCTTAACACCCAACTCTACACCAATAATGTTCTGGAAAGCATTCCGGATTCACTTATAACTCTGGATCAGGCAGGGTATATCGTATCATGCAATAGAAATGCTGAAAAATTGTTCGAGCGTCGCCCCAATGATATTATCGGAAAAAAAGTTTTGGATATTTTTCCGGCATGCCCACCGGAAACACTCACCACACAAAGTAATGTGATAGAAAAGGATGCCGAACTTGAGGTTCCGAACAGTGAATCAATACCCATTAAGATCGGAAGTGCCCAACTTAAGGATCATCTAGGTAATAAGATTGGCAGGGTTCTGGTTATAAGAGATGTGGGAGAAATACGCTCAATGGAAAAACAATTAGAACACTCCAGGAGGCTTGCCGCCCTTGGTGCCATGGCAGCAGGTATTGCTCATGAAGTGCGTAACCCTCTCGGAACTTTGCGAGGTCTGGCTCATTTTTTCGGTTCTGAGGATGGTGCGTCAGATGCTTGCAGAGAGTATTCAAAGTTCATGATAAGTGAGGTTGATAGATTGAACCACCTGGTGACCGAACTCCTCCAGTTTGGCGCTCCCCGTGAACTTAATTTCGAAAAGATAGATATAAAAGCTATGGTAGGAAAAACAGTCGCTTTGCTTGAACAAGACTTTGTTGAGAAGAGGATCAGCCTTGTTCATAAATATGATGAAAGCACTGAACTATACGGCGACACCGATCTCTTGATTCAAACCCTTATGAATTTGTTGAAAAATAGTATCCAGGCGACACCGCCCGGTGGCCAAGTTTCGCTAAATATTAGCTGTGATAAGGAGATGTGTCGAATCTCTGTATCCGATACAGGGAGTGGGATGTCTGAAGAAACCAAGAGTAGAATGTTTGATCCTTTCTATACAACAAAAAAAAGCGGTACTGGCTTGGGCCTTGCGGTTAGTCACCGAATTGTGGAGCGGCACAATGGCTATTTTGAGATTAACTCTGTTGTTAATGCGGGCACAACTATCACAATTGTGCTCCCTCTTAAGGAGAGAACATGATTGATACACAACAAAAAAAACCTCAATTGCTGTTAGTGGATGATGATATCGGACACAGAACAATGCTCAAGTTAAACCTCGAAAGGCTTGGTTACAGAATAACTGAGGCATGTGATGGGGATGAAGTTCTTGCCGCATTGCAAAAGAATCTCTTTGACCTCATTCTCCTTGATCTAAAAATGAAAAGAATGGGCGGTATAGAAACCCTTGAGGCACTCGAAGATGCGGGAAACCATATCCCCACCATAGTGATAACCGCATTTTCTTCCATAGAAAGCGTTGTAAAGGCTATGAAAAAAGGGGCCTACGATTATATCACTAAACCTATTGATATTGATAACCTGGCACATGTATTGACAAGAGCGCTAGACCATTCAACTCTCAAGACGGAAAACGCCTATCTTAAAGAACGATTGGCGGAGGACTATTCTTTTGGCAAGATAATTGGTTCAAGCGAGGTCATGCGAGATCTTTTCTCTACGCTCAAATTGGTCGCCCAGAGTGACGCCACAGTGTTGATTCAGGGAGAATCGGGGACAGGTAAAGAACTCGTGGCAAATGCTCTGCACGAAAATGGCCTTCGTAAGAAAGGTCCTTTTATTAAGGTAAACTGTTCGGCACTTCACGAAAACCTTCTTGAGAGTGAACTTTTTGGCCACGAGGCCGGTGCCTTTACCGGGGCAAGCTCAAGGAGAAAGGGTAGGTTTGAGCTAGCCCACGGTGGCACACTTTTCCTCGATGAGATTGGTGATATGAGCCTGCCAACGCAGGCAAAGATTCTCCGGGTACTCCAGGAGGGCCAATTTGAAAGGGTCGGTGGCAATGAGACGATCAATGTTGATGTTCGAGTGGTAGCTGCAACACACAAAGACCTTCAGGAGATGATCAAAGTAGAAACCTTTCGACAGGATCTTTATTATCGCCTGGCTGTTGTACCGATTGATCTTCCGCCACTACGAGAACGTCAAGAGGATATATCTGACCTGGCAAATCATTTTCTCGATAAAAAGAACAAAAAGAACAAAAAAAACATTAAAGGCTTTCATCCGGAAACACTGAATATATTTATGCGATACAACTGGGTGGGGAACATACGAGAACTGGAGAACACTGTCGAAAGGGCCGTTGTACTCTGCCTTGGAGAACAAATAACTCCACGGGATCTGCCCCCGCGTTTTCTGCCGGAAAATGGAAGGCCGGCCGCCAGCGACTTCTCTTCGCGAGGGTGGACTTTGCGCGATATGGAACGAGAAATGATCCGAGCAACCCTTCACGACACAGACAACAATAAGAGTCTTGCTGCAAAAAATCTCGGTATCGCTCGCCAAACTCTTATTAATAAAATTAAAGAATACAATTTAGAAGGCTAACCTCGATCAACGAGACGATTTTTAGTATCTTCCTGAAGGGTATGATCTCTATGTTATTAATTCAATCGTGCCCGTGTTCATGCGTGGACTTCTTTGCCGGTGACTGCACTTTTAGTGACTGGACATAGTTGACTAAATGCCATACCTCAATTTTTTCAAGTTCATCTTCCCATGCAGGCATTTCCCCACGCCCATTTTTTATTTTCCAGGCAAAATCCCCATCAGGATGCCCTCCGGCCATTGCTTTTAAATCGGTAGGTTTAACAGATAGTCCCGAAGCGTCAGGTCCATTCCCCTGTGCTTGGGGGCCATGACACCGGGCACATAATTCCGCAAATAATTTCGATCCTTCTGAAATCGAATTACTGTCTGGAGGCACAGGGTTTTCCTGCTGGGCTGCTTCGTGGGGCGCTGTCCAATGTTTCTCCTCCATATGGTGTCCGCCCTCGTGCGACCCACTAGCACAGGCCATGCTGGCAGAACCTACTAGTAGGGCAGCAAGTAGAATTATTTTCTTCATCAGTGGCTCCTTATTAAAGATATTTATCACAACAACGGCAATCTATAAACGCCACCATACTCGCTTTTTTCTAAAAACACAGAAGCGTTATTTTTTCTCATCACCTGAATGTATGTGGCCTGTCAAGGGGCAACAACAGATCGTTGTTTATGAACTGTATATTTTCTCTACATTGTCACGATTTTCTCTTAATTTTCACAGAAACCATCATAAGACTACCGATTGCTATTTGGTACAGATTCGTTTTTCGTGATTACTGCCTTAACAGCTCGTTTTCCTCTGTGGAAAAGAACCCAATTAGGTGAAGGATTTAAAATCCTGTTGCCGCTTGCCGGGGATCCCGTCCTGGTTCAGGAAAACTTCAAGATCAGGATAATAGACCAGGTAGTTCAGAAACGAAGAGAACGGGGTACGCCTGGTCATCTTGTCCAGATCGCTCTGTTTTAAATACTGCCTGGGGCCGAGGATGGCCTGTTGTAAAAGCCAGGCAAACATCGACTTTCGCTCCATTAGATCAGTCAGGGTCCACTTTGAATTCTCGATCTTGACATAGACGTAGCGGCTCATGAACAGTTCCTCGCCTTCACCTTTATAAGGAAGCAGGAGTACCCTGAGGATTTTTGGTGGTTGCAATAGCGGCTTTTTCTCTTCCTGCAATAGTCCGGCAAGTACCTTATATCTGTTATTCTGAACTTTCTGTTTCAAACCATTTATCGGTTCTGATTTTTCTTCCGATATTGTCTCCGGATAACGAGCCTTTTTATAGGCAGTAGGGGTGTCAATATTCCCCGGCATCGTCTCTGGCCCGGCATTTGAAATCGTCATTGTAGGGATTAAGGACAGGGCCGCAGCTTGTAAGAAACATGAGGAGGGGACTCTGGCTGATTATCTGGTTGAATGCTTTCACTGGTCATTTTGCCGAGGTTAAGATTAGCTACAAAGATCGTGAGTACTGCATACCTGTTTCTCTATATTCTTTTTTCTGTAGAGATGACCTGTGATGAAGCAAAATAGGATCAGAAAACGATGGAGAGGACAGAAAAGTGCTAATTATCCTCTATCTAAAGCTGGAGGATTTGATGGATATATATTATCTCAATGACTACCATTTTTGAAATGGTAGTCATTTTTTCGGTATGCACTTTGGCCGGAAGCAGCAGAAGATTCTATTCTTATAAAAATGCTGGCCAAATTTCGTATAGATAGGGTTAACTTTTATTTTGGAGATACAGGCTATATACAGTTTGAGGTAATACCAATTTGACAGAGGTTCATGCTGGCAATTTTAACCGTGCACCCCGAACAGTTCATCTCGCTCAGGAAAGACAACTACCCTTACTGAACGTGGTAGCTCCCATGGTTACTTTGACGAACTCTGCGACCTGCTGTGAGTGGACACCCCCCGAGACTCGGATAACCAACGTTTCAAACGAGGGGCGAAAAAAGCAGGAAGTGCCAACGGATATTGTTTAACCGACGTATAACCTCGCGTCTGATAATTAACAGGTGTATGGTCTAAATAACACGTGACATCGTGTTTGCAAAACCATATGTTTTATTAATCAAAAAGTGGCGATAAGTATCTGTTGCGAGCAACTAAAACAAGAGTAAAGTCATACGGCCTGATTGGCGGAACGGCATCGCACATCAAGCGATTACGATTATGGGAAAAATGGTTGCTGCAGGAGTTTTGCAGAGGCCAGAAAGGTAATCTCAGAGACTCTGTATCTGCTATCCATTCCTGGCACGAAAACATCAATCCGTGAAGTTTAGCACAATAAATACCTTCGTATCAGGAGCGCCCATGCGGTCCATACATAACTTTACCCTACTCCTGCTACTGATAATTTCGCCTGGCGTGGTATGGTCAGAAGACCTCAAACTGTCGGGCGAAGACCTGTCGCATTTCGTTGCTACAGCAGTGGCAAACAATCCAGAGTTGAAATCATCGCAGTCTCGCTGGCAGATGTTTGCCAATAAGGCCAAACAGGCCGCGGCACTGGATGACCCGATGTTTATGTTCAAGCTCCAGAATATGCTTGTTCGTGAACCATTTGTTTTCGATAAAGATCCCCAGTCGGCCAAAGTAATCGGCATCTCTCAGCAAATCCCATTTTGGGGTAAGCGGGCCATCAAACAGGAAGTTGCCAACTTCGAAGCTGAATCCTATAAATGGTCCATTGAGGAGCGTAAGCTGGAACTGACCCGTATGGTCAAGGAGAACTTCTACCAGCTCTGGGCTGTTGATAAGTTTTTGGAAATTGTTGAGAAAAACCTGTTGATTCTCGCCGACTTTGTGACCATTGCGGAGTCGAAGTATTCCGTTGGTCAAGGAGTGCAGCAGGATATCTTCAAGGCAGGCCTGGAACAATCTAAGATGCTGGATATGCAGATTACCCTTAAGCAACAGCGAAAAAGCCTGGAAGCCAATCTTAATTATCTCCTCTATCGCCCCGGAGATACACCGGTCGGCCACATCGCGGATTTCACCCTGCCGCAATTCACGCTCTCTGCTGAACAACTGAACAAGATCGCATTGCAGCAGCGTCCCCAGATAAAAAGTCTTATAAGTCTGACAAACAAGGGACAAGCATCCCATCGTTTGGCACAGAAGGAATTCTATCCCGACTTTAACCTCTTCTTTGAGTACATGTTAAAGGATAGAATTGCGACCGACATGATAACGGACCCCGGCTATGACATGTTCACCGTCGGTGTGACAGTCAACCTGCCCCTCCAGCAAGAACGCCGCCAGGCTATGCTGGCCGAATCAACCTCCGAGACAGGCATGGCAGCGGCAGAGTTGAACGCTTTGAAGAACAGCATCTCCTACACCATCAATGACAGCATAGCCCAGTTGGATCGCCGCCGGAATCTGGTTGAACTCTACAAGGGAGGAATCATTCCCCAGGCCGAGCAGTCCCTGGAATCGGCGGTCATCGGCTATCGAGTAAGCAATGTAGATTTTTTAACCCTCCTCGACAGCAGAATAACCCTGTTTACCTACGAGCGGGAGATGTACGATTCCCTGGCTGAGTATATGATGAAGCTAGCACAACTTGAAGCGACTGTCGGAATTGATCTAGTAAGCAACACCAGTGGTGCAATGATACCACAGCTCGCTATCGTGCCGGAGCGGACACCAAAACAATCACCATCACCTGTTGCTCCTGTATCTGAACATTCACAACATCGTTAAAGTCACGATACCGAGGTATGACCATGGCTCTGTACAAGACAGTCGCAATCCCGCTGGTGGTGATCATTCTGGCTTCAGCAGCAGGAGGTGGCTGGTTCCTTTGGCAGAGGCAGCATGCCGGTAACACATCCGAGCAAAAGGCGACCCAGAGCAAACAGCTCTATACCTGCTCCATGCATCCCTTCATCATTAAGGATAAGCCAGGTACCTGTCCGATCTGCGGGATGGAATTGATCAAGAAGATTGATAATACACCCGTTAATGATGCTGGACAGACTCCGGAGCAGAAACAGGTGGGTCAGATGCTCGGACATGTCGCCATGTCTGCGAATCAGCGAATTATGGCAAATGTTACCACAATCAAGGCCAGGCAGCAGACACTCGACAAGGAGATCAACGCCGTCGGTATTGTGCAATTCGACCAGTCACGTCAGGGCAAGGTTACCGCCTGGATCGCCGGTCGAATTGATAAACTGAACGTCGATACGGTTGGGGCTCAGGTCAGCAAGGACAAGCCCGTGGCAGAAATTTTCTCGCCTGACCTGCTGGAGACGCAAGAGGAATACCTGCTGGCTGTCAAGAGCCGTGACCTGTTGAAAAAATCGTCAATCCCATCAATCTCCCGGAATGGCGACGGGCTGGTCGCTTCAGCCAAACAGCGCCTGATGCTGTATGGAGTTAAGGCGAGCCAGATCTCTGAGCTGGAAAAAGCGGGAAAACCTACCATCCGCCTGCCTATCTACACTCCTTTGTCCGGTATAGTCATCGAAAAAATGGTTCAGCAGGGACAGTACGTTAATACAGGTGAGGTCCTCTTCAATATCGCTGATCTTTCGAAAGTCTGGGTGGAAATAGACGTCTTTGAAGATGAAGTTCCTTATATACGAGTTGGACAACAGGTGGAGATACGGTCCACGATAGAACACGGTGCCGTATCCAACGGCAAGATCAGTTTCGTATATCCTTTTCATGACCCAAAAACCCATACGGTCAAAGCACGGGTGGAAATGGCCAACCCCGGCTATATGTTAAAACCGGATATGTTTGTCAACGCTATAATCAGAGTCCCGCTGGTGAAAGGAATCGTCATACCAGTTACGGCTCTCATCGACACAGGTAAACGTCAATTGGTCTGGGTTGAGGCGTCCCCTGGAATGTTTGAACCGCGAGATGTTAAGGCGGGCGAGCGCGTAGACGATAAAGTCCAGATTCTGTCCGGCATCAATGTAGGTGAGGAGGTTGCGGTTTCAGGTGCCTACCTGATTGACTCCGAATCACAGTTGAAAGGTGGTGGAGGTCATGAAGGTCACGGCGCCCCACCGGCACAGCAGCAATCGGAGGACAACGGAGACGACTTGAGGATAGAAGACATGAAGATGTGATGACGACGCCCTATCCTGGAGCAGAACAGGGTATTTCTTTAGTAATATCATTTTCTGACTGAAACGCTCAGAGAATACTTTGTAATTTATTGACGATCTCCTACAGGATTTGCGGCAATGATTGAAAAGATAATCGATTACTCCACCCGTAACCGTCTCTTAGTCCTGATGATCTTTGGTTTGATCATCGTCTGGGGTGTCTGGGCGGTCTACAAAACACCGGTGGACGCCATTCCCGACCTCTCCGACAACCAGGTGATTGTCTTTACCGATTATCCCGGCCGTTCACCGCAGGTGGTTGAGGATCAGGTAACCTATCCGTTGGCGGTCAACCTCCAGGGATTACCGCGGGTTCGTGCTGTAAGGGCCTCCTCTGCCTTTGGCTTCTCAATGATTTACGTCATCTTCGAGGATAAGGCTGACATTTACTGGGCCAGAACCCGCGTCCTTGAGAGACTGAATTATGCAGCTTCACTGCTTCCACCTGGCGTGGTTCCCACTCTTGGACCGGACGGCACCGGTGTGGGACATGTCTTTTGGTATACTATCGAGGGCAAGGGCTACGATCTGGAGCAACTGCGCACTCTCCAGGACTGGTTTGTGCGATACCAGCTGAATACAGTTCAAGGAGTGGCCGAAGTTGCCTCTATCGGCGGTTTTGTCCGCGAGTACCAGATTGATTTGGACCCGACGAAACTCTTTTCCTACAAAATCGCCTTAGGACAGATCATAGAGGCGGTGAAGGCAGCCAATAAAGACGTGGGTGGCCGTCTTATCGAGCAGGCTGACGCCGAATACTTGATCCGTGGACGCGGTTATGTAAAAACCAAGGAAGACCTGGAGAATATCGTAGTCGGCGCTGATATGCGGGGAACCCCGATCTATGTCAAAAATCTCGGCACAGTTCAGATGGGTGGAGCGATTCGGCGGGGCTTGATCGAGATAAACGGCGAGGGTGAGGCAGTAGGCGGCATCGTGGTTATGCGCTACGGTGAGAATGC
The DNA here is from genome assembly GCF_005116575.1 of Desulforhopalus sp. IMCC35007. GTDB lineage: Bacteria > Desulfobacterota > Desulfobulbia > Desulfobulbales > Desulfocapsaceae > Desulforhopalus_A. Next base: position 274,691 of record NZ_SWCN01000003.1, on the reverse strand, counting down.
CAAGGATGTCATTAGCCGGGTCAAAGAAAAGATTAAGGAGTTGGAGAAGGGTCTGCCACCGGGAATGAAAATAATGGTCTCCTATGATCGTTCTGATCTTATCGACCGGGCAATTGATACCTTAAAAAAGAACCTGCTGGAAGAATCTGTCGTTGTCTCGCTGGTAATTCTGATCTTCCTCCTGCATTTCCAAAGCGCCCTGGTTATCGTGCTAACCTTGCCGATCTCGGTGCTGATTGCCTTTATCACAATGAAGCTGATGGGCGTGACCTCCAATATTATGTCCCTGGGGGGAATAGCCATAGCTATCGGAGTACTTGTAGATGCAGGCATTATCATGGTTGAGAATTGCTATCGCCACCTGTCTGAAATACCACCTGAAGAACGTGCTGGCAGGCGTCTGGAGGTCGTAAGCGCCTCCGCCAAACAGGTCGGTCGGGCCATCTTTTTCTCCCTGGCCATCATTGTACTTTCCTTTGTGCCGGTTTTCCTGCTGGAGGGACAGGAAGGCAAGCTCTTCCATCCTCTTGCCTTCACTAAAACTTTCTCAATGATGGGCTCCGCGATTATCGCCATCACTCTGGTCCCGGTTCTGATGTACTTCTTTATGCGGGGCAAGATGCCCCCAGAGAGCGCAAACCCGATTTCGACTTTCTTCATAAGATTGTATTCGCCTGTTATCCGCTGGGTGCTGGTTTGGAAAAAAACCACCATTGCACTCAATCTGGTGGCGCTGGCAATTGCCATCCCGATGTTTATGGATCTGGGCAGCGAGTTCATGCCGCCTTTGGATGAAGGTTCGCTGCTGTACATGCCGGTGACCCTCCCCAATGTCTCGATTACCGAGGCAAAACGCATCATTCAGGTACAGGATGCAATCATCAAGAGTGTTCCCGAGGTTGAGCATGTTCTTGGCAAGGTCGGCCGGGCTGAGACCTCCACCGATCCGGCACCAGTTTCCATGTTCGAGAGTATTATAATCCTCAAGCCTAAGGACCAATGGCGTCCAGGATTGCAGAAGGCCGACATCGTGGCTGAATTGGACGGCAAACTGCAACAAATCGGGGTTCGAAACGGCTGGACTCAACCGATAATTAACCGCATCAACATGCTCTCAACCGGGGTACGTACCGACCTGGGAGTCAAAATATTTGGTAATGACCTGGATGTGCTGAAGGATCTTGCGATTCAAGCCGAAGCAATTCTTAAACCAATTGACGGCGCTGCTGATGTGGTGGCTGAACGGGTAACCGGCGGTAACTACATCGACATTGACATCGACCGCGAAGCGGCTGCACGCTACGGGGTCAGCGTCGGTGAGATCCAGGATGCCATTGAGATCGCCCTTGGTGGTGAGATGCTGTCCACAACGGTTGAAGGCAGAAATCGGTTCCCCATCCGTATTCGCTATCTGCGGGACTACCGTGACAATATTCCGGCCATCCGCCGCATCCTGGTCAGCGGCATGAGTGGCATCCAGGTGCCGCTCGCTTTGGTGACCAGGCTGAAGATATCTACAGGTGCCCCGGAGATTAACAGTGAAGGAGGGCTCTTGCGGTCGCTTGTCTTTCTGAACGTCCGTGGTCGCGACATGGGTAGTTTTGTTACCGAGGCAAAACAGATACTGGAACAAAGACTCAAACTTCCCCCCGGCTATTACCTTGCCTGGTCCGGACAGTGGGAAAACCAGATTCGTGCCAAGGCTCGCTTGCAGATACTGATTCCGCTGGGCATGGTGATCATCTTTATCCTGCTCTACTTCACTTTTCACTCCGCACTGGAGGCCAGCATGGTTATGCTGTCGGTGCCCTTCGCCCTGGTAGGTGGGGTCTACCTGGTCTCGGCCCTGGGATATAACCTGTCGGTGGCTGTTTGGGTCGGCTTTATTGCCCTATACGGCATTGCCGTGGAGACCGGAGTGGTAATGGTCATATACTTGCATGAGGCCTTGGACAAGAAATTGATCAATGGCCCCTGCACAGAGCAAGATATTTACGATGCTACGTTCGAAGGTGCCGTTTTGCGCTTGCGACCAAAATTGATGACCGTGGCTGTATCTCTGCTTGGCTTGATTCCGATTATGTGGTCAACGGGCACCGGTGCCGATGTTATGAAACCAATTGCCGCGCCGATGATCGGTGGAATGATATCCTCAGCGGTTCATGTACTCATCATGACACCAGTAATATTCATCCTGTTAAAGCAACGAGATCTAAAAAAAGGCAGGTTGCATTATTCCGGCATGAAACATTAAACCATCCAATAACAGGAGTTTCGTATGACGCGTAACATCTCAACCACCATTCCCGTAAGACTGTCTGCGGAAGAGAATGAGATTAGTGAAAGCGCAAGTAATAGAATAATAAACAACAACGATAAATTGCGCAGAATGTTATCCAGATGAAAGTTTCTACATGAGTGCTCAGAGCGATTAGCACAAGGCGATGGTGAGGGTAATACGAGGTGAATACGCAAAACAATGAGCTGCAAATCCGCCCCGCCAGGACCCAGATGCTCCGACGAGCGTTTTTGAAGGGCCCATTCTCAAAACCGGTCCTTGACGGAGCTGCCTTCAGTGGTAAAACTTAATTTATCGGTATTCAATGATAAAAAGAATAGCCAAGTATCTGATTAATTTAAAAAGATAAAATAGGTTTGTTACGTATACGATCAGAGAATCAATCGTGAAAATTGCTCCATTTCTGACCATCGTCGACGCTGATAGTACTTTCTTCCACGTTATATATGTTTGGTCGATACCACAACACTACAGGTTGCCTGAACAGATTTTTGACAATACAATTAAATTATGGAATCAATAGGATCGTGATTCATGCTGGCATGAGCTGCAGTTTGTTTTTTCACTGTCAAAAATCACCAACAGATCGACATGACAAAATCATACGCTCCGCGAATGCATTCGGCGGAACACATACTCAATCAGGCAATGGTCAGGAAATTCGACTGTGGGCGTTGCTTCAGCGCTCACGTGAACAAGAAGAAGTCCAAGTGTGACTACCATTTCGACAGAGCACTGACTGATAATGAAGCCAAGGAAGTAGAAGCAGAGGTCAACCAGGTGATTTCCGCGAACCTGGACGTAACCGATGAAATAGTTTCTCTTGAAAAAGCCGCTCGGAACTTCAACCTAACCCGTCTCCCTGAAGGAGTCGAGACCGTCCGTATTGTACGAATCGGCGATTACGATTTCTGCCCCTGTGTCGGAGAACATGTTGACAATACTACTGAAATAGGCGAGTTCCGGATGATCTCCCACGACTTTAACGACAGAGTTCTTCGTATACGCTACAAACTTGGCGACTTGGAATAGTGGTGAGAATGAGCAGGGAAAATAACTTGAATCAAAAAACCTGGAACCAGGACCTGTCAGATTTGGATCCAGGTTTTCACAATTTATTTCACAGCATCACTCAGCTTACTGCCGGCTTTGAATTTAACAATCTTTTTGGCTGGAATCTGGATGGTCTCTCCCGTCTGGGGATTACGGCCTTCGCGAGCTGGCCGTGCGCTCACCGAAAATGTACCAAAACCGATCAGGGTGACCTTGTCGCCCGCTGAAACTGCTCCCGTGATTGCATTAAGGATGCTGGTCAACACCTGATCGCTTGCAGTCTTGCTCAAGCCACATTCGTTTGCCACTTTTTCTATTAGATCGCCTTTGTTCATAATCTTTCCTTGTTAATTTTTGGGAGTTCAATAGGTTGGGACAGCTCATTATTGCTCAAATAGTAGGTTTCCTGCCGTTTTGCAAGGTTATTTCGATCCCATGTCCTGGTCATTTTTCATAAATTCACTGATTTCCCGCGGCGTGTAATATCGGAATCGTATTCTCTTGCTCAGTCTGTCGGTATAGTCGGAAAAAGCCATTACAATTTCGCGACCTTCTTCCATCAACTGTTCTCCTTCCTTGTGCGAGATTCCATCCAACTCGCCGAGTCTGGCCTTGAAATTGATATACGCCATGTCGAATTGCCTCAGGATGTTAAACATGGTCGAGCTGAGCGGTGAGTTTATTTTTAGGACCCGTGATCCCCGTTCCTTGACCATACTGATCTTTTTTTCCTGAATCTCCTGCCAGGATAATTTCGTTTCTTTATTCTCAGCCATTTTTTCTCACCTTTTGTTATGCAGAAATTATTTTTGCGTTCCTTTTGATTCGATACCGATGCCAGAGGTCCAGAAGATACACTGAACCATATGGGCAGATGGCCGCTATGACCATCAGGATGGAGCTTTTGACGGCCACCGGCATCAGGTGCGGTTTTATCTCAAAGAACCCGTAATATATTTTCTCAGCCATGGACCCAAAATGGATGACCAGTTTCCAGATGTTTTCAGGTGTGCTGAGCCGATAGAGTATCAGATAAATGACATAAAGGAGGAAGGCCTTGAGCAGCAGGGACATGGCCCGGCCCAGAAGCAGTGAGTTGATCGCCTTTCTGGTGATGTTGCCGACATAGTAGCGACTGATATAGGTACACATCGCGGTATTAATGAGCAGGACGAGATAGGGGATAGAGCCGAACATTAAATGGCTGAAAGTGTCGAGTTTATGAAAGACGAAGGGAAAGAGATAGAAATGGAAGACCGGGAAAAGCAGTATCAGGGCAAAGCCTTCATGAAAACCGCTTTTTATACCAATCTTGAAAAAGTCCAGCGTTCGATCCAGGGTAAGGAATTCCGCCGGGATATTCTGGCCCTTGCTCTCGATAACGTAAAATTGCTGGATCTCGGAGATGGCGTTCAGCAGATTGCTGGGCTTGTAAATCCTGCCGTTATCGGTGGTGATTATCTGGGCGTTGGTGTCGCTTTGCCCTTTATTTTCCCAGTCTTTGCCCATTATCCGTCCTGTAAATCATTGTTGTCGAGATAGGGACTGACCTTTACGATATCGCGCAGCATCTCGGGTTTGCTTTGTTCCATCTCGGCGATCGATCCGAAGGGTGCAGCATGAAACGGCGTATAGTACCCTCTGATGGCTTTGCCGATCTTTCGGGTTACCATGAAATATCCACCGAAAAAGGAATCTTTGATCAGCCCCCGGTCGACAATTTCATCTTCTGTCCGCAGTTGGTGGACAATCGTGAACAAGACCTGCCGCATTGTTTCATCCCTTTGGGCCATAGCAGCGATTTCCATGCAGCCGGCCTTCTGTGCCTGGTTCCGCGCCACTTCTTCCAGCACCTTGACTTGAAAGTAGACATGGCCGTCCGGCATGGAGAACGCCAGGAAGCGACGACCAAACATCTTGTTGATATACGGTTTCAATTCTGCCAGAAACCGAGAAGCATCGAACCAGCCGGAGATATCTCTTAGTTTCGGTGCGACGAATGTTGGTTTTTCCTCGTTGGATTCGTTGTTGTCGTTGTAAATATCCGCCTGTGCCTGGCGAGCTGCTGCCGGTATACTTTTTGTCTCTCGCTGTGGAATATCCGCCGAGATATTTTCATTTACCACCGCTTTGGGTTCTTTTTGGAGAACTGTTTCTTCCAGTTCTTTCTGCCTGGCCAGCTGATCGGCTTTTTTCAAGGTCTTGCCGAGTAGTCCCTGGGCCATTTTGTGGTGCAGCCTGACCGCCCGTAAGATATCATCTTTTTTAGGCAGTTCGTTAAAGCCGGCAATTGCTGCCAGAGGTCGTCCTGCAGCCAGGGGATGCTCTCCCAGAGAATAGAGATATCCCCGTATTGATTGTAACTTGCCTAAATCGTGACCTAATGCAGCAACCATAGTATCCGGGATGACGTGCCAGGCCTTATTGTCGGAGAGGATCTGCACCACCTGCTCAGCCACGTTGAGTGAATGGTCAAGCAAGGTTGTTTGGGCAAGTAACCGATAGGTGTTTTCATCCCAGTTGCCTTCCACATCGCCATGGATATTGACCACTGACGGGCATTGCCCCTCCCGGTCCAGAAGCTTCAAAATCTGTCCGCACACTGCTTTCTGCTGGGGAAATTTGTCAAACCAGGGTCTTTGCAGGGGATTTTCCATAAATGCCATGGCTCTAAGATTGTGAAGTTCAAGAAATTCATTTTCTGCCAGGACACGCTCCTGGTCTCGCCAAAGAGGGGAGAGCTCCGAGATATGGATTGTTTTAGAACCCTCCTTAATCCAGATCTTGGCCAGCTCATGCAGATGTATTTCTTCTACTACCTTTTCCCTGCTAAAAAGCAGGATTAAAATAACGATCGCAGCCAGCCCCAAAGCCAGCCACAACATGCAGTGGTTCCAATCAACCCTCCTGACCCAGTTGCCAAGGGCAAGCATCAACTCTCAGCTGCCCCTTGGCCGGTTGACTTGAGTTTTCACTGACAGATCAGGGAATAGCACCTTCAATTCTCCGTCACTGACCGTAGCGGTTTTCCCCCTATAGGTGCCGGAATAGGTGCTGAGGAACAACTCCCGAGGGGCCATATTAAGAATCTCAGTATGTTTGATCCTGATCTCTTCCGTCTCCCGAATCGATAAACCGCCGCCAACCGAGATAATCGGCGAGAATCGCCGTTCCTCGCCGAGATGCCTCGACACATAGCTTGCGGTGTTTGCATCCGGTACCCGCATAAAGAGCTTGGTGTTACAGTTATCCAGGATAGTGTTGGCCCGGTCCTCTCCGACTTCCGCATACAACTGACTGATTGACTGGCAGTAGCCGTGGATAAAGACTTCAGCCCCACCGGCTTTGGCAAACAAGTCTTCGATCCCTTGGTAAAGAACGGACTGGGCCTCGTCGATATGCAGCACTAACGAGGGTGTGACACTCTTACCACTGGAATAGACCCGGCCAACAAAAGCCTGGATCATCGAAATAATCACTTTGCCTGCTGTGTAGGCCGCGCGTTTGGTAAGAAGAGAGCCCAACTGCACTACCAGGATAATACCTTTGCCCTGTTCCAGACGTTTGATGAAACGGTTTTCGTCGGCTTTACCAATGATCTGACCAACACTCCCGGAGGTCAACTCGGTGAGTGCCACCCGAAGAGAGCTGGCCACCTTGGAGTAGTAATCCGCCGGAGTAGAAAGGATCTTCTGCATGTCCAGACAAAGCTGTTCAGCATCCGGAGTATTGACATAATCCAGCTTCTCTTTAAGTCGCTCCAGGTCCTGGTGGCTGATATGGTTTTTGATATCATTCAGATTAAAGGATGGTGTTGTGCCGGCAACTTCGGCCAGCATGATCAGGGCTTGCACCACGACCAGGCTCACTTCATAGGCGACCCCGAAAAAGTACGGTTCCCGGCCCACTGCTACACCGGCAGTGATATGGGCCACTAATTCCTCGGGCATATAGTAAGAGGAGAGGGGATCGAGAATGGCGCTGTATTCCGGGAAAATCGGGGTAATCAACATCAGGTCCTGCAGGCGTCCGGTCTTATCGGCAAGTTCAGTAATCTTGGAAAAGAGAGCAATATCCCCCTTGGGATCAATAGCCACAACAGAATACCCTTTGCGGATATCCTGCTCGATGATGTGTTCCATAATCCGGGTTTTGCCAACCCTGGTAGTACCGAAACACCAGAAGTGGCCTTTGCGGAAACTGTCGGGAAAACCCAACTCAAGAATTGCTTCCGGATGATCAAGATGAATACCGGTGCCGATATGTGTCCACAGTGTTTTTTTCTTTATTTTATTTTTAATCATCAGATTTTTTTGACAAAGTTGACCTGTACCCGTTCTTTCAGCTCCTGGGATACAGCCGTGATGGCTGACTTCGGCAGTCGTTTAGTTGTCAGCACGAAACTTTTATGGCCGACATAGCGCTTGACGCAGCGAAAACTGATCCGCTCAGCCTCAGGGCCAAGGTTGCTTTTAAGTAAAGTTTCAACGAGAGTTTTGGACACCCGATCGACGACAATTTTCAGCCTGGGGGTATCACCCAGTACAACAGGATCAATTCGCCGCACGTGAAAAGCCCGGCGCATGCCAATAGAAAAGTTTCCGGAATTTCGCTCATGCAGGCCGATACGATTTAGCGGGCAAACTGCGGTCACGATTTGGCCTGGTATAATTTCCGTCTCGACGAAGATGTTCTGCTCGGAATCGTGGGCTATAATGTCTCCCCAGCACAATTCCTTCTCATAAGATTTGTAGTATCTGGTTTGCTTCAGTACAGCTGACCTGGTGAGACTTTTCTCCAAATGTTTCTTAAGGGTATTTGGCCCCCGGATTGCCGTAAGATCGACCAAGCGCTGCATGGTAACACCATTGATTTTATTGTACGCCACGGCCTCCAACTGCAGATCATTTCGGAAAAAAACCATCACCTCAAGGCGATACCACCGGGAAAGGACAGAAGAGAACACGTTTTCGATATCTGCCATGACCTCGTTTCTGGTAAGTCCATATTGCTCGGCAAATGTAGCTATGATGTTCTGCATGATTTTTTTCACCGCGTTGTGCTTGTGTAAATGACAACTCATCCTTGGCTGTTCTATATTCTTTTTTCAGGAGGGGTGACGGTTTCGTGAAAATATCAAAAGAGAGGAACTGGGGACAAAATTAGGTGATGGCCTTTTGTAATTTGCTATCCCGAACGAAAATGGCCTGAATTTATAATATCATTTCGAAGTATTTCATGCCTTTTTAGATAATCCGATGCGGTTGTTCGTACCAATGCAGGTGATACAGCAGCTCTGAAACGCCATCGCAAAAAAGCATCTGGAAATTTATTTTCCCCTTGCATTTTTTGGTGTCAGCCATAAAATACCTGCATCATTCCAGCTCATATTCAATGAGATACCCCTTCACCGGGCTTAGCTGAATACGTTTCACGTGTTCTTGAATTCCAGGTACATCAGCCACTTTTCTCAGGCAACGTTTAATCGCAATGGCGGACTTCTTTGCCTTTTATACTGAGTGGCTCTTCCAACATATCAACTTCACACTTTATCGTTGATAAACCGAAGTTTGCTCTATCTTTGAGACCTTCCAGGTTTATTCTACGTTTTCCATATCATTTCTCAATCATCTCCACCAAACCCCATAAAAAGGGAGTGAAACACATACTCTCGATAGGGAAATTGTTGTTTCATTTCCGCAAACAAGGAGGAAACAGCAATGGCAAATGAAAATTTATTTCAAAAAGTAACCGAGATTAATGGACAGCTTCGAGCTTTTGGTCGCGAGGCCGTGCAGGAAATCAAGATGATGAAAGACGGGGAGGTAATTGGCCAGGTTCGGTATGGGTATAAACCCCAGTACGTTTTTGACACTGTCAATAATGTGCTGCTGCCGGAGAACTGGCGGTATGAAGTGGTGAGCAAGGAAATTTTTGATACCCAGGCGGTGATCGAAGTAAAACTGTTTATTCGTATAAACGACGACTGGCTTTGCAAGGGATCGCAGACAGGACAAATGCAGATCATTAAGAAGAATGTTGGCGATGCTTACAAAGGCGCAATTACCGATGCTCTGCAAAAATGCTTCTCCCTGCTCTCGATCGGCAGCGATTCCTATAAAGGATTGCTCGGCAGCGTATACCATTCAGGTACTCGCCCTACAGAAAGCAAAAAGCAACAAACAGTTAAACCACCTGTTCAGCCACCAGAAAAAAAGCAACCATCCGAGACCAGTAAAACCAAACAAGAACAACCAGACAGTATCGACCTTCCGAAAATTGCCGGAGTTGATTATCAGCGTAAAAACGGCATCGTCGTTGCGGTTGGTAAAGTCTATGAAAAAAGGGATTTGCTCAAATCAGCAGGCTTCAAGTGGGACAAATCAGATAAGAGCTGGATAAAAGAAGTAATGGTCCAATAATTTATCCTGGTTCGTCCTACTCGATTTTTATTCAACCTTGCGAGGGAGTGATTTCGTATCCCTCAAAGGGATCCGTGTATCCTCCCTTGTCTCATTTTTCGTTTTATGGAGGTTAACAAAATACATGGATATCAAAAACACCCTGCTGACAAGTCTACGCCAACTGGCAAAACAACACACTGAAGAAACCCTCGGGGATCGCAGTGATTACCTTGGCGCATCGGAAATTGGCTATTGCCCAAGAAAAGTGATCCTGGAGAAAATAAATCCATCCGAGCACGATCTAACAGCCCTTCTTCGTTTTGAACGGGGACATATGGCCGAAGAGATCATTGCCAAGGTTTTTACCGCTGCCGGATTCTTTAATTTCGAGCAACAGGTAGAAATTTTAGTAGACGGTGATGTTCCAGTCAAAGCACATATCGACTTCGTTTTCTCCTCAGATATCCATAAGATCAAGTCTGTCCTGGAAGTGAAGAGCACAAGTAACATTCCTGACGATCCGTATGGTTCGTGGGAGTCCCAGCTCTATTTTCAGATGGGCGCCTTAGCCGAAAAATTCCCTGGTCATAAAATCAGAGGTGCGTTAATCGCGCTCGATCTTGCCAACGGCGAAGTTGAATTTTACAACGGCTATACCCCGCAGAAAATTATCTATAACGGATTGAAAAGAAAAGCTGAAGCAATCTGGTCGCACTATCAGGCAATGCGTAGCGGTAAGGATGTTGAACTTGCAACGGAGCCAGATCTTCTTTGCGGATTTTGTAACCATTTGACAACCTGTCCACGCTTTGCGGCTGAAGATGTTCCGCATCTGGCCACCATTGTCGATGAATTACAAGAACTGCAACTCAATGAGCAGAAACTGAAAAATAAGATTGCTCCCTGCAAGGAAAAGATTTTTGCAATCGTCCAACAAAAGGGACCGATTAAATCTGCTGGTTGTATTCTCCGCAAGGCTACCCGAAGCAGGAAGCACCTCATCATGGATCGTCTTGAACCGTTTTTGGCAGATCACGGCAGTTCCATAGACGAATTTCAAGAAGATCGGTCTTTCTCCTTTTTGGAGATCAAAAAGGCGAAAGCAGCGAAAGCAGCGTAGATAAGGAAAACCCAAAAAGTCTAACCCGGGGGGATAGTTTTCCCATGGTGGGAATCTGTATTTCTCCGAAATCTTAATTGTTTTTCTAAACAAAGGAGAACAACATGAACAAGGCAATGATAATCGGCAACCTCGGTAATGACCCTGAATTGCATTACACCAAGAACACTGCTGCTCCGGTGACAACATTTTCTGTTGCAACCACTGAGCGGTGGAAAGATGAGGAAGGTAACAAGCAGGAACATACCGAATGGCATCGCGTTGTTGCCTGGGGAGGGCTTGCCGTAGTCTGTGGCGAACATCTCCATAAAGGCGATAAAATTCATATTGAGGGAAAACTGAGCACACGAAAATGGGAAGATCGGGATGGCAATATCCGCTATACCACAGAAATCATCGCCAGAGAGATGGAGATGCTTGGTGGTAAAAAGGAATCCGGTAACTTTGCACCGAACGGTGAGGGTGAAGAACCTCCACTGCCGGAAGATGTGCCTTTTTGACCAATAAGACGAACCAACAGAACAATAAAAATTCCCGGCGGCGCAAGCAATAACCTGAGAATCTCAGGGCCGTGATTGCATCGCAAAAACAGATTTTCATTCACCCGACCAGGGGAACCTTTCCCCGGTGGGGCATTGGTTCCCCCTAACGCAAGGAGGTGGCCAATGCTATTCGTCCATGATCAAGACGGTGCGTATCGTCCTGCACCCAAAGAACTGGTTCTGACCGAAGCAAATAAGCTCAGCGGTTACCAGTTACGACGAGGAACCAAAATCTTATCTGCTGAGACCGCCAAAACGGTAATCGGCTACAAACTCCGAGGTAAACAGCATGAGGTTTTTGCCTGTTTATTCCTGGATTGCCAACACCGGGTCCTGGCGTTCAAAGAGATGTTCATCGGCTCGATCAATCATGCCACAGTCCATCCGCGGGAAATCGTCAAAGAGGCTCTGCAGCTGAATGCTACAGCACTCATCCTGGCCCATAACCATCCGTCAGGAGCTACAGAGCCAAGTCAACAGGATATTTCTCTCACCAATATCCTGAAAGATATTCTGAAAGTCATCGATGTACGGATCCTGGATCACCTGGTAGTTGGTGACGAGGTAACCGCATTTTCCGAATTAGGACTCTTACAAGAACAATAAAACCATCCCCAATCCAGGGGGCAAACCTGCCCCTTAAACGGGAGAGTCTTGCCCCCTCATTTTCTTTCTTATTCCAAGGAGGCAAGACCATGACAACATTTACCCCTTTAACTAACGATCAAATTGTAACACTTGCCCCGGCAGCAGGATCTCTTGCACCCATTAACGGGGTATCAAGCCGATACTCTTTCGTGCCAACGTTAACTGCTATTGATTTGCTGCGCGATGCGGGCTGGTTACCGATCAAGGCTGAACAAAGTGCTGTGCGTGCTGTTGACCGGGAGGGATTCCAGCGACATTTAATCCGTTTTGCTAAAGATGGTCTTTCGTTTGCTGGCGAACGGGTTGATCTGGTACTGTATAATTCCCATGACCGGGGCTGTGCATTCAGGTTGATTACCTCGGTCTGGCGAAAAATCTGCGGGAACGGCCTGATGGTTGCGTCGGAATTTGCCAACTTCAGCCATAAGCATATCGGATTCAGTCCAGACGATTTCATTCAGTCAGCCTTCGAGATAGCCGCTGCAGCCGGAACCATTGCCGATCGAGTCAACGAGATGAAGGTTATCGAGATGACTCCGGACGAACGAGGCGTCTACGCCCAAGCAGCCCACAGTCTGGTATATGATGAACCGGAAAGCGCACCTGTCCGGCAGGATCAGTTGCTTGCCGAACGGCGTTTGGACGATAAAGGCAAAGATCTATGGACGACCTTTAATGTGGTCCAGGAAAACATCATGCGTGGCGGCCTCAAAGGCATAAACAGAGACAGCAATGGAAGGCTGAAAAGATCAACCACACGTCCAGTCAAAGCCCTTGATCGCAACATCAAACTGAACCAGGCTCTCTGGTTGTTAACGGAGAAAATGGCTGAGCTGAAACAGACCAACACCGGTCTGTCAGTTGTGCCTGTCTGATCTACTTTCTACTAACGATAGCCGTCTCCTTCGGGGGACGGCTTTTTTGTTGTGTACTGTAAAGATACGAGTTACAAAAAACATGATAGATCAGGTTTCTCGGTTTCAGGCTACACCCTTTACTGGTGATGATGTAGAGCTGGTAAATTATCTGGATTACCATTAAGAGGAAAAGATATGGGTGCAATGCATAATCCACCCCATCCTGGGGAAATCATAAAAGAAGATGTACTGGAAGCGGAAGGTATAAGCGTGACCGAGGCGTCCCGGCAACTTGGGGTTTCCCGCGTCACCTTATCCAGGCTGTTAAACGGCAAAAGTGGTATTTCCGTGGATATGGCATTGCGCCTCTCCCAGTGGCTTGGCACAACCCCTGAACTCTGGCTGCGCATGCAGGATTCCTGTGACCTCTGGCAAGCCGGTAAAACAAAGCGCCCTAAAGTAAAACCTCTGCAGAGCAGGGAAACCACCTCTTCTCCATCTTAATAGCTTCCGTCAGTTTTGTAACGATAGCCGTCTCCTTCGGGGGACGGCTTTTTTTATGGATGATTTTTATATCTTTTGTGCTATACAAAGGTATGAATAAATATTTACTTTTTTATATAACTATTTAGTCATATAAAAAGATCACAACAAATCTATACAAGTTGTTCTTTACTACAGGAAAACACGATGAAAATAATAATACTGAACCAGAAGGGTGGTGCTGGGAAATCAACGATTTCCACAAACATGGCATATTGTCTGGCGATGTCAGGAAAGAAGACGCTTCTCATAGATATGGACCCCCAGGCACACAGCTCTGTTATCTTCTGCACGGACATTCCCAGAGATCAAACAGTCAATGAGCTGCTCTCGAGCAAATCGTTTAAAATTGACAATGTTATTCGTCAAGCAGTGCTCGGTGAAAATGAAGAGCCAGTTGGAAATCTTTTTATTATTCCTTCCAATATCCACCTGGCCATAACTGCCGAACAGATCACAACAAAAATCCACAGGGAAAAGCTTCTCCATAATCATTTGAAAAAAATCGAAAAGGATTTCGATTACATCATCATCGACTGTCCACCAACAGTTAACGTGCTCACGGTCAATGCAATCTATACCTCTGACATGATTTTGATCCCGACTATTTACGGACGTTATTCCCTGGATGGTATTGCCGATCTTTTTCGGTCGATCGAGGATGTGAAAGAATCCAGTGACTTTAAATATATGATTTTGAGAAATGGTCGTGACTCCCGCAACAAGCTCTCCAATGTATTTGTCGAAGAACAGTTGGAACCGTTTAGAGAGAATCTGTTAAAAACTGTGATCCGCAGAAATGAGGCCATTAATCAAGCTCAAATGAATAATGAACCCGTGATGGTTTTCGACCCAAGATCTTACGGTGCTGAAGATTTCAAAGAACTTACCGAGGAGATTCTCAGCTATGGCAACTAAGAAAATTACAGGACAATCCAAGCTGGCTCAAACGACAGGATCAAAAGCTGATTCCAAAGAACGTCTCGATTTGGTGCCATCAAGAAAAAAGCCATCATTGAAGGCATACCGACTTTATGATGATGATATTGCCAGGCTTAAAGAGATTACCGCGACTATGAACAAAGAGAGTCACCGGCACATCAGTGAAACTGCTACTATTCGTGCCTTGATTGTGTTGGGAGCCAGTGCAACTGGTGAAAGGCTTTTAAAAGCGTTACGGGAAACGATATAGCTTTGTAAATTGATTATCCTTTTGGTAGACCTGATTCGATCTTCGTTGAGGATCCAGCATTAGTTTTCATCGAAGGGGCTGTGCTACTGAGGCCAGGGGCACCCACGCGTCAAGGTGAAACAGCTGAAATTTGACCAATCCTCCATGATCTTTTCGATAATGTGCTGGAATTGCCTCAACCAGGCCATGTTGAGGGTGGGGACATCCTGGTAACGCCGACCTCAGTGATGATAGGTCTTTCTACCAGGACCGATCAAGCCGGTGCATCAGCATTAATCGAATGCCTCAAAACTATTGGGTATATAGGCAAGATTGTGAAAACACCCGAAGGTGTGCTGCATTTTAAAACCGAATGCTCACTCTTGGACGAGGAGACTATGCTTGTTACTCGCCGCATGGAACAATCTGGAATCTTCGATGGATTCCGAAAGATAGTGTTGCCGAAGGGAGTAGAGCCGGCGGCAAATGTCATACGGATTAATGAATCCTTACTGGTTAGTTCGAATTACTGCGTAGAATCGATCTTCTAGATCAGAACGGATATTTTGTAGTGCCTATCAAGACGACAGAGATTCAAAAAATTGATGCGGGATTGTCTTGCATGTCTTTGCGCTGGCTTGCTGTTAAATAGCATTACCTTACTTTCCCCACCACGGTGTATTGCCAAATCGTTCAAACCACCATTCTTCCACTGAACAGGTTTTTTTTATTTCTTCTTCAGTGAAGGAGAATTTATGCTGATTGCAGTACTCAGTGATGCTCTTGTACGCAGTGATTATTCTTCTTGTCATCTCGGCGCAGTCCTCCCTGTCTTTCGTGCATTTGTCAGGATGCCATTTGTTCAGTAATATTCTGTAGTTTTCTCTTATGTCTTGCAGGGATGCTCGCTCAGGGAGGTCCAGTGTTTTCCGGGCTTCGGTAATCTCGTCGTATTTTGTCATCATAAGAAGGTATGTCTCATCGTTGAAACATTGTATTCTCAACCAAGTTGTAAAAGCGCTTTGATCTTCTCAATAGTCCGAGGGGCAGATCCCTCGTAGTGATTATTTACATTGACGAAGACCTGATGGTGCCTTTCAAGAAGATCATTCACAATACTTTTAAGACTCAAAATCTCGTCATCTCTCGGATCAACAATCTTATCCCAGACATTATTTGTCTGCTCCTCGATTCCCTGTCGATCTAAGCCATGAAGTCTGAGCACTACCGGATCACTCAGTTGGCCTTTGAACTTCTCGTACAGTTCAAATATCGAAGGCATATAGTACCCCTGCAGGAAAACGTGTCCCAAGTGATGTTCGGCTAGAAAATCAAAATACTCATTCTTTAAATAATTCGGATTTCGAATCTCAATACAATACTGATAACCTTCAGGAAGACCATTGTGAAAGACATGAAACATCTCAAGAAAATGACCCATGCTGGCCATTTTATTCTTGTTCAGATATTCGAACTGAAACATCAAGGGTCCAATGTGATCGCCAAGTGGTTCCAATGCTTGTAGAAACTTTCCCATGAGTTCAGTGGAAAGGAAATATGGATTGGGAACCAGCGTGGCGTTTTTCTGTTTGTTGTAATGATGAGTCAGGGTGATGCTGTTTGGAACCTTAATGCTGAAGGTAAAACCTGGTGGTACTGACGTTGCATATTCACGTACAACTTTCGTTTTTGGAAGGACAACGGTATTCCCTTTAAACAGAGACCAGAACCATTGGTCAACCTCGACGGTTTGGAAATGCGCGCTGTATTCCTTGAGAAAATTTATCTCGTTATCCTGAGAATAAACGAGTCCCCGCCAGGAATCATATTTCCAACTGCATGTACCGATTTTGAGAAGGTGTTTTGTCTCCATTTCAAGAACAATAAGATTTCTTTATGGTGAGAACAACTGTGTGGTCTGATCCATGATATATTTTCTTGTACTTACCGAATGTCGTTTGTCAATAGAAAGATCAATTGGCAAGAGCTTGACTGTATAAAACACACCTGTCTTGGTGCTGTGTTACTGGTTTTCCGTGAGGGTTGAGGGCAACAGGTGAAGCATCTAAAAGGGTGTTGTGAAAAATGGTCTGTATCACATTTTGTATGTTTATTATGCTATACAATTATCTATATAAAAAGATATATAATTAGATATCTATGCAACCTTGAAATCTGGGCTTTGCAAAGGAGTCAAAATGAAAAAAAGATGACGACCTTGATAAGTTTAGAGCCGGTGCCGGCAGGTACACCGTCAAAAAAAGGAAGAAGTGTACACCTGGGAAGATACTCATATCCGGGAAGATGTATTGAAAAGCATTCCCCTTAGGCTTTTCGGAGCCACTCTATCTAAAACTAAAATACATAGCCACTCATACTCCGTTACAGTATGAACTCCTTTATCCTATAGCGGATTACAGAAGAGATTGAATAGGACGTTGCCAAGTTGATTGGCTGAAAAGATAAGAAAGGGCTGCGCCAAGAAACAAAGAAACCAAGAGAAAACAAGAAACAGCGTGTAAGAAGAAACAAAGACACAAAGAAAACGGCTGCTTGCCGTGGCTCTGAAAGTTGGTTATGATCTTTGTTGCTGAACATAGCTGTTTGTTATTTATAAATTGGAAAAAAGTTGACCTTGATGGCAACCGCTGACATTCCCTTTCGACTATCAGCACCTTTGGGAAAATTATACACTTTCATAGAAGAACGGTGGGTGTCGAGTTGATGGAGAGAATCTGGTAGCAGTTTAAGGAGGAGAGTATTCGACGTACTTCCTCAGGCTGAAAGATGGTTCATAATAACGGATTCGAAGAGGCGGCTATGAGAGTCAAGATGCAGTGGAAATATGTTGACTTTTGAGAAGCATTTTTTTGAACAAGCAACCAAAGCCTTTTAGCAGCATTTGCTAAATATTTGCTGCGAAACCTTATCTGAAAAACCTTATTGTTCCCGTCTAAGAAAAGGATTAACTATTGCTAATAGTCTTATAAAGACCATAAAGTTCATGATATCAAGATAGAAACCGTGTGATTTTGTGTTACTATCCTGCCCAATCATCCTCTGATTAAATCAGATATCCAGTTTCTGGATAAAACCTTAGCTTGCATATGAGCCATTATCGAAAACTCTTTCAATCCCGGATTCAGGCCGCCGTTGCACAAGCCCGGAGCGCGTCGGAGTTCTCTCATCAAGGGGTTAAAGGCGACGTTGTAGAAATACTGATCCGCGAACTATTTCGCCCGTTATTGCCTTCTGACGTCGGCATCGCATCTGGCCAAATCCTTGAGATTCACGGTGATCGTCTATCCAGGCAAATGGATGTGATTATTTACGACCGATCAATAGTGCCACCCATTCTTTACCGTGATGACGTAGGCATGATCCCTGTTGAAGCAGTCCTGTACACGATTGAAATCAAAACAACGCTTAATGCTAATGAACTAAAAAAGGCCCATGAGGCTGCCGAAGAACTTCGTGCATTTCGCCATCTTCCCGGATTACGTGACGAACATGGAAGAGAATTTCATCACAGGGTAGATCCTCCGCGATCGGTGATTTTCGCACTGAGTAGTGATTTAACGGGGACAAACCTCAGCGAGGCTGAGCGTTACCGAACCATTTACGGCGAAGGCCTTCCATATCTGGTCGCCATTTGTGTCGCCAACCGCGAATACTGGTGGGAGGACCGAGGGACCTGGAAGAAAATGCCGGGAACAGAAGACTTTAACGAAACGCTGGGACTCATTGGGGGGGTAGCGAACACTTATAAGTGGATTGGCCGAAATCGAGGATGGCCTAATCTCGGCCATTACTTAATTGACGACGGTGACATTGAGGTAACTATCCCAAGCGGCACTATGGCTACGGTCAAAATTCATTGCGAAAAATGTGACGCAAAAGAAATACTTTCGCTCGACAAAAAGATCGAATTGATCACCGACAATCCCGAAGGATTCCGCTTGAAAGGCGGATGTCCGAAATGCGGCGGCGACTTCGTGGCGCCACCAGGGCGGTATGTGAATCGTGGCGGTTTGCTTGAATTGATGGATGAAAATGAAAGCTGACAAACCAAAATGAAAAATTCAGGGGCACAACACCAAGCACCAACAATAAAATGTACTGGGTGCGACCAGTGATTTTCGCGTTCTCAAAGTCCAGGTATCGCCTATGAACCGAAAAAGACTGATTGGAAATACATTGACTTCGGAGTCACCATAACTTTGATAATTCATGACACGATTTTGGCGACTTAAATCATTTATTGAGTCGAAGGCTTGAGGAGAGGTTCAGAAGTTATCTTTCTGTGAAACTCCACAAATCCACTGTTTCACAGATCTGGTGAGTTACTTCTGAGCTTGTGGAGTAAGTGTTCTGCAAGTTCCTATCGCCAGAATTTGCTGGGAAATTATAGAGGATAGTCGGATTTTCGGTGTAAAACACCGAAAATTGGCCCTTTTCATATCAAAAGAATCGAAAAAAATAAGACTTTCCCAAAATCGAGGTGTTTTCCTACAGACTCGTAGGATCAGGAAATGGTGAACTTATGACACTTAAGAAAGGCGGCGAGCAAATTACAGATGAAAAGCTGCAAAATGATTTGACTATATTGACACACACGAGAGATATCAATTTGATAACTCAATGGCACAATCTGACATTGAGATCATACAAATCATTCTTGGATGATATCGACAAAGCCGTAGCTGAGGGAGAAGTCGACGGAAAAGATCAAAATGATATGAGAAACATCGTAAATGGGTTTATGGAAAGAAAAATGAGGAACTTCTGCTTCATTATGCATTTGAGTAATTTTGAAGAAATCAGCTTTTTAGTGTGTAAAGAGAAAAAAGAAACAATAAACAAAGCCACATCGTCTATCATCAGATTTAAGAAAGGTTGGTCTTTGAAGGCGGGTTGTGACGTAGAAAAACTGACAGATTGGAATACGCTACTTAAAGCGGAAAAAGTCAGGAACTGTATACTTCATGCCTGTGAACGGGTTTCTTTAGTGTCAGAGAAGCGTAGGAAAGGTCTAGAGGCTATAATCAAAGAGGAGAATCTCACGGTTTCCTCAGGCCGGATCGAAATCACTGTGGATTACATAGATAAAGTAAAAAATGCCATTTTGGAACTGGTCAACCTTGATAGAGGTGGCAAGTCGGGTTTTGGTTCTTCTGACCAATGAAAAATAATTATTAATTATTGTAACAAAAAAATGCACCGGATTAACCAGTGTTTTTCATGTTACTTGCAGTTATAAAAGTTCATATATCTTCTATAAACCGGGAAAGACAGAGTGGAAATATCTGGACTTTTGCACAATCGACATCTAAGGATACATTACATGTGTGCTTACAGAGCGCAAGCTTCGATCCTCCATGGTGACCAGCTGACGTTAGGTGTTATGTGTTTCGGAATCACTGGATGCAATCAACGACTGATGTGATCTGGGTTTAATCTTCTGATTACGTGATATTTGAAAGTTTATGGTTGACGGTAAAACAGACTAATGAGATTAATTTCAGGAAAATTATTTAAGACTTTATCACATCGAGTAGATAAGGAAATACAAGAATCACTCTATCAAAATGAAGTCTTTTTGAAGAGCCGCTGGAGCTTCTTTGAAAGAAGCATCGTTCTTTGGTCTAGCCATTACAAAAAGTATATCGCTTTAACCGTTACTCTATCTTTTTTGGTTGTTGCTAATTTGTTTCTTTGGCAACCATGGGTAAGACCTCTCGTTATAGAGTACCTGCCACACTGGAGAAAGCTTCTTGATTGGCAAGGTGGTTTTCTTGCTGGTCAGTTGACAATTGTTGCTGTGGTATATCCCTTGGTAATCGGTTTAATAAGTTTACTATTTCAAAATAAATCCGCCAAAAAAACTATTTTCCCAATTTATCAAAAATACTCCGGTTTTATGTTCGCTGGCCTGAGTGGATTGACCCTCTCTACCTTCATTATTCTAGGTTATTTTTTGCGGGCTCATCTTAATGACTCTGGATATATAGCCTTCTGTATAACTACTGCTATTTGGCTCGCATCAAATATATTGCTCACCGCATGGTTCTTTGTTCAAACCTTCCGTATGTTGGAAGAGGTGTCTAGAGACAGGTTGGTTTTGCGATTCTCTATTCATGAATCATGCGAATATGATATCCGGGAACGGATAAAGCAGACTCTTGTCCTCGATGCTGTTAGGCAGAAACTGTTAAGTAATCCCAATGAACAAATATTAAACGTACTCACCTTAAAGTATTCTAATAATGATTATCAAGAATTAACACGAATAGTTGCTCGTACCTGGTTCATCAAAGACATTCGTTACCGACTGATCAATATTGCGATTTTTCTGCAAACAGCCATTCTCAATCTTGCCAAAATTAAAGGAGCCACACTCGTTATTCAGCCCAGGAGAAATAGCCGGAATGGCAATGATATGGTTGTTGCAAGTTATGACGGCTTCAAAGTCAATTATCTAGTAAAATTACTGATACAAAGTGCTTTTTCTTTCAAAGGCCAAGATGTACAAACTGGACTTGGTCTGTCTGCGATTCTTAATGCTTTTGTGGGGTCTGCTTATGATGCCCTCCGGGAAGGCAATTCGAAAGATTTCTCAGATGCTTTGGATAATATTGTTAATTGGCACACGGAGATCGCACTCGCATTGTCCTTTAAAAATGATGACGGTTATACCGATAATTGGCTATTACTGCCAGCAAGCAACTTTTTGGGCCGAAGCTATTTGAATGAGTTGTTAGGGGAATATCATCGGCTGGCTCGTGAGTCAGTGGAGAGAATTCCGGATAACTCACGCTTTTACTATGACATGCTTTATCTTCATAATAGAATATTTACGAGACGTGACAAGCTAGTTAAACAAGAAATTAGGTCACTTATTCAAGGCAGTTACAATATGTGGTATCTGCTGATTGAATGGCGGTCATATTCTTCAACTTCGGGAGATATGCGTATTGCCAACAAATATGAAGATATTCTCTATGATTTCGTTGGTGCCTGGGAAAGCTGGCTGATATATATAGAGCCTCGCTCGAAAAAAGCTGGTGGTATTGACAAATCCTACCTAGCTTATATTACTCACCTTGAATTTACCGCATCGACAGCAATTTCCGCGCTCAGGTTCAATAATTATGAGGCCGCTGGTTGGGGCGTTGATATGCTTAATAATTGGCTTAGCAATCTCTCTTTAGATAATAACCCGAACGCTGAATATTTATGGCGGTCAGTATTGCTGAATTATAGTTTTTTGCTAAAAGATTCCGAAAGCCCTGCTTGGCATGCTGTTCTTAAAGGGAACGAATATGATCATTTAGCAGCTTTCAATCTGTCTTTTAAGAATGCCAGCTTAGATTTAAGGATATTAACGGCCTGCTACATATTACTAAAACCAGATCAAGATAATAAGGAGATGCTTGTTAAATATGTGAAGGCACTACTGTCCGGGGTTTCTATCCACCAAACAGGAGCCACAAGCCGCTCTCGTCATAGTATCTCAAGTGCTGGTGATCTTTTGGGAGCGTATATTCGTCATCGTGATTATCGCCATTATGGCGAAAATACATACGGTAGCTGGCTATCATCGATTTTAGACTCATTTGGTCGTATTTACGAAGAACGGCGTGTGTCTGGACGTATCTACTCTGGTTGGGGAGCAAACGACCCAAGAAGTATGAACGAAGCCTATGTCGAGATAGCAATATCACTCTCCGAAAGAAAGTGGAGGCTACCTAATGAATGGGAAGAGGCTATTTTATCCGACGCATTTAGGCATATTGACCGAGAAAAAATGATTTCAGATATTAGAAATTGGATACAGATAGCACAGTGTGAACAGTCGTATATTCTCATTGATGAAGAAGCGAAAGTCGGTCTGGTTTCGAATTTTTGCGACTCTCTTAATGAGATTATTAAAAGGGTTGAGAAGGCTCAAGTTGAGGAGATTACAGGGTCAGATATTGATCAAAATAGGCTAAATTTCTTTAGTATAGCAAGCTCAGGTATTTTTAAAAATACCGGTACACCGGTCTTCCCTCTAAGCCTGTTTGAACATATAGAGCACAAAGTGGAAATGGATGACAGTCTCTCATATGAATTAAATATTGCAGATTACGCGAAAGAGAGGGTTGCGCTTGGTGTTGAAACAAATAGGCCCAATAATGAAGAAGAAGGGATTGCCGACTGCGTATCAGCAAACGTTCAAGTTAATGTGCTAAGAAAGTTACTTCAATACCCCCTATCGGCCTCATACAGGTATAAAAGTATCGATTATATTCTTTCAGATGTCAGGAGGCTGGTGAATTCAATAGCCTGCCCTGTGTTGTTTGTTGGCAGTCAGGCGCTATCAAACACCTTACATCGCTCATCATATGATAGAGATATTGCAGACAAACATGAAATAAGCCGACTGGATGGCTTTGGTAATGAATACATCTGCCATGTAGGTCGTTGCGAGGTCTACATCTTGCCTTTTAACGGTGTCGATTATTGCTTGCTCACCTCCAAAGAGTTGTTTGCCAAGGTCTGGTTTAGGAAAATAACCGATGATCAATTTATTGAAACTGATTTTCTTCCAAAAGAAGATAATGAAAATATAGGTAATTTACATTTTAAATATTGGATGGATATTGAGCTCTTAGAAAAAATACCCTGTGTAAAGCTTGAGTTGGATTTTGACGAAGAAGAGTAAATCTAAAGTCTTGGGTTGTAGGAATTAGGAGTATTTTGGAGGTCCATATAGCTCCTATGTACCGGAAAAGACTTATCTGATAACCCCTGAATCTCAGCAAGACATAAGATTCCGGATTTATTTTTACTCGATATAACGCCTGACACGAGTTGATGCTCACCAAAACGTCATAATAAGAATATTTTTGCCAAAGATCGTCGCTAAAAAACATCATCTTTTAAGTAAGTTACATTAAGCTGAGAAAGAGGGGTAATCAGAAAGACTTATTGGAAATATGTGTACTTTAGGGAAACCGTGGTCTGTCCCCGGTTGATGCTTGTATCATTGATTTGAATATTTCCTTCTCGATGCACAAAGATCATTTTATAACAAAATGGCTAGAGTCTGGTTGGGACGATGCTGTGAAAATATTAAAAAAAATAAAGATAACGTTCATGCAGCATTTTTTCAATTATATCAAATACTGGAATTCATTTACTCTCAAAGCAAGAGAGGTAAAACAATGAATCATCGCAATTACGCGCAAAAATGTCTTAAACGGTGCGAAGAAGAACTTGGCAGCGGTGATCATGAACGGCTGAAATACGCTGCACTTGAACTCCGGATGTCAATGGAGGCACTTACTTACGACCGTGCCCTTGCGTACAAGGACGAGTTTCCACCAGCAGAATATGAGACCTGGCAACCGCGCAAGGTGATGTCAGTGCTTCTCGATATAGATCCCTCAGCTGACAAGGATAGTTCCCTCGCCATTGGCAAACAGAAAGAATATGGCGTCCCTGCCCAAGCGATGAGGTCTTTGGGTTCAGAGAAAGTTCTCAATATGACCACCTTGCGGAAACATTATGACGCCCTAGGTAGCTATCTACATCTCCAGTCGATGAAACAGGTTCGGGCAGGAAAGCCGCTGGACTTTGACAAGATACGATCCCGATGTGAGGAAATTGCCGCGTTTGTCGGAGAAGTTCTTTCATCCCCAGTCTTCAATGTTACACTGGGGAGTTTTGCGACTATGGAGTGCATGGAATGTGGGAAACCAATTCGTAAACGCATGCCCCACGGGCAAGAAGTCGTGAAAGTCGAATGCTACGAGTGCCACGCCGCTTACACCCTTGTCGACAAAGGAAATAACAATATCGAATGGCAACCGCAGCAACATGACATTGAGTGTGCGAATGATGATTGTAAGCACAAGATAGTCGTTTGGCTCCATGAGGTGGAAGCTGGGAAGCACTGGAAATGTCCAAGCTGTAATGGAAAAAACACATTTGAACTCGGTATCTCCTATGAGGCGGAGCAATAGAAAGAGCTTTGTCATTCGGTGTCTATTAAAATTGCAGCGTTTGAAAAAGGGGTTGGATTTATTTTAAAGTTCAGATATCTCCTATTGATTTTGACCGACGGGTTTATGTGGTAAATTCTCGACACGTCACCAATATTTTCTGTCAGTATCTTCTTTTTGACTATGGTCAGGAAGCATCTTAACCGAGCGTTTTCCCCTCCACCACTAAGCCTTACTTCATACTGCCTCCAACTGCTTTCATTAAACCGAACCGCCACATCGTCGTATAATTGTCTTTATTGTATCAAGTAGTTAATCAATCCGCATTGCCGGAAAACCGACCCAAGAAAGCGGAAAAGAAGGATCACCACTAACATTCTTTGTTATGAGATTTCTCCCAAAAGCGTCGTAGCGCAATGGATACAGCGGATTACGCCGTATGTCTCTGTATTGGGTTCCTTTCTTGCATAACAAATAAGTTGAGTCTAAAAAGAACCTGCCGTGATGTTGGGATGTCACTGGCTTTATAAGTCAAATACCTATTACACAAAGGAGTCAAAGATGATGAGAGTTTTTTCTAAGGCTGGCAATGCAGTCTGCGTTTTATTAGTGGCAATAACCTTTGCATCGGCAACCTTCGCATCGGCTGATACTCAGGTCGGGGGAATTATAACATCAAACACGACATGGACAGTAGCCAACTCACCCTATCTCATCTCCTCTACCGTACAAATATCTTTGGGAGTGGTCTTAGTTGTTGAGCCAGGTGTAGAAATTTATGGCTCCAGCAATCGCATCCAAGTTTGGGGTGAATTTCGGGCTATTGGTAATCAAGATTTACCTATTATCCTTAATCAGGTTCAGATAATGCCTGGAAGTCTTTATGGAAATGATCCACAGAACGGCCTGATAAGAATAGAGTTCGCACGAATTTACAGTGGTAGCCTATACACGGGATATGGCAGTGCGGTATACGGTTCCATTATTCTTCGTGACTCACACCTTGAGGATATGCCCATGACATATCTTTGGTACCCAATCGGGGATTGCTATATTGAGAGAAATGTCTTTGTCAACAGTGGTAGTATCAGCGTTGGACTCAGTGGGAATAAAAAAGTTTATATACGAAACAACGTATTCTACCAACCCACAACTTATGCAATCGATAATTGGGCGAGTTATGATACATCGGAAACTATCGCCGAATTTAATAGTTTTCTCAGTACTGATAGAGTTGCTATTATGCTACCAGGTGGTGGATATGATAGCGCCGATATACTAGCTATAAATAATTACTGGGGGACGACTGACCCCACTGTTATCGAATCGATGATTTATGACAAAAATGATGATTACAGTAGTGCTAATTACGTTCAATATGTTCCATTTCTCACTGAACCCCACCCAGAGACACCTATATCCGATTTCAACCAAGCACCTTCTTCTGATTGTGGATTTGAACAGGTCGTGTTCGATGAAGTAACTCTTGATGGTAGTGCATCTAACGATACCGATGGATCAATAGTTTCGTATTACTGGACACTTCAGCACAATACAAACCCAGCAAATAATGCTAACGCGACTGGGGTTAGTCCCACCGTAACTGGATTAAGCAACGGCTTCTATGACGTATGCCTCACTGTTACCGATGATCTGGGTGCAACAGACATCGATTGCTCGCTTGTTGCCGCCGCTGGTTCTTGTTTTTTCACAGGTAGTACAATGTATGTTGAATTCATTGTCGCTGCAACTGTTCGTGGCAGCAAGGGGCGAAGTTACGGTGAAGTATTAGTCACCGTTTCTGACGATTATGGTAAACCTGTTGCTGGTGCTGCTGTTACTGGAACATTTACTGGTGACTTTAATGAGACGAGTAGCGGAGTAACTGACAGCAATGGTGTTGCTGTCATAAACACAACAACAGAGTTTAAGAAGCCTTTATATACATTTTGCGTACATAATGTGGTCAAAGACCCATTGGTGTATGTGTCTGATGACAATATAAAGAATTGCGAGACCAACTAACATATTGATAAGCTTAAGTAGGAAAAGCAGGGTCAAGCTATTTGGCTCTGCCTTTTGTGTGTTTTGGGGGCAGAAGATAATTCCAGAATCTCTCTGGTAGAGGGAAGAATCATTTGCCCCGAAAGACGCTGCCGACTTGAATCTCAAAAGTCAACATATCTATATTCGATCAAAACCTCCAGTCTTTGCCTAGGTCGACTACTGAGTCTGTCTGGGGCAAAGATTCTCCTGTTTTTCTGGACTGCTAGAAAGGTGATCAGGAAACACCTCTGCTTTTGCGTTTGGAAAAAAGGTTGATCTTGCAAGTTAGAACCTCCTGCGCCGATTTGTACAATGTTCTCAAGAAACTGTTAATCGTTCCATTTTGGATGATATACAGAAACGCGCACAGCCTATCATGCCAAATTCTTCAAGAACATTTTACGAAATATTGGTACATTACAAGGAATTTCTGGTAAAAGGAGCTAGGTATACTGCTTTGGCAGGCATAGAGCCATACAGAGATCCCTGCACAAGCCGAGAAGATATACAGATCAACAGGATAACTTGTAATGAGAGGGAACCAGGGAGCGATCATTGCCGCTGTGAGTATCCTCAATGATTTATAAACAAGGTGTAGATATGGATGAATTCGACCAACTACCATTTAGCGATGTGGAATTCGCGGAAAACCCCGAACAGCGTTGCCCGGTAATTCTACTGCTGGACACCTCCTATTCAATGAGTGGCGCGCCGATCTCAGAGTTGAACGAAGGTCTGGCGACCTTGCGGCAGGAACTTATGAATGATCCGATGGCCGCAAAGCGCGTGGAACTGGCGATGATCACTTTCGGGCCTGTGGAGATCAAGTCCGAATTTGCCTCGGTGGATCACTTCTATCCCGAAACGCTGGTGGCGAACAACGCAACCCCGATGGGCGAGGCGATTGTGACCGGGCTGGATATGCTCCGCCAGCGGAAGGACCGTTACCGCGAGAATGGCGTGAAATACTACCGCCCGTGGGTGTTCCTTATTACCGATGGTGCTCCGACCGACAGTTGGGAAAAAGCCAAGCGGTGCGTTCACCAAGGCGAGGAACGCCAGGAGTTCATGTTCTACGCCGTTGGCGTGGAGCAAGCGGATATGGGTGTGCTTGGCCAGATCGCCACACGCCAGCCGCTCAAGCTGAAAAGGCTAGCCTTCAAGGAACTGTTCCAATGGTTGTCCAGTTCCCTTAGCGCGGTCTCGCAGTCCAACCCCGGCGATGCCGTTCCGCTCGAAAACCCGACCGCCCCGGATGGCTGGGCTGTAGCTGGGTGATCCCGTGGCTTGGCGGTGGGCGTCCGCGTCCGTAATCGGCACGTCCCACATTCAGAATGGCGACAGGCTGCAAGATGCCTACTTTGTCTCGGAATTGGGCAATGGCTGCATTTTCGCTGTTGTGTCGGATGGTGCTGGCAGCGCTAAATTCGGCGCATTTGGCGCCTGGCTAACCTGCCGTTTCCTTTCAGTTCGATTCCGCGAATGGATGCAAGAAAATCCCGAGTTGCCGAGTGATGAGGGTTTGGTTGACTGGGTTGATGAACTTCGGGACCGAATTTCTACAATAGCAACCCGGCGGGGCACCGTTCCCCGGCAATTCGCCGCGACCTTGGCGGCAATCATTGTCGCGCCGGATGAAGCGGTCACGCTGCACATTGGCGATAGCTCCGTTGTCGGGAGGAAAGGCGGGGAATGGGATGTGCTTTGCTGGCCCGAGAACGGCGAGTATGCGTCCAGCACCTACTTTGTCACCGATGACCCCGAACCGCGTCTGAACATCACCCGTCACCAGCGCGAACACGATGCCTTCGCGTTGTTCTCTGATGGTGTAGGTGATCTGGCATTGTCGCATCTGGAACAGGCTGCGCACCCCCGGTTTTTCGATCCGATGTTGCGCCCGGTTGATGCCGCACCGCGCGAGGGACGCCTAGTCGAGCTTTCGGCGAAATTGGCCACATATCTTGCCGGTCCATCGGTTTGCGAACGCACCGACGATGACAAGACGCTGATCCTCATTTCTGGGGGATGACCGTGCAGGAAATCGTCATTGGAAAGGATCGGGTTTCAGTTGCCGAGTTGATCGGTAAGGGTGGTGAAGGCGAAGTCTACGCGATCAAGGGCCGTTCCAGGCAGGCTGTCAAAATCTACAACACCAGCTTGCGCGGTATGCGCGAAGACAAGGTGCGGGCGATGGTAGGCGAAGGCCTGGCCGTCAAGACCGACCTCGTTGCCTATCCCGGCGAGGTGGTGACAGACCGGCGCGGAAACTTCCTTGGCTTTGTCATGCGGCTTGTGTCGGGCTATCGCCCGCTGCATGAGCTATACAGCCCGAAATCGCGCCAGCGTCATTTTCCGAAGGTGGACTATCGATTTGTTGTCCATGCCGCGCGGAACGTTGCTCGCGCCGTAGGAAAGGTGCACCAAACGGGCTGTGTCATCGGCGATCTGAACCATTCCGGCGTTTTGGTCGCGCAAGATGCGACCGTTGCCCTAATCGACGCGGATAGCTTCCAGTTCACCCTGAACGGCAAATCTTATCCTTGCGTCGTCGGTGTGCCCGAGTTCACGCCGCCCGAACTACACGGGAAGAACCTCGCATCAGTTCAGAGAACCATAGAACACGACAACTTCGGGCTGGCCGTTGCAATCTTCCATCTTCTGTTCATGGGCCGTCACCCCTACGCCGGGCGCTACAACGGGCCAGACATTTCCATGGGCGATGCCATTGGCCAGAACCGGTTTGCCTTCTCGCTCACCCGCCAATCCGCAACACAGACAACCCCGCCACCGGGTGCACTGACGCTAGACGTGTTCCCCGATGCAATCGCCCGCGCATTCGAGAGTGCATTCGGAATTACACCGAGCGCGCGTCCTCGCGCGCTGGATTGGATACACTCCCTGAACACTCTGGAAAGCTCACTGAACCACTGTAGCAAGGTAAAGACGCACTACTACCCCAGCAATGCCGGTGGCTGCGTCTGGTGCAAACTGACGGGCAACAGCGGCTTTGACATGTTCCCCGACCTGACCGCCGTTGAACCGAACATCCCGACCGATGCGCGTGGCACGGAAGAGGCAATACGCGAGATTCTGGCGTTCCGCTTCCCTACGGTCGCAGACTTGCTTCCAGCTGCAGCTACGCCGCGTGGTGCCAGTAGCGTGCTCCGCAAAGCTAGGAACGGAAAGCGCGGGCGGGCGCTCATGGGCTTGCCAATTATGGCCGGCGCGGTTGCCGGGTTCATTTATGCCGCCCAAGCGTGGTTTGTGTGGATCGGGTTGGCAATCTGGGGATGGGCTACCCTTTCCGACCGTGAGGTTGAATCCGGCCCGTTCCAGCACGTCTTCAAGGATGCCGATGAGCGCATGCAGCACGAATTGAACGCTTTTGTCCAGCGCAACGGCATGATTGAAGTGGTGAAGGTGCGCGGCGATCTGGATGCCGCTATTGCGGCCTACAATGGCCACGCCGATGTGCTCGCCCGCGAATTGATGATGATGAAATCCAACCGAGAGTCGCGTCAGCGACAAGCATACCTTGACCGCTTCTCGATACGGCGTGCGAACATTTCGGGCATCGGCCCCGTGAAGACCGCAACGCTCGTTTCCTTTGGAATCGAAACCGCTGCCGATGTGAACCAATCTGCCGTCCTGAGCATTCCCGGTTTCGGCGACGTAATGACTAGCAAGCTGTTGGCATGGCGGCGTGGGCACGAGTCTCACTTCAAGTATGACCGGACGCCGAACGCTCAGGACGTTGCCGACGAAAGGGCGCTACGTGGGCGCTACGCGGCAGAAAAGGCCAAGCTGGAATCTACGATCCGAAACGGGCTGGGCACTCTGAGAAATGCCAAGGCCCGCCTTGACGCGCTCCCTACCAAGGCCAGAAACGACAGGGCACTTACGGACGCCTTTGCAGCCCGTGCGCAAGCCGAACAAGACCTGCGCGAGTTGGGCGCATCGGTTCCGGCTTCCACAGTGGCGTTGACGGTGACGCCACCGGCGAGACCAGCACCACAAACGTCTAGAGCACCCCGCGTCACGACTCCTACCCCTCCGCGCGTGACTACCAGCACTGACAGAGCTATCAACAAATCCACAACTGCAGGTCAAATCCAGACTGTATCAGTAAGAAAAGTAGCTGCAAAATCCCAACTTCAACTAGATGTTGAAAGAGCCATTAAAGATGGGAGAAAGATTCAGTTTTTATATAAAAAACCAAGCGATAAATATTTCAAGGAAAGGACAATTTCTCCAAAAGAGATAACTGAATTTAATCATACTTATCAGGATGGAAAAACCATTTGCGTAAAAGGAATTTGCGATTTAAGAAATGCGGAAAGGGACTTTGCGTTTAAGCGAATGAAAGAACTGAAGATATTATAAAGAAGCTATAACTACCGGCTACACTCAATCTAAAGAAATTCTTTATACCCATACTCAATTACGTATATAGACTGTAATTCTCTCGTTTCTCAAAAGTCCATATAGCTATATTAAATGGTGACTTGAAAGGTTCTTGCGATCAAGAAATATGTGGCAAATTACCGCTTGGTAAATTTCTCCCTCCTATGCCAAGCCAAACTATCCTGATCAGGCCAAAAACGACTTTCAGAAGGCTTGAACACTGGACGGTCTGAAAGAGTAAGAATATGCCCAGGCAGATTATGGTCATTTTTAACTGCTGGAGAAATCATCACCTGGTAATTGCCATCCACTGACATAAGCCCTTCGTCGTAAGACCAGTGACAGAGTTTACACAAGGCTATGCCGTTCGTCGGGTGGTCATTCTGGCTCACACTCCATGGCTTGATATGGGCGGCATCGACTATGGTGTGACCTTCTGGAGTAATCATTTTAATGCCACAAAGCGCACAGCGATGACCATAAAGTTTGACAATAGCTTTTCTAAACCCCTGATCACGGACTTTGTCAACATCGACTAGAGTGGATTGACGCATTGTCCGATCAGAGTCAGGGAACCGCTCTTGTGTTGTGAGCAGGCCGGTGGAATATATTTCTGATTGGCAATTGAGTACTGATCGTTCAAGGATTGTCTGCCGAACTTCAGGGGAAAAGTATTTCTCTATAAGAACCATGCGGAGTTTATCTCGAGAACCTGGCATTTGTAGCAGCGGATAGAGATCGTCACTGAATTTTGCTCCGAGATACAACTGTCGAAGTCGTTTCACCGAGCTTACCGCCAACCCTTTTTTGTGCTGCTGTCCTGGCTGTGGCTTCAACTCCCAGAAAGCTGCGCTTTCCAGATGATAGAAAGGATAGGACATACTTGCCTTCCGTTCAGGTGGCAGTAATAAGTCGCAATAGCTTTGGAAAGCTTGAGCAAGTTCAAACGATGGCTCTATAAAATTTCTGACAATTATTCCAGATTCGATAAAGTCGAGAACAGTTAAAAGCAGAAAGGGCTTGTAGGG
Source organism: Desulforhopalus sp. IMCC35007 (assembly GCF_005116575.1). Classification (GTDB taxonomy): domain Bacteria; phylum Desulfobacterota; class Desulfobulbia; order Desulfobulbales; family Desulfocapsaceae; genus Desulforhopalus_A. The sequence continues at coordinate 242,587 of NZ_SWCN01000003.1, read as the reverse complement.
TGAGCGATTATAGGTGAGACTTGTCCAGTTTTTCTTAGATCCATCCGTTCGCAGCTTAGCAAACGCATTCAGAAAATAATCAAGCCTGCCGCACATTGGTTTCTCCTGTCTTTGAAAACCGAGTTATCCTAACGGATAAGCAATCTACTGCTATTCAATACAACAGGCAAGTGTCGGGAAAAAAGTCGGATAAAATTTCTGAAGCTATCCTGCAAAATGAAGCTATTACTAAGCCAGAATTATCGATACGTGTTCGGATATCAGAATGTCATATCATATGTACTCTCCAGAAAAACGGTAAGCAGAAACGTATTGGCCCAGAAAAAACTGTGTCTGGCATGTTTCTTGACATGATTTCAAGAAATGGTAAACATTGTAAAAAGGTTTCGTTTGCCGAGCGTTTGAGGTGTGATATCGTTTTTATATGATGAACGACTCATTAAAAGGAGGGTGAAAATCATGACATTTAAGACACCTCCCAAAGCAGTTTGTCCCCACTGTGGATTTGAATCCGATGTTGAAGAGTTCTGCCCAGCTTGTGGTAAACTGGCAGATGGTGATATTCCTGTCCGAAAAGTCTCACTGGGGCACGTTTTCGACGCCTTTTTCTCTGGATTGCAAGAACAAGGGTTCCATGGGACTGAAGAGAATGAATTAATTGATATTGATGCTTCTGATGATCCGGGATTAGCGCATTTACCAGGTAACTCTTATCACTATATTTGGTCAGAAGACGAAGACTGACTCGGCACAAGCCTCACTATGCCTATTTCTTATCCCCAAGAGTTGAGGGCGCGTCTTTTGGGATAGGCCCAGGATCAGGAATGTCATTTCCTCTGACCAAATCAGGATCTTTATCAAAGAAACCTTCACTAGTCGCTCTCTTTGTTTGACTGTTTACGAGGCCTTGTCCTTGAAAAACATTTCCTATTCCTTCCTTGGTCAAGCCGCTGATTGTGGTTCGTATTCTACTGCTACTAATGCCATCCTCTTCATTCCTGTTGTAAGAGCGGAGAGCTTTTGCATCTGGGAAAACTGATGCCCCATTAGGTTCATGAATCGGAACATCACTTTTGGGCACTGAAAAGCTGTTTTGATTGATGTTGGAGGTCATGGTTGATGCAGTGCCGGCAGCACGATCAACTGCACCCAAACTTGCTTTCCCCTGTTGGACATGTCCTCTCGTGTCAGAAATACTATTATTCACCTCGTTTGAGGTATTTCCCCACCCATAGCCGTTACCACTGACAAAGCCATTAACAATATTGCTCATATTGTCGACACCTTGGCTTCCCTGTTGTGTCAGAAAGTGATTGAAGTCATTAATTGCACTTCGAATATTCTCAGGTGATTCACTACCATATCTTTCCAATGCATAATTCCTGACCAAGGCAGTTGTCAGATCTGCACCGTACGATTCTGTGGAACTTCGCATCTCTCTTGCATCGTTGAGGTATGAGTAAGCTTCTGTGGCACCGATTTGTTTGGCCATATTGGTAAGGAAATCTAGTCCATGTGCATCATTAAAAGTCTGTTGAAGAGATTCGGAACGGACCCTTGCTTGATCTCGGGTGAAAGCTTTACCCGTATCTTCAGAGACGTTAAAGCTCATTTTCTCATTATCATTTCCAATTACGGTAACCTGGCCACTTCCACTAATGATCTTTCGAAAACCACCTCCAATTGCAGACAGAAACTGGGTTCGAGTGGTTTCGTCCATGGTATGAACAAAACTTGATTTATCATCAAAAGACCGTTTCCAGTTGCTTCTCTCTGTATTATCCAGGCGATTGCTAAACGTTCTGGCTTCGCTGCTGGAGAGGCTGTTTTTTTGTAGCTGCTGTGAGGCTAAATTCCAATTAGTACTGCTGCCCAGACTGTTTGAAGCCGCAACAATGCGCTGGTGCTGGGCCATGGCTCCCACCTTGACCGGATCAAGGCCGTTGACGGCGACGCTAGTAGTCGTGAAATTACCGGAATTATCCACGGAATATGAAGCTTTTCCGCCTGCACTAGTGTCCAGCATCATTCCGGTACCATCTGCACCGGTGGTCATGATGCTGGTGGAACCATCAGCATTCACGGTTTCAGACTTTATTCTGGTGCCGTGTCCGTCCGGAGCAGTGGAGACCTCCACCGGCCCTGAGCTGGTTCCCACACCCATTCTGGTCGAAGCCATCATGGTGGCCATGTCACTGTCTGAGGTGCCTGGGTTTATCTGCCCAGATTCCTGCAGCGTGTTCTTGGCATTCATCGCCGCAGTATATCCCCCGACTGACCGATGAGTACTCCAGGCCTGTGCCGCTGCCATATTGGTAAATCGATGCTCCGGCATGCCTTCAAGCAGACCAGCTGCCCGGACCTGCTGATTCATGGCTGCTGAAGTGCCTTCCGGTGTGAGTAACTGACCGGCTTGGGCACCTGCTGATTGGGCAATGCGGCTTAAATTCCCGGCAAGCATGGCCAGGGCGTGGCCACCAAAGCGAATAAGCATCATCGAGAAAAAACTTGCCAGCATGATGCCTGCAGAGCGGATCACCCCGAACATCGCCAATAACTTGAGGGAGATGGTTGGAAATGCGGCCATGGCATACACACCCAGGTTTGATTGCCGCATATCCTCAAAGGCATAGGAGGCATAGTCCATTGCAGCTCCGTGGATCACCGCATCGGTAATTCCCCAGGTAGTGAGGAAGACAAAAAAGCCGAACATGACCGACGCAGCTTTACCGACGACCGGGGTAGGGAGAAAGAGCACCAGAAAGGGGATAACGCCAATGGCTATGGCGGTCATGATGGCCCGCATGATGGGGATCCACTCGTTCATGGTGAGGCCGATCCCCAGACCGGTTGAGGTTATCTTCCGGTTACTCTCCATCAGTACGGCGGTTTCGTTATCATCCTGGTAATAAAAGTTGTAGAGGATTTCGGCGATCTGTCGCTGCTGGATGATTTTTTCCGGGGTAACCATGGCCCCGGTGGTAAAATTTAAAGTGCTGGTGAGCAAAGCCTTGCAGGTGTTCAACTCCACAGGGTTTGACGGATCAAAATAGGCCTTGCTGCAGACCTTTTTGATAGCCTCATCATAGTTGGTCGGATTGGCATAGATGGGTTGCAATTTGTTCCAGGCCTCAGTGCAGGTGACGGCGCTTCCCTCAGGGGTAGCGGAATCGTAGTACACCGTATAGACAGCCGGATTAACCGCCTGGCCCAGGTCAGGCAGGAAATCAGTGGTCGTGTTGCGCAGATCATCGAGTGACAAGGTCGTTCCCGGCCGCAGCAACTCAAAGGTTACACAATCCTTGATATAGCGGATCATGCTGGTTCTGACAAAGTTGTTTTTGGGGGAAGAGCCCTTGACGGACTCCAGGGCTTTAAAGCCTATCCCCCCGGCATTTGTCTGGTATGCAGCATCAGGAGCGGCGGCAGTGTCGATGATATCGACCATTCCTTTCTCGATCTTATTGAGAAAGCCGGCGGTAAACACCACCGCATCGGGAATGCCGCCGATGGTCTGAAATCTGTTCAGGACCGGGTCATAGACGGTGATGTTGCCTTTGGGCACAAACAGGGCAAGGTACATGACAGCGCCGACCAACACCGGCACCGCCCACACCAAAGGAATGATTCGTGCGCCGGTGGCGGCCCTTGCCAGCCAACCGCAAGCGGCAGCCAGAATGCCCAGCACAGTGACGACAAAGAGCAGACCCTGGTAGCCTGAATCACTGAAAATGAGAGCAATTTTAGTGAAGGCCTGAGTGATCGGGTTAAAGCCGCCATAGGTATAATATTCCATATCCAGTGCCAGGGCGGGTGCAGCTAGAAACAGGATAAGGCCAATGGCTGAAGTGATAGTTATTAGGTCTTTTTTCATATTTTAACACCCTCTACATTTGCAGCCTGGTCGCAACATCTTTGCCGTAGCGGCGGGTGATTTCTGCCGTCATCTGTGCTTCAATCTTCTGCATGTGTTCGAGGTAGGTCATGATGCTATTCATCTCACTTGCCGAAGCAACATAGCTGGCCCGGGCAGCTTCCTGAACCTGTTTGATCCTATCCAGCATAAGGGAAATATCCTGGTCGGCATGCTGGGCAAAGACTACGGCCGCACATCTCTCCGATGGCTGGCCGGCAGTTGCTCCGGTCTGTTTCTCAAGCATTTCTTTTGCCTTTCTGGCAACAATTTCAGCCCGGAGATAGAGGTCGGACAATATCTGCAGGGCGTAGGCGTTAGCGGTAATGTCGGCAAGACCGGCCACTGCTGCATCTTTCATATCTGTTGTTATCGCCGTTTTGAGGATAGGCAGAGCCGCAAGAGGGTTGGTTTGTAGAAATGTCTGTTCGGCAAGGCTGAGGGTGGTTTTGGTTTCAATCTTGCCGGCAATGGTCATCAAAGTATCCCGGACATATTGGACCAGGTCCCGGTTGGTATCGGTAATCTGGCTGCACATGCCGTTTGTGGCCTTTGCGTATATATTGCCGCCGGCAAAACCTTTAATGTCATCGGGATTATTCTGTGGACAAGGTGCTTCGTAGGAGACCTTATATGCATTTGCCGGGCCTTCCAGGTTAACGTCTCCAACCAGGCCGCGAATAAGATCGGTATAATCCGCCGGCAGACCCATTTTGCTGCCGACATTTTCTAAAAGGGATCCTCCGGCAAGAAAGGTGCTTTGGATATCGGCGTTGCAACCACTGGTTATTTGGGCCACGTCGCTGGCTTGCGGGACATTGTTATTGGCTTCATCTTCCTTGGTAACGATGTCCCACATCTCTGAGACACCCAGGGATAACTTGTTTTCCTTAATGGAGGTGGCGAGCTTTTCCCGCATGACCTCGGTCGAATGAAAACCATTGTCATCCATGACCACCCCGACCAGCTCTTTTGCCGCCGCGCATTCATCAAGTTGCATGGAGTTGAGCTTGTCGGAGAGTGCTTCAAAGTTCTTGATCGTGTTGGAGCATTGCTCGCAAAGCGTTTTCAGGCCGAGATCAAAGGCCACCGCTGCAGCACCGGACAGAATTCCCTGGAGCTTATCGACGAGGTAATCGGTATTCATAAAAGAAAATCCACCCATGAATACATCAATGCCACCGCAACCGCTTTTGACACGCGGCATCTCCACGGTTACCGGGTATGTGCTGGTGTTTGGCCACCGGGCATTAAATGAGCCACCGGAATAGTATCCCCGCTGTTGTCCTGAAAAATAGTTCGGTGAGGTGGTCGTTTTCTGCTGGAGCCAGTCGTCAACCCAGGCGGCAGAGGCAATCACCGTGGAGAATAGAAAAATTACAATGGTTGCGGCAATGATTTTCAAGGTGTCTTTTGCTTTTGCCATGGCTGTTCTCCTTTATGCAGGATGGAAGTTGGATCGAATGCACTGCCTTTTTGGAATTGATACATCAGGAAGTTGTCGCCCTTGGTGTCTCCCTGCATAAACCGGATTGCCCGGTAAAGTTTTCTTTCAAGCTCCGTCAAGGTGATAACACCATTGGCTACGGTCATGTAGTCGTCTTGTCCTTTCTTTATAAGGAGCAAAGTAGGGGAGGTGGTAATGTTAAACCGGGTAGCGGCATTGAGATCTGTGCTGATATTTACGGTCTTAATCTGCCAGCCGTATTTATCGACAAAATAGGAAAGGATATGCGTTTGCTGTTCACAGAAGCCACAGCCTGGGCTGACGAAAAATATTAGGGCATGGTTGGCGCCTGCCTGGTTGATTGTCTGGGCAATTTCCGTTTGCTGCATCTGTACTCTTGCGGTGATGCCAGGACCTGCGGCTGGATAAACCTGATTGACATTAAAGAGGTCGCCGTATTTCTGGGTGACATACATGGTGGCATTGGTATAGGCCAGGGCTTTACGCCTGGCGATATCCTGCATGGTGAGATATTCCATAATGTTTTGCTCCTCCGGAGTCTGGACTGCTTTTTTCTGGAGGTCGTTCAGGAGTTGTTGGAAATCATCTGGATGTAGGTTCCATAGGTCGTCGATTGTATAGTTGTCCAGAGATGGAATTATGCGTGGTTTGACAGCGGGCTCTGATTTGATTTCCGGTTCATCGGGTTCAGGTGGAGGGTTTTCATACCAGAACCAGCCATGCTTGGTGTCCTGATAGAAATTGTTGTCGGTGGCACTGGCACCGGTACCGGACAGTAGAATAAGAGCCAGGCATACTGTTATCAAAGCAAGATGATTACCAGAGTGGCAAGGCTTTGTATAAAATCTGATCTGCATGGATAAAACCAAAGTATTTGGAGTCAAAACTGCGGGGATTTGATCCCACCATGAAATAGTTGTTGTCCGGTACTGGGCCGATAAAGTTGAATTGCGGTAAATTTCTCCCTTCGCTGTCCTTGGTCAGGGCTTTTCCAAGAAGTATTTTTCCACAGAAAAACCGGTTGTCCGCATCTTTTGCCAGTATCTCCCCGGGGCTGCATCCTACTTGCTTTATCAGACGATTATTTTCTTTGTTCAGCCCACGTTTTACAAAGGTCTCATGTTCTACCTTGTGTCTGAAAACCAGATAATCTCCGGTCTTGATGTTGCCTCTGGGATTGGTCAGAAAAAATATTCTATGCTTAAGTGACGCACTGGTTGAAACAATGATCCGTGACGGCAGCCATAAACCAATCAACAGAGCTGCCAGAAATACCAGGGCGATACTCTTTTCCCGGTTTTTTAGTTTCTGAAACAGCCTCTTTTGGTCGATGCTATTTGATATTGATTTCATCTCCATTTCTGAGCACCACATCTTTGAGCAGGATAACGTGAGTAGGGTCGGCGGCCGCGTTGTTCAGGGTATGTTCAAGCGCATCTAAGCTTGCCTTCCATTCTTCTTCGCTGATTTCTCCTGCCACCAGTAAAGCTTTTTGCGTTCTGAGATAGCCCTTTAAATCCAGCGCATAGATCTTTTGAGCGAAGTACTTGTCGTAGCCAAAGACTGTTACAGCCGCGATCATGATGGCAATGACCATTACCTCCAGAAATCCTGGACCGGAACGGGGGTTCGTCTTTTGTTGCTTATCCTCGTTCAATATGTGCCTCGCATTTTCTTTATCAGGCTGTCCAGAGCTGTGCTTTTCGCTTCGCGGTTGATTCTCTCCAGGAGGTAATCGAGTCCGGCATCTCCCTGGATCAGGTAGGCGTCATTTTCATTTTCGTAAACAACCGCTGGTACCCGGGTAATTCCGTATTTGGTAAAGAGAGATGGCAATAGATTGATTTCCACCTGGTAATATTCGCACGGTTTGCTTGAGTCCCGGCAAGCAGGGTCTTTTTGTAATATTCGGCTAAAATATGTTACATCGGCCTTGGTATCGGCCATGCCGCCCACCCAACCGCGCATCACCGGGATGACATTTGGGTCACCAGCTTTTGCAATGGTTGTGAGATACGCCTGCATGGTTTCATCCGGTACTGAGCTTGAGAAAAAGAGGTAGACTTTTTCCGTACTGGTTAGACTGCCGACCTTTATTTCCTGTTCCTCCTTCGCTTGTTGCTTCTTTTTCCAGGGAGCTGCATAGTCTGCAAAAACTTCCTTTCCCAGCCGTTGCTCTTCACATTTGATCTTTTCCTGAAATTCTGGAGAATGAAAATGGTTCGAAGTTTCTTGTGCTGCCTTCAGCCCTTCATCGGCATATTTATTTACCGGCAATCTCATTTTCTCAGCATCTTTTTTTGCTTGCTCCATAATGGAACGGGCATCTTCTGCTTGCGCCAGAGTGAAACCTGCTCCGAGAAGGAGAACGATAAAAATCACCAAAGAGTTCATTGGCAGCAGGTACAGCATTTCTGCTTTCTGTAGACAACCCACAGAAATTCATCGTTTGATCCCTTATCGCCCTGGTAGGGAGGGTTAAGGCCAGAGTCGTAAAACTTTGCCGATTTTCCGACAGGATATGCGGGCGATCGATCGGCCGGTCTGACAACGTGCATCTTGTAATGGCTTTTGATCCAGATCGGGGTGTAGTTGCAGCCGCAGAGATTGTCGGCAGGATCGCAGATCATCATGATTCTGTTCAATTTGTAAATCAACCGTGAAGCAACGGTATTGTTGGCCTGAACGATGTTGTCATTATCGACATGACCGGTCATCGGATAGGCGGATCCGCCACTGCCGACGCACCAGGGCATAAAGTCGAGCGGGTAGCCAACGTTTACTGCAGTTGCGTCAGCCATACAGGACATTTGCATGGCTTTGTTGGCGAAAAGACTGGCTTCCGGGTGGATGATGGCGGACATCTCATCATCTTGCCACATCGAATCATATTCACTCCACCACATGCCGTAATCGTTTCGATTACACCTCCCATACATCAGAGGAAGTAGATATCCGTGTGCCTGGGCGAAGGTCGACTCATTGGCTACATCTACGGCATCAGAACTCTTGTTTTTCCCGCCGAGTTCATCAATCAACGAAGAGCCCATCATCTCGCCCTGATAGGTGGAATAGTTGGCCACAGAAACCGTATCTTCCAGCAGAAAGGGTTCCCAGTAACTGATAATTACGCCGGTTTCATAGAAGACAGGGGGAGGGCGGGGGCAGATACAAATCCCTTCGATCTTGAATTCTATTTCATCCCAGTGGATATCAGTGGCTGAGTTAAATGCATCCCCAGATTTTTCAGCTCCTGCAGGGTTGTACATAAGCGTTATCAGCAGGGCGCATGTCCAGAGAGTTTTATTTTTTACCATCCGGCCCTCCCTGCTTGTCGCGAGGTATTACTACTTCTTGGACCAGCATCTTGTTTTCTTGTTGCACGACAATGGAAGGGACAGCGGTGAGTCGAAGCCTCTTTGCTATATCGCTGGTAAGGTAAAACACCGGGCGTTTCAGCTGTCGGATGAGTTCAAAGGCAGAACCGTTTGAGAGTAAAAGCCTGGCCCGATGGTTGTCAGCATAGGGAGTTTTCTTAAACCAATTGATCTGCAGTGGATCTTCACCATCGATTACCACCAGGCCGCCGGAAAAGGAAAGGTAGTCTAACGGATTGAACGTATATCCCTGGGGATAGAGAGCTTTACCATCTCCATCAACAAAATTCTGGCTGAGGGTGTAGTTCATATCAACCAGAAATGATTTGTTTGCAGCAGCGGGCGGCAATGCATGGAGATTTGCAGGCTGATACGATTGCATCAGAAGGGAGAGGGGAAGTTTATCTTTGGTATCATTTTTTGCCGCTTCTTGTCGCAGTTCTGCTACAACATCCGGTTCAAGAACAGGATATGTCTCTCCCACGGTACCGAGATTTATCATTGCCTGGGCAAAATGAGCGACAAAAATACAGGAGGTCATAAAGAATATGGAAAATTTACAGTTCACCTTGCTGCCTCATTCTGACCATCTCCTGAATGGCTTCATGATAGGTTTTTCCGTCCTGGACCATATGTTCAATCATGGCAATCTCCCTGGCCTTGGAAGTGTAGATGAAATAGGCATAGTCGTTGACCACCAGCCGGGCCACGCCAACACCGAAAGGGGTATCAAAAAATATTTCAGAGTAGTTGGGTGGATTGGATTTGACGCTTTTTAACAGCCGCATGGTGAACTCGTCATAGTCGAGCAGCCCTTTCTTGTTTGCCTGATCGAAATCCGTTGATTCCAGCAAAATCTTGAAGGCCGAGTTGCTGTTGATGACGCTGCCGACCTCGCCGAAGTTGTCCAGGTCGAGCAGAGATTGGGTGATAACCATGAAACTGCCGTTGTACTTTCTCGCCCGGCGATAACCTTCATTGATAACCGGGGCGATCATCGCTCCCTTATCCAGAAACTGCCATGCTTCATCAAAGATGATAAGCCGTGGCCGGGAACGATCGGAAAGATAGAGGTCCTGGGTAACCGCGTTGATGATCAAGAGTGTCACAACCCGGTACAGATCCGGCTGGACCTTGAGGTTTTCCAGCTCGAGCACGACAAACTCATCGTTGTGGATAGCAAAGGTGCTTGGCCCGGTAAAAAACCTGCCATGAAAGCCATGGCTGGTAAATTCCCGGATATTAAAGGCGAGCTTTCTGGCAGTTTCGATGAGTTTCGGATTATCAGCCATTTCGTCCATATTAGAGCCGGGAGCCTCCGGGAACTTCATCAAAAACTCATAGACCGTGTCGGCATCTGCTTCCTGCCCTTTTTGCTGCCATGCCCAACGAACACTGTTACGGATAAGGTTCATCTCGGTATCGTCACATTTGGCGCTATCGGAGTTGGAATAGGCCATCTGGGCAAATACCGCGGCCACGCTTTTCAATTCTTCTTCCGGCTCCCGGATAGAGGTGAATGGATTGAGGCAGATATGGGTGTCCGGCTGGAAATCGAGAAACCGAGCGCCGAACATATTGGCCATTTTCTTATAAGAGCCACCGATATCGATGATCCGCACCAATGCACCGCAGGCATAGTAATTAAAGGCAATAAAGTTGACCAAAAAAGACTTGCCTGAACCGGATGTCGCACAGCAGAAGACGTTTTGATTGGTGGCGCCGGAATGAAAAAAGTCCAGAGAAATGAGCTGTCCTTTTCTGCCGGTAAAGATCAGCTTTGGCTCACCGCCAGACCCGGCAAAATCGCCCTGAACCGGCAGGATCGGTGCAACCGAGGTGATGGGTGCGATAAAGTCCCGTTCCAGGTTTTCGATATTTCTGCCGGTTGTGTAGAGGCCAAAGGGAAGGGCGGAGAGAAACAGAATCTTCAGAATCAGATGATCCTGCTGCATAACATAGCCGTTGTTTTCCCACAGTCTCCTTACTCTGGTGCAAGAGTCCCTGGCTTGCTCCAGGTCATCATGCCATACCCAAAATACCGGGATTACTTTGACGAACTTTTCACCTCGCTCCAGGTCATCGGTGGCGGAGAGATACTCCTCCTGTTTGCGGCGCAGGCTTGGCGACAGGGAACCAACCGCCTGCTGGTTGAGTATAAGATTACATTTGGCATGGAGTTTCATCTCCAGACCTGCCTCAAAGACGATATTGAAGGTATAGAGAAAATCGGTCTTAATCTGGTCGGCATCAGAAACCACTCCCCATATCCCGCCAAAAAGTGAATTGGTTTGCAAGGGATCGATTTCTTTCGGAACGATCTTTGGGGTGGTACAGCAGAAATAATGGTCGCCGATCACCAAGTGATCCTGTTCTTCCTTGATAACGGTATCGCTGTTGATGATCTGCTTGTTGAGAGGGATTTCCGGATTGCAAGTATTGAAATTCTGTGTTGGATAGTCTTTCGGATAGTGGTTAAACAGCCTGCGACTCCATTCCAGCAGATCTTCAGCCTGCATGTGCCGGGGATAGAGAAGGGCGGCTTTCAGGGTCTCCTTTATCTGGCGCTTTATATCCAGCAGAGGTGCGGTTTTACCTTTCTTGAGAAGATCTTCCGGACTTGGAAGGTCCGGGCACTCTCCAGGAAGATTGACAGCAACAAAAAGGCGGAAGTTACGCACCGGGATATTGCTGCAGGCCTTCAAGCCTTTCTTACCCTTGGTCAGAAACGTAACCACCGCCTCGGTGTTTGACTCAACAAGAGGGTTTTTACGGGTCCTGTTCTGCTGATAGCGCTGAAGGATTGGCGTGATATGGGAGTCGGCGTGGAAGATGAGCTGAATAACACTGCCTTTAGGTAAACCGGCGCGGAACAATCCCTCCAGGGAAGTGATGGTTTTGGGACCCGCATAAATGACCGGAGAACATTCCCATAACATGCCCAGGCTCCCGTCCTGGTTCAGGAAAACTTCCAGATCAGGATAATAGGCCAGGTAGTTCAGAAAGGAGGAAAATGGGGTGCGCCTGGTCATCTTGTCCAGATCGCTTTGTTTCAAATATAGCCTGGGACCGAGAACTGCTCGTTGTAAGAATCCGGCAAACATCGACTATTGCTCCGTAAGATCAGTGAGGATCCATTTGGAATCCTCGATTTTGACGTAGACGTAGCGACTCATGAACAGCTCCTCGCCTTCACCTTTGTAGGGAAGCAGGAGCACTCGGAGGATTTTTGGTGGTTGCAAGAGGGGCTTTTTCTCCTCCTGTAGTAATTCGGCAAGAGCCTTGTATCTGTTATCCTGAATTTCTTGTTTCAGACCATTTGTCGGTGCTGCCGAGGCTTCGTCAGTCGCTGTCTCCGGATAACGAGCCTTTTGATAAGCCGTCGGGGTGTCAATACATTCCCCGGCATCGTCTCTGGCCCGACATTTGAAATCCTCATTGTAGGGATTAAGCACAGGGCCGCAGCTTGTCAGAAGCATGAAGAGGAGAAGGGGACTACGGCATATTGTTTGATTGAATATTTTCATAGGTCATCTTGCCGTGGTTAAGATTATTTACAAAGATCGAGAGCACTGTTCCTCTATCTTCTTTTTTCTATGGGGATGACCTGTCTGGATGGGAAAAATAGGATCAGAATGCGATGAGATGTAAATAGTGGAGAAGAGGGCGCTGGCGGGGAAGTGCGAATTGTCCTGTAGCTAAAGCCTGAGGGTTCGGTGGATATGTGGATATTATCTCAATAACTACCGTTCAAAAATGGTAGCAATTTTTCGGTATGCACTTTGTTAGGAAGCAACGGGTGGCACTATTTTCTAATAAAATTTCTGCCCAAATTTTACTCCATAGATAGGGTTAACTTGTCAGTAGTTATGTTGGGTACTGCTGCACTTTTGAGAGTTGTTCTTTGGAAATCAATGATCAGCAGTTACTCCATTTCTGCACAATTCCAGCAAAATAGGCAGGTCTACCCTCTCAGGAATAGTCTTAAATTTTGGTTTTGCTTAAGTGGATAAGATTGGCAAAGGACATCTTTTCACGTTAAGCTTTCTGTCCGTATCAAAAATAGTATGGTGAATAGACGTTTTTTACCCACATCTTTTTTACTTTAGCTATCTTAATCCTTTTTAAGGATGTCTCTTTTGGGTAATAGCGGTAACCAAAAAGGAACGATTGGAAGAGGATTGTAATAAGGAACGTTCAGGCTAAATTTCGAGCAGGTAAAAGTTGTGTTGCAGAAAACAAAGAGAACTGAAAAGTCCCCCCCTCCAAGTATTCTTGTGTTTGGGCTGTGGTAAGCTCTATTATTCGACAAGGTTGTTAAAGCGGCAACTCAACAGTAGGTCGCCGTCCTCATAGAGAGTGGTCACTTTGTACGGTAATGTCTTAAAAAGTTTTACCATCGCCTTGTTGCTCGGGATTGTATAGGCGATAAGGCCGGCGATGCCGTTTTCCCGGGCTGCTGCCGCGAGTTTTTTCAGAAACAAGGTGCCTAGACCTTTACCCTGGAAATCTTCACTGACAGAAAATGCCACCTCTGCCATGTTCTCATTGTCCAGTTTCATGCTCTCGGCAACGGCCACAATCCGTCCAAAGCCAAATTCTCCGACTACGGCAACCAGGGTCAAATCGTTGACATAGTTGACATGGGAGCGTATCTCCATCTCTGCTCTGGCAAAGATAGTTTTCTGGCAAAAAAATCTCGTCAGCACGTCCTCTTTAGGCAGGGTGTAGTAATGTTCCTGTATTCGGCGCTCATCCACTGGTTTTGAAGGACGGATGGTGACTTTTTGACCATTGAGTTCCAAGGTTTGTTCAAGACGTACGGGGTAGACAGCTCTCGATGCCTCTCCCAGTGTTCTTTCGGAGTCAATAAAGCCAAGCTCCTTGGCATCCTCTAAAAGGGCTTCCCTGAAATCGGGGTGTGCGATGCTAATCATTGCAATCACACGCTCTTGAAGGCTTTTTCCGAACAAGTTCATACATCCATATTCGGTGACAATATAGTGGACATCGGATCGAGGAACTACGACGAGATCCTCTCGTAATGCTGGAATGATGGTGGACTCTACACCGTCTTTTGTTTCTTTGGTGGAATAGAGCATGAGGATGGACTTTCCGGCCGGGGAGCGCCGTGCCCCGCGAACAAAATCCGGGATACCTGAGACACCAGCAAATCGTGTAGCGGAAGAAGCCTGGGCAGAGACCTGTCCCGTGAGATCTATCTTGTTTGCGACGTTCAACGATACCATTCGGTTGTGCTGGGAGATAACAAAGGGATCGTTTACATAGTCAGAGGGATGAAAATTCACCGCCGGATTATCATTTAAGAACTCGTAAAGTTCAGGGGTGCCGACGGCCATTGAGGCAACCATCTTGCCTTCGTTGAGGCCTTTTTTCTTATTGGTTATATTTCCCATGGCATACAGATGCATGATGGTGTCAGTGAAAAACTGCGAGTGGACTCCGAGGTCATTTTTGTTAGAGAGGGTTTGCACTGTTGCCTGGGAGACGGCATCAAGGCCTATCTGGAGGGTTGATCCATCTTCGATCAGCTTCGCAATATGGTTACCGATTTGTTGCGCGGCCTCAGATGATGCCACTGCAGGTGGTATTGCAAGGAGATCTTCCTCATATTCAACCAGTAAATCCACATCATTTACATGGATGAAGCTCTGGCCCATGACTCTTGGCATTTTGGGATTTACCTGGGCTATGACAAAATCAGCAGATCGGGCTGCAGCCATGGTCACGTCGACAGAAATGCCAAGGCTCATCCAGCCAAAATCATCAACCGAAGAGACCTGAATCAACGCAACATTTAAAGGGAGTTTTCTTGTGGTGAACAGGCCTGGTGCATCCGACATGTTCAGTGGGGTAATGAAACGACGATGTTTGGTGAGGCTTTTTGAATTAGTCGCGCCAAGATATATAGATCGGATATTGAGGTTGGTGTCCTGGGTTTTATCTGCAATGGCTGCAAGGGAAACAGTTTCACGACCCAGCAATCGAACAATCTCCAATCCGCTGAAATTGTTTGCTTTTTCGACAAGTTTCTGGATAAGAATCTGAGGCTCCCCACATCCTGACCCGATAAACACTCTCTGACCAGAACGAATTCTGCCAATGGCTGTATCTGCATCTACTCGTTTTTGTATATAGGCATCAGCCCAGTATTGGGAGTTCGGCATAATTTGCTCCAAGTGGTGTTATATATGAGAAATTCTATTAATCGAGAAATTTAGCGTATTCAGTGGCTAAGCACAACTTTCTTTCACAGAAGAAGAGAGGGCGTTTTATCCGGGGCGAGGACTCACAACACATCGCACTTGTGTGGCGACGTTCAATACCGACAAAAAATAGTTCCAGTCCTGGGATAAGGTGGGCAAACCTCTAAATCCGGAGAAGACGATAGGGCGGATCAAGGCCCGGAAAAAACTGCATCGTCAGGAAACCCCGGGAGGTTTTTGCTCACTCGCCTTTAACCGATGGTTTGGTGACACTGAAAGTACAATCTTGACGAGATGTTGATTCCATGGTAAATGATATTCACTTATTTGTTGCTGTGTCAATGTTAATCGCCACAAAAAATTATCATATATACGATATATTTATATTTATTATATGCTATAGTGGTAAATATTTTTTACTAAATCTATGCAAACGTCAGTCGCCATCAGTCCGCCAGGCAAATTGAAGATCATCGATGCGCTGAGAACCCTGCTGGAGGAACGGACCTTCGAATCCCTCACCATCTCAGATATCGCAGTCGCTGCTGGAGTTACCGAAGGACTGATCTACAAGTATTTTAAAGGCAAGCGTGATATCCTGCATCACGTCCTCAAGGAACATTACGATCATTTCTTGGTCCAGATTGACCGTGACCTGCAGGGGATCGACGGAGCCCTGAACAAACTGAGAAAAATCATCTGGTCCTCCATCGAGCGCTATGCAAATCACCGTGTGTTTGCCAGGATAATCCTGCTGGAGGTCCGGAATTCGGAAGAATATTTCCACAGTGAGGCCTATGAGCTGGTACGGCAGTTCAACCGGATCCTTCTCGATATTATCAAAGAAGGCATAGCTAGCGGTGAAATTCGAGACAACATACCGCCAGCCTACATCCGCAATGCCATTTTCGGCACCATAGAGCATTCGTGCCTGAATCGTGCCATTTTTAATGAACCAGTTTCGACAAATGATGCTGCCAGGATCATAACAGAGCTCCTTTTGAACGGGATCAAACGATAACCTGACGAAAAACTGAAATTTTTTCTAACCCGGTGTCTGGCCGCCGGTGTCAACCGGTTGTGGATATCGAATACTCAAGAGAGGATCGAACCATGAAAGAAGTTGTCATTGTATCTGGATGCCGAACCGCTATCGGCGCATTCGGCGGCACCCTCCGTGACCTGAACGGCGCCATTCTGGCAAGTATCACCATGAAAGAAGCCATCCGGCGGGCCGGCATCGATCCGGTGATGATTGACGATATACGCTACGGCTGCTGCATGGAATCAGCCGACACCTTGAATGTGACCCGGGTCGGCTCGCTGCTTGCCGGTATTCCAGAAACTGTTACCGCTGTAACCATTAATCGGGTCTGCATCTCGGGTATGGAGGCCGCTATCTCAGGTATGGCCATGATCCAGGCCGACATGGCCGACATCATCTTGGCTGGTGGAACCGAGCATATGTCCAGCGTTCCCTATTCGGTTCCCGGAGCACGATGGGGTTGCCGCCTGCAGGATCAGACTTTTGTCGATAATCTCATCCATACCCTCCATTGCGGTTCCCACCTCATTCCACATCCTGAAGATGGCCCGGTGGACGCCACCCAGCCGCCGCTCAGCATGTTTGTCGGCAAACCCTATATCATGGGGCACACTGCCGAATTCGTCGCTCAGCATCTGGGTATCAGTAGAGAAGAGATGGACGAGGTCGCCCTGCGAAGCCATAATGAGGCGGAACGGGCCACCCTTGACGGTTCCTTTGCCGACGAAATTGTACCGGTGGAGGTTCCCCAGAGAAAGAAACCTTCTCTAGTATTTGCCAAGGACGAACATTTCAAACCCGGCATGACCATGGATATGCTCCGCAAACTGCCACCGGCATTTATACCTGAAATCGGTACCGTCACCGCCGGCAACTCCAGCGGCATCAACGATGGATCCACCGGCATGGTCATTATGTCCGCCGACAAGGCTAAGGAACTGGGTCTGCAACCTTTGGCCAGGATCAAAGCCGTCGCCAGGGGGGCATGTCATCCCTCAGTCATGGGCCTGTCACCGGTCCCTGCCGTCCGCAACCTGCTCAAGTCTTCGAACCTCACAATAAAAGATTTTGACCTCATTGAGGTCAACGAGGCCTTTGCCGCCCAGTACCTGGGTTGTGAAAAGGAACTGGACCTCAACCGGGAAATCACCAACGTCAACGGCTCGGGCATTGGCCTGGGACACCCGGTGGGCTCGACCGGCGCCAGGCTAATGGTAACTCTGATGTATGCGATGAAAAAACGCGGTAAATGTTTGGGGTTGGCCACCCTGTGTGGTGGCGGCGGAGTATCCATGGCCTGCGCCATTGAAATGAGTTAGACCCGATTCTCGATGTGCCGTCATCTGGGAATCCCCGGATCGGCATCTGGTCCGGGAATCCCCGGACAGACAATTATTCTTTGTGGAGGGCTACACCATGATCTATGATCCACTCTCGGAACAGGAAAAACTTCGGTACAGCACTATTAGCCAAGAAAATATCGATTTCATCATGAATCGGAACAACCGGATCAACAGGTGGGTCATCGCCGATATGGTCCGTCGGACCCGGTATCATTATCCTGACAAGAAGGCTCTGGTGTTCAACGACATGAGTCTGACTTACAGTCAGTTGGAAGACCAGTGCAACCAGGCAGCCAACGCCCTCACCAGACTGGGAGTGAAAAAATATGATCGCGTGGCCATACTGGCCCACAATACCCACCATCATGTCCTGACTTGGTTGGGTTGTGCCAAGATCGGGGCAATTTATCTGGCTGTCAATTACCTGCTGAGAGACGATGACATCGCCTTTTGTATCAACCACTCGGAAAGCACCGTTTTTATAGTTGAAGATAGCCTTTATGACAATGTGAAGGGGGTGTTGAACAAAATGCCACAGGTAAAACATTTGATCTGGTCCGATCAAGGGGCTGGACTGCCTGCACCCAAAGGGTTTGTCGACTACACCGCCTGGTACTCTTCGGCGCCAACAACAGAGCCCGATGTCATACTGCGGATCGAGGATCCGGTCCAGATGACCTACACTAGTGGCACCGAATCCTTGCCAAAGGGGGTGATCATCAGCAACCAGGCCTTGATCGCTGAATACATGGGCTGCATTATTGACGGCAAGTATGACCATACTGATATCAACATCAATGCGCTGCCCATTTACCATTGCGCCCAGCGGGACGTATTCATGAATCCGGTATTCTGGATCGGCGGCACCAACATTCTCATGAGCCCTGATATCGGTAAGATACTGGCCGCTATCCAGACCTGGAAAGCGACCATGTTCTTTGCACCGCCAACAGTCTGGATCGGTATGCTCCGACATCCAGATTTCGGAAAATATAATCTTTCCAGCCTGGTGAAATGTTACTATGGCGCTTCTATCATGCCGCGGGAGATCCTCAGGGAGATCCTGGAGAAATTCCCCAAGGCCGGGGTCTATAACTATTACGGACAGACCGAGCTGGCGCCGTACCATTGCATCCTCAAGGCCGAAGATGCCCAAGCGAAGATCGGTTCTGCCGGCATGGCCGGTCTGCATATGGAGTCTCGCATCGAAGATGAGGATGGCAATGAAATCAATGGGATCGACGTACCCGGAGAGATATGTGGCCGCGGGCCCCATGTCATGACCATGTATTTCAAGGAACCAGATAAGACCGAAGCCGCGATGACAGGTGGCTGGTTCCATTCCGGGGATTTGGGCGCCCTCGACGAGGACCGCTACATCACCGTGGTGGACCGAAAAAAAGACATGATCAAAACTGGTGGCGAGAACGTTGCTTCCAGGGAGGTCGAGGAGGCTGTATTCCTCCACCCGGCCGTGCAGGAGGTGGCCGTGGTCGGTCTGAATCATCCCCGATGGGTGGAGGCGGTGGCAGCGGTTATCAAGCTCAAGGAGGGGGCCACAGCCACGGAAGCGGAGATCATCGAGCACTGCAAAAAGAACCTTTCATCTTTCAAAGTCCCGAAAAAGATTATCTTTGTCGAAGCACTCCCCAAGACACCGACCGGCAAAATCCTTAAACGCCAAATGAGGGAATCCTTTAAGGAAATTTTCAGTTAACCGTCCTGTGGTGTGTCCGGGATAATTAAAAGGAATAATCATGGCTCAAAAAGTTTACAGCGGTGGTGAATACCTGGTGAAGAACATCAATTGCCTGGATGTATTTACTCCAGAAGATTTCACAGACGAACATAAACAAATTGCCGAAACCACCGAGCACTTCGTATTGAACGAAATCCTGCCAATCAACAAGGAGATCGAGTCGAAGAATTTCGATCTGGTGGTTCAAAAACTAAAAGAATGCGCCGAGCTCGGATTAATGATGATTGATGCGCCGGAACAGTACGGCGGTCTGGAACTCGACAAGGCGACCAGCATGCTGGTTATGGAAAAAATGGCCTTTGCCCGGAATTTTGGCCTGTCCTATATGGTTCATACCGGGATCGGCATGTTGCCGTTGGTGTTTTACGGCACCGCTCTGCAGAAGGATCGCTATCTCGGGAAGCTGATCCACGCGGAAATGATCGGCGCCTATTGCCTGACCGAACCGGGCTCCGGTTCCGATGCACTGGGTGCGAAAACGACGGCGATGCTTTCCGAGGACGGCAGCCACTATGTCCTCAATGGCACCAAGCAATTCAGCTCTAATGCCGGATTCGCCGACCTGTTTACCATCTTCGCCAAGGTCGACAAGGTTCACTTTACCGCCTTTCTGGTGGAGAACACCTTTGCCGGTCTGGAGCTTGGCCCGGAAGAAAGAAAAATGGGTATGCACGGATCTTCCACCCGCCAGATCATACTGGATAACGTCCGGGTGCCGGTTGAGAATGTTCTTGGTGAGATCGGTAAGGGACATAAGATCGCTTTCAACGTTTTAAACATCGGACGTTTCAAGCTCGGGGCGTTCTGTGTGGGACAGGAAAAATATGCCCTGTCCGAAGGCGCTCGTTACGCAAATGAACGCCAGCAGTTCAATGTTCCCATCAGCAGTTTCGGGGCCATCCAGGAAAAGCTCGCCGATGTGACGGCTATGACTTTTGCCTCCGAAGCCGTCGTCTATCGACTGGCGGGGCTGATTGATGATCGTTTGGCAACCATCGACAAAGGCATTGGAAACTATTACATCGAATACCTGAAGGGGATCGAGGAGTACGCGGCAGAATGCGCCCTTACGAAGGTTTTTTGCAGCGAGACGGCCGCAAAAAGCATTGATGAAATGCTGCAGGTACACGGTGGGTACGGCTACATCGCCGAGTATCCCATCGAGCAACTATATCGTGATGAACGGGTGCAGAGGATCTATGAGGGGACCAACGAGATAAATCGCATACTGATCCCCGGACTTTTGATTCGCAAAGGAATCGTCGGAAAGGCACTTGACCTAACCATTGAGACTGCCGAGACGGGAAACTATGCTGTGGAAAAACACCTTTTGCAAGAGATGAAACGGACTTATCTGGATCTCACCGATCATATTGTCAAAGTGTTTGGTACCAGGATTAGTGGCGAACAGGAAATCCTCCTGGCACTAGCTGATGTGGCAATCCAGATATTCGGTCTGGAAAGCGCCGTGCTACGAGCGGAAAAGTCCGCTATGGCGGCAACGGGGACGAAGCAGGAACAGTATCGGGCAGTGATCACGTTGTGTACATTTACCGCGAGACAGCACTTTGTCAATGCCGCTGAAAAATGTGCGGCGTTCATTGGCGATAGTGCGTCGCTCGCCGCAATGGAAGCTGTAACTTCCTATAAGACTAACGGCCTGCTTGCGGCCAAACGACTGATTGCTAAAGCCACCAGCCAGGCAGAAAGGTACATTTTCTAGGTAATATATAACTATATTACGCTCGAAAATCGCTCAAAGGAAGGTAGAGGAGGGCGAAATCGGGCTTATCCCTGCATCTTAAGCACACTGGAGAATTTCAAAATGAAGATTCAAGACAGCGTATTTGTCGTGACCGGCGGTGTTTCAGGCCTAGGTGCAGCCACGGCTCGAATGATAGTAAACGGCGGTGGCAAAGTCGTGCTGGCAGACGTCAACCAGTCTGCCGGTGATGCTGTTCAGGCCGAACTGGGTACCGGTGCCCACTTCGTTCAGACGGATATTACCAGTGAAGAGAGCGCGAAAGCGTGCATAAACGCGGCGGTGAGCAAGTTCGGCGGCCTGCATGGGTTGGTGAACTGTGCGGGAATTGCAACAGGAGAAAGGGTTGTAGGTCGTGACCACCCGCACCAGCTGAGCACTTTTATCCAGGTCATCAACGTCAACTTGATTGGAACCTTCAACATGGTTCGGCTTGCGGCGGACGTGATGAGCAAAGGACAACCAAACGCCGACGGCGAGAGGGGAATCATTGTCAATACCGCCTCTGTCGCAGCCTTCGACGGCCAGATAGGTCAGGCCGCCTATGCCGGTTCGAAAGGTGGAGTGGTCGCGATGACATTGCCACTGGCACGTGAATTGGCGCGCTCTGGCATCCGGGTTATGACCATTGCCCCAGGTATTTTCGAAACGCCGATGCTGCTTGGACTGCCGCAGGAAGTACAGGATTCTCTGGGCAAGACGGTCCCGTTCCCGTCAAGACTGGGCAAGCCTGCGGAATATGCAGCGATGGTGTGCCACATCGTCGAAAACGCCTATTTGAACGGCGAGGTAATCCGCCTCGATGGAGCTATTCGAATGTCAGCGAAGTAAGACTTGTTCGGCGCCTGCTTCTAGTTCCTGACCATCCAGCCTTATAGCTCTAGAGACAAAAGAGCGGTTCGGTTCTTTCATTCAAAGACGAGCGTAATTCTGCTGGAATTGGATGTATATCATTGTGATCTATCTTGACCGATCGCCAGTGATTGGATTGTCAAAATCAAACGCAGGCAAAACAGTATGAGTCTTGCACTCAATGCAAAATGAAAAGATGCCTGGAGAGTAACATGTTAATACAATCATGGAAAGTCGAGAAATCGGAGCTGACTGCACTGCAGGATTTTTTCTGAGTACCAATAAATTGAGATTGCCAGGCCAAATCTCATAATAATCGATTTTCCCATCATGTTAACATTCTTACTGTTGTTCATAAGAGGAAAGTATTAATGGAAATAGCACAGGGGGAGACCTGACATACCTCCCCCTGTCTGCATTTATCCCTGATCAACCGTAGAGCGTTTCAATCCATCTGATTGCTTCTGAATCATTCACCTTGCCGAGGTACCTCTGGGTAGTCGACAAATCCGCAAGTCGCAAAATGACCTTACTAACAATTTCAAGAGGAGTGCCGGATCTAGAAGCATATGACGCAGCATGACGCCTTAGATCATCAGGCCGTAGTTCAATGTCTACGAGCTGGCCTGCTTTCTTTACCATCGACCATGCAGCAACATATGAAATCGGAAAAATTCGGTCACTGATTCCTATATCCTTGGATTTTACATAGCCGGTTAACATTACCAAGATTTTTCGTGGAACATAAACAGTCTCCCCGACACGGCCACTTTTAGGGCTTTGAATAGTCAGGCTTCTTTCTTGGATATCAGCTGGAGCCAGTTTCAGGACTTCGCCAACTCTCATGCCGCCCCGGGCCATGAGTTCAAGGATGAGCCTGTCCGGGTGTTCATGGTCCGAAAGATGATCTCATCGACAGTTTCCTTATCGACGATATTCCACTGGATAGCTTGGGGACGCTTGAATATTTGTCTAATGACAGAAGTATTGCAAGGATTGGTAAGCGCCGGGAGAGGCCAGTGCTGATGCTGAAGTTGTAGAATGATGCGAGTACCGAGTAACGGTTCCTTTTGGTCGCCTGTTTGTTGTCTTTCGTTAGCGTTAACAGAAATTCGAGGACTTCTTCCTGGGATATGCTGGCTAAATCACGCTTACTGAATTTAGCAGCGAAACGATTGAGGACGAACTCACAGGTCTTGACGGTATTTTTTATTTGGAGTTGGCTTGGTGATACTGCAGATGGAAATCGACCGCTTGGGATACTTTCATATTGCACCTCTTTTTGTAGTGGTTTTTGGCAAAAATGCCCTTGATGAAGTATACACGATGATAATTAGGAAAGGCTGGCAAAGAGTACTGACTGGTTCAGGAACAATCAAGGATCCAAAATGCTCCATCACCCGCTATTTTTCTGAGACAATTTCGGATTTGCAAAAGAGCAATTTTGCTCCTTTTTGGGAGTAATATTAGGCCATTCCCAAGGCCAAAACGCTCAGGAAGAAGCTCGATCTATGCAGGGGGGTCTCTCACCAAGGCTTGCCAATGGAAATCTTGCAGGGTTGAAATCATTTTTGAATCATTGTTTGTCCCTCTTGTCGGCCCATCTTTAAAGTTATTCGGGAACGGATTTTTCACCTAAAGACTTGTACAATTTTCCAGGACCACTTTATATGTCTAAGACATCAGCTAAAACAGGAGGATAAGATGAGAGTGTTTCAGGTCGAAGATAACTGGTCTATGGAAAATGCGCGTATAGGCTCGCGGCCGGATCCCCTACCTGGTCCAGGAGAAATACGTATAAAAATGAAAGCATCAGCCCTGAATTACCGAGACCTAATTGTTCCTGAGCGTGGTTATGGATCAAGGATGAAAACCCTACCGTTGATCATGCTTAGCGATGGTGTTGGTATTGTCGAATCCCTGGGCGAGGGGGTCAAGCACCTAAGGGTTGGAGACCGTGTTTGCCCGCTTTTCTTCCAAAGTTGGATACGTGGAGGAGAGCCCAATAAGAAGAAACTTTTGCTCAGCTTGGGATGTGAAATGGATGGAACGATGGCTGAGTTTATGGTGCTCCCCGAAGGAGGTGTAGCGCTTGCTCCAGTCCACTTGGATGACCTGGAAGCTTCTTCTCTTCCCACTGCAGCAGTGACCGCATGGCGAGCGTTGGTGACGGAAAGTGGTGTCAAGCCCGGTGATAAAGTATTAGTCCAGGGTACGGGTGGTGTTTCGCTCTTTGCCTTGCAGTTTGCAAAAATACTTGGAGCTTATGTGATTCTAATTTCATCCAGTGACGATAAATTGTCGAAAGTACGTGCAATGGGCGTCGATGAAACCCTTAACTATCGGAGCATCCCGGAGTGGGGCAAACGAGTTCGCGAAATTGCGGGAGGAGATGGCGTTGACCATATTGTCGAGGTCGGTGGACAGGGTACTTTGCCTCAATCCCTTCGCTCTATCCGAACTGGGGGAACGATAAGTTTGATCGGCGTGCTTGCTGGGGGAAAGATGGACATACCACTCGGACCTATTGTGACTCGCCATGTTCGATTGCAAGGAATCACCGTCGGAAACCGAGATGATTTCTCCAATATGGCCAAGGCAATTGCCCATCACAGGCTTCACCCCGCAATTGACCGAACTTTTGCGTTTGATGAGATTCACCATGCGCTAGAACACCTTTCTAGTGGTCAGCATTTTGGCAAGATTACGATTAAACATTGAATGGTCCAGCTGGAGTTTGGCTACTAGATTCAAGAAACCTTGGATGATTACTATCTTGCACGCTGCCTGACACTCGCTCTAAAGTGACCAGCAAACATAATCTGGAAAAATCAATAATTTCAACTGCTCTATTTTTAGATATTATTCCGGAAATAATATTGAATTTAAAAGAGCCAGATTGCTCCATCTGTGTATTTTTTGGCATGATCTCGTATAAGCTGGCCAGGAAGTTTCTTCCACGAGATGTCCTTTCCAACTGAAACTTGCGAAGGGATACATTTTCTTACCGGAATACAGTTCACACAAATTTAGCCACCTCAGTTATATTTCCAACTTATCCAAGTTGTTCCAGCCAAATAAATTTTGTTCATCAAAATATCTAACTTTGTTGACATCTCAAAATTCTTGCTCTATACATTAGCATATAAATAATCACTGATACGATTATTCTGGATCCCATTGGCCAGATCCATAGGGAATATGACAGGAGATCTCATAATGGATGAGGACATGAAAGATTACACATCAGAAACAGATCAGGATACATCCACATTGCACGGGGAGGAATTTCAAACAGTTGCCTTTCTCGCCAAGAGCCTGTCGGATGAAAACCGCCTGCGAATCCTCCTGTGTATCAGCCAGGGGAAAAAAGCGGTGGGTAGTATTGTCGAAGAGCTTCGCCTCTCTCAACCGCTCGTCTCCCACCATCTGAAGGAACTCAAACGATCCCTACTGGTGACGACTACACGTAGCGGTCCCTTCATCTATTATGAACTGTCTGATTTTCGTATTCTTGAGGCAATCAAGGCGTTGAATACGGTGGCCAGAGATCTGCTGGCTACCCGAACAACCTTTTAAAATACCTGCTGGAGGTGCTCAATTTATCATGAATGAAATTTTAAAAATAACCAGCAACATGGATCCTGAAGAGGCGGCATCCCAGACAGCGGTTGCCTTGAAACATCTCATGCCGCTTCTCGGAGATGAAGAACGAGCCCAATTTATCATGGATATTATCGGCGACACTGGACGAGATAAGGTCTCGAGCATGGTTCATCTTTGACTGGCCGAATGTATGGGCGAAGGTGTCGACCCAACACAAATGTGCCAGAGTTTAGTGGACAAAGTTGCACAATCAAAACAACTTATGGCGATAACCGACCCCGATCTTCTCGTGTTGTTTGAAGACTGGTTTGAAGAACTGGAAGACGAGATACTCTCATTGAACACCAAACATGGCCCTCTCAGTCCAGAGGAACTTGCAAAAAAAATTGGACTGTCATTACGAGGTGCCACTTTTCTTCTATCAAAACTTAATCGTGAACAAAAGCTTTAAAGATTAGTGAATCACTCACTCAAAAAAGGTCCTGTTATGCAAAACATAAAAACGACAGTCGTGGCCCTGATCGCTGTACTGGTTACAGTTGGAGCCCTCTGGTTTACTAATCGTGCTGTTACTCCAAAACAGGTTACCTGGGATGATGTCCTCGCTGAAGGAAAAAACGGAGGATACCAAATCATTACCACCGATGATCTTGCCAAGCGTTATCAAAATGACACAAGCAACTTAGTTTTAATCGATACCCGTCAGGAATGGGAATACAGGACAGGACATCTTAAGGGTGCTGTAAATTTCTCCATGGAACCGACAGCCTGGGCAAGATGGCGTAAGGCATCGGCACTTGAGAACTTCCTTGGACCAGATAAGAATCGAACCCTTGTCTTCTACTGAGCAGGACTCACTTGAGTCCGCAGTGACTCGGCGGCCCGGGTGGCCGTGAAACTTGGTTACAAAAACATCTATCGTGACCCATATGGATTCCCTGAATGGCAAGGCAGAGGTTTGCCTGTTGCAAGTGCTCCGGCCGGACTTGCACAAACTACCGAGGAGTCTAAAGCACCGGGACCTCTCTATGGTTGGGCAATGATCTGGACTCTCCTTGGTATTTTTACAGGGGGAATGGCCTTAAACCTGACTCCGTGTGTATATCCAATGATACCCATTACTGTTTCCTACTTCGGTGGTCAGGTCGCCAAGGGAGGTGGAGGACGTGGAAGGCTTGTGGTGCATGGGCTATGCTACATGCTGGGCCTGGCTCTCACCAACTCATTGCTTGGCGTAGTTGCATCCTTGACAGGCGGTCTCATGGGCGCGATGCTCCAAAATCCCATTGTTCTTCTGGTCGTTGCCGGTGTCCTTGTCTTTTTTGCAACAAGTCTTTTTGGATTATGGGAAATGCGTCTTCCAAGCGGCCTCACTCAAGCTGCGGCAAAATCCTATACCGGATATTTGGGAACTCTCTTTATGGGTGCGACCCTTGGAGTGGTAGCAGCCCCTTGTATCGGCCCATTTGTTCTCGGGTTGCTCACCTGGGTTGCGGGTATGGGCAGTCCATGGCTAGGGTTCATTGTCTTTTTTACCCTCAGTTTGGGACTCGGTCTACCGCTATTTGTTCTTGCAATGTTTTCGGGGCAATTGGAAAAACTCCCTCGGTCTGGTGGTTGGATGATTTGGGTGAGAAAGCTGATGGGATGGGTCCTGATCGGAATGGCCGCTCATTTCATAAGGCCAATTCTTCCAGGCCAAGGAGGAACAATTCTGCTAGCCCTTGTTGCTGGGGCTGCAGGTCTACATCTCGGCTGGATTGATAAAAGTCAGGCCAGCTTCCGTGCTTTTCCAATGCTTAAAAGTGGAATAGGTATTACCGGATTGGTTTTAGCAACTTTTCTTGTTTCAACCATGGCCATGCGAGGCCCTGGGGTTACATGGAAGCCGTATGTTGAAGAAACCCTGAAGGAAGCACAAAACAAAAAGAAACCGGTCATCATTGATTTCTACGCCACATGGTGCACGCCATGCCGGGAACTTGAAGAGGTGACTTTCCATCAGCCCGACGTAGTCCGTCTAGCAGAAAAGGACTTTACAATGGTCAAGGTCGATGTAACCAAAGGTGGCAATGCTTACCACGAAGAACTGTTGAAAAGATATGGTGTGAAAGGGGTGCCAACTATTGTTTTTCTTGATGGCGATGGCAAGGAACGTACTGACCTCCGGCTCGTGGATTATCTGCCGCCTGATAAGTTTCTTATACGGATGCATGATATCGCAGCTCCTAGTAAATAGTTGATGAACCCAAACGAGTTGTCTGTATTTTGTATCTGACGAAGAACCAGTCGACTATCTTAATAAGATTATTTTTAATGACTTCAACAAGGAGAAGATAATGCTCAAAGTCCGATTTTTTTTAAATGAACCGAACGGTAAGCCCTGAAAACATTTCAAACAGATAATGCCCAGGTTGGGCGATAAATATCCAGTTGAAATTGATATCACCGCAAAACCTAATTCTGAATATGAGACCGACGAATATTTCGCGCTTGATCTGCCGGTGGCACCAGCGGTTATGGTCGGCGATGAGATTGTCGTAGAAGGTACTGATGTGTCCGATCACACATTGGAGGCGTGTATTTGCCGCCAACTTGGTCTGCCTGAACCCCAGAAAAAAGGATTACTGGACCGTCTCCTAAAAAAATCTTGATTCGTCCTCTTGGAGCAAAAATGAAAAAGCTACGCGTATTTCTCAACGACCCCAAAGGCAAAACCTGAGAAAGCTATATGAACATGCTTCCGGGCTTGGGAGATAAGTACAATCTGGAGATCGAATTGATCTCCAACACTAGAGATACTTACCAATCAGCTGAATACCAGGCAACCCGTCAACCCACTGCTCCAGCCTTGATGTTGGCCGATAAAATTATTGTGCAAGGGCGACCTATAAGCGAAGAAACTCTCAATTCTACAATCCGCTGTCAATTGGCGTAGAAACATTGGGTGATAATCTTGAAAATTGATAGTGGCAAGGTATTAGCAATGAACAGGTAGGGAAAAACTCTCTCTGTGTCAAAAATTAGGAAAACAATATAAAGCTGTATTGGTCGAGCTGAATCATGGAGAAACATCGACAGGAAGTTATCAATCACGAAACTACCAAGAAAAGTTACGCACTGGTGAAGATGGCTCTCTTGGTCATGTTTATAGCAACTGCGATTTATCTGGTCCGTTTTTCCCCTGCCAGACAGTACCTTACCGCGCAACAACTCGGACTGTTTCTTGAATCTATGGGGTTATGGGCTCCCTTGATGTTCGTGCTTATTTATGTCGCTGGAGTCTGTGTTTTTCTTCCTGGGACACTCTTGACAGCCATGGGCGCGGCCTTGTTTGGTCCTTACTGGGGATTCTTATATGTCTGGCTGGGAGCCATGATCGGCGCCAGTATAGCTTTTTTCATTGGACGTTACCTGGGACGAGATATAACTACTTCCCTTGCTGGAGACAGGTTAGGGCGCTACAATGACGCAATTGAGCGCAACGGCTTTGCCACCGTTCTTTATTTGCGTTTGATTTATTTCCCTTTCACTGCTATGAATTTCGGCATGGGACTCACCAAGGTACGTTTTACCGATTACTTTTGGGGAACTGCATTAGGGATTACTGTAGGTACCTTTATTTTTACTTTTTTTGTGGGGACGGTAAAAAATATCTGGGTCCGTGGCCGATGGGAAGAACTATTAAGCTGGCAGGTCTTTTTCTCCCTTAGCCTTTTTATCTTTTCGTTTTTCATTCCCAAGCTTCTGAAAATTGTACGGGGGAAACAAGCGGTTGAAGACGCATAAGCGATAAGCGTTTTGAAATGTAGAGTGATGGAGACGAAAATGGGGACTACCCTAGAGTAGGGGAGTGCTCCCTTGCCGGATTATTTGCTATTCCCGCAATATTCAACCGGTTCCTTATTTCACAGATCACATTCTTACAAAATGGTGGTTGAGGATTTGGTTCCTGCCAGTTTTTTCAAATGATGACAGTAATCCAGATGCGAACTGCAGCCAATCCTATTAAAATTGCCAATAGTCGCCTTAGGTTAGAAACAGATACTCGTCGGCTAACCAGTCCACCCAAATAGGCTGCAGGAATGGCTGTCATTATAATCGGGACGGTCAATAACCACTCAATCTGACCTGTAAGCGCCTTACCTAGAAAACCCGCAACCGAAGATATCAGAACAATGGCAAGGTTACTGCCTATTGCAATTCTTGTCGGGATTTGCACGTAGGAAGTCATGAGGGGAATAAGGATAAATGACCCGCCTTGGCCAACAAGCCCACCAAGCAAGCCAACACCGGATGCAGCAGTTAACGCACGAAATTGATTGAATTTTATAGCTGTCACATCTGGTTTTTCGCTATCTTGCGCAACAGGTAATAGCATAAGACTAGCAGCCGCAAAAGCTAAACAGGCAAAGATGAAGAGCAGTATGCTGTTCGATACAAATTTGGAACAGATCCCTCCAACTGCTGCGGTTATGAAAATGGCGCTCCCCATGCACAGAGACAATTCATTTGAAACAAAATGTAATTTATTATGAATAAAGGAGCCGGCCAGGCATCCGATTAAACCCTGGACAATGGTCAGTCCTGCTATTGATTGCATCGTAAGGGTTTCAATGCCAAAAACTGGAGGAGCATAAATCAGCAGCGGAGCCATGACAATCCCCCCGCCTATTCCAAGCAATCCTGACAAGAAACCGGTGATCGACCCTAGGATTCCAAAAAGAATATAAATTTCCATTGTTCGTCTCCAACAATTAATAATTGCATGGCGACATCATTGACGGAGGCTTTTTAGGCTATGAGGAGTTTGATGTCAGATAAGTGTTTCTACAACTCAACCTCAAACTCTGGCGATTCATGCGAAAGACGTCCTTTTTGAAGCGTCATTTTACCTCAGGAAATAGGAAATATCTATGATTTAAGGAGAACCCATCAGAATATCTTATACTGAAGCAAGGTTATACAGTGATAAGAACGAAAAAGTGGAAGAATGCAGGGAGAAAAGGCAACATGCCCCGATTGTTTGCAGACATATCAAAGGTCGCTAACTTTTTGAAAAATATGGATACAAATTGTCTGTCGTTCGATGAAAGTTTTTCCAGATAATTTTTTTTTTGTTGATGCTCAAGAGTCTCTCATAAAACAGGATCTATTACGTATATAGACTGAACACCTTTACCTCAGTCGTGAGAGGGCCTGGCTGAGCTTCCTGATAAGCCATTTCGTCTGGCCATCAAAAAAGGTTAGATTATGTCCAGGGACCAGGAGCTACCCAGTTTTGACTGAAAGGTCTGTCGATTATGAGCATGCCAACAATCGGTGTCAGGAATTCATCCAGATGTGTGACTATTTCCTTGAAATCGGAAGGCACGTGAACCTGCTTCAATTTTCTCAGGAACGCTTTCCATTGTACCTGTTTTTCATTGATAAATGATTCAGAAAAAGACTCCCCTCGTTGAGGGGATAGAATTCTTACGTCGCTCAAAAGTTAGACGAATCGCTTCAACCAGGTCCGCACCGTTGAAATCAAATTGACGGGACAGTAACCAGATGTCAAAGAAATCCTTCATCCTACTGTTCAGCACACCCAGTTTGATCATCGCCTCAAATTTCTCGGCTATGGCACTTTCTCGACTGTAACAAAGCAGCTTCGGCGCTGGATACTCCAGCATAGTTGGCAGATAGGCTTCTTCAGGTCCTGGATAGATGACGTCGCCGAACCCGATGTCAAGCTGTAAGACAACTCTTGCTGTATCCAGAGAACCTCTGAACCGGATCCGATCCCCTGATAATCAGCATCTTCTGTAATTGGCTCTGTATTCAACGAGTCAGAATCAAAGATCAAACCATCATCATCTACCTTCATGGCCAGAATGTTGCGGATTAAGTCTAAGATTTTTGCTGCCTTATTGCTTGTCTTGCCCAACATATCAATGTCCATTGTGGAACGAAACTCGGGAGAGTCCCAGACTCTCAGTAAAAGCGCTCCTTTGAGAATGAAATGATTGGCAAAAAAGGACTCTGACAGCCGGTACAAAAAACGCTCCATTGCATAATATTGCAGCAATTCATAGAACGGCCGCTTATCATTTCTGGCTCTGTTGAGCAGGCGTTGTCGAACTGAGGCAGCAACATTGGCAGAAGAATTCATGTAATCATCTCCAGGTAGGGACGTATTATTTTTTCCACACGGCATATTCTTGCATATTTGAGTATCTCACCAGATTTGAATTCTTTTCTGGTTTTGTAGAGTTTGAGTGCTTCGAGCACTACGTCCATACCTATTTTGTTACGGAACTTAAAACAATCTGCCAGGGTTTTTTCAGGACTGTAAATTCTGACGGGAACATTGTCTATCTGATGCACTGTAATACCTGTTAGCAGAGCTTCCTTTGAAAATCGATGGATTGAAATCGGTGGATACTCTAGCCTGGGGGTATCGGATCCTCTTTGGAGAGCAATAGAAACAGTATGAGGGATCTGGGTCGTCATTTCATGGAAAGATAGAGCTGATACCAGGCAATTAACAGCCTTGGGAATGCGTGTTGCAACAATAACCATATCGGGATCAGATACCGCTGCCTGTTCGGTAAGTCGATATACGCCGCGAGACAGTTGCTCAAGCTGATCGTCATCTCTTAGTTGATAGAGCGTTCGCGGATGAATTCCCGCCTGAATTGCGTGGGTAGTACGGATAACTCCCCCTTGCTGCCGGATAATCTGCTTCGCTTTGTCCAAGGCACTAATTTTGTTTTTTATTTGTTTCATGGATAGTAATCTATATATTTAATTATAATTATATAGATTATTATCCAAAATGAATCTTCTTACAAGCCTTTTTCAGAGAGCCGATCCGAGTTTGTATTATTCGCTCACTTAGAGAAAGGACAGGGTGGTTCTGCCATGTTCAAGAACTATAGCTGATCGGTGCCTATGGCTCAAAGGGTATCTCCCTCAAACTCCCTGATCTCAAGTTCCTTGCCCTCGGAAACAATAACGGTAATCTCTTTTGCCGCCCCAACCTCTATAACCGGTGTTGCCTGCTTGGCAAGACTCAAGTAGAAGTCGTGCAGGCTTGCGGCACCTTCAGACATACCGCCGCCGATGGCATATTTTGCAACTTGGCTGGAATCAATAGTAGTCGTTGTGCCAAGGACGGATGTTGATTGCGTCGTGGCGGCGGATTTTAGCATATCGCCCATGCCGCTGAAAAATCCGGCCAAAATGGTTCTGGCCGTAGTTGCACCCATCCTAGAGACCACCCGACCGGAGAGACCGACCTTGCTGTCCGAATCGGTAACAAAACCTTTAACCGGAGTGTCAATGATAGCCTTTCCCTCGTTACTGAGGCATGACAGGGATACCAATCGTACATCTGCCCGCTCCTTGTCCAGCCTGCCGACCGCCTCGGCGATGACAAAGCATCCGGCCAGGTTGGCTTTGATATCATTTGGCAGAACTGCCGGCGTTTGAATTCTGAGCAGGAGGGGTTCAGGGTTGCTGGTTCCTTTCCCGGAAGTAGAAGCGTCGAAACCGGTCAACAGTTTCGCTTCCATAAAAGAAGGGGGGAGATAAACTGTTCTGCCTTTTTTTTTAATATTTTTGGGATCCAATTCTCCTGTAGCAGCTGCCGGGTTTGATAAGACGCTGATTTCTCCTATCATCCGAGGTTCAGGTTTTGGATGTTGCGGCAGGTTTGTCGGTACTGTTCTTTCTTGTGGGAGTGGCCAAGGCTGCTCTTCAGGTGATGGCATGGGAAATTGATTTTGTTCTGCGATCTGGTCGGCAGTGGGGATTACAGGCAGCGTTGGCTCGTTATTTTCTTGTCCGGTTTTCTTTTGTTCCTGTTTCATTTTGTCAACTGTGTCCTGGAGAGATTCGAGTTGACGCCTCTGTTCCCGGAGCATTGTCTTCTGGATCAGATCAGGCTCAAGTTGGATCTCCCTGGTCTTTTTTGGGTTGAAAAATCCTTCGGATGGATCTGTCCGGGAAGAGTTGTAGCCGGTTGAGACCAGAACCAAAAAAATGATCCCGATGCACGACCAGATAACGATCTTCTTCATCTTGGGCTCAAGATCATTGAATCTTTTTTTAAGACTCATTTTCCCAGCTCCTTCTGGTCTACGACGAAAGCCACAGTGGACTGACCAGGATTTAAGCGGTGATCATCAACTGCTATCGCAAGGATCGATTGGCTGATGGACGATGACAAAAATATTTTCTCATCCACATCTACCTGCTCCTGAGCTATTGATTTGATCAGGTATTTATTCAGACGCAATCCAACGCCGTCTACATTCACGACTTGTATTAATGTCGCCTCCAGATCAGAAGAAAGCGGTACTATTCTATTTGATTCGCTTATCCGGTAACTGGTCGGATAGGTGCCGTTGTAGGCTTCTCTGATGATCTGCAGAGCCTGCTTCTCCAAGGGCATTTTTTTGAATTGGTCGATGTTTTGTTTGAAAGTGTCGCCTGATGGGGATGCCAATCGGAGGGTGACGGAGGGAGTATCGGTCGGGGTGACCAGCAGGGTATAGACCGCATTGTTACAGACCACAAACAGCTCACTCTGGGTATCCGCATAAATGTACTCATCCCCGGCGTCCTCTATTTTGAATTTTATAAAGGCATTGTTGCCGGAAAAATGACCCGTCATGCCTTTTTCCTGAGAAAAAATCAGATCGTTCATCGGCCCGGGGCAAACGATCCGGTTGATATCCACATTCGAGAGCTGAACGGCTGTAGGAATCTCTGCCTGGATCACAGTATCCGCCAGGCTGTTACCCGTTGCCACTATCATCAGGGCCGCAGTTGTCACAAATAATTTAACCACGTTCTTCCTCCTGCCTTTGGGCGAATTTTTCCTTGAATGAGACGATATAGAATCTGCCGTCCTGCAGGCGATATTTGATCAGATAAGTTTTGCTCGAGTTCTCAAGCAGGGTGTCTCCGGCAAATTGTTTGAGGTTGCCGAACATTTCGATATCGTCGTCACCAAGTTTGATTGTCTGCAAATAAAAAACCGAACTAACCTGGGACTCTTCAACTCTGCTCGCCAGCGAATACCAGGCCTTGGATGCCTCGGGGTATGATTCCGGAGCATAATAGGAGAGGAGTTCCTCGAATTGTATCCTGGCTGTCGGTGGGGAATACGTGGCAGCAAGATTGACGATCCTCCTGCTCAGATCTTTTGTGTAACCGTCAGTGGGTCTACCCTGGATAAATTCAACCGTCCCGGTCATTGTCGGCGGAATCAAAACAACTCTCTGATATTTAACAGCACGGTAGACCATGAATGAATTGAAGATCACCGCCAGGGTCAATGCAACGATGATGAATTTGAGTATCCTGTTTTCGACAAAGAGATTGCTGGTTTTCTGGACAAAAATATTTGTCTTCATTCATGAAACTCCCGTTGAAAATATTCAGGATACTTCTTCATCTGTATAAAACCGAACATGTAGAGGATATGCTTAAGAAACCCTCGGGCTTTCAATCGCTTAGTGCGGGTGTAAAAATATTGGGTCACCAGAAAAACCAGCCACATAATTTTCCCGTAAATAAGAGCCAGGGTGAGGGTAAAAACAAAGAGGATCAATTCATCGGTCTCAAACCAGAGAACCTGGATTGGCTTTGAGAGGTATTGGGGAAACCTGTGGGTGTAATTGTTTTTGTTCATCTGAACTCGTGCCCTTTTGGGAGTGCAGAGATGTTAAATGATCATTGCGCCTACGGTTTGAACTACAGCGTCGGCCTTAAGTAGAAATGCACCGCCAAGCACGACACCTGCAGCGGGTAAGATCATTTGTCGAATGGCCAGAATCGCCGCAAAAACCATAGAGGCAACACCGGCGACAAAACCGATGGGACCGAGCAGGATCTGATTGACGCCGATATCGTAGAGATCATAGGCAAAGGAGCCTGCTGCAGGGACTGCCATGGCCATGGCATTCGCCGACATAAAGCAGGCGGCAAAAAGTACGGCCAGGCCTGTTATTATTTTTGCCTGCCGGGTGTTCTTTGCATGGGTTGCGAAATTGATGTTCATGGGTTTTTCTCCTCTCAGATAAATAAAATCACTACTGTTCTAATACGTTGGAATAACCTGATCTGCTTATGGACATACTGTTATTTGGACCCGACGATTTTTGTAAAACTCCTGTAAGTTATAGGTGATGGGATTGTTTGCTCCTTGTCCCTGCACATGTGCGACAACAAAACCATGATCGCGAAGAAAATCGGCAACTGCTTCAGCTCGTTTGAGAGAAAGTCTCTGGTTAAATTTATCGGGGCCAAACACGCAGGTATAGCCGATTACAGCCAAAGGCGTCTCGCCCGTGATACCATGTTGTTGAAGACCGGATAGCAAGGTTTCTGCTTCGGCAGCAGAGAGTAGGGCGCTTCCCAACTCGAAATGTACCAAGATCAACCGAAAAAGGGTTGCCGGCTTCTCTTGCAATTGGTGCTGATCACAGATCAGAAAGGTTTTGCTGGTAACATTTTGACTCATAGTCATTTGAAACCTGTACAATTCCTGTCGAACTACCCCTGCTTCCGACTTTGTTGGTGTCAGCAGAAGAGCAGTCAAAGTTGAAATTATTATTTGGTGTTTGATCTTCATCTCTATTTTCTTTTTTCGGGGGGTGTGACCAATAATCCCTTTTTTTCTTGGAATTTTAAGAGCCGAAGACTTTTAGTAAGAGTCAATAAATATTGTTTATTACTTCTTTGTTTGTGCTCTGTAAGAGCGTTTCTTGTTAATTATTCGCCGCATTTTTTTCCCGGTGTCGTACAACCTGGACCCGATTTCTTATTTGATACAGGCGGAGTATCTGTTGTTTTTTCAGCAGAAACTGAAAGGTAGTCTGGATCTCTTCGATGACGGTGCGCATGGGGAGTTCTTTCCCCGGTTGCAGATTATAGTAGCGACTATAGGCGTACCGTTCCCATTTGGATGGCAAGTCGGCAGTTCTCAAAAAGCTGAATCGTGCTTTGATGGAAAGCCGGCTCAGTTGTGCTCGCAGGAGCTCTTTATTTCCCCAGATCTGTTCGAAAAAGTGCAGACTGGTCAAGTCAGCCTGGCGCAGAGGATCTTCGATGATGCCCATGCGATGCAAATAACTGAGTGTGCGTTTGGGAATTGGGGTAACTTTTGCGTAGTCATTGATTGAGATCATTGCGAGGCTCCCGATATGCGTTGAAGAGTATTGCTTATCAGGCGACAGGCCTGACGCTTACTGACCTTAAATTCCCTGGCGATATCCAGAGTGCTGACAGGAGTGGGTTGCTCTAGAAGCCAGAGGCAGATCTGTCGTTGACGCTTGCTGACCGCTTGCAGTACCTGGTCGATTTTGTCAGCTTCCGGTTCGACCTTTTCAGCTGTTTCTTCCTGAAGCGGGAGGAAATATTCTTCTAAGCAGTGCACCGTCTGAATACCAGATGCCAATTTGATACAGTTGGTTTTGAAAATAACTCGGAAGAACGGTATGAATCTTTCTTGCCGGCCATTTTTCTTACAACAGAGCAGGGTGTTATAGGCGGAAATTGTTGCTTCCTGGTAGAGATCTTCGCTATCACCTGCTATGAATCTGACATAGGGTGAGGCAATCTGGCGAACAAGCTTTTTGTTGCCGTTCACCCATTGCATTGCGGCAGCCCATGTTTTCGGGCTGGAGATCTGTTGCTGGTAATGTTTTGAGCGCGTCATTTTGTTATCGACCTCCTCTCTGATGATTTTTCCTAAAAGATTAAAAGAAGATTAAAAAAGATTAGGCAGTTTTGGCCACCTGGCTGAAACTCACTACTGCTGGACGTTCCAGAAGATTAAAATTTTTCAAAGTGTGACTGCTATGCCCCCTTAGTGTGAGTGCTATGCCCCCCTGGGTGTGAGTGCTATGCCCCCCGGTGTGAGTGCTATGCCCCCTTAGTGTGACTGCTATGCCCCCCAGGTGTGAGTGCTATGCCCCCCTGAAAATTCATTTTAGAAGGTTTTCCTCGGGGTTCTGTACATGCACTTTGTCCTGGGCATCAATTTGCCAGTCTAGAATCGCTTTTACGTCGACCAGCTCATCCATCGCCGCACGCAGACTGCGCCGGAAATCGGCCAATCGTTTGCAGTCAGAACCGCATAAATGTTTCAAAGTGACGACTTTTATTGAATATGGTTTTTTGTGACTGGCGTAGAAGCCATGTAACCATTTAGCCAGGCTTGTTTGTAAACAGAGTCGTTGATGCCAATGTAACTTTGTCATGCCTGCAGCGAACAGAACTGAGAGTTTGGGATTTAATTTTAGAAAGTAGGTTTGTTCGCTTTCTTGGTATATAAATGCATCAATGAGTGATCCGGCATAGGTTAAACGCTCATTAGTTCGAGTGTGGCAGGTTTCAATGTCCATTTCTATGACAGTTGCTATTAAGCGACGAAAACAATCTTTGAGCCATTCTCGACCAGATTTTCCTGGTTGACGGCCTATCGATCGAAGAAAGCTTTTTATCTCAAACCGTAGGTATTCTTCAAAATTTTTTTCCATATGCCGGTGCCTAGATTGCAAATGAAAGGCCTGAGCCAGAACATCGAAATCTCCCTGGTCAAGTAGCGACCCTGTGTAGCGGATATGCAGCCCCGCAATAGAGGTAATAATTTCTTTATGGACTGCTTCTCGTCGGCCACGCCTGATTACTCGAAAAAGGGCAGAGCGTAGGCAAATATTTGGTACTCCATGTGTTGTTTCCGGCCAATCTGGAAGGACTAATATTTCTTTTTGCTTTCGGATTGCGTCTTGTAGTTCAGGTGATAGTTTTCTTAGATAGCGCTCTTCCGCGGCATCAATTGCATTTACACCGGAAAGCTTGTCCATAAGTGGTCTGAGTTCTTTCCTTGCTGCACGATTCTTAGGTTCATGAGCGACTTTCAACGCTCGTTACCGGCCACTGTGAATTTTTACACTGTTTCGTGGTTTGCCGATTCTTACCGCATGGATATGTTTGCTCTTTAACCAGTTAGTCAGGTCTTTTTCCAGAATCACCACAGTCTTGTCTCGTTTATAAGCGGCCAGATCTCCTTTCTTGATTGCTCGGTGGATAGTGTGGTAGTTGCACTTCGCCAAGTTCGCCGCTTCATCTATGGTCATGGAGTTGTCTCGTATCATCTTCACATGCCTCATCAATCGCTGTGCTGGTTTTTTGGTGTTCTGAATAGGCCAATTTGGCAAAGCTTGCTTGGAGAAACACCCCTGTGATTCTCTCCATCAGATATTGCTGGTGATATTTTGATATCCAGGTTCTCTAAGATTCATATGCTCTTAATAATGCCAATTAATTTTCATCTTAATAGTGCTTTACTTTGAGCAGAATAGTATGGTATATGCTTAATAGAGTAGGAACATAAAGTCAAATAAATAGCATAATAACAATATCTTATGAGCTATAAAACTGGTGAGTTTCGAGGACATTTTGGAGCATTTTTGGCATTTTCTATATGCAGCAATAAAAGTAGTATATGTCGATAGATCGTGCCTAATTGGCATCCGATTTGCCAATTGCGGGGGGACATGTAGTTGGCAAGGGACAAACTGGTTCAAATTGGAACATGAGCGTTGATGAGAGAAAATATTTTAATAGTGAGCCTGATGGTATCTGAAATTTTCCGGAAATATTTATGGGGGGCACTTTATGAAACTCGAATGGCGGCTAAAACAGTTATTGGAACAGCTCAATCTCTATAAGCATGGTGTGGAAACTCAAATTGCCACAGACTGTGGGCTCCACCGGCATACGATAGGAAAGTTTCTTCGAAATCAAATTCAGTGTCCCAAACTTGAAGTCTTGGAAAAATTATGTGGATGGCTGATTGAGAAGGGAGTACCGGCAGATACTTTGCCGGGCGCCTTGTTTGGTGTTAAGCCTTCTGGATTATGGCGGGCGATGGGTCATTCAAAGAAGATATTAATTTTCGTGGGGGAGTATCATCTTAAAGGAACATCTATTACAACACCACAGGCTTCTCCGCCTGTATCAATTTCCAGACATGATTCGGTTGTTTCATCGAAGATAATCCATTTTCTTTCCACAGATGCCGAACTCCGTGACACGAGACCTTCGGTGAAAATGCTCTATGTTCCTTTTTATTTTTCCCCAGGAGTTTACGATGTCAGAGGGGAAGGATTAACAGAGGACAAAGATCGTGCAAGTCGGATCTTTAACAACATGCGAAAAGACACAGGGACAGGACGTTCCACCATCTTGATTGGCAGCCAGAGGGTGAATTATTTGGTTGAATACATGGTTGCCGATCTTTTCAACTGTGAACCGTTTGTTCCAGCAGATAAAGAACAAAAAGTTCCAATTTACCTTTGCTATAGAAAGTTTGATCGGCTCGTTCCAAGCTGTTTTGGTGGGGAGGGGAACCCTCCTGGAAGTACTGGCGAAACCGGTCATGGAACCTATTATCTGGATGAAAATTTTAAGTGGCAATTTCTTGAATGGAAAAGAAAAATAACTGATGCCGGGATTGTAATTATA
Organism: Desulforhopalus sp. IMCC35007; assembly: GCF_005116575.1. GTDB lineage: Bacteria > Desulfobacterota > Desulfobulbia > Desulfobulbales > Desulfocapsaceae > Desulforhopalus_A. The sequence goes on along the minus strand of NZ_SWCN01000003.1, from coordinate 202,709 downwards.
ACTCGTGAAGCAGAGAGTGTTGAGATGGCAGCATTCGGCTTTTCCGGTCGATCGACCAACGCCATTGGCAACGCCTTGCTGCAAAAATCTGAATATTTCTGGCCGGAAAACAGTGCCGGAGCAAACCACACTGTAGCTGCAGGAGGGAAAGAAATCGGTATTTATATCTGCCAGGTTACATTCAGTACGCAAAACACAAAAAGTGAGGACTGGGCTTATGAAAATTATGAAAACGATGTGGTCAAGGTAATACCTCTGCACCGCACGGTGCTGGAGAAGTTTCTCAACAAGGGCTAATTTAAAAAACTCTAATGATAACAGGGTACAGAAGTGCATGAAACAGCTTGGGCTCTCGTTTTTGTCAGTTTGCCAAACTGGAACAACAAAAGGCAACCGTATACTTGAGCTAGCGGCTTCTAATAAATGGGTTTGTTTTGGAAATATAACCTTCCTAAAGTAAATGAGAAAATTACAAAAACCACTAACCCCTCAGGAACTTGCTGATCGCTTGAATCTTGACGTGCGTACTGTCCGCAAGTATTATGCTGAACTTGGAGGAGTGCGCTTGGGGCCTCGAAAAATATTATTTTTTGAGGAGGAGGTAGCTTATGCCATACAAGCGCAAAGAAAAAAGCAAGAAACCATGGCTGGCGCAAGTCAAGATCAACAACCAGGTCGTGCGGAGGTCCTTTGCGACCAAAAGGGAAGCCGTCGAATGGGAGGTGGAAGAGAACAACCGAGTCATCTCATTGACACCCACAATATCTTTGGGTGAATGGGCAATACGTTATCTGGATTTTGCTGAGGTAAAGTTTGTGAGCAAGACTTATCAGGAAAAAAAGTCTGCTTTTAAATTTTTCTTTCGGGGTGTTGATAAGAACTTATCTGTCGTGCAACTGACAGCAGGGATTGTACTAAGACAACTTCAGAACCAAAGTATCACTCGGTCAGGGTATGCCGCCAATAAAGATCGTAAAAATCTTGTGGCTGCATGGAACTGGGGTATTAAATACTTACAGCTTCCTAAAGATAATCCGTGCCTGGTGGAACGATTTCCAGAGAAAAAGCAACCGCGATATGTGCCATCTGAGGGAGACTTTTGGAAAGTATATGAGGCTGCTTGGACAGAACAAGATGCAACAATGTTGCTCGGTTATCTGCATCTTGCCGCTCGAAAATCGGAATTGTTCAGGTTGCAGTGGGAAGATGTAGATTTTGCCGGGGTGAAAATAAGGCTATATACCCGGAAAACAAAAGATGGATCATGGGAATCGTCATGGCTTCCGTTGACTGAAGATCTCTTCAACGCTTTATCGATACAGAAAGATAAGCGAAAGAGTGATACATGGGTATTTCCTGACCCTGAGACACTCCAACCCTTTACAACTCGTCTCCACTGGATGAAGAATCTCTGCCGGCGTGCACAGGTAAAACATTTTGGCTTGCATGCCATCAGGCACTTAAGTGCAAGTATCCTTGCCAGAGAAGGGGTCGCAATGATTGATATTCAAACTATCTTGCGACATAAAAATCTTTCAACGACTGAAAGATATATTCGCAGGATTGAATCAGTACGGCCGGCGTTACAGGTGTTGCCAAAAGTAAAAAACCACCTAGCGACCACCTGGGAGAAAAATATTTCCCAGGAAATCAGCGTAAGTGGTTGAATTTACTTGGTGACCCCAAGGGGACTCGAACCCCTGTTACCGGCGTGAGAGGCCAGTGTCCTAGGCCACTAGACGATGGGGCCAGCAGGCGTGTTTATACATGACCTTTGACCTGATGTCAATAAATAGTTCTTGGTTATTTTGTTGCAGATTAAAAAATTTCAATATTTCTATTTTCCCCTGCTGGAATACGTTGAGCGAAAATATTAAAGAAGCCATCAATCTGCAGACTGGAGCAGAGTGTGCTCTTTTCTGTTTCGGCCAAAACGAATTGTAGTTTCAGCGAGATAGTTTTCCACCGCAGGTGTGAAAAATTCTTTACTGCATCTCCATCGCCAGTTTCCTGTTGGCTGGCCAGGGCTGTTCATCTTGCAGTCGTTACCAAATCCCAGGACATCCTGGAGAGGGAATATGGAAAGTTTACTGGTAGAGGATTGCGCAAGATACATAAGATCCTGATGAATGGGCGAACTGTCATTGGGTTGCCGGTTTGCTGCACGTTTAACAGTTGCACGCTGTTGATCGGTTATCTTGTCACTTAAGTACCAACCCACAGTGGTATCGTTGTCATGGGTGCCTGTATAGACGACACAGTTGTTGGTATCGTAATTGTGGGGGAGAAAGGAGTTTTCCGGATTGCCATCAAAGGCAAATTGAAGGATCTTCATCCCAGGAAATCCCAGATCGTCTCTTAGTTTCACCACATCCTGGGTAATTATACCAAGATCTTCTGCAATAATATCCAGCTGGCCAAGGCGTGATTTGACCTCATGAAAAAATTTTATACCCGGCCCCTTGAGCCAGGTTCCGTTGATTGCCGTTTCATTCTCTTCTGGGATGGCCCAATAGGATTCAAAACCACGGAAATGGTCAATCCTTGCGACATCAACCTGAGTGAAGAGATGTGCCAGTCTTGCGATCCACCAATCAGTGAGATTTTCCTGAATTTCTGCAGATTGGCTTTGCCATTTGTATAAAGGGTTTCCCCATCTCTGTCCAGTTTCACTGAAATAATCGGGTGGAACACCGGAGACGTGTGTAGGCCTCAGGGTTACTGGGTCAAGGGTAAACAGGTTCTGGTTGGCCCATACATCAACACTGTCATAGCTGACATAGATTGGCAGATCACCAAACAGACGTATGCCGTTCTTCTGACACTGATTTTTTAAAAGATTCCATTGCCTGAAGTATTCGAATTGTTCGAAATAGTAGTATTCTATTCTTGCACGATTGGCTTTGGCGAGAAGCGTCAGTGCCTCCTGGTCTCTTTTGGCGATTTTTTCTGGCCAGGCAAACCAGCCCTGTTGCGCGTAGAGTTCTTTTGCGACCATAAAAAGAGCATAGTCGTCAAGCCAGTCATTGCCTTTGATGAATTCTTGATAAACAGCAGGGGGGGCCTGTTGAAAATTTGTGAAGGCCTTTTCTAGGAGTGCACACTTAAAAGGCACGACCTTGGAAAATTCCGTTGTATAGACTGAAAAATCAGGCACATTGACGATCTCAGCTCGATTAAGGTACCCAGCGCTGACCAGAAGGTCCGGCGAAATGAACAGCGGATTGCCGGCAAAGGCGGAATTTGACATGTAGGGAGAGTGATCAAACTGACCGTAGGTGGGGTTTGTCGGCAGGAATTGCCAATAGGTCTGTTCACTATTTTTAAGAAATTCTATAAAATCATAACTCGAAGGTCCCATATCACCTATACCATAACGAGAGGGAAGTGAGGTGAGGTGTAAGAGAATGCCACTGGAGCGATGAGGTATCATGATTGGGTTCCTTGTCTGGAGGGATAACAGCTTTAAAGACTCAAAAGAAAAAGTCTTGTTTTAGTTGAAAATGAATTTATGAGTGCATACTATAGTTCATGGTGAGAAAACAGCTATGGGATCTAAGGGTGTTTCTATTTTTAAAAATTGCATTTTCTAGACATATGGTGTATACATACGAGATTCTGAGTTTACTACATGCTAACGAGTTCTGTCTCGTCAGCTTTTTTTTTGTCAAAAATCTTCAAACGACCCTTTGGTGATTCTTGAGGCTATTGATTCAGTCACTTCCAGCTGATTGTACAATAGATAGTCCTTAAAATTCAAGATATGGAGTGGGTGTCTAGTGCTGCCTGAACTTAAAGAAAACCTACTAAAAGCAGGGAAACAGGAGGGATGTATCAGTTTTGATGATCTCAATGAACTGCTTCCTGAAGAAATAAAAGATGCTAATGAGATTGAATCAATTTTTAATTTCCTTGGCGCCCATTCGATTGAAATTGTAACTGTTGAAAAAGATGGTGAAAAGCGCACTCTTTCCGGCGAAGTCTGGGAAAAAAATAGCGATTCATCATCAGACCCCGTTGCAGATTCTCAAGCCAACGCCGGTGATGATGAGGCTCACGAAGCAGAAGAAACGACGACCACTTATCTCAGAGAAATGGGACGTTTTGACCTGCTTACCCCTGAAGAAGAAGCAAAATATTCCAAGACCATAAGACAGGGATTTGAGGCTATTATTGAAGCGATACGAGAGGACGAGTCAGGTGTACGAGAAATTCAACTGCTTCGTGAACGTATCGATTTGTGGGAAAAACGGGACCCGACCCTCAAGCCTAAAAAACAGCAGCTCAATTTCATGCGCTACAATGTTATAAGTACCTCAAAAAAATATCCTGAAATACGAGGTTTATTCGAGCTTCAGGCTAAACTTGAAGCGTACAGCAGGTCAATTGAAGTTGCAAAAGACACAATGATCAGGGCTAATCTCAGGCTGGTTGTTTCAATTGCCAAGAGATATATGCATCAGGGACTCACCCTTGCTGACCTGATTCAGGAAGGTAATCTTGGTCTTATGCGGGCTGTATTTCGTTTTGATTATACTAAAGGAAACAAGTTCTCCACCTATGCGAGCTGGTGGATCCGCCAGGCTATTACCCGAGCTATTCTTGATAAAACGAGAACTATTCGGCTTCCTGTGCATTTTCTTGAGCTACGCAGCCAGTTTTTTAAAGCATTTTACGCGCTCTTTAAAGAGCTTGGCCGAGAGCCGACCCCTCTTGAAATATCCAAGGCAACCAGTCTGCCTATGGATAAAATTCTTTCTATTCTGGAGGCCTCAAGAGAACCTATTTCCCTTGAAACCCCAGTGGGTGACGATGAATCAACCCTGGGAGATTTTCTCGAAAATCAGGAATCCCAGTCACCATATGATGCGGTGCAGACAAGAGAGCTTTCCGGTCGGGTAAATGATATCCTCGAAACACTCAGTGAACGTGAAGAAAAGATTATAAGACTGCGTTTTGGAATCGGCGAGAAAGCTGAGTATACGCTTGAAGAGATCGGTAAATTATTCAATGTTTCGAGAGAGCGGATCAGGCAGATTGAAAAGAAAGCACTGAACCGTCTTCGTCACTCCAGCCGTAGAGATAAGTTAAAGTTTTTTATCGATTGAAATCCAAATACCACAATGTTTGAGCCGGGTTAATAACCCGGCTTTTTTGTTATCATGGAAAAAATAATTTGTGAAAGAGGCCTTGGTGAGATCCTCAACAAGGTAAACAACAACGAGCGTCTCAGTCTTGAAGATGGTAAAAAGTTATATGAATGTGATGATATTCTCGCTCTAGGGTATCTCGCCAACATTGTACGAAACCGAAAGAATGGCGACAACACCTATTTTATCTATAATCAGCACATAAATTACTCAAATATTTGTACTAATCTCTGTAAGTTCTGTGCCTTTGGTTGCGAAAAAGATTCAAACCTTGCCTATGAGATGAGTGTTGAGGATGTCAAGCAAAAGGTAAGAGAGAGGCTTGGTGAGCCAATTACAGAGATCCATATGGTTGGTGGTATTCACCCCGATCTTCCTTTTGAATATTATATTGAGTTACTCAAAGGCATTAAGGAGGTGAAGCCTGAGTTGCATATCCAGGCCTTTACCTGTGTAGAAATTGCACATCTGGCAGACCTTGCCGGCAAATCTATAGTGGAGACTCTTGAGTTATTAAAAGCCGCAGGTCTGGGATCATTGCCGGGTGGGGGAGCCGAGGTCTTTAGCCCAAGAATCCGTGAGATAACCTGTGAGAAGAAAATACCGGGTGATCAGTGGCTGGAGATTGCCCAAACTGCCCACAGGCAGGGGTTGTATACCAATGCCACCATGCTCTATGGGCATATTGAAACCATTGACGAGCGTCTGGAACATCTTCTGGCGTTACGAAAAGCTCAGGATGAAACCAACGGTTTTCTCGCCTTTATCCCACTTGCCTTTCACCCTAAAAACACCAAGATGTCCGACCTGTCACGGACCACCGGCATTGATGATCTGAAAAATATAGCGGTTGCCCGCTTGCTTCTTGATAATTTTCCCCATATAAAAGCTTACTGGGTGATGATCGGTCCGAAAATGGCACAGCTTGCACTCTCTTTTGGTGCAGATGATATGGATGGAACGGTAAAAGAAGAGGTGATCACTCATATGGCAGGAGCTGAAACCGAACAGGGTATCGGAAGTGAAACTCTTATTCGACTTATTAAAGAGGCTGGCCGAATTCCTGTTGAGCGGGACACTCTGTACACTACCATCGAAGTGCACGGATAATGCCGGGGAGAGTTTTTATGGTTCAGAGCATCATTGATAAAGTCGAAGCTGACCGCAGAATCAGCGACGATGATTATCGCACCCTGGAACAATCTGCAGATCTGCATACAATCGGTTTTCTGGCGGATATGGTTCGGCGTCGAAAACATACTGAAAAGAACGTCACCTATGTGATAGATCGCAATATAAACTACACGGATATCTGCGTCTCAGCCTGCAAATTCTGCGCCTTTTACAAAGGACCGGAAGATGACGGCGGTTATCTGCTGAGTTTTGAGGAAATTGGGCAAAAAATCAAAGAAACCCAGGACCTTGGTGGAACACAGATCCTCCTACAGGGTGGGCTTCATCCTGATCTGCCCCTAGAATACTATGAGAAGATGGTTCGTTACATGAGGGAGACCGGAATCCATGTCCACGGATTTTCTCCCCCTGAAATCCATCATTTTGCCCAAATCTCCGAGCTGTCTCTGTCGGAGGTCATTCAGCGTCTGATGGATGCCGGACTTGGGTCTATCCCCGGTGGCGGTGCCGAAATCCTTTCCGACAGGGTAAGGCAGCTCACAGCACCAAAAAAGTGTACGGCAGATGAATGGATCAAAGTGATGACCACAGCACACGGTTTGGGGCTGAAGACGACTGCTACCATGATGTTTGGTCATCTGGAAACCAAAGAAGAGCGCCTGGAGCACCTGAGACGAATTCGTAATGCCCAGGACAAAACCCACGGCTTTACCGCATTTATTCCATGGCCGTTTCAGCCGGACAATACCCTATACGCAGATCTTGAAAAAACAAGTGCTTTTGAATATTTAAAGACTCTTGCTCTCTCCAGAATTTACCTCGACAATTTTGATAATATCCAGGCATCGTGGGTGACACAAGGGCCAAAAGTTGCCCAACTTTCCCTGGCCTTTGGTGCAAATGACTTTGGCAGCACTATGATCGAAGAAAATGTAGTGGCAGCAGCAGGGGTAAGCTTTCGCCTCACAGAGCAGGAAATCAGGCGCCTGGTTACTGACGCCGGATTCGTCCCAAGACAGCGTTTAATGGATTACACCCTGGTAGATTAATACCATTGAGGTTAGGCTATCTGAGATTATGGCAGGTGTAATGAAAAAAGGTGAGGTTCTCATCGTTACCGCTCCCTGGGTGCTGAGCTTTGATAAACCTCTTATCAAAAATGGTGCAGTTGCTCTTCTGGATGGCAGAATTGTCGGTGTGGGTTCTGAGCATAAGGTTGCAGAGCGTTTCAGTACATCTGTTACGCATCGCTACCCAGGAGTTTTGTTGCCAGCCCTTGTCAACGCTCATATGCATCTTGAACTATCGTGTTTTAATGCAGATACTGCACTCGATGCAAACAGTAGTTTTACCGATTGGGTTGAAGATTTACTTCAAAAACGCGCACATAATGCAGTTTCTGAAAAAGATATAAGAATTGCTGCGGAGCGACAGATAGAAAAACAATTTGAGTCCGGGGTGGTATTTATTGGTGATATCGGCAATATTCCAGAATTTTTTTTCAGTCCACCTGCTGAAAGTCATCTCCCGCAAGTGTATCATATGTTGGAATTTCTTGGCTCCACCCATGATGCGGTCCAGAATTCTTTTAAAAGACTGGAAAATCTACCTGTCACTGTTGCAGCTGTCGCCCATGCTCCATATTCCACACGTCCCGAACTGCTCGTGAAAATTAAAGAGCGTTGCGATCGCCTGGGACATATTTTTTCCGTGCATACAAGCGAAACTTGGGATGAACTCTCCTTCATAACCTCTCAGACCGGTTTATTTCGGGATTTTCTAGAAAAGCGTGGAACGTGGGATGGAGAATTTTTCAGGAACGCTCCTGAAAGTTCCAGTACGATCGACTATTTTTCCAGGCTTGGCTTACTCAACGCAAAGACATTACTCGTCCATTGTGTGAGTGTCAGTGATCAGGATCTCGCTGTTGTTCAGGAATCGGGCGCGAAAATCTGTGTCTGTCCCGGCTCAAATGCGTTTTTACATTCTGGGGTTGCCCCTGTGAAAACAATGTTGGATTATGATATTATTCCAGCACTGGGTACCGATTCCCCAGCCTCTAACCCTCAGCCTGATATGTGGGCTGAAATGCAACGGGTAGCAGCGGATCACCCGGGGATTGACGCTGTAATGATCCTGAAAATGGCAACGCAAGCCGGTGCAAAGGCCTTTGGTCTGGATGCGCATTATGGCAATATATCATTGGGAAAGGCCGCCAGTTTTCTCCATGTGGATTCTAAAAAAATTAATAATTGCAAAACGGATAAAGAATTACTTAACGTGCTGGTGAAGAGCGGAAAACCAGAGATAATTCAATGGATTCAGCAACCTTTAATGCATTCTCAGAGTAAGTAAGGACTATGTCTATGGAACAGTCAAACCAGAAAGTTGCAAGAATTGGGATGGTGAAATACCTCAACACCGCACCAATTCATGAAAAATGGATAACCAGTGTCCAAAGAGATGATTGGCAGCTGGTTGAAGAGGCCCCGTCAGTCCTCTGTAAAAAACTTGATGAGGGTACAATCGATCTTGGCTTTGTCTCAAGTATCGAATATGGCAAACATCCGGAAAAATACAAAATACTCTCAGGTCTGTCCATTAGTGCAAACGGTCCGGTGGCCTCTGTTGTTCTGCTCTCCCATGTACCACTCAATCAGCTGGACGGGGCGGATCTACTCTTAACCTCACAATCGGAGACCTCAGTTCAACTTGTCAAAATTATCCTTGAAGAGTTTCATAAAGTCACTCCAAAGTACCATACAGGTGATATTCTTGAGGCAGGCAAAGATAAATTCAAAGCGATCCTGGCCATTGGAGACGACGCACTCCGTCTTGTGGAAAGTGCCACATATCTGTACCAGTTTGACCTGGGCGATATTTGGAAGCGGCAGACCGGTTTACCCTTTGTCTACGCCGTATGTGCCGTTCGGGAGGATTTTTGTGAAAGTCATCCGGAGATGCTGGCCGACATCCATCGGGAACTTTTGCGTTGCAGGGATGAAGGTGTTGCCGATCTTGAAGCGATATGCGAAATATCAGCGGCCAGAATACCTCTTTCTAAAAAGAAATGTCGTGATTACCTTCTCGCCATACAATACGACCTTTCTCCTCAAAAGTGCAAAGCACTGGAAGCCTTTTTTCAGTTCTTGATAAAAAGGAAAACCATTCAGGAAAAGGCTCTACCACTGAAGATGTTTGCCAATCTCAGTTAAGCCTTTGTAAAAGGACAGTTACCAATGCAACGGCACAACCCACATAAAATTCTTATCGGCATTACAGGTGCAAGCGGAATGCTTTTTCTCCGCAGTTTTTTGCAATGTCTTGCAGAAACAGAAGTTACAGTTCATGGCGTCTGTTCCAGCTCCGGGGAAAATGTGCTGAAAATGGAACAGGGCCTCACCCCGCAGCAATTACCCCTTGTTTCAAAATGGTATGATGTCGATGATTTGGCCGCATCTCCAGCCTCTGGTTCCAGTGATTACACCTCAATGGTTGTTCTTCCATGTACCATGGGTTCACTTGCCTCAATTGCCGGAGGGATGTCGATCAATCTTATTCATCGGGCAGCTGATGTGATGCTGAAAGAACGAAAAAGACTTGTTCTTGCGGTCAGGGAAACGCCTCTCAATAGAACGCATCTCTTAAATATGCTGGCTGTGCACGATGCCGGTGCTACGTTATGTCCTACCATGCCAAGTTATTATCTCAAACCGACAACCCTGGAAGAAGCGGCTAAAACCTATGCCTGGCGGCTGGCCGATCAGCTTGGTATTGACATTCCCAATCGCAGGAGATGGTAATCCGATGTCTGTTGTGAAAAAAATTCAAATTCTGTTGGAGATGATCCAGTTCAAGCTCACAGTTTTCGCTCTTCCTTTTGCCCTGACTGGTGCATTTCTTGCCTCAAGAGGTTTTCCAGAGATTACGACCCTTGCCTGGGTCATACTTGCTATGGTTGGTGCAAGAACCTGCGCTATGGGATTCAACCGTATCATAGACCGTCGATTTGATAAGGATAACCCGAGGACCGCGTCAAGAGCTCTTCCAGCCGGTGAGGTGAGTCTTGTGGAAGCCTGGTCCATGGTGGCTGGTGCAGGGGGGATCTTTTTTTTCGCATGTTATAACCTTAACGAATTGACATTTTTTCTCTCGCCCTTTGCTCTGGGGCTTACACTTTTCTACTCTGTCACGAAACGGTTTACTTCCCTGTGTCATCTTGTCCTTGGATTTGCCCTGGCATTTTCCCCACTCGGGGGATGGATTGCAGTTAACAACAGTGTCTCTGGATACCCTTTTGTACTTTCGCTGGGGGTGGTTTTCTGGGTAGCTGGTTTTGATACAATCTACGGGTGCCTGGATGCGGAATTTGATAAAAAGAGGGGCCTGTATTCACTGCCTTCCAGGCTCGGTAAAAAAAATGCTTTTCGCCTTGCCGGTTTTTTTCACGTTCTAGCCTTCGTTCTTTTTACCGCAACCGGCTGGACCCAGGGCCTTAATATCTTTTATTATATAGGTATAGTTCTGACTTCTGCGGCACTTTTTTACCAGCACATGCTGGTGCGTCCCGAGGATCTCTCCCGCATACATGCTTCGTTCTTTTCCATGAACGGTTTTATCAGCGTGACTCTTTTTGTGGCAACCTGGATTTCGCTTGCGACCCTGTAACCAGAAGATTTAAGAATTCCTATGCTGAGATATGTGCTGATCATTATGCTTTCTTTCTTGCCTGTACTTGTACTGGCAGAGATGGACAGTACTCTGGAGAATGTAAGCCACCCACCGATAGGTATCATAGATCCAGAGATCGTTGATATTGGCTACTCGGGTAGAGAAATTCTTCAATATGATGTTTCCTGGTCGGGTGGTATCAAAATAGGTGAACTGCGTCTTGAAGTCACGGCAATTGATGGATCTGAGATGGAGGGGAGGGAAAACCCTTTTGAGATAAAAGCTTTTGTTTCGACAAAAGGCGGGGCGGTACATCTCCTGTATCCTATTTCTGATGTGCATGTGACCAAGGTGTACGGACCCAAAAAACTTCCCTACTTCTATGAGGTCTGGCAAGAAGAGGGGTACAACTACAAGGCGCACAGAGTGCTTACCTATGACCAGGAGAAAAGACGTATCCGCTACATGAAAAACGATAAACTGGAAGGTGAATATCAGGTTGAAGGAGAGGTCAATAACGAGTTTTCATCGTTTTTTAACAGTAGACTCATGGATCTTTCCTCTGCCTATCCCTTTGTTGTCCCCACCTTTGCAGACAAGAAACGGGTTGAAGTTGCAGTGTACGCAAAAGGTGTGCAGAAGATTGAAAAGACTCTTCTCGGTGATATTTCAGCGGTTAAAGTAATGCCAGTGATGAAATTTAAGGGTCTCTATGATAAAAAAGGTGACACTGTTATCTGGTATTCCAATGATAAATGCAGGGTGCCAGTTAAAATAAACTCAAAAATTGCCATTGGATCGCTGACAGCACAGCTCACGGAGTATGAAAATCCTGCCTGTGATATCTATCCTTCGGCGCACAAAAATAATGTACCTGATACGGATATTAAAGGAGATACTTGAAATGACTAATGCAGTTAAAATAACGGATTTTCCAAACCTGATTTTAAAGCACAGAGGTAAGGTTCGGGATATGTATGAGATTCCAGGCCATGACGATAAGTTGCTGATGGTGGCGTCCGACAGGCTTTCCGCCTATGATGTTGTGATGGAAGATCCCATTCCAGGAAAAGGTGCAGTATTGACGGAGCTTTCACTGTTCTGGTTTGATCTGCTTGGTGATATTGTGGAAAACCATCTCATCACCGCTAATGTGGATGAGTATCCCGAGGTGTGCAAGCCCTATGCAAGTCAACTCATGGGTAGATCAATGCTTGTGAAGAAAACGCAACCTCTGCCGATTGAATGCATTGTTCGTGGTTACATATCCGGTTCTTTCTGGAGTGCGTACAAGAAAAATACCAATGTCTGTGGCTTCCAGCTTCCTGAGAATATGCAGGAATCCGAGCAGTTTCCGGAGGTACTTTTCACTCCATCGACCAAGGCGGATCTCGGGGATCATGACGAAAATATCTCGTTTGAAAAAATGGAGAAAATTGTCGGCAAGGAAAAGGCTGCAAAGATTGCGGAAATCTCGGTTGCTCTTTACAAAAAGGCCGCTGATTATGCCAGGACAAAAGGTATTATTATCGCCGACACAAAATTTGAACTCGGGGAAGTAGATGGACGCCTCATCTTGATTGATGAGGTCCTGACCCCTGATTCTTCTAGGTTCTGGCCTGTAGATGAATATGCACCCGGCAAAGCCCAACCAAGTTTTGATAAGCAGTTTTTACGAGACTACCTCTCAGGACTTGATTGGGATAAAACTCCGCCACCACCAAAACTTCCAGCAGAGATTATTGAAAAAACCAAAGCCAGGTATGTTGAAGCTCAGGAGAGGCTTTGTTCGAAATAAGCTCTGTAATACTTTGCTGAAAATAGAAAAAGGCCCGATGTGTAGCGATCATCGGGCCTTTTTTCCTTGAAACGTACCAGCATCAACTCCAGGATACAGAGATATCACAAGAAAATATGTGGCGCCAAACGCTATACAGCAGCGTTTTGGCCTTCTGTACAGTAACGAAGAACCGCCTCCAGGGACTGATCTATAAAAGGATATCCGGCCTGCATAAGTTTTTGTGGAGTTACACGGCTGCTTGTCAGCAGCATTTCATCCGCCATCTGGCCAAAAATCAGACGGGCCGCGGACGCAGGCACTTTAAACAGTGTAGGCCGATTGAGCACTGATCCAAGGGTCTTCGTCAGTTCTTTGTTGGTTGTCTGAATTGGGCTGACGACATTGACTGGTCCACTTATCGACTCATTTTTAATGAGAAAATCGACAATTCCCACTACATCACGTATACTTATCCAGCTCACATATTGTTCCCCTGTGCCAATAACGCCCCCCAGGCCGGCCTTAAAAGGGGGAATCATCTTGTGCAGTGCTCCTCCACGGGGACTGAGAATCATGCCAAAGCGCAAATTAACCACGCGTACACCGAGGCTCGTCAGACGTTGGGTTTCTTTTTCCCATCTGCGACAGACTTCTGCCAGGAATCCTGCTCCAAGATCACTCCTTTCGTCTAATATATCGCTACCACGATTACCGTAGTATCCTATGGCTGAGGCACATAAGAACACCTTAGGTTTTTCGGGGAGAACGGAAATGTAGTCTATCAGTTCTCTGGTCCCATCCAGTCGACTGTTGAGTATCTTGTCTTTGACTTTATTCGTCCATCTGCCACCAGCCACGTTTTCACCTGCGAGATGAATAACCGCATCGAAATTTTCGCCATGCTCAGGTGGCAGACTCTCGGTTTTCCAGAAATGCTGACTACCTGTGGCGGTATCTCTTTTGAGACACTGAATTGAGTATCCTTTTTTGAAAAGGCTATCAATGAGTGTGCTTCCTACGAGTCCGGTGCAACCTGTTATCATGGTTTTCATAAGGTATTTCCGTCGTTGTATTTGTCCGTTTGAATTTTAAGATTTTTTTTTTGGCCGTTGTTGCGGTTGTATTCTGGAATCTAATATATGATACAGGGCAAGTATCGGATGCACCAGTAGCAGTCTGGGACCTGAATATCGCATAACAGCTCGAATCTTTTGTTGCATGTCCTTGTTGTAACAATGTATCAGGCACTTGCCGCATGTGGGTTTTAGGGTCTGGAAAGGGCAGCGGTGGAGTCTTGCAACAGCGTATTCATATATCGACGCACACTCCTCGCATAACTGTGCTCCGGAGGTATGGTGATGCTTACAGTAAATCGTGAGCATGGCTTTTACTGTCTTGATTTCTCTCTTGATTCGTTTGGAGGTCTCTTCTTGCATTTTACACTCTTTTATATACGGGTACTGCCTGAAACAGGAAATATGAAATATCGTTTTTATGGACAGAGTTTTTCGATAATCTCATCACAAACCTGGTCCTGGGTCAGGTTTGAGCTTTCGACGGTAATCTCTGCATATTTTCTGTATAGGGATTCTCTTTCTTCAAAAAGATCCTGAAAACTTTGATCGGGCCGCTTGGCAAGGCCCCTTGTCTCATAGTTATGAATACGACGTTTGAGCTCGTTTAGGCTTGTTTGAAGAAAAACAACGGTGCCATGTTTTTTGAGGTGTAGCATAGCAGGTTCACTATAGGCAGCACTCCCCCCCGTGGCGATAACGTGATTTTTGCATTTAACGGATAATAAGGCCCTCTCTTCTATCTCTCTCAGCGCCATATGGCCTTGATTGTTGACAATGGATTGCAGACTTGTCCCGGCCATATTCTGGATGAGAAGGTCGGTATCAAGAAATCTTTTGGTGACCTGTTTCGCCAGAATAATGCCAACTGTCGATTTCCCAGAGCCGGGCATTCCGATGAGAACTATATTTGATTTTTTCATTATTATTGTCTTGGATATGTATCTTAAAAAATTTATTTCAATGATGAAAATTTAATCATTGTTTGAATGGCCAGCATTTTTTTTGAGTTGAGAAGGAATATACTGAACCGCACAGAGAGAAAGTCCGCTGAGCAGCGCACCTGCAAAAAAGGTTATTTTATAGTCGATGAGCCACAATAATCCACCTGTCACAGGCAGAACCACGGCTGCTATATGGTTTATGGTAAAACCCACGGCCATACTTGGAGCAATGTCTTTTGGGTCGGCTATTTTTTGAAAAAAGGTTTTAATACCAATGGCAAAATTAAAAAAGACATGGTCAAGAATGTATAAAAGTGCGGCCAGATATTTATCTTCTACGAGCGCGTAGCCGATAAAGATGAGAATGAGAGCTCCGTATTCAAGAGAGAGAACCTTTCTTTCACCATATCTGGCGATGCATTTTCCAATATAGGGGCTCAGGAAATAATTAACCCCATTGTTGAGCAGAAAAAGCAGTGCTACCTCTTGAATCGTATAGTCGAATTTTTTGACGAGAAGAAAAACCGCAAAGGCAATAAATATCTGTCGCCTTGCTCCTGCAAGAAACGTCAGTAGATAAAAGAGCCAGTATTTTTGGCGATAAATCATTTTTTTGTGCTGGAGTGGGATATCTTTCCGGGTAGGATTTTGCACCAGGACACAGAAAGCCACGACAATAATGGGCAGGCCAAAACTGAGATACATTGTCTGAAAACTAAAAAAATCTGAAAATGAGAGAAAAAACAGGGAGACGACTATATTACAGGCCGCAGCACGGCTTCTGAGCAGGCCGAAGACGATGGGCGAATCTGATCGGCTGAAGTACTGCAGGGTCAGAGATTGGTTGACCGTCTCAAAATAGTGAAAGCCAAAACTCATCATCAAGGTGGTTGCCATCAGACCATAAAAACTTGGGAAAAAACCAGTAAGGCAGACGCCAAGTCCCAACAAGAGCACGGACATGGCAGCAAGTGTATGCTCTTTTATGAAAATTAGTACATAAACTACGAGCAGTGCCAGAAACCCAGGTAATTCCCGTGTTGACTGGATAACACCAATATGATATCCATCGAGACCTATTGCCTGAACTGCAAAATTATCAAACAAGGTGCGCCAGGCCTGCAATCCACCCGTAGAGAGCAGGGTGAGTATGAGCAGATACAGATACATAGGGTCTTTTTTAAAGAGCTTCATATTGTTTGAAGTTTGAGAGAGTTAAATTTCAACAAAGATTTTTCTTGCGCGATTAATATACAATGGTTTTGTCTACCTCATACACAGAATTTGTTGTATGAGGTAGGTTTTATTGAAATATTTCGCTTTTTAAGGTTTGTGTGCAGAAAAATCTGTTTGATTTATGGTAGTATTTTTCATGAATCGTATTTTATATATCAACCTGTGTTTACTTAAGTCCAAGGGAGTATTTTGATGGAATTTTTTACTAAAATTGCCAATTGGTTTGAATCCACCCACATAGATGAACAATTAAGAACTGTCGATTATATGGGTCTTTTGACGAATCCCTGGTTCATTGTGCCTTTTGCCGTTGCTATAGTCTATATGCTCTACAAACAACGGTGGAAAAGATTGCTTATTACAGCTGTTGTCATAGGGGTATGGTATTTTTCAGGAACCAATTACGCACAGTCTCTGCTTGTGGACGGTGAGATTGACATTCAAAAGATTTTGCCCGTAATGTTTGGTGGTGCTGTTCTACTGGGATTTGTTATCTATCTGTTATTTGGTAGATCTGATTAAGCTGGGTTTGTGATGCATTTTAGAAACGGAGTATTCATAATCACAGAGGATGACCATTGTCCCCTCTATAATGTCAGAGAAGAGCTGAAGGTAAGTGATGGCATTTTGCTTCTTCCCGCGGCCAAGCCGACCTGTCTGACCCTGGCAAAGGACCTGATAGAGATTGCACTTGCGGACAGCAGTTATGAGAAGTACTCACAAGGTGTAACGCATAAAGCTAAATTTGAATGTGGTGGCTGCACGGGTCTCATAAGTTTTGAATACAAAAAGGATAAAGAGTTTGCCACAGTTCAGATGAAACTGCTGGCTGCAACAGAGCGTCGTGAAAAAATATTGGAAATCAAACATTTCGCTGGTCTGTTGCGATCAATTAAAATGTTTAAAGTCTTATCCGACGATGATTTAGTTGATCTGGCAACCCTTCTGGATCTGACTGACTTTCCATGGCAGTTTCCCATCACTCAAAAAGGTGATCCTGGCAATCGGCTGTTTATACTTTTGTCCGGCAGAGCAGAGGTCATAGATGAGCAGGGCGTTGTTCTAGCTGAATTAACCAAAGGTGAAGTTTTTGGTGAGATGAGTCTGTTGTCAGGCGAGCGAGTATCGACAACGATCATGGCTACAGAACCCTGCCAGGTTGCAATAATGAGTCAGAAAAATTTCAAGCACGTGTTGAATAGATTCCCCACCCTGCAGGTGTTTTTCTACAAATTGTTGGTCAGCCGTATCACTAAAATGAATGAGCAGCGAGCAGAAGAGCTCTCCTCGGGAATGGTAGGACAAGTCAGTGACATCTCAATTGTCGAGTTGTGCCAGATGGTTAACGCCAGCCAAAAAACAGGCAGACTTCATCTGGAAAACAACCACCTGAGAGGCCTTATTTTATTCAATGAGGGTGAGCTTGTTCATGTTGAATATAACAACCATCAGGGAAAGGATGCATTTTACGAGATAATAGGCATTGATACTGGTCGATTTAAATTCACTCAAGGCCTGACTCCTAAGGAAAAAAAACTGGATGTCCTTGGTGGATTTATGGGGATGATCATGGAAGGGATGCAGCGGTTGGATGATAAGTTGTAAGAGAGTTGCGATTTGAATAGACGAAAGGTGAAAAAAGAGATTTTTGAGATACTGAAACAGGCTGAATTATCAGAAATAACAGCACAGGTTTCAAAATATCCGAGAAGCAGTGTTATAAATGCGTTGTTTATGGCGCTTTGTGACACGGATGAAGATGTTCGCTGGCATGCGGTCAGCTGTTTTGGGGAGCTTGTAAGCTCCATGGCTGAAACTGAACCTGAGGCTGCTCGAGTTATCATGCGGCGCTTTCTCTGGACCCTTAATGACGAATCTGGGGGGATAGGTTGGGGTGCCCCGGAGGCAATGGCTCAAATTATGTGCAAGAGTTCCCTGTTGCGCGAAGAATATATTCACATGCTGATTTCCTATACGCAGGAAGATGGTGACGAATTGTTCCAGGATGGCAACTATCTTGAATTACCCATGATTCAGAGAGGTTTACTCTGGGGGATAGGGACACTCTGCCATACTTTCCCAGATGAGATGAACAGCAGAGGTTGCAGCAGAGATCTGCGCAATTATATGCAGGCTGACGACCAGCAGGTCAGAAGGCTGGCCCTTTGGGCATTAAGCGGACTTGAAGTCTTCTGTTCAGAGGAGTTCTTAGAACCCTTTACGGCAGATGAAGGTCTGTTGAACATTTATGTCGATGGGGTCTTCCTTGATGTGCCAATGCAATCAATCTATCAAAAATTAAGAGCAGAAAGCGTATAAGGCTCACAAAATTCCGGGGGGCATGGCTGGTACCTTGTAACCTCCAAGTGTATAGCCACCGTCCATCTTCACAATCGTCCCTGTCATATAAGTTGCCCTGACTGCTAAAAAAAAGACCATATCTGCGACCTCCTCTGTTTTTCCTGTGCGACCGAGTAAAATATGATCTTTTATCCTGGCTTTTTCCTGATCAGTTAAGGCTGTCCAACCTCTGGTCTGTTCTCCGTGGCGACTCTCGATAAGCCCAAGAACAAGACCATTTACTCTCATATTTGGTGCTAGTTCTCTTGCCCACTGCTCTGTGAAGGAATCTACAGCTCTGTTGGCAGCGCTGTAGCCGTCGTTGAAAAATGGAGCTCCCGGCCCACTACGTCCGGTACTGCCTGAAATAGAAGAGATATTAAGGACAGAACCATCATGGCTGTTCTCAAGAAGGGAGCGGCAATGGTGAAATAAAAGCCACTTTGCTTTCAGGGTGGTGTCAATCTCCACTTCCCACTGGCCTTCATTATGCGGAAGATCATAACTGCCGTGTACCACCGGCATTCCCCCCCGCTCAATGTTATTGATGAGATAGTCGACCTTGCCTCTGTGCTGAAGGGTAAAACGTGCAACCGCCTCAACGTCATTTTTGTGTCTTAAATCAGCAGGAAGTACGTGAAAAGAAAACTCCAGCTCTGTAAACTCCCTATGCATTTCTTCAATGGATTCGGGCCAGTCAAAGACGGGTAGAATGAGAGTTGCCCCGGCTGCCGCAAATTTTCTGGCAATGGCACGTCCGATGGGCCTTGAGGCACCTGGAAGAAGCACAGTTTTGTCTCGAAGATTCATGTTTGAGCAATCTTAAAGTATTTTATTGAGAAGAGGCTGGGAGGGCTCAGAGATGGAGTTTGAGTCGTCCGGTGATCTTTGCAGGCCAAACATGGCCAGGATATCATCGTCCATGCAGAGTTTGTAGTCATTACTTGCAATGATATTGTTATTGCTTGGATTTATAAGACGGGTGGAGAGATAGAGGGTTCGGTTTGACCGGGTGAAGGTCCCAACAACTATGGCCTGAGTTTCAAGATTTGGATGAAGCTGGGACAGGTCTCGACTCAAAATCGTTTCTCCCGACCGTTGTTCTATAAAAAGATGATCGGCCACTTTAATTTCCCGGACCGTATAGCCCAGTTGAACAAGGCGTGAACCGATGTTTTCTTGAAGAAGACGGCCAAATGGACTGGTCCTTTCTAGATTGCTGTTGCTGACAAATGTTGTGACCAAAACCGGCATGTCAGGGTGCATCGGTATAAGGGGAGGGAGGGCAAGTTCTACCAGATCATCTGCTATTTTATACGAAAAGGTGACAAGATTGGTCTTGCCACCAAGAAGGTTTTCCAGCCGGCTACAATTAAGGTTGGCACAACCAGTCAGTGCAAAAAACATTACTGCCAGTACAAATATTGTAGAAATAGTATGACAAGTTTTTCTGGGTGAGAATAAAGTGATGCATCTGTCGTATCTGGCATATCTATAAGTCATATCAGAGTTCTTCCTCTTTTGTTTTGCTCGGCTGGTCGACAGGATCAGGGATCAATGGGGTGACAGCTTCAGAAGAAGGCACTGCTACGGAGGGGAATGTTATTTTTTGCTGAACGTTTCTTGTTTTCATGGGAATTGAAGTCGTCTGTGCATGTGTTTCCTGATACTGGTAGAAATCTTTGTCGTTGATATAATAAATATCCGAAGCCCTGAAAAGATATTGACCTTTTTCAACCATTGAAGTGGTGATGATAACTTCGTAGTGGCCATTTGAGGTGAAACTGGTATTGGCGACATCGGCTCCGGCACCTACAGCCAGGACAATAAGTTCTGACGGTGCATTTCTCAATACCACTATAGCCGAGGAAAGTGCTGTGAGAAGCCCGGGCTGCAGGCTTCGGACTCTGTTCGCATTATGGCGAACAACCTGAACCTTGTAAAGGACTTCAATAGCTTCCTCCTGTTTTTCTCTCAAGGTGGGAATACCGTAACCGTAAAGCCCGGTTATAAGCAAATCACGAAAGGCCTCATTAAAGGTTGAGGTCTCGTTGGCCTCGCAAGGAGTTTTTTCATCTCCACACGTTGTTTTGACATAGACCGAAGTGTCTATTTTATCTTTTAAAATAAGTTCATTATTTATTCTGTTGGCGAGGTCCTGGGCGAGCAGTTCCCAATGCTCAGATGCCTGCATCTTCTTCTGCTGACTATAGGGATAAGTAATCGCCTCTGGTATTCGGCTGCTACAATCGGTAATAAATGGTAGCATAAGAAATAAAATAAAAAATGACCGCATCGTGACCACTCCGGTTGTTGAATGTTTTTCATTACCGAACTTTATCGGACTATTCTTGAAAAAGTAAAGGAAAATATGTGATTTTAGTAATATATACTGTAGCTAAGAAGAGTTTTTACATCAATTCTGAAGGTATTTATAAAGGTATACGGCAATGACCATTGATCTGCATGTCCATTCAACCATGTCTGATGGGACGATGAGTCCAACTGAGCTGGTTGATCTTGCGCAAAAAAAAGGCTTGAGAGCCATTGCCCTTACAGATCATGACACCTTTGCAGGATATGCTGAAGCTTCAAGACGAGGCTCTGCCGTGGGTCTTGAGGTACTCTCTGGGATCGAGTTAAGTGTTAGGCTACAGGACAGTCATCTTCATCTGCTGGGTTACCTTTTCGATTGTGAAGATCAAGTTTTTCTTGGGCGCATTGAAAAACTGCAGCAGGCAAGAGACCTCAGGAACGAAGAGATAATTGCCAAACTCAATGCACTTGGTATTACAATAACAAGTGCCGAACTGGCCCATGTTTCCGGCTCAGGGCAGACGGGAAGACCACATATTGCCCAGCTCTTATTACATAAAAAGATCGTCCGCTCAATGGATGAGGCCTTCGATACCTATCTCGGGCAGAGCGGCAGTGTTTATGTCAGTCGGTTCAGCTATGAGGTTAAAGAGGCTATAGATTTTGTCCACCAGGCAGGTGGCGTTGCAGTTCTGGCTCATCCTTATCACCTGTTAAAAGATGATTTAGAAAACGGAGCGCTGCTCGGCCAACTCAAAGACATCGGTCTTGACGGGGTTGAAGCCTACTATCCAACCCATATACGAAAATTCAGGAAACAGTTAATTAAACTTGCTGAAAAATATGGGCTTTTTATCACTGGCGGAAGTGATTATCATGGAACCATAAGACAGGGGACCTCACTTGCCGGTGGTAAAGGTGTTTCGGTACCGGAACATCTTGTAGGGATTATGCGTCGGGCAAAAGATAAAATAACCGTGAAGTATTAAACATACAAAGGGTAAAACGTGGCTATGTATTCAATTTTGGTCGTCGATGACGAACCAAATTATCTTGTCGTCCTTTCAGAGTTGCTTAAAGATGAAGGGTTTGAAGTGTTCACCGCCTCCTCCGGTGAAGAGGGTTTGAAAATAATTGAGGATGTTGATCTGGATGTGGTGATAACGGACATGCAGATGCCGACCATGAATGGTCTTGAGTTTCTGAAAAGAATCAAGACAAGCTCTCCCGATTTGCCGGTAATCATGATCACCGCTTTTGCCGAGGTAGATAAAGCCGTACAGGCCATGCAAAGCGGTGCCTTTAATTATCTTGCCAAACCTTTTTCCAACGATGAACTGATTGTTACAATCAATAAAGCCGCTTCTCTTCATCTGCTCGTTCGGGAAAACACCAGATTACGCAAAGAGATCAAAGGACAAAGTGGATTCAGTGGTATGGTTGGCAAAAATCCCAAGATGCTACAGGTGTATCAGCTCATTGAAAAGGTCGCCCCCACCCATGCTTCGGTTCTTATTTCAGGAGAAAGCGGGACAGGGAAGGAGTTGGTCGCAAAAGCCATACACAGGAACAGTCCAAGGGAATCTAAACCTTTTATTGCGGTAAATTGTGCAGCTCTTTCCGAAAATCTTCTTGAGAGCGAGCTTTTTGGCCACGAGAAAGGGGCCTTCACCGGGGCCATAACGATGCGTAAAGGACGCTTTGAACTGGCGGATCATGGAACAATTTTTTTGGACGAGGTAGGAGATATCCCTCTTGCTTTGCAGGCAAAGTTGTTACGGGTTCTCCAGGAAAAAACGTTTGAACGGGTTGGAGGCGGGAAAACCCTGGAAGTGGATGTTCGCGTTCTCAGCGCCACCAATAAAGACCTGCGCGAAGAGGTTGCAGCGGGAAGATTTCGTGAGGATCTTTTTTACCGGTTAAATGTCATCCCAGTTACCTTGCCTGCTCTACGGGAGAGAATGGATGACATGCGTTTACTCACTGAATTTTTTATAGATAAATATAAGAAAGAACTCAATAAGGAAAATCTGAAGATATCCCAGGAGGCGATGAAGCTTCTGATGAAACTGCCCTGGGAGGGAAATATCAGAGAGCTGGAAAACACCATAGAGCGTGCAGCAATCCTGTGCAGCAACGATTCTATTGAAGCAGAAGACGTTCAACCTGACACCCTCTACGGCGATGATAAGTCCACAATTGATTCTGATATAGATATCCAGCAGCTCATCCCCGAAAACGCTTCACTCAACGATGTTCTGTACATTATTGAAAAAAAGATGTTGATACAGGCCTTGGCGGATGAGGATTATGTCCAGTCCAGGGCTGCTGATAAACTGGGGATCACCAAAAGCCTGTTACAGTACAAAATGAAAAAATACAGAATTAAAAAGAAGAAATAGTAAGAAAAAGACATCTCCTGAAACCGCATTATTTCGAACCTGAAATGCCCCAGTTCAGTTTGTTGCGGAGAATTGAGAAATAATCTCTGTTGCCTGATGCTACGAGCTGTAGGGGGTGCTTTGCCGTGGAAACCTCAAGCTTGTCATTGGGTTCCATTTCCATAAAGGGTTGACCGTCTATTATTATTTGGGCTCGTTCCTGTTTGTCCTGCACCTCATAGGTTGTTGTTAACTGTTTGTGTGCCGGCAGGATAATGGGACGGCTTGAAAGCATGAACGGGCAGATCGGGGTGACTGTTATTGTTGCAAGGCCAGGGTAGACGAGAGGCCCGCCTGCAGAGAGATTGTAAGCTGTTGAACCTGTCGGAGACGAGAAAATCAAACCATCTGCCCGGTAGGTTGTGATATACTCATTGTCTGCACAGGTGGAGAGGTTGAGCAGTCGATCGCTGACATTTTTGGAGATTACAATGTCATTGAGAGCGTAGCGGGATTCGCTGTTTGCTCTTGAGGAGATAAGCCTGGTTTTCAGCATCAATCGATGTTCTATTCTAACCTTATTGTGCAGTATTTTCTCAATTGCCGTAAATGTCTCATCTTCTCTGAATTCTGTCAGAAACCCCAGATTACCAAGATTAATTCCAAGTACAGGAATAGCATGGCGAGCCGCCGTCTCTGCAATGTGGAGAAGCGTTCCGTCTCCGCCCAGGACAATTATCAGATCCAGCTCTGGAGTGATAATCTCCATTTGAGACAAAATTTGTTTTTCACCAAGCCATCTTGTAAGGGTTTGCGCATAGTCCTGGGCTTTTTTGTCATCTTTTTTAGTGACAATAGAGACATTTTTCAAAGAGAGGGAAACGTCTCTGCGAAACCCTGCACCTTCAGAAACCATCATCCTTTGCCCAGCTCTTTTGATCGATTTACCGCTGATTCGACAATATCCATAATGATCCCGTGAAAACCCACTTTCTCAAGAACATGTAGAGCTGTGATGGCGGTGCCTCCCGGGGATGTCACTTTGCCTCTGAGGGCTGCTGGATGTTCACCGCTTTCTTTTAACAGTTTCACAGAGCCGGAAACTGTCTGCAGAGCAAGTTTTTCAGAAATTGCTCTGGTGAGTCCGGATTTCACCCCCGCATCAATCAGGGCTTCGACAAAGGAAAAAACATAGGCCGGACCCGAGCCACTGAGACCTGTTACCGCATCAAGATGCACCTCGTCTAAAATGACGACCTCACCGACCGCGAGAAAAATTTCCTCAGCCACTCGTAACTCTTCATCTGTTACATTGAGGTTTCGGGAAATGGCAGATGCTCCTTCCAGCACCAGTGCAGGTGTGTTTGGCATGACCCGGACCATTTTAGTCTTAGGCTTGCCCAGTTTATCAATATAAAAGGAAATCGGCAGGCCCGCTGCTATACTGATTAAAATATGCTGAGGCTGGACGCGGTCCTGACAGTCCTCGAGGAGCATACTCATCGTCTGGGGTTTAACAGCCAGCATGATGACGCGGCAATTTTCAAAAACAGGTAAATTGCTATAATGGGCTTTGACAGAATATATAGACTCAAGATGATCTCTACGACTCTCATTGGGCTCGGCGACCAGAATATCCTCACTTTTATATAAACCTGAGGTGATTATCCCTTTGATAAGAGCCTCGGCCATTTGGCCACCGCCAATAAATCCTATTTTTTGCCTCATGATTGTCCTGTTGCAGAATTTGAATTTTTTTAAAAAATATATGCATGCAAACGCTTCCAGTTTCAGGTAAATATCAAATTAGTGTCATTTGTACAATACTATATATGCTTTGCACCACCATGGCGTATTCTTTTACATTTGTGAGGATTAGATGATTGACAAAGATTTACTTGAGATTTTAGCATGTCCAAAATGCAAGGGTGCCGTTAAGTTATACAAAGATGAAGGTCTAATTTGTGAGAAATGTATGCTGCTCTATGAGATTCAGGATGGTATTCCCGTTATGTTGATAGACAAAGCAAAAAAAATGGGAGTTTGAGTTGAAATCGGTCGGGAGGTAGATGGTGGATTCAAATGAAGTAATCAGAAAATATGCAGATTACCTTGTGAACGGTAATGATGAAAAGAGCGATTACCTTGGACTCATTAAAAAACTTGCGGCAGCAGGTAGTCCCATCTCTGCAGAAAACCGGCTGATTATTGAAAGCGTATATCATCTGCTTTTCAACGAAATAAAGAACAACCGACATGACCCGCAACAACGTATTTCTTTTGGAACTTCGGGGTGGCGGGGCATCCTTGGAAAAGATATCAATGTACGTTCAGTTGCTCAGGTGACGACTGCAATTGTCGAGATGTACGAAGCGATTGATACAGAAACAGAACTTACCGGATTGCTGGGTGTCAAGAGCTCTGCAGAAGCTAAAGTCAGAGGCTGTGTTTTAGGTTTCGATAATAGATTTGCGGGACCACTGCTTGCAAATGTTGTTGCTGGAGTACTTGTCCGGGCAGGTTTTAAAGTGCATTATGCCGGTGAATCTACAACAGGGGTGCTGTCTGCTGCCGTTCTCATGCAAAAAGCAGCATTTTCTATCAATCTTACCCCTTCTCATAATCCACTGGACTACGGTGGGTATAAATTCAATGCCGCAGATGGTGGGCCAGCCGCTGGCCCAGTTACAGAAAGGATAACTCAGAATGCGCAACGCATAGTCATGACCGAAAGTGGAATTGACAGCCGCTGCATTCCTGAAATGGGTTCTGTTTTGGACAGGACGAGTGTCGTTTCAATTGATTCACTTGATTGCTGGCGTGAGCTTATAAAGCAAAATGAAAAAGTTCATGGGCTTTCACTCGGCCATATTGTGAGTTCTTTTAAGCACTCCACCGATATTGCCCTTGTTGTTGATTGTGTCCATGGTGCGAGTCGGCTACATATAAAAAGCTTGCTTGACGGATGCACAACTCCACGTCTTACAGTGTTGCGAGATTCGGTGGACATTACCTTTGGTGGAGTTGCACCTGAACCATCAACAGCGAATATGCGAAATGCTGTCGCGATTCTTGGCCAAAGTTCAGCCAGATTTAAGATCGGTGCCATCATCGACCCCGATGGTGATCGCATCCGCTTTACCGACGGGCAGACCGAGGTAGGTATGAACCAGTTCGGGGCTATGGCCTATCATTATCTCCATGAATACAAAAAGAGAAAGGGACCCGTGGCCAAAACGGTTGCCACCTCGAATCTGGCAAACAGTATTGCTGCAAAGCTTGGAGAAAAAGTTTTTGAGCTGAGTGTTGGTTTTAAAAATTTTAAACCAGTTATTGGTGAGGCTGTGGTGCTTTTTGAAGAGTCTGACGGGATATCTATACTGGGGCATACCCCAGAGAAAGATGCATATATTGGTCTTATGCTGGCTCTTGATATGGTGCTTACTACAGGGCTTAACCTGGGTGATTATCTCACTGAGATTGAAAAGGAATACGGCACATATTATCCGGATAGAGATAGCGTTGTTGTCTCCCTTAAAGGTCCGGCGTTGCTCTCGCAGCTTGCCCGTCTTGAAGCCTATGCTGTCGGTTCTAGGGTGTTAGTCGGGGCAGAGGAGAAAACAATCGCCGAAGTCATTTCGGTGGATGGGCGAAAAATGATTTTTGAGGACGGCTCCTGGCTGATGATTCGTCCCTCCGGAACAGAACCTAAGGTTCGTTTTTATGTAGAGTCCAGGACACAAAAAGGAACTGCAGATCTTGTAGATGCCGCTAAAAAGATGCTAAAAGAAATCGAGGTGTTGATATAACACCTGGGTGTTTTTTTAAGTTTTGTTTGTAGAGCACTATAGCGAGGATCTGCGGTTGCATTTTATTGATGAGGTCTTATTGTCAGCAGTTAGCGGAAACATATTAATATTACATTTTAAAGCAGGAGCGCTGTATGTGGGAATATACTGATAAGGTTCAACAACATTTTCTTGAGCCTCAAAACGTGGGAGAAATTGAAAATGCCAGCGGAACGGGGGATGTCGGGTCCCTTGCTTGCGGTGATGCACTCAAACTCACGCTTCAAATAGATGCAAACGATATAATTACCGATGCAAAATTTAAGACCTTTGGCTGTGCCAGCGCCATTGCCTCCTCGTCGGTCCTCACCGAAATGGTAAAAGGCATGTCCATTGATGAGGCGGCAAAAGTCACCAATCAGGATATCGCCGATGCACTTGGTGGTCTGCCAAAAGAAAAAATGCACTGTTCCGTGATGGGAAGAGAAGCCCTTGAAGCAGCTATTGCTGATTACAAAGGCCAGATTTTACCGATGGCCGAAGGCGAAATCGTTTGCGAATGTTTCGGGGTGACTGATCTGGAGGTTATTCGTGCCATAAATGAATCCAGCCTGAGGTCCGTCGAAGAGATTACCCATTTCACCAAGGCCGGTGGTGGTTGTGGTAAATGTGAAGACAAACTGCGAAAACTCCTGCAGGAGACGGTTGGCGCAAAAGTTGATACACCTCTTGTTTCAATTCGGCCAAAGCGGATGACGGCATTGCAGAAGATTAAAAAGATCGAAGAGGTCCTTGAAAGAGAAGTTCGTCCAGGCCTTGTTAAGGATGGTGGAGATATCGAGCTTGTCGATGTTGACGGGGACTTCGTTATTGTTTCTCTGAGAGGTGCTTGTAAGAGCTGTAACAAGTCTCAGACAACGATCAAGGATTATGTAGAGAAAAAACTCCGTGAACTTGTTCTGGAGAGCTTGATTGTGGAGGAAGAAAATTAATGTCTGCAGATACAAACAAGGTTGTCTATATGGACAACAATGCCACTTCTCAGGTTGCCAGAGAAGTGCTCGACGCTATGATGGAATACTTGACGGATTCCTATGGAAACCCTTCAAGTATGTATACTTTTGGTGGGCTTGTCGGTGGGGCGGTTGCGACGGCAAGGAAGCAGGTGGCAGATCTGCTTGGTTGCACTCCCGAAGAAATCACTTTTACCAGTTGCGGGACGGAGAGTGATTCAACCGCAATTTTATCGGCACTGAGAACCTATCCTGACAAAAGACATGTTATTACCACCAGGGTAGAGCATCCAGCTGTTAAAAGTTTATGTGATAATTTAGAGATTTTAACCGGACAGAAGCACAAAGTAACCCGATTGAAAGTTGACTCTGAGGGGATGCTCGATATGGCCGAGTACGAAGCAGCTCTCAGTGATGATACCGCCATTGTCAGTGTAATGTGGGCAAACAATGAGACCGGTGTAATCTATCCTGTAGAGGAAATGGCACGGATGGCAAAAGCAAGGGGTATTTTGTTTCATACCGATGCGGTTCAGGCTGTGGGCAAGATTCCGATTAATCTCAAGGATCTTGATATAGATTTTCTTTCGTTGTCAGGCCATAAACTCCACGCTCCTAAAGGTGTGGGGGTTCTGTATATTAAAAAAGGTACGCTGTTTGTCCCTTTTTTGACTGGTGGACATCAGGAGCATGGCCGCAGGGGTGGTACTGAGAATGTTGCCTCTATTGTAGGTTTAGGCAAAGCCTGTGAACTTGCTGGGCTTAAGATGGATGAGGAAAACACCCGTGTGCGGGCTATGCGGGATCGTCTGGAGGAAGGGTTACTCTCTTCTGTCCCAAAATCCATGCTTAACGGCCATAAAACCAGCAGGCTTCCCAATACGGCCAACATCAGTTTTGAATATGTTGAAGGTGAGGCCATACTGTTACATATGAATCGTTATAACATCTGTGCCTCATCCGGTTCGGCCTGTACCTCTGGTTCTCTTGAACCATCACATGTTCTGCGTGCCATGGGAGTCCCTTTTACAGCAGCGCACGGCTCAATCCGTTTTTCTCTCAGTGTCTACAACACCGAAGAAGAAGTGGATTTTGTCCTTGATAAAATGCCAGCCATAATTGCATCTCTTAGAAAAATGTCCCCATTCTGGCAAGAGTGATCACGATATTTTTTCGTATTTGAAAACGAAATTGTTTTTCAGGCTTCCTGCATGTACCCTATGCAGGAAGCCTTTTTATTTCCCATAAGGCAGAAGATTATTCGAAGTCTTATAAGATGTTTACTTGTGTTAGTAAGTTCATACATGCTAATATACAGGGACATTTTACAGTTTATCATTCTTCGTAAATTTTATTTGGACGGAATTATTCATGGCAATACGTAGTGGATCCACCTCCCGTACCTCCTCAATGAAAAAGACGGTTAAAGATCAGTCTGGGGCAGGTAAATTAAAAATTGGGGAGTTGTTGAGTAAGGCTGGCTATATAACTCCGACCCAGTTGGAAGCTGCTAAAAAGGTGCTCAATAAAAATGGGGGCAGGCTGGGTTCGATATTACGGCAATTGGAATTCATCGATGAAAATACCGTATTTAATTTCCTCACCAGACAACATAATTACCCAGCCGTCATAATCAGGGATGAGCCACCTTCAAAAGATGCACTGGCCTTATTACCCTATGACAAAGTAAAGGAACATATGGCTTTTCCTTTACGGATAGCCGGGAATACCTTGCAGATTACCATGTCAGAACCATCTGATGATATGGCTGTGGAGGCTTTGCAGGATCTGGCCGAAAAAGAATTAGCTGTCTGTGTTTCAACCGAAAAAGACATCGTTGAAGCCTACCAGAAGTATTATAAAATCAGTAATGAAGAAGTAGAGTTACTTATTGGTCACAAAGAGGAGAAAGAAGAAGAACTTGATATTACTCAGGTTGAAGATTTTGGTTCTATCGTCGCCGAGGCTGCAGATGATTTTGAGATTGAACCAGACGATGTCGAAGAAGGTGGTGATAGATTTGCCGCATCAGATGCACCAATTATTAAACTGGTGAATGGTATATTGGTTAAAGCAGTTCAGGATGGGGTCTCAGATATACATGTTGAGCCATACGAAAAAACCATGCAGGTCCGTTATCGTAAAGATGGCTCCTTGTTTAAATCGATGAACCTGCCCCTTACTATCAAGAATGCTCTGGTCGCGAGACTGAAAATTCTTTCAGGTCTTGACATAACAGAGAGGAGAGTCCCCCAGGATGGCCGTATAAAAATGCGAATGGGCCGAAACAAATCTGTCGATTTTCGTGTTTCATCATTACCGACTTTGTTTGGCGAATCCGTCGTACTTCGTATCCTTGATAAATCCTCGCTCAATGTTGACCTTACCAAACTCGGTTTTGAGCATAGTACTTTTGATATGCTCAAAAGATGCCTCACGAAACCGCAGGGACTTCTTCTTGTTACAGGTCCTACAGGATCAGGGAAAACAGTCACACTGTATTCCGCACTGAACTCGATGAATAGCGAAGACATAAAAATCCTGACGGCAGAAGATCCGGTCGAGTTTAACTTCAAAGGTATTAATCAGGTCAATGTTCACCAGGAAGTCGGAATGACTTTTGCAGCTGCGCTGAAGGCATTTCTTCGTCAGGATCCGGATATTATCATGGTGGGTGAGATTCGAGATATGGAGACTGCGGAGATAGCGATTAAAGCTGCTATGACGGGTCACCTTGTTTTTTCAACCCTGCATACCAATGACAGCCCCGCTACAATTGGCCGTCTTATTGATATTGGAATTCCTCCTTATATGCTTGCTTCCGCAGTTACCATGGTTCTCTCCCAAAGACTGGGACGGCGCCTCTGTTCAAAGTGTAAAAAAATAGTTCAATATGAGCGGGATGAGCTTATGCAGGTCGGATTTAAAGAAGATGAACTGGATAGTCTGGTAATTTATGGTCCAAACGGCTGCTCTGAATGTAACGGCCTGGGATACAAAGGACGGCTTGGTTTTTTTGAACTCATGGAGATTACTGATGAAGTTGCCAAAGCGATAAACGCCGAGGTTCCTGAGGATCAATTGCGAAAAATTGCCATCCAGGAAGGAATGACCCCTTTGCGGGAAGCTGCACTGCAAAAAGTGCGGGCGGGGGTGACCAGTATTGACGAGGCTTTACGGAGAACTGTTGCCCATAAAGAAAGTCTGCCGGCATATATGGTCAATCCCGATGAAGAAAAGTATGAAGACGGTGACATGATCATCCGCGAAGGTAACAATGACATCGATTTCTTTAAACTGATCAGAGGTTCACTCAATGTAATCAAAGGTGGCAAAAAAATCGCCGAACTCACTGAGCCGGGCGAATATTTTGGTGAAATGGCCTCGATCACAGGAGAAGAACGAACCGCCTCTATCGTGGCTCAGGGACGAACAAGCGTAAAACGCTATCCAGGAGACAAAATTGAAGAAATAATTGAAAAATATCCCGACGTGTCTCGGCATATTTTCAAAACCATTACGACCAGGTTAAGGGCTTCCAATCAGATCAATGTCAAACTTGCAGAGCGTTTAAAAGGAGCGGGCGGGCCCAAGATACCACCGAGAAACAGACCCTGATACCGAAGACAACTCACAACAATGAAATCCATGAACAATAGGAAAAAAGAGGTCCTAGACGTTTTGGTGGTGGTTGATGGCAGACCTGGACACGAAAAACAGTCTTTTGGCATCATTAAGGCCCTGGGAAATAGAGTTAAGGTAAACACCTTTGTGGTGGATATCTCTAAAAAAAAATTTTTCCAACAACTGAAAAGTTACGGGACCTTTTTTTTTTCACTCCCACCAGGCGAAATAACCCTGCCGGACCATGCTGATCTTGTAATCGGTACAGGAACAAGAACTCACAGCACTGTTTTAAATCTTAAAAAATATTTTAAGATACCTGCTGTCACCTGTATGACACCGAGTTTGCATTTTCGTAAATATTTTGATGTATGTTTTGTCCCTGAACATGATAATTGCACAGCGCGAGCCAATTATTTTTTCACCTATGGGGCCCCAAACACCTCCACTGACAAGAGAAAACACAGCGAGGAAAAAGGCCTTATTGTCCTTGGAGGCGTGGATGCTAAAAGCCATGACTGGAACCACAAGGACATCACAGATAAAATCACAAAAATCATTTTCACTGAAAAAAATATTCAGTGGATTGTTTCTTCTTCCCCCCGTACCCCCGCACCAACGGCAGCAGTACTAGCCGAGATAGCAAGAACTGCTGACAATGCTGAATTTTTTGATTATAAGGATACGGCCAAAGGCTGGATCGAAGAACAATATGACTCCTGTGCAAGGGTATGGGTCACAACAGATTCAATCTCCATGCTGTATGAAGCGTTGTCGTCTGGTTGCCGGGTATACGTGCTCACCATGCCGTGGAAAGATGGTGGCAATAAATTTAAAAAAAATGAAGAACTGCTGATAAAAAAAGGCCTTGTAACACCATATTCCTCCTGGGAGAAAGGCAAAGTCGACCAGAGTATAAACACAATTAAACTCAATGAAGCACAGCGATGTGCTGATCATATATTGCAAACATGCTGGCAAGAAAATTAACGGTAGTACAGATTCTTCCGGAACTGGAAGAAGGAGGAGTAGAAGGCGAGACTGTCGATCTTGCCAGCTATCTTGCACGAAATGGGCACCGCTCTATTGTTATTTCAGGGGGAGGGCGTCTCGTCAAGCAACTGGAAGATGCGGGATGTATCCATGTGCAATGGGATTTTATCGGCGAGAAAAGCCTGCGCTGCCTCCAATACATACTAAAACTAAAAAAATTCCTTATTCAGGAGAAGGTTGATATTCTTCACCTGCGCTCTAGGTTGCCTGCCTGGATCGGCTATCTTTCTTGGAAATTGATTCCGGAACATCAAAGGCCTTCACTTTTCACAACGTTTCATGGTTTCTATTCTGTTAACTCCTACTCTTGCATCATGACCAAAGGGCAGACCGTTGCTGCCGTGTCAGAGACAATCCGTGAACACATTCTGAAAAATTACAAGGTAGATCCTCGTAAAATTCAACTGGTATATGGTGGGTTTGATACGCAGGAGTTTTGCAGAAGCGGGGTGAGTGAAGACCGGGTAGAGGCCCTTCGTACGAAATGGCTTGTCGGATATGAAAACAAACCTGTTATCGTTTTACCGGGACGTCTCACCTTGTGGAAGGGACAGGATGTTTTGATAGATGCACTAGCACGTCTTGGTAATTACGACTTCGTCTGTCTTCTAGTTGGAGATACCGAAGAAAATCCATCCTTTACCAAAAAACTTCGAGACCGAATTAACATCCATGGCCTGGCCAATAAAGTTCTGATGGTTGGACATTGTGTGGATATGCCCGCAGCATTACTGCTCGCAGATGTAGTTGTTTCTGCCTCATCAACCCAACCGGAAGCTTTTGGTAAGGTTGCAATAGAAGCGATGGCTATGGAAAAGCCCGTCATTGCTACATCCCATGGCGGAAGTCTTGAAACTATTATTGACGGCAAGACGGGCTGGCTTGTACCTCCGCTGTGTCCTGAAATCCTCGCCAAAGCAATTGTTGAAGCAATTGAAGCGCCAGACAAGTGTAAGGAGTTTGGTCAAAATGGACGTCAGCACGTTTTGAACAACTTTACTGCATTAAGGATGTGCGAGAAAACCGTACAGTTGTATCAGGAACTCTACAAAGTCAACACCTTCACAGATGAGCAGAAGATCTGTGTCATGCAGTTGCTGCCCGAACTCAACAGCGGTGGTGTTGAACGTGGCACCCTGGAAATGGGACGCTTTCTTGTTCAAAAACATCATAGTTCTATCGTTGTCTCAGGTGGTGGCCGTCTCGTCGATGAACTGGAAGCGGAGGGGAGCCTGCATATCAAGAAATCAATTGGCTCAAAATCACCCCTGGCTCTGGCTCATATCTGGCCGATGAGAAGAATGTTGAAAAAACATAAGGTTGACGTTCTCCATCTCCGTTCCCGAATGCCTGCCTGGGTTGGCTATATTGCCTGGCTTTCTATTAAGAAAAGCAAAAGGCCTCTTCTTGTCACTACGTTTCATGGATTTTACTCTGTAAATGCCTATTCAAAGATAATGACCAAGGGGGAGGGGGTGATTGCCGTTTCGGAGAGTATAAAAAAGCACATAAAGGAGAATTACCAAAGAGAGCATGATGTTCGTCTGATTTTCCGTGGTGTGGAAATTGATTCTTTTACCCCATCAAAAGTGGAGGAAGCGCGGGTGGACCGGTTGAGGGATCAATGGAACGTTACGGAAAACAAGCAGGTAATAATGCTTCCTGGCCGATTGACTCGCCTGAAGGGGCAGGAAGTATTTTTACGAAGCTTACGTGCGGTGACCAATACCAATTATCAGGCAATTCTGGTAGGGGATACCGAAGATAACCCTGGCTATACCGCAGAACTTAAAGAGATCATTCGAGCCAACAATCTGCAAAACTACGTCAAGATGGTTGGCCACTGTAGTGATATGCCTGCAGCCTTTATGATTGCAGATATTGTTCTCTCGACTTCTTCCCTTGAGCCGGAAGCCTTTGGTCGCACTACCGTTGAGGCGATGGCGATGGGTTGTCCGGTAATTGTTACCGGCCATGGTGGCAGCCTGGAAACGGTTCTGCCAGGAGAAAACGGCTGGATTGTTAAGCCGTCAGATATAGCCGAACTGGCTCAAGCCATTGACGCAGCTCTTTTAACATCTCCTGAGAGGTTAAAAGAGATAGGAGAAAATAACCAGAGACGCGTCATGGAAAAATTTACGGCGAGCGCCATGTGTGAACAGACGTTTTCTTTTTATGAAGAGTTGCTTGGGAAAAAAGCAGGGCACGCCTGAGCCTTCTGTGGCAGGTTTTACTCCCGGCTGCTGAAATGCTTTTCCATGAAAACGCATTCCTTCGGTGAAAGGTCATATTTTAATATGACCTTTTGCAGTATCTCATTTTGTTTTTCCACTCCTTTTACCTCAAGTTCTTCTGAATATTCTTTTATCGCCTTGATGATTTTATCCCCTGGTGGATAGATGGACTTAGATGACACCGTGACATCTCCTTTATATGTTTTTATAGGCTGAGCGGTTTGAGGATAATCGCGCCAAGGGGTGGGATGCTCATTACAGTATGAAATCTGCCCTGAGCATATGGCAGGTTGATCGCCTCAACTGTTGTTTGTTCTTGTACCCCCGCCCCACCGTAGCAGGCGTCATCTGAACAGAAGATGCGCTGATAGCTGCGGTTTGTTGGAAGAGGCACCTTATAATCTGTATGGGTCTGTGGGGTGAAATTGAATATGCAAACCAGGTGATCATCTGGATTGCGGCCATACCTGCAAAACGAGATTATAGAATTATCGCGGTCTTCAAGATCCAGCCAGGAAAAACCTTCATTGCTGTTGTCGAGCTCCCAGAGAGCAGGGTTATCGATGTAAAGTTTATTCAGGGTGGCCAGGCATTTCATCAGTTGTACATGCTGTGGGAATTCCAGTAGATGCCAGTCTAGACTCTGCTTGCAATACCATTCTGACCATTGGCCGAATTCTGAGCCCATGAAGAGTAGTTTCTTCCCAGGATGCATCCACATCAGGGAGAACAGAAGACGAAGGTTGGCAAACTTCTGCCAATCATCTCCTGGCATTTTTGCTAAGAGCGAATTCTTCCCATGAACCATTTCATCGTGGGATAAGGGCAGAATGAAGTGCTCTGAAAATGCGTATATAATAGAAAACGTAAGTTTGTTATGGTGGTATTTTCTATAAATCGGATCTTTCTCAAAATAGTCGAGGATGTCGTTCATCCAGCCCATATTCCATTTATAATTAAAACCAAGCCCGCCTTCTTCGGCAGGTCTTGAGACCCCGTAAAAACTTGTAGATTCTTCTGCAATCATGAGACGATCCGGGTGGAGCTGTGCTACAATAGAATTCAGATGTCGAATAAATTCAATGGCTTCAAGGTTTTCTCTCCCCCCGTAACTGTTTGGTATCCAGTCGCCATCATTGCGTGCATAATCGAGATAGAGCATCGAGGCCACAGCATCCACACGTAAACCGTCAATATTGTATTTATCAAACCAGAACAGAGCATTAGAGATCAGGTAATTACTGACTTCATTGCGCCCATAGTTGTAAATATAGGTGCCCCACTCAGGATGTGACCCGAGCCGATGATCTTCATGTTCGTAAAGGGGAGTTCCATCAAAAAAGCCGAGGCTGTGGTCATCTTTTGGAAAATGGGCAGGTACCCAATCAAGTATTACTCCGATATTATTGCAGTGGCATTTGTCCACAAACTGCATAAATTCTTGAGGCGTACCATATCTGCTGGTGATGCTGAAGGGTGCAGTTACCTGGTAGCCCCAGGATTCATCAAGGGGGTGCTCCATCACTGGCATAAGCTCTATATGGGTAAATCCCATTTCTACAACGTAGGGAATAAGTTTGTCTGCCAGCTCAAGATAGGTTAGAAAACGTTGAGCATCTTTGGGATCTCTTTGCCATGACCCGGGATGGACTTCGTAGATAGATAAAGGCCGTTTGTGTTGCGGTGTTGTTTTGCGGGTATCATTCCATTGTTGATCATTCCAGGTATAGCCTGAAAGGGAATGCACTACAGAGCCTGTCTGCGGGCGGAGTTCACCATAAAACTGGTAAGGGTCGGCCTTTTCCCTGTATAGACCATATTTCCCTAAAATCGCGTATTTGTAAATCTCACCTTCTGTGAGATGTGGAATGAAGAGTTCCCATATACCTGAGGCCCCAAGGCTTCGCATTTGATGAACCCGTTTATCCCAGTAGTTAAAATTGCCGATAATTGAAATGGCTTGGGCATTAGGGCTCCAGATTCTGAAGATGACACCGCTGATGTTATTGATCGTCGCCGTGTGTGATCCAAGGTGATTATAAATTTTGTAGTTGGTTCCCTTATTGAAAAGAAAGCGATCCTGCTCACCGAGTTGCACTGTAAAACGGTAGGTGTCATTTATTCGTCTGCTTATCCCATTGGCGTAATGGATTTCGTACTGGTAGTTGAAAGGATCCAGGTACGGGTCAACAAGCTCACTGGTTGGAATTGTCAGAACAAACATTCCCTCATCATGGGTTCGTTGCATTGGTCGCAGTTGCTGATCAACGGCAAGAAACACTTTTTCAGCATTGGGTTGAAATGTCCGAAGGGTAACGCTCTGTTCTTTGTCGTCATTAAAATGGGCACCAAGATATTGAAAAGGGTCATGGTGGCAACAGTTGAGAATCCTCGTGGCGTGGGTCATGGTCTCACTCGTTAGTAAATAGTGAAAGTACAAGAAGAATGGAATATGTATCTATAGTAGAGCAAAGCATGTTCTTTGTCATGGTCATTTTTCTATAAGCTGTTCTTTGGCAAAGAAATGAAGGAACGTGGTCTGTCTGCTTGACCTGGTCAATGACATTTTGGTAAAATAAGATGTGGGTAGAGAATAAATGAAATAACCAAAAAAGAGTGCAACAAAAAATTATGGAACAGAACACTCAGGATTTTACATCACTTGCAGGTAAATTTCTTATTTCGACACCGCAAATGCCGGATCCCAGATTTGCGGAGCATGTGATCTATATTTGTGCGCACAGCGCTGAAGGAGCAATGGGTGTTGCCGTCAATCAACCCAATCTATCTATTCCACTGGCTGAGATTTTACAAGGGATCCAACTTCCTGTGCCGGACAAAGAGCTTCCTCCTGTCCATATTGGCGGTCCGGTTGATCTTGAATCCGCTTTCATACTCTTTTTTTCAGATTATCGCACCCAACACAAAATTGATGTGAGTGAGACGGTTTCGCTCACCAGAGAAACCAAGGTGTTAGAAGACATTGCCCATGGTATGGGGCCTGATAAGTATCTTTTTATACTCGGCTACACAGGCTGGGGGCCCGGCCAGCTTGAAGAAGAACTGGTAGAAAAAGGCTGGTTGACGGTCCCTGCCAATGATGAAATCATCTTTCAGATGAGTGACGAACTCAAATGGAAGGCCGCAGCAATGCAGTTTGGTATCGATATATCTCTTTATGAAGATGAGATTGGCTACGCTTAGTATCTATATTTCATCATCGTTTTACGTGCATTGCAACTCCTAGCCGTGTATACTTCCTCCCCTCAATGAATCAACTCTTTTTTGTTCACTTTTTACTCTTAGGTATACGATGGATACAGTTGAAAAAATATTCTCATGCACGAGGTGTGGTTACTGTTGTCATGGGGAAACCACAGTCTCTTTGGACAAGGACGATCAGACACGTATGGTTGAGGTCCTTGGGGAGGAGCGTGAGGTCGTTGAAAAAACATTCTGGCGGGTGACTGCGGGAGTGGTGCAGATGAAGGTAACAGACGGTCATTGCATCTTTTTTGATGACGGCTGTAAAGTCCATAAAGGCCGGCCGTGGCGATGCGCGCAGTGGCCGCTTCATCCATCTATTCTTATTGATGAAAATAATTTTCATTCCATAGCTGAGTCCTGTCCAGGGATTAAGGTCGAAGTCGGTTATGCAGAGTTTTGTAGAGTCTTGAAAGGGCTTATGGCAAAATCAAAAATATCCTGCTAGAAAATTCCTGTTTTTGCCATTGTGTCAGGGGAAAATATTACCTGAAAATTGTATTCTTTGTTTTGAGCTTTTTAATTTGATTGTATTTTCAAAATGATACACCAGGCACTCGCAATATTCAGGTATTAATTTAATGAAACACGAACTGCTTTTTATCGGGAAAACCAAAGACCGTTTTATCCAGGACGGCATACAAGAATACAGTTCTAGGCTCAGTCATTACACTAATTTCAATATTACGACGCTTAAAGATAAAAGCACTTCTAAAAATAAAAGTGCCCTGGAAAGCATTGAAGCTCAAGGCAAACTTCTACTCGATGCCGTGCCGCAAGGGGCACTCATTGTTGCTCTGGACTCAAGGGGGCAGCAATTCACCTCTGAGCTTTTTTCTCAAAAAATCGTTGATTGGGAGATAAGTGGGACAAAGCAGATAAATTATCTGATCGGAGGTCCGGATGGTATTGCTGATGTTGTTTTAAAGTCCGCCACTCTGGTGCTCTCATTTTCTAAAATGACATTTACTCACGACATGGTGAGAATGTTGCTTGTTGAACAGCTCTATAGGGCCTATACCATTAAAAATGGAGAGAAATACCATAAGTAAAGGGTAGTGGGTGCAGTACATTGTCGGTTGGGTATGTGGTAATGTCTTCGTTGTGGCTCTAGCACAGTTGCAGCCCTGTT
Organism: Desulforhopalus sp. IMCC35007; assembly: GCF_005116575.1. GTDB lineage: Bacteria > Desulfobacterota > Desulfobulbia > Desulfobulbales > Desulfocapsaceae > Desulforhopalus_A. Next base: position 163,576 of record NZ_SWCN01000003.1, on the reverse strand, counting down.
TTAGATTATGAGATAAATATCGTAACGGCTACTTTTCATTTTTATCTGATACGAAACGTTCTCAGTTGTCAGGGTAGGTGCCTGACGTGGACGTTTTACTACTACTCTTTTCCGCGCTTTCAATTTTGCAAGCTCCAGAAGATGCTCGCTGTCACTGTCGTCACCCACTATGGCGCGGATGATCCGCATGCTCTGTTTGTTGAGGGCTGAGCCACTATCGTGGGGATACATTGGATCGAGATAGACTGTATCGAATTCCTTTTCCTGTCCAGTTGACAGAGAAAAACTACTTTGGTGAATAAAGGTAACCCGTTCTTCGACTATTGGTTGCGTTTGCCTGTGCATGAGGGCACGATCCAGTCCATCCTGAAGAAGTGCTGCAATAACAGGGTTTCTCTCAAACAGGGTCACCCGGCAGCCCAGAGACGCCAGGACAAAACTATCCCCGCCAAGGCCTGCTGTCGCATCAAGTACCGTAGGTCGGACACCTGGTTTTATTCCTGCAGCTTTTGCCAGGGGTTGCTTTATGGAGGCGTCGTTAAGTCTTCTGTAACCATTTTTTCCATGAATAAAATCGACAAAGAGAAGCGTCTGGCATTTCTTTTTTTTCTGGTCATAGCAGACAAGTTCCAGCCCGTTTACTGTGTAACAGAGAATGTATTCGGTCGTGGATTCTGCAGGAGAAAGGTAAAAAGGGAGCTGGAGTTTTATTGCCAGTTCTTCGGCTTTTTGTAGAAATGTTGTTGTTTTTATTGTAGATGAAACAGAAGTGTTCATTGGCAGTTTCATGACTTTGGGCATACTCCCCGATAATGATTTATTTATTTAACCATCGTTTGATTTTCTATATAAAAACATTGAGTGAATCATGCATAAAGAAAAACCAAAAGTAGTTGCAATTATTCCCGCACGATACGACAGCAATAGATTTCCCGGCAAACCCCTGGCTCTCATTAATGGAAAGCCGATGATACAGCATGTAGTAGAAAGAGCAAGTGGGGTGCAGATATTATCGAGGGTGGTTGTTGCCACCGATGACTCGCGAATCGCTGATTGCGTTAAAGGGTTTGGTGGTGAATGCGTGATGACCAGAAGCAATCATGTTTCCGGCTCAGACAGACTCGCGGAAGCGGCTGAACTGCTGAAAATTTCAGAACATGATGTTGTTGTAAATGTTCAGGGGGATCAGCCACTTTTCCCGGAGGAGGTGATCAAACAGGTTGCTCAGCCTCTTCTTGATGACCCCGCACTTCCCATGTCGACTCTTATTTACAAGATTGTACGCCAGGAAGAAATACATGATCCTAACCATGTTAAGACCGTATTTGATAAAGATCACTATGCATTGTACTTCTCAAGGTCTCCAATTCCTTTTCAGCGAAACCCTGACGAGAGGAATAAACCAACCTATTATAAACATCTCGGTTTTTATGCTTACCGAAAAGGTTTTCTGCTCTCCTTTGTTGCTCTCAGGGAAGGGGAGTGGGAGAGGTTTGAAAAGTTAGAACAATTACGTGCGCTTGAATATGGTTACAAGATAAAGGTAACCATTACAGAACACGATTCCATAGAGGTCGACACCCCTGAGGATCTCAAAAGAGTCGAAGAGTTTTTGCAGAACAACAAATAAGATTACGGTTTCACCAGAAGAAATGGATACCGATCAAACGTTAATTTTTTCTATTCTAGGGGGCCCTTGCAGAAACACACCATAGAAGAGCTCAAACAGATCAGTTATTCTCCACTTGATTTGTTGCCGCAAAAAAATCTTCGGGAAAAACTCGTCGACCTTGTGATCCAGGGTGTGCCTGATGGAATACACCCTGAAGCAAAAGGTGTTCTTGGTATTTTACGGCAAAACCTCATTGGAACCAGTGCAGATGATGCCAAGGTTGTTATCTTTGGCGGGGGGACAGGTCTGTCTAACATCCTGGGGGGAGACTCCAGGCGGCCTGACTGGCTGGAGTCTCCTTTTTGTGGTCTTAAAAAGATGTTTCTCCACACAAGATCCATTGTTTGTATAACAGATAATGGAGGCTCTACAGGGGAATTACTCAAAGATCTGCCTTTGATTGCCATTGGTGATATTCGTCATGTTCTTCTCTCTTCCATTCAACTCTGTAATCTCCAGAGAAAATACAGTCTTGATGACTCTGCAGCCCAAAAAACAGTGGCTGTGGTTTCGTCTCTTTTTAATCTTCGTTTTTCAGCGTCTCTTGTAAAAGAGAATTCACAACTTGTTGAATGTCTTGATAAATTACGATTCCTGCCTACCCCTTTAGAAAATTACTTAAAGTTTTTAGTTAAATTTCTATTTGAAGACAAGAGGCTGGAAACAACAAGAAAACGGTCACACTGTATGGGCAACTTACTTTGTGCTGCTGCCATTCTAAGGGAGATGCCCGGTGATATAAGCTTTGACAGCGGATTTCCAGAAACCGCAATGAACGAAGCGGTGTTTTCCGGTCTTAATTCCCTTGGTGTCGTTTTAGGCTGTAGTCCCCATGCTGTATTACCCTGTACTCCGACGCCTGCACAACTTCGTGTGAGATACATAAATGGGGTTGAAATAACAGGAGAGCACAAACTCAGTGTCGTAAAAAGGGGGGTGCCTATTGACAGAATTGAGGTTGATTACTGTAACAAACCGTTTGTCTATCCGGAAATGCTGGAAGCGATAGAAAATGCTGATATCATAGTATTTGCCCCGGGAAGTCTTTACTCTTCAATCATCCCTGTATTAAAAGTGCCTGGGCTTGCCGATGCAGTCAGGAAAAATCAAAAGGCACTCAAAGTCCTTGTCTCAAATCTCTGGGTCCAGAGCGGTGAAACGGATCTTTCAAATGTTGACCCGGATAGAAAATTCCATGTTTCTGACATGATCGATGCCTATGAGAAAAATATTCCAGGAGGAACTGCTGGCTTATTTAAAGAGATTCTCTGTGTTTCTTTAAAGGACATTCCCGCTTCAATTATTCAGCGCTACGCCGTTGAAGGCAAGGTTCCAATTTATCTTGATCAGGAAAATCTCATAAAAAGAAATTATTATCCTGTGGAGTGTGATATTTTTTCCAAAGCGGCACTCAGTCAGCACGGCGTCATCCAGCATGATCCTGGTCGACTGGCACTTGCAGTGAAAGGGCTGTACAGCGGAAAAGAACATTTCGATTATGAATATAATGCTGTTTTAGAAAATACCTGCAGAATAGAACAGGGTAATCGTAAAGGAAATGAACTCTCATACTGCCTCTATCCCTGTAAAAAGTTTGCGGCAATTGAACAGAGACTTGAAGACTTAAATGTGCGTTTTATAGGGGCCGCTCAGGGGCATACTGACAAGCAGATCAAAAAAACAATAGGGGAGATATTATGGGATCACTCGGTTATTCCCGTATCCCATCTGAGGTTTTTTACTGATATTCATTGTATTTCGCCTGAAAACTGGAACCGTGATCAAAAATGGGATAATGTATTCTCATTTTTCGATCTGGAGGATCGGTGTATTAAAATCAGAACCGATCAAATATCTTCGAGAAGGAACCTGGAAATCGGTCTTATGATAGCCCTGGGGGAATCTCTTCTCGGTAATTATGCAAAATCAAAGGTCATGCATGAGGTGATTCAGGAGGCCTTGCACCTTGGTCGGGTCTACCATCTGCAACTTCATGAAGCAGAAAATCGGCACTGTTATTTCACCAACGAGCAACTCAAACATTTCTTGCTGTTATCGAGAATGTGTCCCACTGAAAATGAAAAGCACTATACTCGGCTCATAAACCGCAATGAGGGCTTCACTCCCCCAGGACTCCTGATGGGTTTAATGTATGCGTGGTATATCGATAATAGATTTGCCTCTCATATTGAGTATAAAATGTCAGTATTGAAAATTAACAGAAGCGGTCTTATTCCCGAACAACTGAAAATGGCTTCTCGACGGCGAGATATGATACAATTTTTCAGAGATGTTGTATTTGCAAGACCGACAACTGATCTTTTTTGAACAAACGGACAATTAAAATGAAAATTCTCATTATTGATGATGATTCTCGCATTAGAAATCTGTTTCGACTCTGGCTTGAGAGAGAGGGGTATGAGGTTTTTGAGGCCGAAAACGGTCTGGAAGGAATGCGGATACTGAGAAGCTCTGAAATCGATCTCCTCATCTGTGATCTGATCATGCCGGTTCAGGAAGGAATTGAGACAATCACCCAGGTGAAACATGAATTTCCCGATATCGGCATTATCGCAATTTCCGGCGGCGGGAAGATAGGCCCTGACTCCTATCTCAGTGTTGCAGAACATCTCGGAGCCTGGCGGATTTTCACAAAACCCATAGATATGAGACTCATGATTGAAACCATTCAGGAATGGAGAGAGGTCAAATAACGGTGGCTCAAGGGGAAGATATGAAAACAAAGGTTCTGGCGGTTGATAATAATCCTGTACTTCTGCAGGCGATCTCTACAATTCTTGATCAGGAAGGCTGTGAGGTTCGTAGTGCTGGAACGGGGCTTGAGGCACTGGAAATTCTAGACGGGTTCATTCCGGACATACTGTTTACTGATCTCATCATGCCAAGGGTCAGTGGCGAGCAACTCTGTCGTGTTGTCCGCAGTTCGGCAAAATATGCCGATGTTTTCATTGTCGTTCTATCTGCCATTGTGGTTGAGGATAGAGAGCGGATACAAAAAGAAGTCGAATGCGATCTTTGTATTGCCAAAGGCAATCTCAAAGAAATACGATTGGAACTTCAAGGGGCTCTTGAGGCGTATAAGCACCGGAGCGTGAACGGCGGTAATCCTCAGAACTCCTCTCCCCGGATTCCAAAAGGTTTAAAATCTTCTAAAGTCGCAGCCGAACTGCTGCTGGAGCAGAAACACCACAAAGAGATACTCTCAAACCTGAGTGAAGGTATCCTGGAAATTACCCAGGATGGAAAAATTGTCAGTGTAAATACCTCGGCCTGTCAGATTCTTAACCGCCGGGAAGAAATGCTCACAGGTGCTAAATTATGTAAAGCACGGGATTGGGGTTATTTTGAGGCGGATATTAATCGTTGGGTAGAAAATGAATTGCTGGGTGGGGGGCTGAAACCGTTTCATATTTATGAGGATAACCCTCTCTCTATAAATGATAGAATCGTTACTGCATCACTTCTGCCCGTTGTTGAAAACGAATCGATATTTGGACTTTGCATTTTTCGTGACATTACCCGTCAGTTTAAAGCGGAGCAATATAGCAAAGAACTTGATGATGCTATAAAACTCGCAAAAAAAATGGATGCAATGAGTTGCATGGCAGGTGGCATGGCTCATGATTTCAATAATCTGCTCACAGTAATTTGCGGGAATCTTGATATTGTTTCTATAGCAAATAAAAGAAATGATTTTGAAGTCACAATGAAACTCATCGAGCAGGCGAGAAAAGCCGCACTTATCGCAGTTGATCTGACTCGACAAATCTCTTGTTTTTCTAATTTTGGAATCGTTAGCCGTAAAGAAAAGAGTCTCCATACAACCGTTGAAACCATAGCCTATACATATTTTCAGAAAAACGGAGGGGAGTATGACCTCTTGCTTAACACGACGGATTGTGTTGTCAGTATGGATTCTGAGGAAATTCGTGTGGCAATTGAAAATGTTTTACAAAACGCACAGGAATCATCTGATAACGGGAAGATATGGATAAATGTTTCGAAAGTTACCTTAACAAAACCGGAGCTGATTTCAGGACAATATATCCCCGCTGGTTCCTATGGCAAGATTGAAATTAAAGATTCCGGAAAAGGTATAGACAAGGAATCCCTGTTTAAGGTGTTCGACCCTTATTATTCCACCAAGGAAAGAGGCATTGTCAAAGGGATGGGACTTGGTCTGACCATCGTTTACGCGACCCTGAGAAACCATGGCGGCCATATCGTTGTAAGCTCAACAGAAGGGCATGGTACCGTCGTGTCACTTTATTTACCTGTTTTTTTGCAGACGGGTGAAATGTCTCAGGGATTGTCCCAAGCTGAGCCGCAAAGATCGGTTCTGCTCATTGATCCAGATTATCAGATGCGTGAAATCGGAACAATTATGTTGACGTATCTTGGATTTGAAGTTACAGGCGTTGCAAACAGTTGTGAGGCAACCCTGGAATTACAAAAACAAGTCCATGAGAGTAAGCCGCCGTCTCTTGTGATTCTCGACATATCGGGCCTGAACCAGGAGTCTCCGGTTGACTGTTGCCGGATTTTCAAACAGCTTGTCCCATCTCTCCAGGTCATTGCAATGAGCGGAACTATACTGGATCCGATCATTGAGAATTGTCAGGAATATGGCTTTGCCAATAGCCTGTCGAAACCGTATTCAATGGATAGTCTTAGGCATATTGTGAACAGCGTTTTGTACGTATAGCCTAAATTTCACATCTCAAACACGAGAAGATACTTTTAGTTATTTTATCATGTTAGTCTATTATTTAGGTATAACACTATTTACGCCTCCAGCTCCCGCCATTCATCACCAGAATTCCCGCCATAAAGACGGGCACCCCCGCAAAAGCCTGGTTCCAGTGAAGTAGGATCAGACCTGACAGGCAGAGAAGCACCCCGATTGAAACTTTATTCATAACCTCCTCTCAGCACAAAGATTGTACTGCCTTCCATTGAGCGTTAAGTTTTTTTTGTGAAACAGACATGATACCTCTGATTTCCGGAGAAAAAAGTACCAGTCGGTATTCATTTATCATCGTCTGAAAGTGCTCTATCTCCTTTCTCGCCTCTGGAGAAAGAACAGTTTTTCTCGACTTTACTTCATCAAGCTGATTGAGGTAAGGGGTAAGCTGCAGTGCTTTTTGACGGTCCTTTTCTGGATCGACATAAAATCGTTCCAGACGTACCATTAATCCTCGGAGATACCTCTCAGTAGCCTGGGGCTCAAAGGCCACCTTGTCTTTTAAAAAAGATAAGGGAAAAACTGCTTCAAGGGCTTCATAAAATTCATCCTGAGATGTAGGGAGTCTGTGCCCTTTTTGGCGACTTTTGCTGTAGGTCTCTTCTATGGCGCTTGCGACCTCACGGCGTTGTCGCAACAGGGTCATTGTCGACTGGGCAATTTCCTGTCCTTTTTTAAAAAATCCAGCCTCTTTTACTTCACCTATGTGCTGCTGAAATTGTTCCTCGGTAATGATTCCATTGCCAACATCTGGAAAGAGGCCGGTTAGAATAAAGTCGAGAAATAAATCGGTTAATTCTTTCTTACTTGATGCAAGTGACATAAGTTGCAGAGTGGAAGGGCCGGAGAGGATCGTTGTACAGAGCTTTTTTAAAGCCTTGTAAGGCTCTGTGAACTGCAATCGGAAAAGCAGAAGATGTCCCTGTACGTTAATGGTTTGAGCTTTACGATAATCCGCAATAAAGATAATTTTCACTGACCCTTTCTCCGGTTGAGCCTGTAGTGCGGGGTAGAGTATTTCAATCGCTGTCCCCTCTCTGTCTCTTAGAGTGACTTCCTGTGGTAGACCTTTGAAATTCCAGGTGGTGTGTTCTGTATTATTCCATCTGCTGAGCGCTTTGTTGGGTTCTGTCGATTGCCGACTTACCTTATGTCGGGTTTGTTTTTCGTGGGATGTTTCTATTAAAGCCCTAAGGTTCCTGCCGTTAAAACATTCCTGGCCCTTCTCGTCTATGAGAACAAATCGAGGGGTGATGTGGAGGGGAAGATCCGAAGGCCAATCTGATCTGTTGATCTGAAAGCCAAATAATTTAAGGATAGAACTCTCTAATTTGGGGTAGAGAGTCCCTGAACCAAACTCGAGGTCATCAAGGATACGGTTGACGGAATCACTGACCGGCACCAGTTTTTTTCTGAGACTTTTGGGCAGTGCCTTGAGAAGAAAAAGCAGTTTTTCTCGAAAAAGGCCAGGTACAAGCCAGTCAAATCTTTCAGGAGCAGCTGTTGTCGCAATACCAATTGGCAGGCGAAAGGTCACACCATCACTTTCATCACCGGGGGTAAAATTATATTCAATTGCAACGGCTATACTGCCAATCTGCATGGTTTGTGGAAAATCCGCAAGTTCGTTCTCATCCAGGCTTCTCATGACGATGTCCTCGTCGCTCATGAGCAACCGAGCTGGATTTTTTTGTTTTTTGAGAAAACGATTGAGACTTGGCTGATCACAGACATAATCAGGTAGAGCAGAGTCGTAAAATTTAAAGAAATTGAAATCTTCTGCTACAATATTTCTGACCCGCAGTTTTTCTTCGGATTGTTTCCAGGCGTTAATCCGGTTTAGATTTTTTTTCAAAAACATGTAGTTACCGTTTAATTCACCTTCAACCAGAGCACTGTGGATAAAAATGTCCCGGGCTTCTTTGATGTTTTTGGAACTTCGCTGCGGAAAATTAACAAGTCGACCTGAATGCAGAAACAGTCCAAAGAGTGAAACAGTTTCTTCGGCGACGACGGTCCCCGATTTCTTCTTCCAGTGAGGATTGCTCCATGCGTATTTGCAGAGCATTCCTGCAACCGGTTCAATCCACTCCAGCGAGATAGAGGCTACATTGATTGCATATAACCGGTTGGTTTCAATAAAAGATCCACAGAGCACCCATTCATTATTTTTATTAAACTGTCCAGAACCAGGAAAGATCATGAACTCCTTATTATGGGTTCCCTGATAGATTTTTCCCTCTTTTTTCTTGGCAAGATTGCGCAGGAATCCCGAAAGGAGTGATTTATGGATCTGCTCGTAACCTGCAGTATTGTCGTTGAAACTGAATTGCTTGCGTTTTGAGATAATGCGTGAAAGTTGTTCGTGTAAATCAAACCACTCCCGCATTCTTTGAAATGAGAGATAGTTCGTCTTGCAGAATTTTTTTAGAAAAGACCATGATCTTTTAGTCTCATTACTGTCATGAAAACTCTGCCAGATATTGAGCAAGGTGGAAAAATCGGAATGTTGATGTGCAAATGCACTGTGGGCCTGATCCGCTTCATTTTCCAGTTCCGCAGGTCGCATTCTCGGGTCCTGGATTGCAAGAGCCGCTGAGATAATGGTTATCTCTTTGAGGCAATTGTTGTCGTTTGCCTCTATTATTATTCTGGCGATACATGGATCAATGGGAAGATCCGCCATGACTTTTCCTCGGGGGGTAAGGCTCTTGTCCCGACCTATGGCTCCGAGTTCTGTTAAAAGCCTGTAACCTTCACTGATCGCATTTTTGTAGGGTGGATCAATAAAGGGAAAATCTACAGGGGCGCCAAGCTTGAGTGAAATCATCTGAAGGATGACTTCCGCAAGATTAGAGCGTTTAATTTCCGGAACAGTAAAGATATCTCTGCTGTTATAATCATCCTCGGAGTAGAGACGAATGCATAGGCCAGGTCCAATCCGGCCACAGCGCCCCTTCCTCTGGTCACAACTTGCCTGTGAAATACGACTTACCGGTAAACTGGTGGTCTTTGCCCGCACATTATAGCTGGATATTCTTGCCAGTCCGCTGTCGATGACGTACCTGATTCCCGGTACGGTAAGTGACGTTTCGGCGACATTTGTGGCAACAATGATCTTCAGATGTCCACTGTGTTGAAATATTTTCTTCTGATCGCCGGATGCCAGACGACCAAAGAGCTGTAAAATTGTTACCCCATGTAAAGAACTCTCGAGAAGTTTGCAGCACTCTCTGATATCTCTTTCCGTGGGGAGAAAAACGAGAATGTCGCCCTGAGGTCGTTTGGCGACCAGATCTTGAACAACCTCCACACAATGTTCGACGATGTTGTCTTTACCTACAGAGCTTGTGTCCTCGGGGGGCCGGTAATCAATAGTGACAGGATAGGTACGGCCTGAAACAGTGATGATCGGTGCATTACCAAAGTGTTTTGAAAAGGCCTTGGTGTCTATGGTGGCGGATGTTATAATTACTTTCAAATCAGGCCGACGATGGAGCAGTTGCTTGAGATATCCGAGGATAAAGTCTATATTCAGGCTTCTTTCATGGGCTTCATCAACTATGATGACACCGTATCGCTCAAGATGTGGATCGTTACGGGTCTCCGCGAGCAGGACCCCGTCAGTCATGAATTTGATTTTGGTGCCAGGCCCAGTTGTGTCATGAAACCGGATTTTGTAGGCAACAGTATCATCTGTGCAGCCGAGTTCTTCCGCAACCCTGGTGGAAACCGAGGTCGTCGCAATACGCCTTGGCTGGGTACAGCCAATGATACCCGTCTTTTCTGGAAATGCCTCAAGGCACATCTTGGGGAGCTGGGTCGTTTTACCAGAGCCGGTGTCTCCAGCTAAAATAACCACCTGATGCTTTCTGATTGTCTCAATTATTCGGTCTTTTTCTTGAGATACTGGTAAATTGTCAGGGTAGTGAACATTCATGTAATTAATAAATAGATGTCATAAAAAAAGTATGTTAAATCTCCTTCAGAAGTTAGGCAGAAGGATAAAACACAGCTTTATTTTCTTATATATAAGCAGAGGATCTAATGAAAAAAGTTCGTAAGGCAGTCATTCCGGTTGCAGGGCTTGGGACACGTTTTCTTCCGGCAACCAAGGCAATTCCGAAAGAAATGCTCACCATCGTCGATCGTCCTACTATACAGTATATTGTAGAAGAAGTCGTTGCATCAGGAATAGATCAGATTATTTTTGTGACCAGCGAAGGTAAATCCGCCATAGAAAACCATTTTGACTATAATTTCCACCTTGATTCGGTGTTGAAGGAAAAAAATAAGACAATTCTTGGAGAAGAGTTGAATAATATTTCAAATCTCATTGATATTGTCTCTGTTCGTCAAAAAAAGCCACTTGGGCTTGGTCATGCAATCTGGACTGCCCGCCATGTTGTTGGTGATGAACCGTTCATGGTTCTTTTAGGTGACGACCTTGTTCTCAGTCAAAAGCCTTGCGCCAGGCAACTTATCGATCTCTACGACGAGGTTGGGGAATCCATTGTGGCCATACAACGGGTTCCTGCTGATCAGACCCATCAGTATGGTATCGTTGAGGGTGTTCCTAATGGCCGCGCAAACACAGTAAAGGTTACACGAATGGTCGAAAAACCAGCACCCGGCACGACTGATTCTGATATGGCAATTATTGGCCGCTACATCCTTATGCCGGAAATTTTTGGAATTCTCGGTAAAACCACCCCTGGCCACGGCGGAGAAATCCAGCTGACCGATGCACTCCTTGCCCTTACCAATAAACGTGGGATGTATGCATGTGAATTTGAAGGGGTCAGGTACGATGCAGGAGATAAAATGGGCTATCTTAAGGCAATCATAGCCTATGGCATACGCCATCAGGTGCTTGGATCGCAGCTCAAAGAGCATATTAAAGAGGTGGCGGCCTCTTTATGATCCACCTGGAGGTTGCAGTTGCTGTCCCTCTTTTTCAGTCATTAACCTACAGCCTTCCAAAGACTGCGCCTGACAAAGAATCAGACTGTCATGAAAAAGACAAATATATAGGGCGACGGGTAGTCGTCGCCCTTGGAAAACAGATGGTTACGGGCTATGTTTTAGCAGTAACCCAGGCAGGGGAGGTACAACTTGATTTCACTGTCAGGCCTATCGTCAAGTTTTTAGATGAGTATTCTCTATTTCATGCAGACTTTACTGATTTTTTTAAGTGGGTAGCCGATTATTATCAATATCCAATTGGTCTCGTTATCAAGGCCGCGCTTCCCGGGGGCCTTGCACCAAAATCAAAAAAAATAGTCTCCCTTGAGGTTGATGCTACTCTTATTCGGGACCATTGTGACAAACCATCCCCCGCCTGGCTTGATGAGTTGTGTGAAAATGGAGAGTACTGCCTGTCGCAAGGCCTCCATTCAATGTCTGTGGGGGATAAAAAACTGATAAAAAAACTGATTGTAGAGAAGTACCTCAGTGAAAGACTCCTTATCAAAAAAGACAGTGTAAAAGAAAAAAAAGAAATCTGTTACCGCTTGTTGGACAAGAACCTTCCCGGAACCGAGCAAAATGACGGACCAGAATTCGATTTTGACCAGTACCGCCTCCGGTTGAGCCGCCATCTTGGGAAAAAAGTAAAATTATCAGAAGCCAAAGCACTGCACGCCACCCTCGAAATCCTTGAGATAAATGGTGGGCAGGCAGCCTCGGTAAAAGATATTCGAAAGATCTATCTGGGTGCAGCCAAACCGCTTGAGCAGTTAGAACGGCAAGGTGTGTTGGAAAAGATCAGTCAACGGGTGTACAGGAGCCCATTTGGAGAGCAACTGCGGTTTTATCCAAGACCTGAGACCTTGACCTTCGAGCAGGAACAAGTCCTGAGTGCAATTGGCCCGGCTATTACGGCAAAAGAATTCAAACCATTTCTGCTTCACGGGGTTACCGGATGCGGTAAAACAGAGGTATATCTGCGATCTGCAGAGATTGCCCTTGCTGAGGGGAGGGATGTTATCATTCTGGTCCCTGAAATCGCCCTGGCAACCCAGCTGGAGGCACACCTTCTCTCCAGATTTGATAATCTGGTTGTGTTACTGCATTCAGGTCTCAGTAGTTCTGAAAAATATGATCAGTATTTCCTTGCACTGAGCGGTCAGGCCAGGATTGTTATTGGTGCACGCTCAGCGATCTTTGCTCCGCTTAAAGACCCGGGTCTGATTATCGTCGATGAAGAACATGACACGAGTTACAAACAGGACGACAGCTTTAGATATCATGGTCGGGATCTTGCGGTGTTACGGGCAAGACATCACAACTGTGTCGTAATCCTTGGTTCTGCAACACCATCTATTACAAGTTTTGAAAATGCCAGGAGTGGAAAATACAGTTTGCTTTCCATGGAAAATCGTGTGGGAAGCTCAACCTTACCAACGGTCACACTTGTAGATCTCAGTAAAAAACAGCAGGGTAAAAACAACCGGTCTGCAATAATTCAAGAAATGTTGCTGGGAAAACTCGAACAGACCTTACGGGAAGGCAAGCAATCGGTTCTCCTGTTAAACAGAAGAGGATTTTCAACGGCTCTGCTCTGCAGGGAATGTGGTAATCCGGTGCAATGTAACCACTGCAATGTCTCGCTTACCCTGCATAAAGGCAAAAATCAGCTGGTATGTCATTACTGTGGCTTTACAATAACCGCTGAAACTGTTTGTGTGCACTGCAGGTCAACCGACCTTACACCAGCGGGGTTTGGCACAGAGAGAGTAGAGGAGGAGCTTAAAACATTGCTCCCGGGTGCCAGGGTCATGCGGCTAGATTCCGATACCGCAGCAGACAGGAAAAAATTCTTAAAAGTCCTGGCTGACATGCATGATAAAAATATTGATATCCTTATTGGTACGCAGATGATCGCGAAGGGACATCATTTCCCCAATGTTACTCTGGTTGGAGTCGTTTGGGCGGATGGTGGTATGAGTATGCCTGATTACAAGGCCGCGGAGCGTACTTTTCAGCTCATTACCCAGGTGACCGGACGGGCTGGTCGAGGGGATTTCCCGGGCGAGGTTATTATTCAGACCCTTCGTCCTGATCATTACGCGATACAGCATGCGAAAAAACATCAGTATCTTGAGTTTTTTGAGCATGAAATGAGACTCAGAAGAAATCCAGCTTTTCCACCCTATGTTCGCCTGGTACTTATCAGAATTCAGGGTAAGGTGGAAAAGAAGGTGCAGCAGTCAACTCTTTCCGTGGCACAATTCTGTCGGAAATGCATTCGGGCAAATAATGTCAAGATTGAAGTGCTGGGGCCAGCCCCTTCCCCATTGGATAAGGTCAAGGATAATTACAGATGGCAGATACTGCTCAAAGCGGAGGGCGCTGGTGAATTGAGGGGTCTGTGCCTGGCTGTCCGGTCATCCCAGGGCGACCTTCTTGCCACACAATGCACCGTAAGTTTTGATGTAGACCCCGAAAACATGATGTGAATTCTAGATATTTACAATATCTCTCTGCTTTATAGGAGTTGTTAGATTCTATAAAGAGTACCATTTTTTCTTTGGTGTATAGGCAATCACTTTATTCCTGCCTTTTTCTTTGGCCTGATAGAGCGCCTGGTCAGCCTGGCCGATGAAATTGTCCTTGCTGAAATTATCTTCAGTGGCAGGGGTTGAATTGCTCACGCCAAAACTTGCAGTCACGTTATAACTTTCTCTGTTGTCGTCAAAGGCTGCAGTTTCGATGGCCACTCTTAATTTTTCGGCAACACTGACGGCTTCATCTTTTCCCGTTTCAGGCAGGATGATGACGAATTCTTCACCGCCATAGCGCGCTACAACATCATGTTTTCGTACGTTGTCTCGTAAAATCTTTGCAAATTCAGTCAAGACAAAGTCACCTGCCTGGTGGCCATAGGTATCGTTGAATTTCTTAAAATGATCTATGTCAAGCAATAAAAGAGAAAGGCTTGAACCGTTTCTCATACACCTGCTAATTTCCTGATCAAGAGAATTCTGGAAATATCGATGGTTGTAGACCCCTGTAAGGCCGTCAACATTGGCGAGATTATCCAGTATCTTATTTTTACTTTCGAGTTCCTGGGTCAGGTTTTCCAGATGGATTTTTGCCAGAATGAGCTGCTTGTTCATCTGGTCGTAGTCAAGGTTGATAAGACTGAGTTTGATGTTGGCTTCCTGAAGAATTTCCTGGACAGATTTTGTGCTTTTGATCTTCAGGTTAAAATAGGTCCCGGCTTCTTTGAATTTTAAGTGTACCTGATCAAGTATTTTTTCAATTTCAGCCGGGGAAAGTTTGAGAAGTTTGGTGGCCTGTTTTCTAAACTGCTGGTGGTATTTTTCAGGTTTCTCAGAAAAAAGAATATTCACAAGAAGGTCGGAGAGATACACGGCGCCAACAGTTGTGCGGATATGCGAGTTTTTACCGTCGCAGTCTGCTGGATCGTGGTGGTGAAGAATTGGCAGAACGAGAATGTCTGGAAATCCCCAGTTTCGAGCCACTGCGGTGCCAACGATAGTGTGGTCAATGCCGAAGACGGCTTTTTCGGCTGAAAGTAAATCCTGTTGATCATCTTCAATGGCGGCGATGACCTTGTCATACTCTTCAGGAAAAATTTTGGCCAGGATCAGTTCTCCAAGATTTTGTAGAAGGCCTGAAATAAAAATCTGCTCAGTGTCGGCGTCTTTCACATTTTCCAAAATGAGACGGGATGCGACCGCGGAGGCAAGAGATCTCTCCCAGAATTTGGTAAAATCGAATCGGCTTTGCTTTTTGCTGCCCTTAATCGTAAGAAAAGAAAACGATAGAACCAGGCTTCGTACGGCATTCATCCCGAGGATACTGACAGCCTGTTTTATGGAGCCAATCTGCTGGGGAAAACTGTAAAAGGCAGAATTTGATACTTTGAGTATCTTTGCAGAGATTGAAATGTCTTGAGCTACAAGATTACCAATGTCTGCAAGAGTTGTATCCTCACGCGAGGTAAGGGTGATGAGTTGCGAAGCGACCGTCGGCAGGGTAGGCAGTTCGTCCGACTGAAGTATGGTTTTGAGCAGGTCTTCCTGGTTCATGCTGTTCCTGAGTGTGATCATGATTCGAAAATTTATTACGTTAGGTATCAGTATAAGGCTTTAACAGGATGAGAATCAAGGGGCGGAACAATAAAATGCGGCTTTTCACCTGTCAAAAACTGTAATAATGTTATGGAAAACCGTCTGTTTAATAGATTTCAATTGGTTCAGGGTATTGGCAGAGTTGTCCAAGATAGTTTTCAAAGGTTAAGGTTTGACTGTCGCTGCTTTTAATGAATTGTGGGGTTAAAGGAATTTTGCCTTTACCACCTGGAGCGTCGAGAGCCAAAGTTGGAATCGCCATTCCTGAAAGATGACCATAAAGGTTTTTCATCAGCTGTATTCCTGTTTGCGTCGTGGTACGGAAATGATTCACGCCGTAGGTCAGGTCACTCTGAAAAAGATAGTACGGCTTTACTCTCATATAGAGCAGCCCCTGCATTAGTTCTTTCAGAGTTTCAACGTTGTCATTGACCCCTTTAAGCAGTACAGTCTGGGAACCGAGTGGGATTCCGGCGTTAGCAAGCATTTCACAGGCAGCCTTCGCTTCGACAGTCAGCTCCCGCGGGTGATTAAAATGGGTGTTGATATAAAGCGGGTGGTATTTTTTGAAGATGGCCGTCAGACGCTCGGTAATCCTCATGGGAAGGACCGATGGAATTCTTGTACCGATACGAATGAGCTTAACCGATTCAATGTTTCTTAGATTCCTGAGTATATCATCGAGTTGTTCGTCTTCAAGAAGAAGAGGGTCGCCACCTGAAATGAGGACATCGTTTACTTCCGGATGTTCCTGTAAATAACGATAGGCAAGTTTTTGGCTGGCCGGATCAATATGCATCCTGCTTGTCCCTACTTTTCGTTTTCTTGTGCAGAAGCGACAATACATGGCGCATTGGTTAGAAACAAGGAAAAGAACTCGATTCGGGTATTTATGAACGAGATTTGGGATGGGACTGAGATCTTCCTCTGCGAGAGGATCAGGGATGCAGACAGAATCGTGCAATTCCAGTAGGTCAGGAACGCACTGTTTCCAAATGGGATCCCCGGGATATTCAATCAAATTGAAAAAATATGGGTTTATCCTCATCGGAAAATTTGCTATTACATCCTGTAATACGTTAATATCACAACCCAGTTTATGATGAAGCTCAAGCGGTGTATTAATACTGTTGTGTAAAATTTCTCTCCATGATTCCATGGCTGGACATTATGGAGGAAACCGCGGGCCTTGTCAATTGGACATTTAATTATTTTTCAGGCAACTATGAGGGAGCTGGTTATGTCTTCAGATCTGTACCGGTTTAAATATGATGAGTATGGCAATACCAAAGAAATAATTGTCTATGCCAGTGGTGACTCTGCCCGTTCGTGCAGGTATATAAATAAAGGTACTGCCTTTAGCGAAGATGAAAGAAAGAAGCTGGCACTGGACGCAACTCTACCGCCAGGCGTACGGGGGCTGTTTGATCAGATTCAAAGCTCGCAGAAAAAGGTGAACGGAAAGGCGGACGATATCGAAAAATATATTTTCATCCGGGCTCTTTTTAACCGCAATGCAACCCTTGCCCATGCGCTGATCAACAGCGATATTGAAAGTTATATTAAACTCATTTACACACCAACCATCGGACTTGCGGTACAACAATACTCATCCATGTTTCGCCAGGCTAATGGCCTGCATTTTTATCCCGGCAACATAGATAGTGCCGAAGACATACTCAGGCGTTTTTCCCACAGGGATATCCGCGTGGCAGTGGTAACAGACAACCATGGTATCCTGGGCCTTGGTGACCAGGGGGCTGGCGGTATTGCTGTTTGTCTTGGTAAGTTAATGATTTACACCCAAGGGGCGGGCATTGCGCCCTGGCATTGTTTGCCGATTTCACTGGATGTCGGTACCAACAACGAAGAACTGCTGGCAGACAAACATTACCTCGGCTGGCGGCAACACCGACTCAAAGGTGAACAGTACCTGTCATTTATTGGTCGGTTTGTTCGGGCATTTCGCAATGTCTTCCCTAATGCATTGTGTCAGTGGGAAGATTTTTCGCCGGCGACGGCCTTTTCTGTTCACGATGCCTTCAGAGACGAGATTATATCGTTCAATGATGATATTCAGGGAATGGGGGCAGTGGCTGCAGCAGCAATTTTTTCTGCAATGAAGGTGAAAAAAGAAAAATTCACAGATCAGTACTTTCTAATCCACGGAAGTGGCACAGGTGGAATAGGTATTGCCCGAACGCTCATGAGTATCCTGGTAGATCTGGGTATGTCCGAAAAACAAGCGGCCAAACACATTTTTGTCGTGGCCAGAGATGGTCTTGTCTCTACTGAGCGAGAATGCCAGTTCTACAAAAAGCCCTTTGCCAAAGATCCGAAAGTCTTCCCATGGCTTAAAGAACTTGATCCAACAAATATTCCTGCAATTATAAGAGAAGCGGGGATCACTGTGCTTATAGGGACCACAGGCCATGAATTCTTTTTCAATGAAGAAGCTATCAACGAGATTAAGAAAAATACCAAGCGACCACTTATCCTGCCACTTTTTCAACATGTGTCTACTTCCGCCAAACTTTGTCAGAATATTGCCAAATGGAGTGATGAGGGAATTCTCATTGGCACAGGCAACCCCTGTGCAACAATGGATGCGCTCGAGAGGTCAACAGGTATCAGCCAGTGCAACAATGCCTTTATTTTTCCAGGAATCGCACTAGGGGTACTTGTCTCCGGTGCCAGTGAGATCACGCAGGATTTCTTCATTGTAGCCGCCAAAGCCGTCTCGGATATGATTACAGATGAGCAGTTGCAAGATGGACGCATCATGCCTCCTCTTGATTCCATGCGAGCCGTTGCCAAGTCCGTTGCCCTGGCTGTGGCGATGTGTGCGGTGGAAAAAGGATTAAGCAGGCCATGTATTTATTCTGACTTTCAGCCAAACGGTGATGAAACAAGAATGGCGAAACTGATAGATAGGATGAGGTGGAAACCGGAATATCTACCGCTAACGCCCATGTAAATATTAATATACAAAAAAAGGCCCGTAACACTCAGGTGTTACGGGCCTTGTTATTTCGATATCTTTAAAAAGGCTACATTTTCTGTACGTTGTCGGCAGCAGGACCTTTAGGGCCATCAACAATCTCAAAGGATACCCGGGAGCCTTCTTCCAGGGATTTGAAACCTTCAGATTTGATAGCGGAGTAATGTACAAAAACATCTTGTCCACCATCTTGTTCTATAAAACCAAAACCTTTTGCATCATTAAACCATTTCACTGTTCCTTCTGCCATCGTACCGCTCCTTTTATACTCGGTTTAAAGTCAAACCGTTAATAAATTTCCAACTAAATTAGTTGGATAACCAGATGTTATGCGAATGCTTTTACTTATCCCCTTGCATTTACATCATTATGTCCGGATAACGATGCTTACTGCATAACAATGATTCCGTTTAGCATATACGAGGTATTTATGCAATATAATTATTCATATAATTGTGTATATTCAAGGGACTAGGAATAATTATTAACAATTGTAAGGAGTGCGTGTTTTTTTCTGGCGACGAGGGGGCGGCAATACATTAAGAGATAAGGTATTGACAGTGTAAGTGATCGAAGTTTAAAATCTATTTCTTTTCCTATAAGATTGATCCAAGGTTATACAATGTGTCTTGCCGGTTTCAAAAATGATTGCAGAGCGGTTTTTACTTTGTCTCTTTTTGTACATAAAATGCTAATTCGTAGTTTATAAAGGTCATGATTTTGTTCCCCGACTACCCATTTACCTCAAGATTTTATGACCTTGACGGTCTACAAATGCACTACGTTGACGAAGGAAAGGGCCCTGTTGTTGTCATGCTTCATGGGAATCCCACCTGGTCATTTTACTATAGAAATCTCCTCAACCGACTCAAAACCAGCTGTCGTGTTATAGCCGTTGACCACATCGGCTGTGGTCTGTCGGATAAACCGCAGAACTATCCGTATACCCTGACTCAACATATTGATAATGTCCTGTCTCTTCTGTCAGCCAGGGGTGTACAGCGGTTTTCCCTTGTCCTCCATGATTGGGGAGGGGCTATTGGTATGGGTGTTGCCCGGTGTTTCCCTGACTCTATAGAAAAGATCGTTGTTATGAATACAGCGGCCTTTCGCTCTACCCTGATTCCTTATCGGATACGATTGTGTCGTTTACCTGTGGTGGGTGAAATTGTCGTCCGGTTGTTTAATGGCTTTGCCTGGCCGGCGACTTTTATGGCTGTATCCCAGCGGATGGACCCGAAGGTAAAGGCGGCTTATCTTGCACCTTATGATTCATGGAAGAACAGGATTGCAACCCACAGGTTTGTGGTTGATATTCCTCTTGACAGCACACACCAGAGTTACAGAAAACTCGTGGAGATTGAAGAGAGTCTGGCGACAATCAAATCGTTTCACATCCCTTTGCTCGTTCTGTGGGGAGGAAGAGATTTTTGCTTCAACGATACCTTTTACAGGCAATGGCTTGAATATTTTCCAGAGGCTGAGACCAGTTATTACCCGGATGCCGGTCACTATTTGCTCGAAGACAAGAAGGATGAGGTCATTCAGCGAATAGAATCCTTTTTCCTCCAAGAGAAACGGTGATGAAATACGTAGAAAACATCGCAGAAGCCTTTGAGCAGGCAGCCAGAGTAAATGCGGACAAAGATGCTATCATCGAAGCCAGATCTGGCCGGTCCATTACTTTTGCTGCGCTCAACCGGAGGGCGAACACCTACGTCAAATATTTTAAAGGTGAAGGCCTCTGTCCGGGAGACATCGTAATTCTCATGGTCAGACCTTCTATTGAGTTTATCTGCCTCACTCTTGCACTTTTTAAAATCGGTACGCCCATTGTACTCATTGATCCGGGAATGGGTTTTAAAAATCTACTAAGGTGTATTGAGCGTGTGGAGGCCAAATATCTTATTGGCATACCCAAAGCTTTACTTTTTTCTAAAATGTTCCCAAAAGCATTTGCCTCAGTGAAAAAACGCTTTTGCTGCGGAAATTCTTTTTACTTATTTGGACCAAATATCAACAATATAGAAGACACACCTGATAGTATGGTTGATGTTTACACACCACTTGAAGACGATCTTGCCGCGATTATCTTTACCACCGGCTCGACAGGACCACCCAAAGGTGTGAGGTATGAACACTCCGTTTTCAGTGCCCAGTTGCATCTCATACAATCCTACTATCACATCGGCGAAAAGGATGTCGATCAGCCTGCGTTTCCTCTTTTTGCTCTTTTTGCAACGGCACTTGGTGCCTGTGCAGTCATTCCTGATATGGATCCCACGAAACCGGCCCAGGTGGATCCTGCTAAATTCGTCAAATCCATTCTGGAAAATCAGGTGACATACTCTTTTGGCTCTCCGGCAATCTGGAGGGTGGTCAGCAGGTATTGTCTGGCGAATACCATCGTTTTACCTACTCTTCATAAAGTGCTCATGGCCGGTGCGCCTGTGCCCTATGATCTGCTGAAAAACATGGTGGCTATTTTGCCCGAAGATGGCGAGGTGTTTACACCTTACGGGGCAACAGAGAGTCTGCCGATAGCCTCGATTAATCATAGGGAAATAATCGCTGAAACCATGGAGTTGACACGGCAGGGCAGGGGGACTTGCGTTGGTCGTAGTCTGCCGGGTATAGATATCAGAATAATTGAACTCTCCGATGGGGTGATCGAAGATATCGGAGAATGCAGATTTGTTGAAAATGGCAGGATCGGAGAGATTATTGTCTGTGGTGGGGTTGTTACCAAAAGCTATATGAACAACGAAAAGGAGACCAGACTCGCAAAGATATCCGATGGCAATCGGTTTTGGCACAGGATGGGAGATGTGGGGTATCTGGACGATAAAAAACGCCTCTGGTTTTGCGGCAGAAGGGCCCACCGGGTAGTCTCTGGAACTGATACCTATTTCTCAATCCCTTGCGAGGCCATAGTGAATGAGCATCCTGATGTGTATCGATCCGCTCTTGTGGCTGTGACAGACAAAACAGGGGAGATTCTTCCAGCTCTTGTCCTCGAGCCTGTCCGCGACTTTAAGGGCTCAAAAGACAGACTTTTGGCCGAGGTGAGAGCACTTGCAGACACAAGCCCTTTGACAAAGTGCATAAGGCATTATCTTATTCATAACGATTTCCCGGTGGATATCCGTCATAATGCAAAAATATTTCGTGAGAAACTGAGCGTATGGGCACAGGAAAAACTCTATCACTAAACTTTAGATCAGCACTCGTTACTGGCGGAGGTGGTTTTGTCGGTAAAGCCGTTGTGCACCAACTTCTGGAAAAGGGGGTGCAGGTCAGTGTCGTTGGAAGAAACAGGTATCCTGATCTTGAAAAAATGGGTGTTCACTGTTTTGCCGGAGATATCGCTGACGAAAACTTTATAAACCGGGCAACCCGTGAAGTAGAGGTTGTATTCCATGTAGCCGCAAAAGCTGGTATCTGGGGGCCGTATCAGGATTATCATCGAGTAAACGTTGTGGGTACCAGAAATGTCGTAAACGCCTGCAGGGTGAACAGGGTCAGGGCTCTTGTCTACACCTCGACGCCATCTGTTGTCTTTAACAGAAAAGATATCAGGGGAGGAGATGAGTCTTTAGCCTATGCAACTGATTTTCTCTGCTCCTATGCAAAAACCAAGGTAATTGCAGAAAAAACTGTTCTCAATGAATCATCAACGCCAAGCTGCGCACTGCGTCCTCATTTGATATGGGGACCAAACGATCCACATCTGTTACCTCGACTGTTGGCCGCTGGTCGAAAAAAAACACTTAAAATTGTAGGGAGGGGTGATAACTTCGTTGATATTTCTTATGTCGATAATGTGGCCTATGCCCATATTTTAGCTGCTATAAATTTAACAAGCTCTTGCACTGCGGCGGGCCAGTCATATTTTATCAGTCAGGGGGAGCCTGTTAATTTATGGGACTGGATAAACGATCTCTTTCAACGTATGGGAGTTGAAAAAATAGAGAGGCGTGTTTCGCACCGGACAGCGTACAGAATCGGGGCGATTCTTGAAAGTATTTACAGGATAACTGGTCAGAAAAGCGAACCGAGAATGAGCCGGTTCCTGGCGGAACAGTTGGCCAAATCCCACTTTTTTTCCTGCCAGAAAGCGTATAACGATCTTGGATACAGCCCTCTTATTTCCACAGCAGAAGGGCTAGAGAGAACTGTGAAGTGGTTAAAGGACAATGGTAAATAAAGCAAAAAAAATATGCTGTGTTTTGACAACAGTCTTTTTCCTCCTTGTTCAATCGGTGATGCCGGTAAACAGTTTTAATATTGGCGAAGAACGGGAGGTTGGAGAGAAACTCCTTTACTCAGTGCGTTCCGCTTTTGACCTGATGGATGACCCGGATGTTACCGAGTATATTACCCGTATAGGCGAAAGAGTTCTTACGGTTGCAGGTATCCAATACTTTGATTATCACTTTTTTGTAATCGACAGTAAGGAATTTAATGCCTTTGCTGCACCTTCAGGCCTGATATTCTTTTATTCCGGGCTTATTGAATCGATGAACAGTGAGGACGAACTTGTTTCGGTTATTGCCCATGAGATCGGTCATATTGTCAAGCGGCACCTCGCCTCACGGCTTGAAAAGAGCAAATACAGCTCAATGACCACCTTAGGGCTTGCTGTTGCTGCCATTGCGTTTGGAGGTGCCGCAGCTCCGGCCCTGCTTACCGGAGCCTTGGCAACAGGTCAGAGTATGAACCTGCATTTCAGTCGAGAAAATGAAGCTGAGGCTGATCTTCTTGCCTATTCCTGGATGAAGAAAATGCACAGAGATACCAAAGGACAGGTGGAAATGCTGAAATCCATGCGAAGAATCGCAAGATATAGAAGTGATGTCCTGCCTCAGTATCTTCTGACACATCCAAATCCCGAGGTGCGGCTGGAAACTATCGAGTCGCTCATTGACGTGGATAAGAACAGCTACACACCGGATTCTGAAAGCAGTGACGACTTTGATTTTCTGCGCTTTAAATATCGCGTTTTATCCCAGGCATCCTCATCCCAGTCTTTTCGTGAGCGGATGGTCAGTATTCTGTCAGGAGAAAAGTACTCACCGTTGCAAAAAGACATGGCAAGCTATGGAATGGCGCAGCTGGCCCGGACCGAAAACAACTTCAGTCAGGCGAGAAAACTGCTCGACGAGATTATCGAGAAATATCCGGATAAAGAGAATCTTCTCGTCGATAAAGGTGTTCTTGAGTTTGAAGCAGGGCAATTCGATATCGCGGAACCACTCTTTCGGCAGGTGGTCAGGTCTAGTAGCAATAATATGTATGCAACATACAATCTCGGCTTGTTGCTCCAGAGATCAGGACGACTTGAAGAAGCGGTCGGATTTTTTAAGATTGTGGAGCGCGAGATGCCGCAATATTCAAATATCTATTTTGCTCTGGGGCAGATTTATACCAACCTGAACAAGGCCGGTCTTGCCAACATGTATCTTGGGAAATTCAACCTTTACGAAGGAAAACTCGACCTTGCAGAAGATAATTTCAGAATTGCAGCAAGAGATGATTTACTGACGGAAAAAGAACGAGAAGAAGCTGAGACACTACTGGAAAAAATCAAGAAATTGAAAAAATAGTCTACTTCGTAAGGGGTGCAACGGGAATACGGGTATAGTAAAAGGTTTTCTGAATGAGCTGTTTGGGCTGGTTCAGGGCGTTATTGTATACTCGGAGAGGAGTTGTAGGATCGCCGCACTGTCTGGTGCTGCAAAAATTTTTTTCCGAAACCCTGTCGCACCCTTGAGACCTTTGAAATACCTGCTGATCTGACTTTTTACATAGCCTATAACTCTGTCTGCAGGGAGGTGCTCCTGCATCAAGCAGAGATGCCGTCTTGCTCCTTCCACTATCTTTCTATAATCGTCCGGTCGGCCATTTTCACTAAAAACCCACGGATTACCAAGGGCAGCCCTGCCAATCATAACTCCGTGGCAGCCGGTGTCTTCCATCAACTGACGTCCAGCGGCGAGACTTTGCACATCGCCATTCCCTATAACGGGCAGACTGATATTATTGGTAACTGCCTTAATCACCATGGGATCAATGTGTCCGGAAAAGCCCTGGGCCCAGGTGCGCGCATGTACGGTAACGGCCGCCGCACCAGCACCTTCTGCCATTTTTGCAAATTCAACCGCTGTAATGTTGGCCGTATCTTTACCACTGCGAAACTTGACCGTAACCGGAACTGTGACTCGGCGGACGACTTTTTCTATGATTTCTTCGGCAATTTTGGGTGTAGCCATAAGAGCTGCACCGGCCCCTTTTTTTGTAACCTTTCGTACCGGGCAGCCCATATTTATATCAATGATTTCTGGCTCAAGGGCAGCCATGATTTCGGCAGCTTCAGCCATGATGTCGGGCTCGGCGCCAAAAAGTTGAAAAGCTACGGGACGTTCGGCCCTAACTGATTTTAACATTCTAAGGGTGTTGTCCTGCTGGTAGACAAGCCCGTGGCAACTGATCATTTCAGAGACAGTGTAGCCAGCCCCGAATTCTTTACAGATGAGGCGAAAAGGCAGGTCGGTATAACCGGCCAGGGGGGCGAGAATAAAGGGATTGTTAAATGTATGGGCGCCGATTTGCAGCATAGTTTAGATAGAGGATATAGAAACGCCGGTTCACTTCATGAAAGCAAGTGAACCGGCGTTGATCAAAAGTTGTTTCGATTAAATCTTGGGAAGAAGTGCAACTGTTCTCTGGTAGATTTTTTTAGAAAGATCTTCAATGATCTGATCAAGGGCCTCAGCTTCATTGTCTGAATTGGTTGAGGAGCTTGTTGTAACGAGATACTCCTCAGTCCATGTCTCTGAAGGCACCTCAAGCAGTACTTTGTTGGTGCTGATTTCTTTGAGAATATATCTGACTTTCAACCGCACTTTTACCTCGGTCGCGACATTGGAACCATAGGACAGACTGGGAAGTTCGATGGAAACAATTTCTCCGGCTAATATGAGATCAGCACCATCTTTTTCTCTTACGGTGGTAATAGAGCCCGACTTTTGAAACCAACTGGTAAGCGATCTATATATTTTAGAATCGAGTCCAAGTTCACTGGTTCTGTTTTTCCATTCCGTTGCATAAATCACCTTGGAAGGACCATTGTATACGTTGGGATTCTTATATCCACAACTGGCTACAAGAATGAGGAACAGCAAGATTGATACATTTTTCAAAACTGTCTTCACTGTAAATCTCCTATGGTTAAAATAAAGTGTATTTGTAAAATCAGATAGTTACGATTATCGATCAAAGAGATAATTCTCAGGTCACCCTGGTAGTTTTTACTATAGCTACGCTTTTATTTAGTCTCAAATGACAATATTAACAAGTTTCTTCTGTATAACAATAGTCTTTTTAACCGGCTGCGAATCGATGAATTTCATGGTGCTTTCATCTTTTAATGCCAATTGTTCAAGTTCATCATTGGTAATATCTGCAGCAACTTCGAGCCTGGACCGCACCTTACCGTTGACCTGGATAACAATGGTGATAAGATCGTCCTTTGCCGCCTCCGGATCAAACTCAGGCCAGGGCTGGTCCTCAAGAGCTGCGGTCTTGCCAATTTTAGCCCACATTTCAGCAGCAAAATGGGGGACCATTGGTGAGAGCAGCAAAATCAATACAGTAACTGCTTCATCGATAACTGCAGCTTCAATTTCTGCGACTTTATCTTCTGCAGTTGAGGATGAGAGTACATTGAAAAGCTCCATCATCCCACTGATTGCAGTGTTGAAATGGAAATTGTTTTCTATATTCTCTGTTACCCGTTTAATTGTTTGATGGGTTTTTCTATGCAACTCCCGGCCTGCAGCGGAGAGTTCATCGGTGAGGACTTCGCCTGTTTTGAACAGATCTTTGTTGGCTACAATCAATCGGTAAACCCTGTTTAGAAACCGGGAAGATCCTTCTACACCTTTAGAACTCCATTCCAGATCCCTTTCCGGTGGTGCTGCAAAAAGACTGAACAAGCGAACGGTGTCTGCGCCAAACTCCTGAATGAGATCATTGGGGTCAACCACGTTGCCTTTGGATTTAGACATCTTGGTTCCATCTTTGATAACCATTCCCTGGGTCAGCAGATTGGTGAACGGTTCGTCAATACTCAGGTGGCCGAGGTCGCGTAAAACTTTCGTGAAAAACCGGGAGTAGAGCAGATGCAAAATAGCATGTTCCACTCCACCTATATACTGATCTACAGGGAGCCAGTAGGATGCACCGTTTTTTTCAAGGGGAGCATTTTCGCAGCGTGGGGTTGTAAATCTTGCAAAGTACCAGGATGATTCCATGAAGGTGTCCATGGTATCTGTTTCCCGTCTGGCTTTTTGTTTGCACACAGGACATGTTGTGTTGATGAAATTCTCACGCTGATGGAGGGGGGCGCATGAGGTTGCCGAGCCTGCATCCTCTGGCAGAGTAACAGGCAGATCTGCTTCGGGAACGGGCTGAACACCACAGGTTTCACAGTGGATCATCGGAATGGGCGCCCCCCAGAAACGTTGCCTGGATATTCCCCAATCTCTCAGTCTGTAGGTAACGAGATCTGAACCAAAATTATTTTCGCGTGCGTGTTGAATAATAGTTTCTTGTGAGGCAAGGGAGTTCATGCCGGTGAATTCACCGGAATTGATAAGTATGCCAGGCTCAGTTGAAGCCTCGGACATATTTTCAGACAAGAGTTCTGTACCTTCTGGAATGACCACAGGTATTATAGGAAGATCATATTTTCTGGCAAATTCGAAATCTCTCTGGTCGTGGGCGGGCACAGCCATAACGGCACCTGTGCCGTATTCCATCAGAACAAAATTTGCGATATATATTGGAACCTTTGTGCCATTAAATGGATTAATACAGTATCGTCCGGTGAAGATACCTTTTTTCTCCACTTCCTCTTCCAGGGATTGTCGTTGTTTTTCTTCGAGGATCTTTTGAATAAAAGACCGTATCTCAGCCTCAGATTCCAGTCCTCCTATAAGAGTGTCGATGAGGGGGTGTTCCGGTGCAAGAGACATGAAGGTGACACCATAGATAGTGTCAGGCCTGGTAGTAAATATAGAGATTTTTTCATCCAGGCTATCCACCTGAAAATCACAGGTCAGACCGGTGGATTTCCCGATCCAGTTACGCTGCATGGTCAGGACTTTTTCTGGCCAACCGCTCAGCTTGTCAAGATCAGCAAGCAACTCCTCTGCGTAGTCGGTTATTTTAAAGAACCAGCCGTTCATTTTTCTCGGAGTGACAGGTTGATCACACCGCCAGCACGCCCCGTCAATAACTTGTTCATTGGCGAGTACTGTTTGACAATCTTCGCACCAGTTAACAGTAGTCACCTTCTGATAAACGATACCTTTGTTAAACATCTCAATAAAAAGGCGTTGTTCCCATTGATAATATTTAGGGTTGCAGGTGGCTATTTCCCGGCTCCAGTCGTAGGAGAGACCAAGCTGACGCAGTTGATTGCGCATGTAGTCGATGTTGGCATACGTCCAGGTTGCGGGGTGGGTATTGTTTTTCTGGGCTGCATTTTCAGCGGGCAGGCCAAATGCATCCCAGCCCATTGGGTGGAGAACGTTAAAGCCCCGCATTCTTTTATACCGGGCGACCACATCGCCAATAGAATAATTGCGCACATGGCCCATATGGATTCTACCGGACGGATAAGGAAACATCTCTAGGACATAATATTTTTCCTTGTTGTCGTCCTCGAGGACCTTGTACGTTTCATTCGTTTCCCAGGTTGTCTGCCATTTTTTCTCTATTGACTTGAAATCATACTTATTATTCACACCACTTTCTATGGTCATAACTCTGCCTTTATCAATTCTTGGTCTGTGATAGTTCTACCGGCTGAAGGTGCCTGCTGTCCTCTGCTGGAGAGGATGTTTAGCCAAACTCCTCTGGATCATCAAGTTCACTCATGTTTTCAAACATAGTGAATTCCTTGATGAAAGTTAGTTTTGCGGTTCCTGTGGGGCCGTTACGCTGTTTCCCTATGATTATTTCGGCACTGCCTCGCTCCGGATTATCCTCTGCCTTGTTATATACTTCATCTCGGTAAATAAAGCAGATGACGTCGGCATCCTGCTCGATAGCACCTGATTCACGAAGGTCTGACATCATCGGCCGCTTGTCTGTTCTACTTTCCAGGCCGCGGTTGAGCTGAGACAGGGCAATGACTGGTACGTGGTGCTCTTTTGCAAGTGCTTTTAGAGAACGGGAAATTTCACTGATTTCCTGGGTCCTGTTTTCCGTGCTTCGCCCCCGCATGAGCTGCAGGTAATCTACGACAATCAGGCCGATATCATGCTGTGCGGAAAGGCGCCGAACTTTGGCCCTCATCTCCAGAACCGAAATAGCCGGGGTGTCGTCAATAAAGATAGGTGCTTCTGAAAGCATTCCTACCGCCCTTGTAAGTTTGGGCCAGTCTTCGTTATGTAGTTTACCGGTCCGGATCCGCTGAGAGTCGATGCGTCCAGCCGAACTTAAAAGACGCATGACCAGTTGCTCCTTGGACATCTCAAGACTAAAAACAGCAACACCTATTTTTTCAACGAGGGCGGCATGCTGGGCAATATTCATGGCAAAGGATGTCTTTCCCATGGAGGGTCTCGCCGCCAGGATTATAAGATCCGAGGGCTGGAGTCCTGCAGTCATCCTGTCAATCATGGAATAGCCGGTGGGAACACCTGTTATGAGCTCCTTTCTTTTGTACAGTTGCTCTACAGCGGCAAAGGCCTTTGGAACAATAGACTTGATATGGGTGAAATGCCCATCACCTTTCTCGCCAGCAATATCGAAAATAGCCTGTTCAGCCTCATCCACCAGGATATCGATATCATTTTGTTCTTCATAACACCTCGAAGCGATATCGGTGTTTACTGAAATAAGTCTCCGAAGTATTGATTTTTCCCTGATTATCTTGGCATAACTGACAATATTTGCAGTAACCGGCACAATTGAGGTGAGGCTTGCCAGGTATGCCGGCCCACCAATTTTATCCAGTTTATTGGTGTTTGAGAGGAGATTGGAAACCGTCAGCAGATCCTGCGGCTCATTTTTCTCAAACAGATCGACCATGCTTTCAAAAATTATTTTATGACCATCTTTATAAAAATCATGAGGTTTGAGGATTTCCAGGACAGATCCCAGGAGATCGGCCTTCAGGAGTATTGAACCGAGTACGGCTTGTTCAGCCTCAGTGTTTTGGGGAGGAATCCGCATGGTAATTCGAGAACCACCAGGTTCCTCGGGCATAGAATTGTGTATCATATTTGACCGAGGTAGAAACTACGAAAAGAAAGTGAAACAAGAGACGTTATTAAACAAAAACACACCATGAAGGTCAACCCTCAAGGTGTGTTTTTATCACTGAAAACAATTTTACTCAATGGGGATTTTTAACAATTAGACCAAAGAGTAAATACAGATAGTTAAGAGATATAACTCAAAAACTAAACTGCTTTAACAGGGACAACGTTTACAGAGATCTCAGCGGTCACGTTAAAACCTACTTTGATCGAAATTTTTACTTCTCCAATTGTCTTGATTGGCTCAGAAAGCAAGATCTGTTTTTTATCAAGAGTTACATCAAGTTCAGCAAGCTTTGCACAGATATCTGCGGTGGTGACAGAACCAAAGAGGCGCTCGTCGGTACCTGCAAGCTGCTCGATGACAACTTCAAGGCCGTTAATTTTCTTTGCAATGGCCTCAGCATTTTTCTGATCTGCGGCTCTTCTGGCTTCAATGGCAGCCTTATTTTCTTCAAGAATTGTAAGGTTCTCTTTTGTTGCAGCAACGGCCTTCCCCTGGGGCAGCAGGTAGTTACGACCAAAACCGTCTTTTACTGTTACGACGTCTCCCTCTAGCCCGAGAGAACTTATTGTTTCTTTTAAAATGAGTTCCATTTTTAAACTCCTCTAATATTGTAGAATAGGTCTGCTCTTTCAGCATAACCCATAGTTCTATTAATTATCCTCTTTGACGTTATCACTGGGCTTGATCTTACGCAAATCAAGCCAGACATCAGCAATGCCAACAATGAGTAGTACGATCGTTCCAAAAGTCTGCACAATCAACATCACATAAAAAAAGGACCGGAGCAGCAGAGGCACGTTCCATTTGTTCATGTAAAAGACAGCAACTGCAAGTCCCTGAAAGCAATAAACCAGCCCCAGTAGAATCAATGTGTTTAAAGCAACGACTCTCAGTCCGGGAATGGGAAGCATAACACATATGCCGAGCACAATAGCGAGCCAGATTAATTTATCCGGTAACTGCCACAAACCATACTCGCCCCATGCTGTAGCGCCCTGTTGGCGAAATGCAATGAGGTTGCCTAAAACCATGGAGAACCAGGTGATAAGTAAAACAATACTTCCTAATATCGCCGGCATAATGAGCGGCAATACCAGTTTCATCTGACTTAACGTGCTTTCGAGCATTGCGAGGGTTTCCGGTGTTACTGAATCACTCCCCTGATAAAATGATAACGCTTCACTGATTCCAAGGTCAAGCGTGCTAATAAGTTGACTGTAAGGGGAAACTTCTTTTCCCAGGGTGAACAATACGAGTACTGCAATCCAGCCTGAACTTATTGTGGCAAATGTTTTCAATCCGCTAATCGCAGGGCGTTCCTTTTTCTCAAATGATGAAAACTGAACGTACCCTGCGAGAAGAAAAATCGCTGAAAAGACAAAAAGGTCTAAGTTACCAATGATGATGTAAAAAATAAGCGAGAGAACTGCAGCGGTAAGTAAAAACTTTTTCCCTGTATATGTGCCAAATTTCAACAAAACAGCAAAAGACAGCAGGGGAAGCAGTATATGCAGCCAACCAAAGAGCTCCCAGGCGATACCAGGAAGAACCACAATAACCGTCGTGGTCAGTATGGCTGCTATAATTTTACCAATATTAAGCTGTTCCTTCTCTTGTGCATTCACCTTTGTAACCTGCTTATCTTATCAGCCCTGCGAAGAGCCTGAGTAAGGCAAAAATGCGATCTGCCTTGCCTGCTTAATAGCTTCACAAAGCTGGCGCTGGTGTGTCGCGCATGTTCCTACAATTCTGCGAGGAATGATTTTTCCTCTTTCAGAAACAAAATTTCTAAGAGTTTTTACGTCTTTGTAGTTTATGGTGATCTCTTTGTCAGAGCAAAACCTACAGGTTTTGCGACGGGAAAATAATTTTTTCTGTGGTCTTGGTGCCATTGTGGTACCCTCCTGAGTTATTAACTAAAATGATAAGATAAATTTATTCTTCGCTGTCGTGGTCGTTGTCGTTGTCGTCGTCATCGGAATCGTCAGATTCGTTGTCAGCGTCGGTGGCTTCCGCCTCTTTAGCTGCTCTGACACCAACTGCTGCGATTGCCTCTTGCACACCCTCTTCAGTGATGGCAGCTGCAGTTTTAATGGTCATATACTTCAGAACCACATCATCGATACGATACTTTCTCTCAATTTCAGTAACTGCAGCAGGAGTTGCTGCGTAGTCAAAAAATACGTAGTAACCCAGGGTTTCTTTCTTGATAAGGTAGGCAAGCTTTTTCATGCCCCACTTATTCAGTTCAATGATGGTACCTTGCTCATCATTGATGATCTGGGTTGTTGTTTCAATGACTTTGTTGATCTCTTCTTCGCCAGCATTTGGGCGAAGAATCGCGATCGTTTCATACCTTCTCATGATTTCCTCCTCGTGGACTCATGGTTGTAACGGAAAAATTTTCCGTTTGTCGGCCCTCGCACTATGCATTCGGCAGAGAGCGAGAAGGGGCAGGCACACCCTATGTACACCTGCAATAATCCATGGGCACAAGATTATATGTGTTATTCTTGTGCCCATATAAAAACTGCTTACATTACTAGTATGACCAGGCTGTGTCAAATAGTTTTTTTCTGTTTCTCCTCGGATTTAATTTGCTTCCACTGGCGTTCGAGGTCTGACTCATCGTTGTAGGAGGTGCCTGCAAAAACGTGAGGGTGCCTGCGGATAAGCTTCTCGTTGATTTCGGAAAAGACATCAGCTAATCGAAAATTTTGCAACTCCTGGTTATGCAGAGTGATCATGATTAAAATATAAAATACATCTCCTAATTCCTCACAGGTGTTTGCGGTATCATTATTTAATATGGCCTCTATTAATTCCGTGGTCTCCGCCTTGAGGTATTTGACCAGGGAAGCGGGTGTCTGTTTCTTGTCCCATGGGCAACCGTTTTCACCACGTAAGGTGCAAATGGTCTCCAGGAGCTGCTGTAAGTTAGGGTAGTTATCTGTCATCATAAGGTGTCGTGGCGAGGAGGAATGGTTTTACTCTGACCTTGGAAAATTCTTGGAAGCCTACATATTTCAAGTATATTTTTTGTCAGCATAAATTTTTTTTTATTGACAAGGACTTTGCAACTCACTATTAAAGTTTGCTGGAATCTGTTGTCAGGTATTTATCTCTGTTTTTTATATATTGCGAGCTTTGCAAACAACATGGGATTGCAGACTTTTGCACTTTTCAGTTTTACACGCGTAGCACATTGTGGTATAAGAAGTCATTCGTTAGCAAATCATTTACAGTAATCATTGATACAATAATTTTGAGGTAGTTTCATGGAAGATGACAAGAAACAAAAAATTCTATTAGAAAAACATAAAGATATAGCACGAATTGATCAAGAGTCCAAACGAACTCATGGTTGGTATGTCAGAGTCCGATTTTTAGGTAAAACCCATTCTAAATTCTTTTCTGATAGGAAAAGTGGCGGTCGTTATTCCAGTTTGCTTTCTGCTATCAGTTGGCGCGACAAAACCGAAAAGAAACTTGGCAAGGTGAGAACAAACAAACATATGGTGACCGTCAGCAATTCTGGTACAGGAGTTGTTGGGGTCCGTTTGAACGAGAAGTTGAACCGTTATGAGGTGAGTTGGGTCACCCATCAGGGCAAGCAGGGCAAGACATCCGTTTCCATTGCAAAGCATGGGAAAAAATCAGCGTTTACCAGAGCCTGTGCCATTCGTTCTGAAAAGGAAAAAGCCCGCTTAGAGTACGCTAACTAATAGAAGACACTGTAATGAATCAATGGCCCTCTGGAGTATAGATCTCCAGAGGGCCATTTTGAGTTCAGGTGTCGTTATGTAAAAAATACAGAGAATAGATGGAAAAATATTGACATTAGCATTGATGAGGTGTTAAATACCTGGTTCTTGCAATATTTCCGTTATTTTGTCGAAAGTTGAACAGATATTCTCAAAGAGGTTTATATATGTATGCGATAGTTCGTACAGGTGGAAAACAATATCAGGTTGCGTGTGGTGATCAAGTTCGTGTTGAAAAGCTTGAGGGCAACGTTGGAGACAGCATTGATCTCGTCGACGTTCTTATGATTTCTGATGGCGATGATGTGAAAATTGGCCAGCCAGTTCTCGAAAATGCAAAGGTTACCGCAAAAATCGCTGAGCAGGGCAAAGATAAGAAAATAATTATCTTTAAGAAAAAGCGACGTAAAGGGTATCGCCTGAAAAAAGGCCACAGACAATCCTATACTGCATTGAAAATTGAAGAGATATCTGCCTAGTTCCGCTATCTAGATATTGACCTAATAAAAAGTATAAAAACGATACGAAGTAGTCGTTCATGAAAGGAGTGTAAGATGGCTCATAAGAAAGCAGGTGGTAGTTCACGTAACGGTCGTGACAGTGGTGGTCAGCGTAGAGGTGTCAAGCGCTTTGGTGGTCAGATTGTAAGAGCAGGAAATATTCTTGTACGACAATTAGGCACAAAAATACATCCGGGTACCAATGTAGGTTGTGGAAGAGATTATACCCTCTTTGCCATGGTCGATGGTGTCGTTACCTATGAGGACTTTGGTAAAAATAAAAAGCGTGTCAGCGTATACCCAGAAGCATAAATAAGTATCTCTGACATCTTTTCCTGGAATTACGTCTGGTGTAATTCAAGCAGGAGTATAGACTCGACCTCAATGCTGTATTGAAGGTCGAGTTTTTTTTTGAATTCCAGTAATAACAGGATTTTCTGATGGCCTTCATTGATGAAGCAAAATTTTTTGTAAAAGCCGGCGATGGTGGAAATGGTTGTGTGAGTTTTCGTCGGGAAAAATATGTCCCCAAAGGTGGTCCAAATGGTGGCGATGGCGGACGCGGCGGTGATGTTATCATTATTGCCAAAGCCTCGCTCAATTCACTCATTGATTTCCGCTACCGTTCTCATTTCAAAGCAGAAAGAGGAGAGCACGGTAAAGGAAAGGACATGCACGGTAGAAAAGGCAAGAACTGTTATGTCGAGGTTCCCGTCGGTTCAATCATTAAAAACATTGAAACGGGCGAGATTCTAGCCGATCTGTCTGAAGATGGCCAAACTTTCTGTGCAGGCGTTGGAGGTGAAGGGGGACTTGGTAATCCACATTTCTCCAGTGGTACCAATCGTACACCTCGGATTGCAACCAAGGGCCAGTTGGGAGTAGAACACTGGCTGAAAATCGAGTTGAAACTGATTGCCGATATCGGGCTTGTCGGTTTACCAAACGCTGGAAAATCCACATTACTGTCAAAACTGTCTGCAGCAAACCCCAAAATTGCACCCTATCCATTTACTACCCTGGAGCCCCAACTCGGAGTACTGCAATATAAATTCTACGAACCGGCAATTATAGCCGATATTCCAGGTTTAGTTGAGGGTGCGCATACAGGTACAGGTCTTGGCCATAAATTTTTAAAGCATATTGAAAGAACCAGTATTCTCATCCATGTTCTCGACGCAGCAGACGAGAACGTCTTGCAAAACCATCAAACTATTACGAATGAACTCGCCCTGTATAAAAAAGAGCTTGCCGATCGCACCCAGATAGTTTTATTGAATAAAATAGATATCGTAGACGAAGAAGTGCTGGAAGAATTACAAAAACATTTCCAAGAGATGAGTATGACAGTCTTATGTGTTTCTGCAGAAACAGAAGAAGGGCTTGAACCGCTCAGAGAAACGATCATGGAGTTGATTAGCAATAAGAAAAAAAACCTAATCTCAACGGGCGAGTAGGAAATCGCAGATAACTGCCTTTTTGATTGAAATCTTGTACAATTGCAAAAAACAACCAAAAAATGATAAGGTGCTAAAACAGGGGCTCAGACTCCTCATCGGGATGACAGAGCAACGGTTGAGTGAATATTATTTAATCGATATATTTCTTATAATTACGTGATGATGAATGAAATGTCGCAGGAGGAGGGTCTGTACCACCGACAGACCCTTTTTGATAAGGCTAAAAGGGTTGTAGTTAAAGTTGGCAGCGCAATTCTTACCTGCGAAGATGGCATCGATCAGGATGTTGTAGATAATCTCGCCAAGGAAATCTCTTTTCTCAGAGATACAGGCCGTGAAGTCATTTTAGTGTCTTCGGGAGCTGTTGCGGCCGGAAAGAAAAAACTGCACTTAAAAGATGATCTGGAGCTGACGATTAAACAGAAGCAGGCCCTGGCAGCCATCGGGCAATCTCAGCTCATGCATGATTACGATGAGGCCTTTTCCCGATACGGTTACAATATTGGCCAAATTCTGCTTACCCATTCCGATCTCTCCCACCGGACACGATATCTCAATGTAAGAAATACCATTCATACACTTTTTAATTACGGTGTAATCCCGATTATCAACGAAAATGATACGGTATCTACCGAAGAACTGAAATTTAGTGATAATGATAATCTCGGTGCACTGCTTGCCAATCTGATAGAGGCGGATATGTTTATCTGTCTGACCGATGTAGATGCGCTCTATGACAAAAACCCGTTAATCTCACCGGATGCCAAGGCCATTTACACTGTGTGTCAAGTCGATGACAATATTCAGTCCATGGCAGGCCATAGTAAATCTGTCCTTGGTACAGGCGGCATGCAGAGCAAGATCAAGGCCGCCCGAATGGTGGCAGCCGGCGGGGGAAGCTCTTTTATTGGCCCGGGAAAACAGAAAAATATCCTGGAACATCTTTTTTCAGGGGAGATGATCGGGACATTTTTCCTCCCTCAAAAAGAAAAAATGCAGAGCAGGAAGCGATGGATCGCCTATGTATTAAAACCTAAAGGTAAAATGGTGTTGGATGCCGGCGCTTGCAATGCCATCACAAAAAACGGACGATCTCTGCTGCCTTCTGGAATCATTGCAGTTGAAGGAACCTTTCAAAAGGGTGATTCTGTCCGCTGTGTTGATGAAAATGATGTTGCAATAGCCGTAGGCCTCACTAACTTCAGTTATAATATGGTCGACAAAATCAAAGGTCTTCGCACAGACGACATCAGAAAGCTCCTCGGTTACAAAGAAAGCGACGAGGTCATGCACCGCGATAACATGGTGATTTTATAATTCAGACCCAGGGAAACCCTTATGACACTTGAAACAACAATTGCAGAACTTGCAGCAAAAACTAAAAGTGCCTCGACAGCACTTGTGTCTCTTTCCACCCAGGTTAAAAATGATGTTCTCGAGTCTGTAGCCAGACTTTTAGCCACGGAAAAGGCTGATATACAAAGTGAAAATCAGAAGGATCTCACCGCCGGAAAAGAAAAGGGCCTTTCCGCTGCCATGCTCGACAGACTTACCCTGTCAGATGGTGTTATTGACTCCATGATTACCGGGATAAAAGAACTTATCGCTCTGCCCGATCCAATTGGGAAAATTGAAGATTATAGTAAAAGACCCAACGGTTTGCAGGTGGGGAGAATGCGTGTCCCGCTGGGTGTCATTGCAATGATCTATGAATCAAGGCCAAATGTTACCGTTGATGCAGCAGCACTTGCCATCAAGACAGGGAATGGTGTTATATTAAGAGGTGGTTCGGAGGCTATTCACTCGAATCTCATTCTAGCAGAAATACTGAAAAAAGGATTGGCTCTGCACGGTATCAGTCCTGATGTTGTCCAGGTAATTCCTGTCACGGACAGGAATGCAATCACCTTTCTGTTGCAGCAGGAGGAGTCCATAGACCTCGTTATTCCGCGAGGTGGTGAAGGCCTGATCCGATTTGTCGTCGAACATTCGAGAATTCCAGTTCTTAAACACTATAAAGGTGTCTGTCATATATACGTGGATAAGGATGCTGATCTTACTAAGTCCATCCCAATCATTATTAATTCAAAAACCCATAGACCGGGTGTCTGTAATGCGCTGGAAGGCATCCTGATCCATAAAGATGTTGCACCGTCCTTTTTACCTGCTCTTGCAAAAGCCTTACACGAAAAAAATGTCACCATAAAAGGTTGTCCGGCATCAGTACAGCTTTCAGATATTGTTGTGGCTGCAGAAGAAAATGACTGGGGCACAGAGTTTTTAGACCTTAAGGTGTGCGTAAAAGTTGTCTCCGGCTTTGAAGAGGCAAAGAATTACATCTACCGCTATGGGTCACAGCATACGGAATCTATTCTTACTGAAAACTACACCACCGCCCAGAGATTTATTACAGAGATTGATGCCTCCGCTGTGATGGTTAACGCCTCGACCCGGTTCAACGATGGAGGGCAGCTTGGACTTGGTGCAGAAATAGGGATTAGTACAACAAAGCTCCATGCCTATGGCCCCATGGGACTTGAAGAGTTGACCACCAGAAAGTTTGTTGTATATGGGCAGGGGCAAGTGAGAAGTTGAAATCCTCCAGGATCGGTGTCTTAGGCGGGACATTTGATCCCGTGCATCTCAGCCATCTGCAACTTGCCCAGCACGCTATAAAAGAGGTGGGTTTAAAAGAGATCCTCTTTATTCCTGCGGCACAACCCCCACATAAGTACAGGGTCACCACACCTTTTCTGCACAGGCTTGGGATGGTAGAGGCCATGTGCAGAAATCATGACAACTTTACCTGTAGTGACATAGAAAACAGGCTGCAAAAACCTTCCTATACCGTTGATACACTTTTTGCTCTTAAAAATGAGCTGCCTACTGGTACCAGTCTCTTTTTTATCATCGGAATGGATGCTTTTCTTGAGCTGATGACCTGGAAATCGTACCGCACAGTGCTGACCATGGCTCAAATGGTGGTGTCTCCTCGATTGGGTTACTCCCCTGAATCGTTTAACAATTTTCTTGACCACCTTGGCTATAAAGGTAAACACAGGCATTGGCAGGGGGAGGGTGATACAAAAGATATTACGCTTCTTTCTGCTGCACCAAAAGAAATCTGCTCACGTAAAATCAGAAAAATTCTTGCAGAAGGAGGTGACGCGTCGGAGTTCCTTTCTCCTGAAGTTGCAAATTATATCAATGAAAATAACTTGTACAACTGATAGAAAATTTTGTATCTTATTCGTTTTGTAAAAGCATAACGATCTACAACCATATAACGGAAAGCAAGTAAGATGGAATTTGAAGATACTTCAGAAGGGGCTCGAAAGGTTTCTGTTCTCATCGTCGATGATTCATTAGTATTCCGCCGATTTTTGAGCGATATTTTTGCTGAGTTTAAAAATATCCGTATCGTTGGTGAAGCACAGAACGGTATAGAAGCCCTAGATATGGTCCTGAAGACATCTCCTGACGTGATCCTGCTTGATATGGAAATGCCCCTCATGGACGGCATGACGGCGCTTCAGCATCTTATGATTCATCGTCCTATTCCTACAATCATGTTTTCCAGTTTAACGGAGGAAGGAACCGCCCGCTGTTTTGACACTCTGAAAAATGGTGCCGTAGATTTTGTTTCAAAAGATTTCATTTTCCAGAAAAACCTCCTCACTGAACACAAAAAACAACTTCTTGAAAAGGTGTACAAGGCCGCTGCATTAAAAATGACAGCAAGAGATCCGATCTCTTCAACCCCTCCGCCGAAGGTTTCACCTGTGACCGAGGTTCTCCAGCGGGTTGTCTTCTGTGAGGAGTGCGGATCACGGGAGGTAGTCACTCTTAATCCCGGTCAGGTTGCCCAGACAACCACCTGTTCGCAGTGTGGTGATGTGATTGAGGTTGCAGGTTTCACTCACGAGCAATATCGACGAAATTCTTTTATTTCGGTGCTTGGCGGGGGTAAAGGTTGTTTTGCAAATCTGCTTTCTATCATCCCTCAGATGCAGCCTGATATGGGTGGGGCCGTTCTTGTCATTATTCATGAAGAAGTTGAATCTGTTGACAATTTCACCGAATATTTAAACGCAATTTCCGCCATGAAAGTGGTTCGGGTTCAGGAGGGAATGAGTATTGAAGGTGGGAGTTGCTATGTGTTTTCAGGTGAAGATTACATGTCCATTAAGCCATACAGCGCTCAAATGACCCTGCAGCGGGTGGAAAAGGGCAGCGTAAAGGGTGGCCCGATAGATATAGTTATGGCCTCAGTCGGTACGCTGTTTAAAACAAAGGCGTCTGCTATCATCCTCTCAGGGGACGTGACGGATGGTGATAAAGGCATGGCTATAATGCTCAAGTATGGTGGGGGGTTTGGAGTACTAGACCCGAGCGAGTGTTACTGTAAAAAACTCAGTCAACATATATTAAGCAGTCTTGATATCACCCAGACCCTTACCCTTGCCGCAATCAGTGAAAGAATAAAGAAAAATCACTATGAGGGTAAATACGACGGGGTCGCCGGAGGTCTCTAGCTCCAAAGACTCTTTCCGTTTTCCTTACCTGAAATAAACGCTATGGAAAAAAGCTTACTTTGGGAAGAGAGTGTCCCTCTGATGATTAAGGGGGTTCATAAAGTTCTCCTCAACAAGGCATTTTCGCCTGAGAAAAATTCCGTCCCTGTTTACCCCGAAAGAAAAGACGTCTTTGCCGCAATGAGACAGACCAGCCTTGAGGCGACGAAGGTGGTGATTCTTGGTCAAGACCCATATTTCAACGCCCATCCCGGGAAAGGGCCTGAAGCCCATGGTTTAAGCTTTTCTGTGAGAGAGGGGATACCCATTCCACCGTCTCTGAGGAATATACTCAAAGAAGTGAATCAAAGCATATATGGCGGCAAACAGGTTTCAATCAACAGCGATTTAACTCGCTGGGCTGAGCAGGGCGTACTGCTTTTGAATGCAAGTCTTACAGTCATGGCCAGGAAGCCGAACTCCCATGCAGATCTCGGCTGGCATCACCTTACAGACGATATCATAAAGACGATTTCAGAGCACAGACAACACGTCGTTTTTATGCTCTGGGGTTCATTTGCCCAGAAGAAAAGAGACCTCATTGATACATCAAGACATCTTATTCTCGCAACGAGTCACCCTTCACCACTCTCGGCCCATAGAGGTTTCCTGGGCTCTGGCGTATTTCTGCGCTGTAATGACTATCTGAAAAAAAACGGAATACAACCGATAGAGTGGTAAAATTATGCTAAGGTAAATGGGTTTTTATCGCCTCGGGAGTAGTGTCTGCAAGCTCTCCTGCATAAAAACCAGCACCTTTTTCTCTGTAAAGGATGTCTCCTGCTGCCCCATGAATGTAAACCGCTGCGACAGCGGCATTTTTGGGCGTCATCCCCTGACAGATAAATGCTCCTAACATCCCACTAAGGACATCTCCCATTCCAGCAGTCGCCATTCCAGGATTGCCTGTAGTATTAATGATAGTTGAACCATCACTGGCCGCAATTACGGTTCCGGCTCCCTTAAGGACCAGTACGGTTTCATACATGTCATTGTGAAAAAGGTCACAGCCAAGAAGTGCTGCATCAAGTCTGTTATCCTGAATGATTTCCGCCGACTTTCCGAGAAGACGACTGAGTTCACCCGGGTGGGGTGTGAAAATTCTTGGGCCAGCAGGAGCGAGCAGGCTACTGCTGAGGTTTGCAAGGATGTTAAGGGCATCGGCATCAAAGATAACGGGACATTTCACTTCATTATACACTTTCAAGACAAGGGCTGAAGTCATTGCATCCTGGCCTATTCCCGGGCCTATTACAACGGCTGTTTTGTTTTGTATTTCTTTTTCAATCGTCGGCCAGTCTTCGAAAGAGAGGATCTTCTCACTGTTATAGAGAGGAATGGTCATCATTTCAGGAAGAGCTGTTTCAAAGATAGGGTTAAGATCATGGGGCACAGCCAGAGAGACAAGGCCGGCACCACTTCTGAGAGCGCCTTTGGCACTGAGGATTGCAGCACCGGTTTTACCTGCGGATCCGGCAAGGACCAGCAGGTGACCGTGACTTCCTTTATGAGATGTTCGTTTACGGCGAAGTGGTTTGAGAAGATCCTGAACAAAATCTTTTGTGGCAAGCTCTGTTGATATGCCTGCCCGGTATAGCGCTTCAGGTGGAATGCCGATATCGATTATTTCAAGTTTACCCGTCCAGTAGGCGCTGCCGTGTATAAAATGTCCTGGTTTGGCGCAACCATAGGTGGCTGTGTAGTCAGCACGAACGCAGGCACCGAGAACCTTACCTGTATCCGCTTCCATTCCAGAGGGTGTATCGACTGAAATGACGGGCGGAGAACCTTTACAGCCAAGTTTGTTGATCAGGTTGACGATAACTGCAAAGTGACCAGAAATCTGTCTACCAAGTCCAATGCCAAAGATAGCATCGATGATAGCATAACAGGGGAGGCCACGGGATTCGAATTGTTTAAACAAGATAGAAACCGTCTCCGCCCGAGCTTTCGTGTCAATAACATGGAAAGGGAGTTTCAGATTTTTGATTATTTCAAGATTTGTTTTTGCATCACCCTTAAGCTTATCGGGGCTGACAAGAAAAAAGAAGACAGGCTGACATCCCCGCTGATGAAGATGCCGGCCGATGACCAGGCCATCCCCCCCGTTATTGCCAGGACCAACAAAGATGGGAGCAAAGGTGTCTTTACAGGAACCGAGATCTTTTTCCATCATAAGTACAGTGGAAAGTCCAGCGTTCTCCATCAGGACAATGCTGGGAATCCCAAAGATTTCACTGGCACTTCTGTCCAGATTTTTCATTTCCTGTGCTGTTGGTAATTTCATAATGTCTCCTAAATAATAACAAGGACAATGTAAAAAATGAATTCAGACTACCTCAGATGATCACTCTGTCACCTCATCTCTATGCAGTACAAGAATCTAACCGAGGAGGTAAACATAGAAAAACCAGATCTTGTCGATGTCAGCGATAATTAATCCCAGCCTTTCATCTTTACTGAAATATAAAACATCCGAGGTATCTTTAAGGTGATTTTACGGTAATTCCATCTTGTTTTTGCAAAACCTGCACGGTTCAAAACCTGAATCAAGGGCTATCTGAATGTTTTTAAATTCGATAGAGCAGTTTTTGCTAGTATAGTATTCACAGCCAGGTACGTGGAAAACGCGGCTCTTGGCGTTACCTCTGATAGCTCCGGGCAATAGTGGTGCATCTTCATCATCGTCATGATCCCGTTGCACAATCCCAAACCTGTTTTTTACCATAGCAACCAGACCTGCGAAAAAACGTTTGATAGCTGTAAACAATTTCACCAGGTTCTCTGATAATATTGCTGGAACCAATGTCTGTTCATTCGACACTCTATATATCCAGAATACTGCCAGGCAGAAAAAGAACAGATTTGGACCCCACATGGCAACGGCAACGGGAAGAGTGGCCTTTTCGGCCATGGATTTTCCTATGGTGAAAAAGATATAATAAATAATAAATATTCCTAGCCCTGCCTGAATACCTATAGCTTTTTTACCGGGTCTTGCCTGCAGCCCAAGGGGGAGACCAATGAGGCTGATCAGTAGGCAACCAGCAGGCAGCACCATTCTTTTATGAAATTCAATGAGCAGG
Organism: Desulforhopalus sp. IMCC35007; assembly: GCF_005116575.1. Classification (GTDB taxonomy): domain Bacteria; phylum Desulfobacterota; class Desulfobulbia; order Desulfobulbales; family Desulfocapsaceae; genus Desulforhopalus_A. The sequence continues at coordinate 120,313 of NZ_SWCN01000003.1, read as the reverse complement.
GTTCTCTGTTCTTTGACAGGGACTCTTTCATCTTTTGATTCTTGAAGGAGCTCACCCATGGTGAGCACGTTACGTTTCTTTACCTGGGTGGCTTTAGAGTTGGGGGGACTCAGGGGGATATGAATTTTGTATTGATCAAATTCTACAATCTGGGCACTTTCATTGCTTGGTTTATGGAGGCTGCCATTTTGTAGAACGATGGTGACATTCATATCCTGGATATCGCTTTCCATGTGCCCGGATGATGCCATGGTAATCACAGGATTCTCTACCCCCCTCATGTCCGACACCCAGACGTCGCTCCAGTTGCCTGTCTCCTTGTCTATTTGATCGACATAGACGACAACATCACCTAAGGCTTCAGTAAATACATGGGGTTTGATACCCTTGTTTACTTTTTCTTTGAGGAGCTGGTAGGTGAGTTGTTTCATCGCAATTTCGCTCAGCGGGATGAGCTTCATGGAAAAATAAGCGGTGAAAAGGGCGATGATCGCAGTAACAATGACCACCGGAGGGATGATCTTGTACATACTGATTCCACTGGCTTTCAGAGCAAGAATTTCTGAATCGCTGGAAAGCCGGGCAAATCCAATAGTGACCCCCATCATAGCAGACATGGGGATGGAGTAGAGAAAGATGTTTGGAAAAAGATATGAAAAAAGACGGGTAAAATCAGAAAAATCTATTTGCAGTTCTAAGACAAAATTTAAAAATGGGATGAGTTTGACCAGAAAAAATACGCAGTTCATGATCAGAAAACTTGCGAAAAAGGGAGCAAGCATCTCTGTTGCAAGGTAGGTGTAGAGAAGCTGAGGATTTTTGAAGTTCTGTTTCATGGGATTACGGGATTTGACTCCCGGCGGCAAAGCAGCGCTCATGCTTTGAAAAATTTATAGCTTTGGTGTATAGATCGACAGTACCGTAAAGAAAATACCCGAGGGCATCTTTCAGTCTGCCCTTTAAACGACAAAAACAGTAATGAAAAAGAGGTAGTCGATGCATTTGTTTGAAACGGAAGAAGGTGATAAATGGGTTTGCGTAACCTGTGGTGTCGAAAAAAATGATATGATCGAAGAAAAAAAATGGGAGTTTATTTTTGATAAGCATGATCAGACGTTACGCTGTTCCCTGTGTGGTCATCCCGACTATGACTACGAAGATTAACTTCGTAGTCTGCATATTCTGCCAGTCGTTAAAATTTTGACGCCGTGATGGGCTCATCAATGGTTACCTCAATCCAGTGCTGATCCCACCACTCTTTTGGTGTGACAAACACACCATTGACAAGCATTGAAAAGTGTAGATGATCCCCACCGGCCATCCCTGTTGTTCCGGTCTGCCCTAAAACGGTTTTCTGATCGACAATATCGCCGGGTTTTACATTTATCTGACTCAGATGTGAGTAGAGACTGAATACCCCCTGTCCGTGGTCGACAAGTACCATGTTGCCGTAGATCCCCAGATAATCAGCAAAAACGATTTTGCCATTGTTGGCAGCTCTTACGTCGGCTCCCCTGGTCGATGCAATATCCATCCCCAGGTGTACCTGATGGTCCACCTCTTTATTCTGATACTTGTAGGTTCGATGATCGGCAAACCCTGCCCGGGAACTTCCAGGCATTCTCAGAAAGTGATCCTTCCAGAGTCGTTCCGGGGTGGAGGACTGACAGAGTTGATAAATTTTTTCATTGTTCTGGTCACGAACCTCACTGTTTGCATACAGATATTTATCAATAAAGTCACCCTGCATTTCTGGGTAGTACTGTTGGAATTCAGGGATTTTCGTATTGAGAAAACCATCACTTACATTGATAACATCCCTTTTCTGCTGAGCTGCTTTAAAGGTCGTTGAGAAGGGGAAAACCGTAGAGTTCCCCGCCTTGTCCGTGGCAGAGATGTTGAGATTTTTTATTTCTTCTGCATCATAAGGAAGTGCGAAATAGCACACAAAGGTATCCGGACGCGCTGCATCAAGAATAAATCCGGGGTTAAAGAGACCATTTATATCTACACCGTGTGTTGCATCCTGATCCGTGACCTTATAAATGGCAATCCCGGTACCGCCTGGCGAAAGATATTTTTCACCGTGGAGGAGATGAATTTTGGGAGCAATAGTGTCTATAGTGACATCTTTTGTAGCGATGGTTTTATTCCCCTGAAACCAGCCTCGCAGCGAAAAATCAGAAACAGTTAAGGAAAGGGTCATAGGGCCATCGTTAAATCCCATCTTTATGGGATCAAAGGCAATAGTCTGGGAATCGGTCAATGGACCGACAGCGCCGTTATAAGTAGTCCTTGGAAAGCTGGCGGTGTGGATGTTTTTTTCGACCCCACCCTGGCTGGCAGTGATGCTGATATTACGGATCCCGCTACCCTTGTCCGATGCATGGTAAACAATGTTGCCTTTATTGCCAATGTAGTCGCTGGTCTGATTAAAATCAGCTACCGGCACGTTGCCCTCGAAAAAAAGGATAAATCCGCCGACACCACCGGCTGTAAGAATCAGCAGAAGAGTGATAAGTAAAATGCGTTTGCCTTGGGGTTGTCTTCTTTTTCTAAGTGTCATGGTAATATATTTTTTTTGTGGTTCTAAGGAAATTGACAGGGCAGGAATGATCCGTTAGCTCTGCCATATTACTTCATATTTCTCGATATGAAGATCCTTTGAAGGTGCGATGATGATACGTTTACTGATGTCTTTTTCCACCTGTTGCTTTGTGCTTTCTTCTTCATTTTGCAGCAGCTCGGCAATCCGTGGATGGACACGCAGAGTGATGTTTGAGCCTTTGTGTTTTTTTGCATTTCTGCTGATTACCCTGAATATATCGTAGCAGATAGTGCGCCTGGACTTAATCATCCCTTCACCGGAACAATAATGACAGGGTTCACACATGAGCTGGTGGAGATTTTCGCTGTTGCGTTTGCGGGTCATCTGAACAAGACCGAACTCAGATAATTTGAGTATGTTATTACGGCTTTTATCTTTTTTGACAGCCTCTTTAAATGTCTCAAAGAGTTGTTCCCGATGCTGGTCATCTTCCATGTCGATAAAATCAATAATAATAATTCCACCAATATTACGGAGTCGAAGCTGGTATGCAATTTCAACAGCGGCCTCCATATTTGTCTTGAAAATGGTGGCGTTAAGGTCGTTTTTACCAACATAGCGGCCGGTATTTACATCAATGACGGATAAAGCCTCTGTACTTTCTATAATGATGTAACCACCCGAACGTAACCATACCTTTTTTTCGATTGCCCGCGATATTTCCACCTCGATATTATAGGACTCAAAAATTGGTGTATTCTCACTATACAGGGAAATACGGTCTTTGAGTTGCGGAGCAAAGGTCTTTACGTGATCGAGAATTTTCAGATATGACGGCTCATGATCAATGATAAGATTATCAACGTCCATGGTGAAAAAATCTCTAATGGACCGCAGTACTATATCTATATCCTCGTGAACAAGACAAGGTGAGGGGAGTCTGCCTGCCTTATCTATGATATCATCCCAGAGGAGCATAAGAAATTCCATATCGGCTTCAAGCTCTTCTGTTGTTGCATGTTCGGCCACGGTTCGAACAATAAAGCCGCTGTCTTGAGGCCTGAGCTGTTCAATGAGAGCCTTTAAGGAAAGGCGGAGTTCCTCATCCTCAATTTTTCGGGATATGCCAATATGGTCTGTCTGGGGTATAAAAACCAGATTTCTGCACGGCAATGTTATATGACAGGTAAGCCGCGCACCCTTTGTTCCTATAGGATCCTTGCTGACCTGAACAAGCAGTTCCTGTCCTTCAGATATAAGGTCTTCTATGTGCAGGCCTTGAGACCGGACATGGGTGTTTGCACAATCGGTGATGCAGGGATTAAAATCAGGACTGTTCGAGCTTACGCAGACATCATCGACATATAAAAACCCCGTTCTCTCAAGACCAATATCTACAAATGCAGCCTGCATACCAGGGAGTACGCGGACCACGCGCCCCTTGTAAACATTACCCATCAGCCCCTTTTCGGTCGGCCTCTGCATGTGGAATTCGCTAAGATTCCCATCTTCTACAAGGGCAAGGCGCACCTCGTAGTTGGTTGCGTTAATCAATATATCAGTGGTCATTCTTAAACCGTTATAAACAAAAAAGTAAACTTCCGCAGTGGAAGGAGTATATTTTTTTTAATTTTGTAGTATACAGTAAACAATAAAAAAAATGCCATATTAATAATAAGTTTTGAATTCAATAGTGGTTTGAGCAATGGTTGATTGCCCCATCTCAGTAATAATTCCAACCTATAACAGAGACAAATTCCTAAAACGAGCTATCGATTCCGTCTGTCGGCAGACCTGGTCGTGCAGTGAAATTATTGTTGTAGATGATGGTTCCACTGATAATACAGAGAAGTTACTCTTTCATTTAGCTCAAGAGAGCAAGATTCCCCTGGTGGTTATCCGTTCAAAAAATCAAGGAGTTGCAGCAGCTCGTAATCTTGGAATTAAAAAAGCCAAATACGACTATTTAGCATTTCTTGATTCAGATGACCATTGGGGCCGTAAAAAAATTGAAATTCAATTTCAGAAATTTAAGGAGCAAAATAAATTTCAGATCAGCCACACAAAAGAACGATGGTTTCGCAGGGGTGTCCATCTCAATCAAAAAAGAAAACATATCCCGAGACATGGCGATATCTTTTGTCATTGCTTAGAACTCTGTGCAGTCGGTGCTTCAACAGTCATGCTGCGTAAAGAATTGCTGGAGCAGGTTGGCGTATTTGATGAAAAGATGAATTGTTGTGAGGATTACGATTTATGGTTACGTGTAAGTGCAAGCCATGAATTTTTGTTAATAGACGCTCCCTTGACGATAAAAGAAGGTGGCCGTAAAGACCAGCTTTCCCATATTCACCGGATTGGCATGGATGAAAGACGGATTTACAGTATTAAAAAACTTCTCGACACAGGTGAGCTAAGCCCTGGTCGCTATAAAAAAGCCATGGCTGAATTTGAGCGGAAGATTAATGTTTTTGCCAAGGGTTGCCTCAAGCATAACAGGCAAGAACTTGGATATAAGTATCTCAAGCTTCTTCAGGAATATAAGCAACAGAGCTGTAACTTCAGGGATGAAAAAAGCCCTTTTACTATAAAAAACGATACCAATGACTGCATCAAACTGGCGAGACCCTTCGATTCACATTGAAAAATTATATGTCGAAGAAAACTGTCTTGAATATGAGTATACACAGGAAATTCTAGCGGCCACCACGCTTCCCTGGACTGTTGTGCCAGAAAGGGGAAAGCCAAACAGTCTCGATGAGGAATTTGTTTACAATTTAAGCAGAGGAAAAAGGCAACTTTTTCTTTGTGAAAACCGGGGTCAGTTTTATAAACCCTGCCCGGGTACAAGGGAATACCAGTGCTGTGATTATCAGGTACTGCACACCGGGTCAAACTGTCCCATTGATTGCGTATATTGTATCCTCCAGGCATACCTGAACGCCCCCTGGGTAACCTCGTATGTGAATATCGAAAAATTATTCACCGAATTAAACGCTGGACTCAAAGAAAATCCGGACAGTTTCTTTCGTATTGGAACCGGTGAATTCACCGACTCTCTGGCCCTTGACCGCATCACAAAATTGTCTGAAAAACTTGTGCCTTTTTTTGCTGGGCAAAAAAACGCTATCCTTGAGCTGAAAACCAAAAGTGCCGTCATTGAAAATCTGGCAAACCTCAAGCACAATGGCCGGACCGTTGTTGCCTGGTCTCTGAACAGTAACGAGATCATGCAAAAGCAGGAGTTGCGTGCGGCCAATCTTGAGGAAAGGCTAGAAGCGGCAAGGCAATGTGCAGAGTGGGGGTACAGCCTGGCGTTTCATTTTGATCCGATCATTGACTATCCAGGTTGGCAAAAAGGTTATCTTGATACGGTCAATGCACTGTATGAAAAGGTGCCTGCTGAGAGCATCGCCTGGATCTCCCTTGGCGCCCTCAGGTATCTCCCACGATTAAAGGATATAGGCATCCAACGCTTTCCAGGTTCAAAAATCTATCATAATGAATTTATTATGGGACTTGATGGTAAATCACGTTATTTTCGTCCACATCGGGTAGAACTTTATAAATATATTTATAATGCACTGAGCGAAAAAGTCGCCCCGAGAACCTGTATATATTTTTGCATGGAAAGCGATGAAATCTGGAGAGAAGTCATGGGATTTATCCCTGCAGAAAAAGGTGGCCTTGGTAAAATGCTGGATGCTACGGTGAGTGATGTACGATAATTGATAATGGCAGGATGCTAATAAATGCTTTGCGACTTTTATGTGGTATGTGTATTTTATACCGACTAAAAATTTACAAGAAGGGAACCCTCTCTTCAATACAAGGAAAAAGATATGATAAATAAAGTTATTCTTATAGGTAACTTAGGTTCAGATCCTGAGATTAAATACACGACAAGTGGAACCGCAGTCGCCACGTTCAACATAGCCACTACAGAGAGGTGGAAGGGACAGGATGGGCAGATGCAAGAATCTACTGAATGGCATCGTATTGTTGCCTGGCAAAGACTGGCTGAGATTTGTGGGGAATATCTGAACAAAGGGTCGAAAGTTTATATAGAAGGTAAGTTGCAGACACGAAAGTGGCAGGATCAAAACGGTAATGACCGCTATACCACTGAGATTGTTGCACGTGAAATGAAAATGCTCTCTCCTAAAGGTGGGGAACACGGAAACCTCGGGGGAGGATTTGGTGAGCCTCCAGTGCCAAAAGAGCCTTTTGGCGGAATGGGTGGCGACACAGGCGACGACGTACCATTCTGACATGCACATAAATAGTAATTGTTAAATTTGAAAGGTAATATTTTGTTTTCACAAGATATTACCTTTTTTTATGTGAAAAAATGAAAGGCTTCTTTTGAAGGGTCAGGTGTCAAGCTGATATTGCTTCACTGGAAGCAATATCAGCTTGACCAGCCGCAATTTAGAAGACGGACCAACGTAAAAAGTGTAGTTTACCTCTACATGCCACCAATCCCTAGTCATTTGAAATGCAAAAAACAGACTGATAACTGTAGACTGACCAGATTTTTCTATGAACGAACAACAGCCAACACCACAATATTTAGCCGCCATTGACCTGGGATCCAATAGTTTTCACCTTGTTGTCGCCCGAATAGAGAACGGTCATGTGCATATTCTGGATAGCTTAAAAGAAATGGTTCGCCTTGGAGGCGGTCTTGATAACGAGGGCATGTTATCTGAGGAAGCACGTATACGGGCCCTTTCCTGCCTTGATCGATTTGCTGAACGTGTACAAAAATTACCTCAGGGCAGTGTTGCCGCAGTTGGCACCAATACCCTGCGTCAGGCGAAAAATTCCCGCCAGTTTTTACAAAGCGCCAGTGAAGTTCTCGGTCACCCAATCTCAATCATTGGAGGCAAAGAGGAAGCTCGCCTGATCTATCTTGGGGTTTCCCATTCTCTGGTGGCTGAGGATGGAAAACGGTTTGTGATGGATATCGGTGGCGGCAGTACAGAACTCATTATCGGTGAAGGCTTCGAACCTCTGCATCTCAGCAGTCTATCAATGGGTTGCGTCAGTATGAGCCGCAATTATTTTCAAAACGGCGATCTCAGCAAGGAAAATTGGGGCAAGGCCCGTATAGCTGCACACATGGAATTACGTCCTGTACGACGTGATTTTCGCGAAATTGGCTGGATCTCGGCAACTGGAGCATCCGGAACAATTAAAGCCGTGGGGAGCATTGTCAGGGCGCTCGGCTTTAAGACCTACCATATAACCCTTGACAGTTTATACGAAATACGAAACAGAATGATCGCGGCTGGACATATCAAAAACCTTCAACTTCCGGGTTTAGATAGTGACCGGCAACCTGTTTTTGCAGGTGGACTCGCCATCCTCATTGCCACCTTCGAGGCACTTAAAATAGAAACCATGCAGGTTTCCGAAGGTGCCTTGCGCGAAGGCCTGCTCTATGAGCGCCTGGGGCGAATTCAGAGTGAAGATACCCGCTTAAAGACGGTTTCCAGTGTGCAGCAGCGATTCCAAGTCAGCCAGAAACATGCCCGGCGGGTGAGTCTGACATCGCACCGTCTTTTCACCGCCTGTGAAAGCGCCTGGGATCTGCGGCTGGTGGACGCAGAAAGACTGCATTGGGCGAGCAGCCTTCATGAGATTGGCCTGGCGGTCTCCCTGAGTGGCTATCAGAAACATGGCGCGTATCTTCTGGCCAACGCAGATCTCCCCGGGTTCTCTTTAGAGGAGCAACACTGGATGAGTGTTCTGGTGCGCTGTCATCGCAAAAAAATTTCCACTAAATTCTTCACTGGTCTGCCGGAAAAAGAGCAAAAAACCGCCCTGAGACTTGCTATACTTCTTCGTCTTGCAACGCTGCTGCATCGCTCCCGTAAGGACGAGACTGCAGTTATTGAACAAGTCGTTGCCACGGACAATGCGTTGAGTCTTCAGTTTGCCCCATACGAGTTGATCAATCACCCCCTGCAGCGGATCAGCCTTGAGCAGGAGGCTGAATTTTTAACAAATGTGGGTTTTACACTAACTTTTGCTTCATGATCTGTCTGAAAAGCAGTTCCAGAGGCTCTGCCGTTTCCCCTAAAACGACGTTTTCTGCGGCTCTCCATTACAATTGAGAAATCTCTACCAAAACAATGCAAGATTATAATGAAACGTTTATCGCCAATGACAAGTATGCCCAAAGCCTTGGTATTACAATTGTTCAATCATCTGAGGAATTTGCCCGGTGTGAAATGATAATAGCAGGCAGCCATACAAACGGATTAGGTTCCATACATGGGGCGGTCATCTTTGCTCTGGCGGACATTGCCTTTGCTGCTGCCTGTAACACAGTGAAAACCTCAATTGGTATGCAGGCTGATATAAAATACCTCAATAAACCAACAGGCTCCAAACTTATAGCCGAAGCAAGAGTTGTGTCCCAATCAAGGAGAGTTGGACATTATCAGGTATCGGTAAAGGATGACAACGGTGTTTATGTTGCCCAAATGAGTTCCATCGCCTACCGTTTAGACCCCAAATAAGCATGTATAATGAGAAGAGCTGCTGGAGGAGTGTCGATCAATCCCGCAAGCAGACAGGATATCTACCAATACAGAAAAGTTCAGAAAAGGTCATAAATTGATTCAGGTCAAATGGGTGCTTTCTGAAATTGGTTATGGTGATTTTTTTTTAACCAAAGTCCTCATCTCATAAGGTCCCATATGAATAGAAATAATTTTTTTTCCATCACAAACCTGCCTAAAATACGCAGAATCATACTCGCAGCTTTTACTCTGTGTACACTTTTTATCGGTTGGCGGTTTTATCATTTTTATAAATGGACCCTGGATCAGGGTGCCTATGTTCCAAGGCCACCGGGTGTTGAAGGTTTTTTGCCTATATCCGCTCTGTTAGGTTTTAAACGGCTGCTGCTCACGGGTGAATTTGATCCCATTCACCCAGCCGGCCTGGTTATTTTCATGGCTGCGCTGGCTATTGCCTTTTTTGCGCGGAAAGGATTCTGTGGCTGGATTTGCCCTGTTGGTTTTGGCTCTCTTATAATCCAAAATATCGGAGTGCGGTTGAAGCGTCCCATCACACTGCCTCGCTGGATTGACTATCCATTGACAAGCCTGAAATACATTATTCTCGCCTTTTTTGTGTATATGATAGGCTGGCAGATGGATGTTCAGGCTATTACTGCATTTTTGCATACACCCTATAATCTTGTGGCTGACGCCAAAATGCTGCTGTTTTTCCTGCATCCTTCGGGGCTAACCATTGCAGTTGTATCCTGTATTATCCTTATTTCCTTTGTTATTCCTCACTTCTGGTGCCGCTATCTTTGTCCGTACGGGGCTTTGCTTGGAGTTTTTGCTTTTTTCAGTCCGTTGCAGGTTCATCGGCAGGCAGAGACATGTATCGATTGTCAAAAATGCAATAAAATATGCCCGGGGGGGATTCAAGTAAGTCAGCAGAAAACTGTTCGATCTCCTGAATGTATCGGCTGCCTTGAGTGTCTTGCAGTCTGCCCGAAAGAAGATTGCCTGTCTGTCAAGGGTCCGGTCAAACACAGGTATAATTTCTGGCTCATACCTGTATTAACAGTTACATTGTGGTGTGGATTTTGGCTGACAGGATTGTTCACAGATCATTGGCAAAGTAAAGTATCTGTGAGTTCTTTTAAGCAAACATATCAACAGGTGCTCGCCCAGCCTGAAGACAGGAAATAATTTAGAATGGACCTATTCTCAGCTCACTGCTTCACAGGTTGGCATCTCGTTTTTGTAAAACAAGGAGTCAGCCTATATCAAGATTCTCTTTTCAGCTTTCTGACATACAGATGAAGAGCATTGAGCAAAAGCTTATCCGTTTTGGTCTCTCAACAGATTTAATTCGATCAGTTGATCCAAAACTATTTGAGCAGCATGAGCTTGCAAGAGTAGTTGTGGTCCATAAAGACAGTTACACTATCAGTAACGGAGAGGTTGAAGTCCTTGCCGAAGTAGTTGGCAAATTAATGTACAATGCATCGTCTGCCACGGATTATCCCACCGTCGGTGACTGGGTGCTTGTCAGTTTTTACGATGATACCACCTTTGCAATCATCCACGAAGTTCTTCCTCGAACGTCACTGCTCAAAAGGAAGACCGCGGGCAAGAAAATCGATTTTCAGCTTATTGCAGCCAATATTGATGTAGCTTTCATTATGCAGTCTCTCAATGAAAACTTTAACATAAGGCGTCTTGAGAGATACCTTGTCATGTCCCATGAAAGTAATATCAAACCGGTTGTCCTGCTGAGTAAAAGTGACCTTGTTTCCACCCAAGAACTGGCAGAAATAATCGCAGAGATTCAGCAGGTGATGCCTGACTTACCCGTGGTCGCCTTTAGTACTGAGGTCGCTGGTGGTGTGGATCAAGTCGCAAGACTCCTTGAGCCCGCTCTTACCTACTGCCTGCTGGGTTCCTCTGGAGTGGGCAAGACAACGCTCATTAACACACTCATCGGCGCGGCGGTTTATGAAACACAGACCACCAGTAAAAAAGAGAGCAAGGGGCGGCATACAACAACCCACCGGCAACTTATTAAACTTGCCAGTGGTGCGATGATTATAGACACACCAGGGATGCGTGAGCTTGGTAATTTTTCAATTGAAACAGGCTTAGATGACACCTTTTCCGAAATAGTATCTTTGGCGGAACAATGCTATTTCAACGATTGCAGTCATAGCGGTGAAAAAGGTTGTGCAATTGCTGAGGCCATAGAAAGCGGCGAGATATCTGTGGAGCGTTTAGCGGGGTACTCTAAAATGGTGAAAGAAGCGCAATTCCATGAAATGTCCTATCTAGAGAAGAAAAAGAGAGAGAAGCAGTTTGGAAAAATGTGTAAAACTGTTATGAAAAATAAGCACAACATGAGATAAGCCTCTGTATCGACCGAGGCGGACAAGATACTCCGCACACCGCCGTTAATTGTCTCAGGGAAACCGCTTATTGCGCCAGGTCTACGAGACGACCGTATTGAACGATCTTTTCTTCAGGTGTTGAGTATTATGATGAGAGAAATACAAAATAGCGGATGATCCCATCTGAAGCAGCGTTGTTGAGCCCACCCGTCCCGCTTTTTTACCTTTTCAGGTAATTCCGACCCATCGTCCACCACGAAGATAGCTGTAGATGGTGTTTTTTATGAAAATTTATTACTGTGTCTTGAAAAAATACAGAGCGACTCTGTAATAATATACGTCGATTCATGCACTCACAGCCAGGACAAACAGACTGAACTTGTCCCGCTGCCGCATATATTACCAGAAGCCCAGGATTCATCTATGACTTTTACCATAACCCTTGCGGGTATTCTTATACTATGCAGTATCTGTCAGTGGGTTGCCTGGCGACTAAAACTGCCTGCCATTATCTTTCTGCTGCTTACAGGTATTGTTGTAGGCCCTGTTACCCGTCTGGTCAATCCCGATGAGCTGCTTGGCCCTCTTTTCCTTCCACTTATTTCTTTTTCTGTGGCCATCATTTTATTCGAGGGTGCACTGACACTTAAATTTCGTAAGCTACTTGGATTGGAGACCGTTGTCAGAAATATGGTGACCATTGGTATGGTTGCGACATGGTTGATTACCTCTCTGGGAGCGCACCTGCTCTTTGATTTATCGTGGGAGCTGTCATTTTTATTTGGTGCCCTCACTGTTGTGACCGGTCCCACCGTGATCGTCCCGATGTTAAAAACAGTTCGGCCAACGGTTGCCATTTCAACGATTCTTCGTTGGGAGGGGATTGTGATTGATCCCATAGGTGCCTCCCTTGCGGTACTTGTGTATGAGTTTATCATCGCCGAAGGCGGGCAGGGCGTGTGGATGCATACCTTGATGACTTTTGCCACAATTCTGCTGGCAGGTGGTATTACAGGCCTGGCAACGGGTTATCTTTTTGGCATTTTGTTGCGGCATCGGTGGATACCTGAATATCTGCAGAATTTGACCACACTCTCGCTGGTTCTGGCGGCTTTTGCTTTTTCCGACACCGTGCAGGCTGAGTCCGGGCTGGTAGCTGTTACTGTGATGGGTATGATGCTTGCCAATATGAAACAGGTTCATATCGATGAGATTCTCCATTTCAAGGAGAGCCTGAGCCTTCTTCTGATCTCTATACTTTTTATCCTGCTGGCAGCTCGCCTTGATCTGGAATCTATCAGAGCCTTGGGCTGGTCTGTCGCTGGAATCTTGATCGTGATTCAATTTGTCGCGAGGCCGATAAACATCATGATCTCTACCTGGGGCTCGGGACTTTCCTGGCCTGAGCGACATCTGCTTGCCTGGATTGCACCCAGGGGTATCATTGCAGCCGCCATTTCAGCTCTATTTGCTCTTAAACTTGAAAATGCTGGTTTTACCAATGCCGACGTCATAGTCCCTCTAGTGTTTTCGGTCATCATTGGTACCGTGATTCTCCAGAGTCTTACGGCAAGGCCTATCGCTGTCCTGCTCAAGGTGGCGGAACCTGAACCGCTGGGCTACCTGATCATAGGAGCTAACAATCTGGCAATAGCTGTGGCAGAGGCCCTGGTGGAGAATGGTTTCAGGGTGCTGTTGGCGGACACCTCAAGGGATAAGGTTGCCGTGGCCAAAATGAAAGGGCTGCCAACCTATCTTGGTAATCCAATTTCAGAGCATGCTGATCGGCATTTGGACCTGGTAGGGATTGGCTATATGCTCGGGTTGTCCCATTATGACAGTGTAAACAGTGCCGCAGCAATGCGTTATCGGCTGGAGTTTGGTAAAGACAATATTTTCATGATTCGAACTGAGGCAACCAAAGAGTTGCCTGACAGAATGGTGTCACAGAGTCAATGGACAGGAGATTTACTGTTTACAGAAAAAACGACTTACGCCGAGCTGGCTGCGCAATTGAGAATGGGAGGGGAGATGAGAGTAACTCGTATAACCGAAGAATTTTCTTTTGAAACCTTTGTGAGATCAAATGGCGATCAAATCGTCCCGCTGTTTGCCATGGATCCGGACAATCGTCTGCACTGGTTTACTGAAGAGCGCCAGCCTCTGCCTGTGACCGGCTGGCAGATCACCTACCTGCTGAAGGCAGGCTCAAATATATAATGTGTTCTTGAAAAGAACCGGGCACCTGTTGCAATTTTACCAGTATTATTGCCGATCAAATTAATGTTCTGTCTCTTTTGCAGAGACGGTTACCTAACGCCCATTACAGAGCACGACACATAACAGAACTCTCAACTCTGCCACGTATCACTAGACGATTTCCTGTGGCTGTTAGCATTAATCTGGGGCCTGCCAACACAAAATGGGAATGACCTCCGGCCATTCCCATTTCTGCTTCACGCGGGTATAAGCAAAACTTACATGTTTCTGCGGTACTGTCCTCCCACCTCATATAAGGCGTTGGTAATCTGGCCCAGGCTACAGTGTCGGACCGTGTGTAGGAGTTCCTCGAAAATGTTGCCATTGCCAAGGGCCACTTCCTTGAGACGATTCAGGGCTTTTGGGCATTCTGTCTGGTGTTTGCTATGGAACTGTGCCAGCCGATCGATCTGTTCATTTTTCTCTTCGTCGGTGGATCTGGCAAGCTCCAGGGTTGCTGTCTGGGCATCATAATCAATATCTGGATTTCTAAAGGTGTTGACACCGATGATGGGATAAGCACCGGAATGTTTGAGATATTCATAGTACATGGATTCTTCCTGAATCTTACTGCGCTGATACCCTGTTTCCATGGCACCCAACACGCCGCCCCTGTCTGTGATCCTGTCAAATTCCACCATGACCGCCTCTTCAACAAGGTCAGTGAGTTCCTCGACGATAAAGGATCCCTGGTTGGGGTTCTCATTTTTGGCAAGGCCCCATTCCCTGTTGATAATGAGCTGGATGGCCAGAGCACGCCGCACGGATTCTGCACTTGGCGTGGTGATAGCCTCGTCAAAGGCGTTGGTATGAAGGCTGTTGCAGTTATCGTAGATTGCGCACAGGGCCTGGAGGGAGGTGCGGATGTCATTGAACTGGATTTCCTGGCTGTGCAGGGATCTGCCCGAGGTTTGAATGTGGTATTTCAAACGCTGTGAGGTTGTTGATGCCCCATATTTCTCTTTCATGGCAATGGACCAGATACGTCTTGCCACCCTGCCTATAACCGTATATTCAGGGTCCATACCGTTTGAAAAAAAGAAGGAGAGGTTGGCCGCGATCGCGTCGATGTCCATCCCTCGTGCCAGGTAATATTCAACATAAGTGAAACCATTACTGAGGGTCAGGGCCAGCTGGGTAATTGGGTTAGCCCCCGCCTCTGCGATGTGGTAGCCAGACACCGAAACGGAGTAGAAGTTTTTAACGTTTTGGGCAATAAAAAATTCCTGAATATCACCCATCATTTTAAGAGCGAACTCAATGGAAAAGATACAGGTGTTCTGGCCCTGATCTTCTTTCAGGATATCTGCCTGAACGGTTCCCCGGACGTTTTCCAGTACTTTGGTCTTAATACCGTCATACTCACTTTCATTGGGCTTTCTGTTCATTTCCGCAACAAAGGTATCAACCTGCTGGTCTATTGCGGTATTCATAAACATGGCAAGAATAATCGGTGCTGGACCGTTAATGGTCATGGAAACAGAGGTAGTGGGAGCACAGAGATCAAAACCATCATAGAGGAGTTTGACATCATCAAGGGTACAGATGCTCACCCCTGATGTCCCTATTTTTCCGTAAATATCCGGTCGTACAGCAGGGTCCCAACCATAGAGGGTTACCGAGTCAAAGGCGGTGGACAGTCGCTTTGCAGCATAGTTTTCGCTCAACAGCTTAAAGCGGGCGTTGGTTTGTCGCGGGCCACCTTCGCCTGCAAACATTCGGGTGGGATCTTCACCGGCCCTTTTCATTGGAAAGACGCCGCCGGTAAAGGGGAAATAACCTGGCAGGTTTTCCTTCCTGATCCAGCGGTAGATGTCACCGGGGTCTTTGAATTTTGGCAGAGAGATTTTAGGAATCTTAGAATGAGAAAGCGATTCGGTGTGCAGGGGAACTCGGATTTCCCTCCCACGAACAGTGTAGACCAGCTCTTCTCCGGAATACTGTTTTTCCATTTCCAGCCACTGGTTAATGGTATCTTGAGTCTGGCTGTCAACACCCTTGGCAACAATCTTTGCCTCAACCTTGAGCGTCTCAATTGCCTGCTCTATACTTGAATCGGATTTAGCCAGCAAAAGCTCTATAGTCTTTGTGACATGGTTACTTAAACGCAGTGCTTCGGTCTGTTTGTCCGTTTTTTTATGGTACTCACGGATTGTTGAAGCGATTTCTGCGAGGTAGCGAATCCGCTCTGAAGGGATGACTATGGTCTTGGAGGAGGAAAACTTCTGACTGGATTTTTCGAGGTTAGAAACCAGGTGCAGACCAGATTTCTCATTCAGTTGTTCAATTATTCCATGGTAGAGCGCGGTGATCCCGTCGTCATTAAATTTTGAGGCTATAGTTCCATAAACAGGGAACTGTTCTGGCGGGGTTCCCCAGGCTTTGCGGTTACGCTGAACTTGCTTGCGAATGTCGCGAAGGGCATCATCGCTGCCTTTTTTCTCAAATTTGTTGATGACAATTAAATCCGCATAATCGAGCATATCGATTTTTTCCAGTTGAGACGGTGCACCGTATTCACTGGTCATAACGTACATCGATATATCGGAGAGTTCGGTGATTTTCGAATCGCCCTGTCCAATTCCAGCCGTTTCTGCAATAATGAGATCAAAGCCTGCCGCCTTAACGACCTGGATCGCCTCAGGCAGGACCTCGGATACTTCGGTTGCAGATTCCTGAGTGGCAAGACTGCGCATGTAAACCTTATCAGAACCGCTGATTGAGTTCATGCGGATCCTGTCACCCAAGAGCGCTCCTCCGGTTTTTCTCCTTGATGGATCACAGCTGATGATAGCAATACGGATATCTTTTATGTCATGGAGGAATCTGACAATGATTTCGTCGGTAAGGGAAGACTTGCCGGCACCACCTGTTCCGGTAATACCGATAACCGGCGGATTATTTTTCTTGGCAAGCGGCGCAAGCATATTGATAAGCTGCTCATACTTGTCCTGATCTCCCCGCTTTGCCTGTTGAACGGCGGTAATAAATCCGGCAATTGTCTTGGCCTCTGTGTGGCTGAGTTTGGCAGGGTCAAGTTTGTGGAAGGGCAGGGTGGAAAAATCGAGGATACCAATCATGTGATTGATCATCCCCTGCAGCCCCATGGTGTTGCCGTCTTCCGGGGAATATATTTTAGCAACACCGTATGCTTCAAGCTCTTTTATCTCATCGGCCACAATGACTCCACCACCGCCACCAAAGACTTTTATATGGGAGGAATCTTTCTCTTTTAAAAGGTCTATCATATATTTGAAAGCCTCCATATGCCCACCCTGGTAGCTGGACATGGCAATACCCTGGGCATCTTCCTCTATGGCGGTTTCAACCAGTTCCTGGACAGACCTGTTGTGGGCAAGGTGGATGACTTCTACACCGGAATCCTGCAATATTCGGCGCATGATGTTGGTCGATGCATCATGACCATCAAAAAGAGAAGTGGCAGTGATTACTCTAACGACATTCTTTGGTCTGTAAATTTCGACATCCACTTGCATGTTAGCTCCTTTACTCATGTCTGGTGAGGAGCTCGATTGAAAAAATCCACAGGTAAGGCCGTTATTTTCAATCAAACTCCTGGGAGTAGATAACAAACGATTTACTGTCATACAGCCGGATGCCGGTGCAGAGGTTAATGAAGAAATAAAAAAACTGCAGCCTTCCTACTCTTCCAGAAACCTCATAATGAAATCCGTCTGCTGCTCTATATACTGCTCAATGGTAAAGTTATGGGCGAAATACCAGCGTCTGAACGCCCAGGTATGGCCGATAACGGAAATATTATGTCCGGCCAGGTTGATACGATCATTGCTTAGCGCTGGAAGTTTGCCCAGGTGCCGCAGCTCTTTCATTGCATCGATAAATAACTGGGTTATCCGGAGTTCTGCTTCCAGTACCTTTTCCTGCCATTTTTTCGGAAGAAAATGTGTTACCTGATACATGAGCAGCACATGATCACTCATGCGATTGCAGACGAGAAAGAACTCTCGAATCACCTCGGCAAGAGCTGCCTTACCAACGGTTGGTCTGGCAAGGGCTTCTTTTATCCCGTGCTCCACCTCGGCGTGAATGGCAATGCAGACCAGGTAGAGGACATCCTCTTTACTTGATACATATTCATAGAGGGAACCGATGGACATTTTCGTCTCCTTGGCAAGTTCCCTGGTTGTTGTTTTGTGGTATCCCTTTTTTATAAATAATTTTACAGCACCATCAACAATCTGCCGTCTTCGCTCTATAACCAGTTCCTGGTTTTTTATATGGGTTGCAACTTCATGTGAAGTTTCATTTTCAGCCATGGTCTTTGTTTCTCCTCATAATTCTTTTGGTATGTCTTTTGATATATTGAATAAATATTTTGAAAAACTATACAATATTTCATGAGAACAAAAGAAAAATTTGGCCTTCGGTTATGAACGAAGAATCTTCTGCTGGTATATGGTACCGGTGGTTCGCCGGTTTTTATCCTGTTTGTCAGCGAAGCTTATATTCCGTACTTGTTTCTCGTCTTATCTTGTGAGGTTCGAGCCAATGACCAACCGTTGTACTTCACTGGTTCCCTCATAGATTTCGGTAATTTTCGCATCACGCATCATCCTTTCCACAGGAAAGTCTCTGGTGTAGCCATAGCCTCCGAGTACCTGCACCGCCTGGGTGGTCACCTTCATGGCAGTTTCACTTGCCATAAGTTTTGCCATGGCAGAAGCCTGGGAGTAGGAGATACCATTGCTCGCCTTATAGGCAGCACTATAAACAAGCAATCTTGACGCTTCTATCTGGGTGGCCATGTCCGCGAGCTGAAACTGCACCCCTTGAAAGCGTGATATGGGAGAGTCAAACTGTTTGCGCTCTTTTGCATAGTTGACGGCAGCTTCAAGTGCCCCCTGGGCAATACCAAGGGCCTGGGAGGCGATACCGATTCTCCCGCCATCAAGGGTCTTCATCGCAATCTTGAAACCCTGTCCCTCCTGGCCTAACAGATTGGCCGCAGGAACGGTGCAGTTATCAAAGATCAGCTCCATGGTGGGTGAGCTGCGGATACCAAGCTTTTGTTCTTTTTTACCAAAGGAAAATCCGGGTGTTCCTTTTTCAACGATAAAAGCACTGATACCGTGGTGTTTCTGGGCTTCTTTATCTGTTCTGGCAAGAACCACATAGGTTTCAGCTTCACCGGCATTGGTGATAAATATTTTTGTCCCGTTCAGTATCCAGGCATCACCTTCTTTCATTGCGGTGGTCCTGGTACCACCGGCATCGGAACCTGCCGAGGGTTCAGTGAGGCCGAAGCCGCCTAATTTTTCTCCACTGGCAAGAGGGACCAGAAACTGCTGTTTCTGTGACTCTGAACCAAAGAGATAAATTGGATTGGCGCAAAGTGAGAGATGAGCGGAAAGGGTGACTCCGGTGGAGGCACAAACCCTGGAAAGTTCCTCAACCGCAATGGCATAACTTATATAATCTGCACCGGCACCACCGTATTCTTCAGGGAAGACGATGCCTGTAAGACCGAGCTCTCCGAGTTTGTCAAACATTAACGCTCTGTCAAAACGTTCTTCTTCATCACGGATTTTTGCAGATGGAGCAACCTCAGTCTCTGCAAATTCGCGGACCATGTTGCGTATAAGGTTCTGTTCCTCGGTTAATTCAAAATTCATTTCTTGCTCCAGTTACACTTTCTATACATTATAAATAGCATGAGCTATATTTCTTATCGTATTAAATATGCGGCAAATATGTCTTATATATTTGCCGCATATTTATGGGTTCAGATCACTTCTTTTTCGTTGAAAGCTCAGGGAAATCCCAGTAGTAATATTCCTGTTTTTCCTGAGGAGCATTACCGGCTTTTTTGTCGATTTCCTGTTGGCGTAATTCAACCCTTCTGATTTTACCGCTGAGGGTTTTAGGTACTGCAGGAACAAACTCAATAATTCTTGGGATCTTGAATTTGGCCAGGATCTTAATGGTATGTTTGAAAAGATCTAAGGCAAGTTCTCGTGAAGGCTCATGACCTTCTTTAAGAATGCAGAACGCTTTTACCAACTGGTGCCTTTTTTCATCGGGTACTCCGACAATCGCAGATTCGGCCACTGCAGGATGCTCAAGCAGGGCACTTTCGACCTCAAATGGTCCTATACGAAAATCGGCTGATTTAATAACATCATCACTACGTCCGACAAACCACCAGTAGCCATCCGCATCAATCGAGGCCCTGTCACCGGTGTAATAGTAATTGTTAACAAAAACTCCGGCCATCTTCTCAGGATTGCCAATATACTCGGTAAACAGACCAATGGATCGCCATCTGTCGAGTCTGACCACGATATGGCCCGGTTCATCGGGTTGAGTAACCTCTTTGCCGTTATCATCCACCAGGGTAACATCATACATGTAGGATGGCTGGCCAAAGGAGCCGTTACGCATCTTACCATTCATCCAGGGATGGTTACCTATCATGGCTGTGGATTCCGTCTGACCATAAAAGTCACGAATCTCGGTCCCTGTGAGTTTTTTCCATTTGTTGATAACTTCAGGGTTAAGGGGTTCGCCTGCACCTATGGATTGACGGAGGTTGGAAAAATCAAACTTTGAGGTATCCAGGTTGATAAACATTCGCCATGCGGTAGGAGGCGCACAGAAGGTGGATATTTTATGCTTGGTGATTTGAGTGAGATATTTATTTCCATCAAGCACGGTGAAGTTGAAGCCGGAGGCGGTCGCGCCGACATTAAGGGGCGCGAAAAAGCTCGACCATGCCCATTTTGCCCAGCCTGGAGCTCCGAGGTTGTGGTGAATATCCCCGGTCTGAATTCCGGTCATTACAGAGGTGGAGAGGTGGCCCAGGGGATAGGAAACGGCGGTGTGACCGACGCGTTTTGGCAGGCCGGTTGTTCCTGAAGTGAAAAAACAGAAAAGCAGATCGCTGGATTTGGTCTTGGCGGCTTCGGCCACCTTGGATTCTTTATCGAGATCCGTGTAGCTGGTCCAGCCTTCTTTTTTTCCAAGAACTATTTTGATTTTCGGAGTGAGATTTTTAGTCCGAAGAGCATCGTCAATGATATCGGTATATATCTCCTGGGCGATGATCGCATCTGCCGGATAGGTCTCAAACCTGAATTCAAGCTCTCTGGTCGTCATGGTAGTGGCGGTGGGTACGGTGACTAAACCACCCTTGACGCAGGCATAACTGGAAAACCAGGTCTCAGGGACAATCGGCACCATAAGATACATGTTATCGCCTTTTTCTACCCCGGCCTTCCGTAAGACATTTAAACACTGATTGCCTCGCTCGGCAAACTCCTTATAGGTAAATGTCCGACTCTCGTCGGTCAGAATATCTGCCCAGATGAGAGCTTTTTTGTCACCACGGTCCTTGACATGAACCCCTTCAAAAATTTCAGCGGCCCAGTTAAAGTATTCGGGCATCTCCATGTAATTGAGCTTTTCAAAGAACGCTTTTGCTGCTAGTCGTTTACTGTCATTATCATCCATCATGTTAAGGTCCATTACTTCCCGGTACAGATTTTCCATACTCATGAGTGACTCCTTACAGGTTAGATTTCAAAATCAAGGCCAGATAGCTCCTGGTTTAAGCCGAAGGCAACAGCAAAAAGCATATAAACTGAGCGCTCGGTCGGTTCCCGTACGTGAAATAGATAATAATTATTTATAATTGTCAAAGCTTTTTTTTATTTGAAAAGCTTTAGTGCTATTTTTTACGTTAAAATAGGAGGTAAGAAAGTATGGAGATGTTCTTTGTTTCTTATTATTATCAAAATAATTGAGCATAACGGGGCCTGCTTCAGAGCAAAAAGAACCCTCCTGCCTGGGTAGAGTTGGATAACACATAAAAATCTGTAAAAATGATTGACAAACACATTGTGCTGCGGCAACATAAATATGATTGAGCGCTTGGTCGGTTTCCGGGTTTACTGTATATCACACAAAGACATATTGCCTGCTATCTTCTTTTCAGATGATGTGAAGGGGGTATCAGCTCAGGGATACATTGACAAAAAGATCTGGTGAATGAGGCTGAAAAATGAAAAAGGCTGTAATCGTAAGTGCAGTAAGGTCGCCCTTTGGAAGTTTTGGTGGAACTCTGAGTAAAATTGGAGCAACTGATCTGGGCGCTTGTGTTATAAAAGAAGCGGTAGTCCGAGCCGGTATTGAAAAGACCGCAGTGGAAGAGTGCATCATGGGCATGGTCCTCCCTTGCGGATATGGGCAGAACCCTGCTAAACAGGCGGCAATCAAGGCTGAACTACCTCAGGAAGTGGAGGCCTTTACGGTAAACAAGGTCTGCGGCTCAGCACTCAAGGCGGTGATGCTGGCAGCCCAGGCAATCCAATGCGGAGACGCTGATGTTATTGTTGCCGGTGGAATGGAGAGTATGAGCTCAGCCCCATACTATTTAGAGAAAGCACGCTGGGGCCACAGGATGGGGCCCGGGAAAATTGAAGATCATATGCTCCATGACGGACTCTGGGATGTGGTCAACGATTTTCATATGGGTATGTCCAATGAGCTTATCTGCGACAAATGGAAGGTCAGCCGGGAAGAGCAGGACAGGTTTGCAGAAGAATCCTACTCCAAGGCCTTAAAAGCGATTGAGGCTGGAAGCTTTAAAGACGAAATCCTGCCGATTCCAGTACCTGGCAGGGGCGGTGCGGTTAAGATGTTTGATACCGATGAGTGCCCTGTTCCAACGAGTTACGAGAGTCTTTCCAAGATGCGGCCGGCTTTTAAGGCTGACGGTTATGGGACGGCAGGCAATGCATCAATCATAAGTGATGGTGCAGCCGCTGTGGTTGTTATGAGCCTTGAAAAGGCCAAAGAACTTGGCTGTACGATCCTTGCGGAAATTGGTGCCCAGGCATCAGCTGGCATTGAACTTCAATATGTTCTTATGGCACCTATTCTTGCCATTCCTAAGGTGCTGAAAAAAGAAGGGGTCACCCTTGCCGATATTGATCTGTTTGAGATTAATGAAGCCTTTTCCGGAACTTCGGTTGCGATCAACAAGGTTCTTGAACTCGACACCTCAAAGGTAAATGTCAACGGAGGTGCGGTAGCTCTCGGTCATCCCATTGGTGCAAGTGGTGGCCGTCTGCTGGTCTCCTTACTCCATGAGATGGGCCGACGCGATCTTAAACGGGGTCTGGTCTCCCTCTGTCTTGGTGGGGGAGAGGCCGTTGCGATGATCGTTAACCGATAATTTTCATAGAGGATATGACAATGGAAGTAAAGAAATTTGGAGTTATTGGTGCAGGCCAGATGGGAAATGGTATCGTTCAGGTCGCTGCAACAAGCGGTCTTGACGTACTGATGAGTGATATCAAAGAAGAATTTACGGCTAAAGGTTTTCAGACCATAGAAAAGAACCTGAACAGAAGTGTCGAAAAAGGGAAAATCAACAGTTCTGACCGTGATGCTATTTTATCGAGGATAAGCACAACCACAGACCTGCAGGATATGGCGGGTATGGATTATGTTGTTGAGGCGGCGGTTGAGCGCGAGGATCTCAAATTTCAGATTTTCAGGGATCTCGACACCTTCTGCCCGCCTCACACTATTCTTGGAACCAACACTTCCTCAATTCCTATTGGCAGGATTGCTGCCCAGACCAAACGACCTGAAAAAGTCATCGGCTTTCATTTTATGAATCCGGTCCCCGTTATGAAACTGGTTGAGGTCATCAGAGGGCTGGCTACTGATGACGAGACCTTTCAAACCACCTGGGATCTTTGCTTTACATTTGGTAAGACTCCTGCTGAGGCCAACGATTTCCCAGGGTTCATTGCCAACAGGATCTTGATGCCAATGATCAATGAGGCCGTCTTTTGCCTGTACCAGAGTGTCGGCAAGGCTGAAGATATCGACACGGTCATGCGGCTTGGAATGAATCACCCCATGGGGCCACTTGCCCTGGCCGACCTCATTGGCCTTGACACCTGCCTGGCCATTATGGAAACCCTGTACGATGGTTTTAAGGATTCCAAATATCGTCCCTGCCCCCTTTTGCGTAAATATGTTGAGGCGGGCTGGCTGGGTCGTAAAACCGGCAAAGGATTTTATCAGTATTGACAAAAGGTGACTTCCTGCCTGTCGAGCTGTTTGTTCGCCGTTGTTCTTGAGGAGTATAATATTAGAGGAGCCATGAACGAGACTACCTTCACAATTCCTGCACAGGAGCTGGAAAATCGTATCAAAAAGCTGCAGCAGTCCCTTGTGAAAAAGGGGATGGACGCGGCCTTAATTATCCAGAAAACCGATTTTTTTTATTTCAGCGGTACGGCGCAGCAGGGCTGGCTCTATGTCCCGGCTGAAGGTCTGCCTGTCCTGATGATTTTCAAAGATTATGAGAGGGCCTGCAGGGATTCGGCGCTCAAACATGTTGTCTCGCTGGTCAGTGCCAAAAAAATTCCTGAATTTCTGGCAGGCTTTGGTTACTCATCCCCGCTATCTCTTGGTATGGAACTGGACGTTTTACCTGTGAACCTCTATCGTCAGTACCAGGCCATCTTTAAGGGTGCTGTAATCTCGGATGTTTCCACAGAGATTCGTCTTATCAGGGCTGTGAAATCGCTCTTTGAGATAGACAAAATAAGGGTTGCGGCCGGGCTCTCCGATACCGTGGCAGAAAAGGTTAAAGACCTGCTTGAAGTCGGGAAAACAGAAATTGCCCTTGCCGGAGAACTGGAGGCCTATGCCAGAAGCCTGGGCCATCAGGGTATCGTCCGCATGCGGATGTGGGGAAGTGAACTTTTTTACGGCCACCTCATGGCAGGTGCCGATGCCGCAGTTCCAAGTTACCTGGCCTCACCTACAGGTGGGCAGGGCGTGAGCTGTCTGATCGGTCAAGGGGCCGGGTTTAAAAAAATTGAACCCCACGAACCTGTTCTGGTCGACTATGTTTTCGCCCTCGATGGTTACAACTCTGATCACGCTCGCATCTTTTCCATTGGAAAGCTCTCTGATGAGCTCCTGGCCGCCCATGAGGCAATGCTTGAGATTCAGGAGGCGGTAAAAACAAAGGCAAAGCCGGGTGTCTTAACCGGTGAACTGTACGATTTTATGACCGCTCTCGCTGGAGAAAAAGGCTATGATAAATTTTTTATGGGAGTAGGGGACAGACGGATACGCTTTACCGGACACGGAATAGGCCTTGAACTGGATGAATTCCCCTTTATTGCCAAAGGCCAGAAGTTGCCGCTTGAGGCGGGGATGATAATAGCCCTTGAACCAAAGACTATTTTTCCGGGCATTGGGGTTGTGGGTATTGAAAACACCCATCTTGTAACCGAGGCAGGGCTGGAGTCACTTACAAAATATCCCGATGAAATTACCATGTTGGCAGGCTAAACCACAATAGGAAACCTGTCGTATCATATCACTTAATATCACCCATACTGGAGAGGGAAATGTTTGCAGACACTGACAATGCGAATGATTTAACCCATGAAGAAAACGGCAAATTTATTGTGGATCTTTTTCACCGGATAATAATGCATCACGCTCTCTGGTTCACCGAAGTACGCCATCAGATGGGTGAAGAGAAGGCCCTTGAGATGCTCAGTTCTGCTGCCCGTCTGAGCAGTCAGATTCAGATGAAACATCTCAGCGCCCTTTTAGGTTTTACCATGGTAGATGGTGTGCCTTCCTCGCTTCTGGATCTGGAGCCCGATAAACTGAGCGCCCTTAAAGAGCGAATGGCGAAAAACTGGCTGGTCAACGATGGGGTCTGGTTCCAAACGATCGAGGCTACAGAAGGCATGAACGAGGCCAAGCGCTGCAACGACAGTTGCTGGGCCCATTTCTCACCACTAGAAGCGCACTCGATCCGTCAGCTGCTTGGACTGCCGGAAAACAGCGGCCTGCAGGGTTTGAAAAAGGCCCTCGGCTTTCGGGTGTATGCCTGTATTAACGAGCAGTCCATTGTCGATGAAACCGATGAAAGCTTTGTCTTTCAAATGAATAAATGCAGGGTGCAGGATGCGCGCAAGCGAAAAGGTTTGCCCGACTACCCCTGCAAGTCAGCCGGTCTTGTGGAATACAGTTATTTTGCACGGGCAATTGACCAGAGAATAGTCACCAAATGCATTGGTTGTCCTCCGGACAGTCATCCCGACAACTGGTACTGTGCCTGGGAGTTTTCCTTAAAGAAATGAGCTCTATAAAGTATTCATTTTTATCCATTCAGTCATTAAAGGTCCTCTGATATGAATAATATTCTCATAGAAAAAGATAATAATATTGCAACGGTTACCATCAACAGGCCAAAATCGCTCAACGCCCTTAACAAAGAGACCCTGGACGAACTGCTCGTCTGTTTTCATGAGCTGTCCCAGGACCGCCAGACACATGCCATCATTATCACAGGCTCCGGCGAAAAAGCATTTGTCGCCGGAGCAGATATCTCCTATATGCAGAGCCTGACGGCCCAGGAGGGCAGAGCCTTTGGAAAACTCGGCCATCTTGTTATGCATACCATTGAAAACACCCCGCAGCCCGTTATTGCAGCCGTCAATGGGTTTGCCCTTGGGGGAGGTTGTGAACTGGCCCTTTCCTGTGATATGCGTTTTGCCAGTGACAATGCAAAATTCGGTCAGCCGGAAGTAAATCTTGGGGTAATTCCAGGATTTGGAGGGACTCAGAGATTACCCCGTTTAATCGGTAAGGGTCTTGCCAACGAGTTACTGTTCAGCGGTAATATCATTGATGCAACTGAAGCCTTAAGGATTGGTCTAGTAAACAGGGTTTATCCACTCGATGAATTGCTTGGCGAGTGCATGAAACTTGCGCAAACCATCTGTTCTAAGGGACCGGTTGCGGTCAGGCTCTGCAAGGAAGCAGTAAATAACGGGGTTGAAATGGATCTGGGAAGAGGCTGCACCTACGAAGCCGACCTTTTCGGCCTTTGTTTTGCAGGTGACGAACAAAAAGAAGGAATGGCAGCCTTTCTGGAAAAACGGAAACCTGTGTTTAAAAGTTAAGGTGAATTCTACACTATGGTTGCCAGTGGTTATAAGGGCATTGATGCAGAGCAAAATGAACAGAGGAATATACCATGAATCTTGATCTCACCGAGGAACAAAACCTTATCCAGGAAACCGCTCGAGAATTTGCAAGAGACGAACTTGAGCCCGCAGCAGCCGAGCTTGACCGGGGAGGTGATGATTCAATATTTTACCAAAACCTCAAGAAACTGGCAGAACTTGGATTCATGGGCCTTAATATCAAGGATGAATACGGCGGCAGCGAAACAGGCGTGGTGGCCTTCAGTGTTGCCATGACGGAGATAGCCAGGGCCTGTGCCTCTACTGCTGTTACTGTCTCTGTCAATAATATGGTCTGTGAGGTCATTCAGGCCTTAGGCACCGAGGAACAGAAAAAAGCCTATATCAGCAAAATATGCTCCGGTGAATATCCAGCCGGAGCCTTTGCCCTGACAGAACCCGGAGCGGGTTCAGATCCAGCCGGGATGACAACCCGTGCAGTCCTGGACGGTGACGAATGGGTTTTAAATGGTTCAAAAATTTTCATTACCAGTGGTTCCTGTGCCGGAGTTTTTGTGGTGTGGGCGGTAACCGATCCCGAAGCACCAAAGGGCAAAGGGATCAGTCTTTTTCTGGTTGAAGCGGGCACGAAAGGGCTCATTATCGGCAAAAAAGAGACGAAAATGGGGCAACACGCCTCCGCCACCAACGAGATTCTCTTTCAGGATTGCAGGATACCTTCGAATGCCATCATGGGTAAACTCAACGATGGTTTTCGTGCCGCGGTAACAGAGCTTGCCGGAGGACGTATTGGTATCGGTTCTCTTGCCCTCGGCATTGGCCTGGCTGCCATGGATGCAGCGACCAGGTACGCGCTTGAGCGTGTCCAGTTTGGTAAAAAGATTTCTGAATTTCAGGCAATTCAATGGAAAATAGCAGACATGTATACAGCTCTTGAAGCAGGCAGACTGCTGCTCATGAGTGCTGCTTATCAAAAAGAGCAGGGCAGGTCATTTTCAAAAGCGGCCTCAATGGCCAAGGTTTTTACAACGGAAGCGGCAAACACCGCCTGCTATGAAGCTATGCAGATCTTTGGAGGTTATGGCTATACCAACGATTTCCCCATTGAAAGATATACAAGGGACGCGCGAATCACAACGATCTACGAGGGCACCAGTGAGGTCCAGCGACTTATTATCTCGCGGGATATTCTCAGTCAGTTCTCCTAAGATTCATGAAAGGGTAAAACAATGGAAGATTTCATTTTACACAGGCGAAGTATCAGAAGATTTCAGGATAAAGCCGTCGAAGTAGAGAAGATGAACCAGCTTTATGAGGCGGCAAGGTGGGCTCCATCCTGGGGCAATCAGCAGTGCTGTGAACTGGTGGTCATAGAAGACCCGGAAATGAGGGGAAAACTGGCAGCACTGCTTTCTGCTAAAAACCCGGCAACAAAATCATTCGAACAGGCTCCGGTTATTATTGCTGTCTGTGGAATGCCCAAAAAATCCGGATACTATAAGGACCAGCAGGTGACCAGATATGAAAACTGGTTTCTCTATGATCTTGGCATAGTAAGCCAGAACATCTGCCTGAAAGCGGTTGAACTCGGACTGGGAACAGTTATTGTCGGCTCCTTCGACCACGATAAGGCAGAAAAGCTGCTCTCTGTCCCTGATGGCTGTGAGCTTGTCTCCTTCATTGTCCTCGGTTACCCGGATCACGCACCATCGCCACCAAAACGTAAGACAGTCCCCGAATTTGTGCATTTTGGTAAATATTCGACACAATGAGCTAAAAAAAAATGAGCACAAAAGGGGAGGGCAACCATCACCTCCCTTTTGTTTTAAAAACATCAGCTTCCAAAGAGCTTAAATTTGCTATCTTTTCTTATATTGGATTGAGTGAATGTATTTGTTTTTGTACAACATAACGGTTCATGAGAACCAGCGACGACACCTACTTGCGTGACCTACCGTAATTTGGTTCACTCTCCCATTCTGCACTGATGTATTTCCCACCCGGTTGATTCGTTTGTGATCTGTTTTTCCTTTTACTGTGAAGTCACTTCTCTGGCAATTACCTCGCCTATTTCTGCAATTGCGGCATTGCGAGCGTCGAAGGTGGCCTCAGTTTCAGTAATATACACAGTTGCAATAATCGGCTGGCTTTTTGGGGGCCACATAATTGCGGCAATCGAGCGTGAACCGTGACCACCGGCACCTGTTTTGTCAGCTACGACCCATGTACTGGGCACACCAGCACGAAACAGGGCATCGCCGACCTTGTTGCCTTTGAGCCAGTTAATCAGCTGTTCCCGTGAGCGCAGGTTTAAAGTATCACCAAAGACTAAGCTTTTAAGCGTTTGCACCATTGCATTCGGGGTCGTGGTGTCTCGCACATCACCAGGGGTTGCTTCATTCAGGTCTGGCTCCCAGCGGTCGAGTCGAGTGATTGTATCGCCGACAGATCGCACAAACGTTGTTACTGCTTCAGGCCCCCCAATATTACGCAAAATGAAATTTGCTGCTGAGTTGTCACTCATTGACATTGTTGCTTCACAGAGTTCTGAAAGCGACATCCCAGAAGCACCTACACGCGTTTTGGTGACAGGTGAATAGGTTACGAGATCTTTTTCCTCAAATACCACGCTGCGATCAAGTTTTTCTTGGCCAGCATCAACACGAGAAAGTAAAGTTGAACATGCTAAGGTTTTGAATGTACTCGACATAGGAAAACGGTCATCGGCATGATATTGCCAGTTTCGTCCCGTACCCTCTTCGTAAACGGCCACTCCAATCCTGGCATCGAGGTTTTTTTCTATCTGTTGAATAGTTTCGGTCAGGCCTGGATGATTACCAGCGTGTACCTGACAAGGAGTAGAAAAAGTTAAAACGATACAAAGTAGGCCAATAGTGTATGTGAGTTGTTTTTTGAACAGGATCATTTATCCCCCGTAATATTGCTCTGTCATAACATGTGGAGTTGACCGGCGCGACTTAGGAAGACCAGCAGAACGTAGCGAAATGCCGTATCAGCCTCTCTTATTTTTAAATTTGTTGTGTTGATATTGGGTAATTTCCCCCAAACTCTTTCAAAAAGTGATCAGTATATTGCCTTTGCGAAGCTCTTCTTGATAAACAGCGACACTGTCATTCATGTTTTTCAAGATTATTTTGCAACCTTCTCTGACAGCTAACGTTCGCCATCAGCCGCGCACTCCTGTGTCGCCTGCTACATGACATGGTTGGGTATTATCAGGCAATACCTGATACACGATATTGTTTTTCGATCCATTCTTGACCGTGTACATAAGTTTGTCTGCAATCATGATGGCTTCATCGTCACTATTCGGCACTGTAGTAAAGACTGCGACTCCTACGCTAAAGCCGACAGGCCATGAATTCATTCTCATTTCGTTAAGAAGGTTTTGGTGGAGTTTTCCAAACAGTGAGGTTGCACCGGTAAGATCAGCGTTTGGTAGAAGTACTGCAAATTCGTCACCACCGAGGCGCCCAACAATGTCGCTTTTTCTCACCGACGATGACAGGATTGAACCTACTTTAAGAAGAACTCGATCTCCTGTTGTGTGTCCAAAAGTGTCGTTCACATACTTGAAGTTATCAAGATCGATATATCCTAAAGCCATTGGATAACTATACCGACCACACACCTGAATGTGGTGAGACAACCACTCCCTGAAGGCACGCTGATTATTAACGCCGGTGAGAGCGTCGGTCCGAGATAACATTTCCTCATTCACCAAATGATCCTTGATTCCGGATAACAGGGCTACCGTAATACCGAAGAAGCCTAGGCGGACAATGGCATTCCATACAGGTATCCAACTTTGGGAATATACCTGTCCCGCCAGAAGATCGGCATACATCCAAATCACTGCTGAAATAAGACTGATAGATACAGCGTAGATTGTAGTCGAATACCAGCCCACCAACGCAATAGGAATAAGATAGAAAATTGAAAAGGAAACCTCATATCCGGTGATATAGTCAACGAGGCCGAGCAAGCACGTCATCACAAGGCAGGCCAGAAACACCTGCAATGGTTCCCTGGTTCCTAGATATTTGCTGATCCTGATAATCATGTATGAAGTGTCGATTGGTTTCACCCATCGGTAAGTTCAGTTGCCCCGGTGCTGTTCCCACGGCCGACTGGAGCGTTTGATTGTGCAGTTCTCTTATTACTATTCATAAATCAAGCTGATTACAAATACAACTATTACGAAACCACCGAGTAAGACACTATATTTTGAATATGTTTTTTTGTATCCCTTTTGCAGTAGACCACAAATACCTAAGATTAGTGATATTATAACTCCGATACAGGGAACTATCGCTAGTTGAAGTGCACCAACAAGGCCAATTGCTATGCCAACGCCTTCTGTTTCTGAGTAACCTTTGTTTTTAAGCAGTAGTTGGATAAACACAAATATGCATAAGAGGAGTATCGTAGAAATACCTGACAGAATAATTGAAATTTTAGATAACCAACTATGCTGCATTTTGATTTTATTTTTTGGTTGCAATTAAGGTAGAACGGCCAGTTACCCGACCGTCCCCTCGCAGATCCCTGCGTGCGGTATTCTCGCACAGGGCTCTTCAGTATTATTCGTCTCGTACAAAAGCATTTCAGCTCCAGTACCCTGTGATCCGAGGCTGGGGAATTGAGAAACTCCGTAAGAGCTCTTCAAAACCTCGCCAGTTAAAGCTTTTTCGCTGACTCCTCCTGTTCAACCATTTATACACTATCTTGCAACTCAGGTTGTGGAAGGAGCCGAGTTTATCAAAGTTACCACTAACACCGTAATAACTGTAGTGTCCTTGCAGTTTCGCCGTAAATTGCTCCATGAGTTCAGTTACTCCTGAAACACACCGATTGCTTTTGATCCACGCCTTTATATTTAACAGTGCCTGCTGGAATTTCTTCCGACATGTTACCATTCTTACCAGAGGCTTCTTTTTTCTGCTAAGAACCCAGCGATATTCAAAGCCAAGAAAAACAAAACTCTTGCTACGTTTCGTTTCAAACCTGCTGAACCGTATAGCTTTTGTTTTGTCGGCTGCAAGTTCCAGGTTAAACTTGCCCAGGCGTTTGGGAAGAACGCGAACGACCTTCATCAAATCACCGCGATACTGAAAGCAGCACACATAGTCATCGGCAAAACGAATCAGGTAAGCAGCACCCCGACATCTTGGTTTAACAACTTTCTCAAACCAGAGGTCAAGGGCAAAATGGAGATAAATGTTGGCCAGGACTGCGGAGATTACTCCACCCTGAGGTGTTCCTGTAACGGGTAGTATTACCTTGCCGTCAACCTCAAGAATGCCTGCTTTGAGCCACTTCTTCACAAGATGAAGAAATGACTGGTCATTGATACGCTGCTCCAGCATACGCAGAAGCCAATCATGATCAAGATTATCGAAAAAGCCTTTAATATCTGCATCAAGTACCCAGCCGAACTTGCCTCGATGAATACGTTGACTCAACTCAAGAGCCGCTGAACGTGGACCTTTACCCAGCCGATAGCCGTGACTGCACGGCAAGAAATCCTGTTCAAATATGGCTGACAGGATCTGCGCTGCGCAATATTGCACGAGTTTAACACCAGTCTCTGGGATACCTAGAGGACGTTGTTTCCCTCCTGGCTTTGGAATGTATTGTCTTCGGACAAGACCTGCCTTGTAGCGCTTTTCTTTCAACGCTTCTGTTATCTGGCTGACGTTGCTATCCAAATCAAATCCAAACTCTTCCCAGTCCACACCGTCAACTCCTGGAGCTGATTTGCGGTTGAGTTGACCATAGCACCAACGAAGATTGTTCTCGTTGAGTAGGCTGTACAGATTACCGAATCGGTACTTAGGGACTTCCTTTGCTCTTTTTGCTATTCCCCGCAGTGAGGTTTGCATATGTTTATCAGCCTGTCTTATCTGCATATGTTTCCTTTACGGGCTACATAATACTGTCATTCCCTTCCCCATGTGAGCGGCCCTACCGTCTCAGAGTACTATGGAATGATCTGACTCCCTTTTACCCATCAGATGTTCTTCCTGTGGTTGATACATCTTACCTCCACGAAGAGGAGATAAAAGGGCCTCCCAGGTTCCTGACACTTCTCTCACTGCATGCCACGCTCTATGACCCCGGCAGCCCCTCCAGAATCTTGCCATGACGATTCCTTTGTTCTGGCTTCCGATACGTTAAAATCGTCGCCAACTGCACTATACTCTAACGAGGCTGAATTGCTTAAGGGAGGTACGTCTCCCCTGCGGCCTACTGTGTTCCCTGTGTACGCTTCACAACTTTTGTTCACCGTTATTGGCTCCGCAAGTTGCGCAACACTCGGTACGGGCTGCTGGCTAGGCTTTACCCGACAGGGACTTCCTGCTGTGTAGCAGCGCACCCTGTAAGAAGCGCCAAGCTTCGCCTGGCGCACTAACGTAGAGGTAACCGGCGAGCTTCAGCGAGTCCGTGTTGACTGATTGGTGTGCGCCCGGCATGGGCATGAACTAATGGGGTTAAAGTCCCCTGTGTGTGATCCTGTGTTAAGTCATAGATTTAACACTAAACACTAACCGATGGCAAGAGCATTACCGTGAGGTGGTGTTTGGAGGAAGCCTAAGTGTAACGATGTGGGTCGACGAACAGAAATATCATATAAGGCCGAGTCTCTGGGTAAGGCAGCACAACATGTTTAAGCCCAAGGATCAGGAGATACGGTAAATGATGCGATCGCTCATCAGAAGTTCACGCAATTACCCGGGGAGGCCTGTCTCACATGCAACCAGTAACGGTGGCGCAACTGCTGGCAACAGTAGCTGTGATGAGACAGGAGTCAGCAGAGGCCATAGTAGGTGCAGGACGTCGCCAAATGTAGATAGGCGGTTGGAAACGAGCTCGGTGAATAGAAAAGCCGGGAGGATCACCCCACTGAAGGGCCGAACATGAAGAATGAAGGAAAAGTACTCGTAAGCTATAGAGCTGTGTCGACCCCGTCCGGGGGAGCAGCTTCTGTGCGCGTTGTGGGAAAACTACCTTCACAACCCATTTCACTTGAGCGTATCTTAGCAACTGACAACATTTCATTGGCGTGGAAGAAGGTGAAATCGAACAAAGGAGCTTCCGGTATTGACGGGGTAACTATTGACGAATTCCCTTATCAGTTTCGTGAATGTTGGGCAGAGATACGCACTGCTATTCTTGAAGGAGTCTATACACCTAAACCGGTAAAACGCGTGGAAATAGAAAAACCGGACGGAGGAATTCGTCCGCTCGGTATTCCATCTGTTTTGGACCGGGTCATTCAACAGGCTATAACCCAGGTCATTGAGCCACACTTCGATTACTATTTCTCAGAATCAAGTTTTGGGTTCAGACCTGGCAGATCAGCACATGGTGCAATACGCCGTGTAAAATCATTTATCAGTGAGGGACGAAAGATTGCCGTAGACGCGGATTTGTCAAAGTTTTTCGACAGAGTTGCGCATGATGTCCTTATGGCAAGAGTATCCCATCGGATAAGTGATAAACGAGTGTTGAAACTGATTGGCAAGTATCTACGGGCCGGAGTGGTTATAAACAACCGCCTTCAGGGGACGTCACTTGGCGTTCCACAAGGTGGCCCACTTTCACCGTTGCTTGCCAACATAATGCTCGATGATCTGGACAAAGAGTTGGAGAAGCGTGGTCACCGCTTCTGTCGGTACGCAGATGACTTCATCATATTAGTTCGAAGTCCTCGTGCAGGTAAACGGGTTATGAGGTCGATTCGCAACTTTCTGGGATCTCGACTGAAATTACTCGTAAACGAACAGAAAAGTAAGGTAGTACCTGTTGAGAGATGCACATTTCTCGGCTTTACTTTTAAGCGCGGTAAAATCCGTTGGACCGATAAGGCGTTTCAGAAGTTTAAGAGGCGTATCCGGGAACTCACTGGCCGAAGTTGGCGAGTATCCATGGATTACAGGATGATGAAGCTACGTCAATACATTCGAGGGTGGATAAATTACTTTGGAATTGCAGAGTACTATCGTCCTGTCCCTGGGATTGATGAGTGGATTCGCCGCAGGGTTCGTATGTGCTATTGGAAACAGTGGCGATACGCCAGAACCAAAGTGCGGAATCTCCTGAAACTCGGTACCAATAAGCGGCATGCCATTTTATCCGCTCTGAGTCGTAAAAGTTATTGGCACATGTCAAGGACCCTGGCCACACAGTCGGGCATGACAAACCTATGGTTGGCTGATCAAGGGCTTGTATCAATCAAGAAATTGTGGAGTGTGATTCACTACCCGGCTACGGCTCGGTAATCTTCGTGAAACGCCAAGTGCGGACCCGCATGCTTGGTGTTGTGGGGGCTGGGGGAGAAAAACCCCCGGCTACCCGATTGTGTGATTTTTTATTCAAAGTCTTGGAGATAGCGAGCTTCTCCAGCTTCATTAATAACAATTTTATTGGCAATAATTTTCAATTCATTTCGGTAAAACGTTTCGAACATTGCTTCGATTTTACCTGTTTCTTGGAGTGGTATCTTGATAACATTTGTGTGTTTTTTGTCATTTATTAGGAAATATCCATAATCTAATTGATTTGGTATGTCGTCTGGCTCAGTTAAGATGCTTGCATTTTCAAACTTAATTTCAATAGCTTGAACCCAACACGTACCTTTATCAATACCTGGCTCTCCCTCAGAACGATGAATTATCGCCTCATTGAAACGAAGAATCGTTGATGCACCCTCACTTATAATTTCATTCAATGTTGAATCATGTATTTCGAATGCAATGTTCATTTTTTTTCTACACACAACGTGGAGTTCTGCGAGAGCCGGGCTTTTTCGGCTTCCGCAGAAACGTTTTGTTAACTTTTTATTATTATTTGTTTTTTTATTTTCAGCATGGCCCATTTAGCAACCTAAAAATAAAAATATCGAAAAATTCATTCCATGATTTAGGTGCTGCCGGGTAAAAAGCTGACGATGCTGACTGCATAACGAAATATAAAATAACATTACCAGCAACAAAAGAGCTTCGAATGCCCAGCCTACTAAGCTTAGGATGTGGCCAAACAAACAAAGTTACAAGAACCACAGAAAAAGACAAAACAAACATTTTCTTGTGCCATACATAACCGCCACAAGAAAATAAACCGAAATATATTCCCCCAACAACTGCAAATATAAGCGATACAATCAGTATGGAAAAACGTAATTTATTTTCTATGGACTTCATGTTGTGTGATTCATTGCCTGCTTGTTGAGAGTTTTTTTATTTTTTTTGATGCCGTTATTTTTGTGAAGTTAACATTTAATATACATCTGATGTCTTTCGGGGGAAGTTTTGCCCCAAAATCCTTTCTAAGCAAATGTTTCATTACCTTCTTCACCACATTTTTACCGAATCCTTACGTGGTAATCTCTAGCTTACGAGTACGTATGTGCAAGAAATACATATCTTTTTGGTTAGAGTAGACCAAGAGCACACTCTCTGCAATAAAAAATTGTTCGGTGATATAATTAGTTAGATTATGCGCAAATAGCCGTGTTATGCATCAGTTGCATAACTTGCAATTTCAATAATCTTTTACTGGTGTGTTGAGCCGATTCTTCTGTCCCTTAGGCTCTTTTCAGTCGTATTACGCGAAATAACCCGTGTTATACAACTGATGCACAAATTACAAATTATTGACCTAAAAACGGAAATAATGAATAATACCAATCCATTCAATAGTGCCGATTTTGCCCAGTTTCTACTCAAAACTCATATTGCCCGGCAAGGGAAAGAAAAATTCATGGTTATCTGGGTGAGGAAGTTTTTTCAATTCCGTGAAAATTTCCCTGAACACTCCTGGCAGCAACAAATGGCTTTTTTTCTTGAAAACATCCACACTGATACAGAAGACTGGCAGCTGCGACAGGCTGAATCATCCATTAGAGTTTATTTCAACAATTATCTATTAAGAGAACAAACCAGTACAAGCCACGCAAACATGCCCAACTCCGGGAAAACGCTGTCAAACAAGGAAGTTTGCGAGAACTTTATCGTCAACATGCGTTTGAAGAATTATGCAAGAAGCACTGAGAAGAATTACCTTCAATGGTTACATAGGTATAGCTCATTTTGTAAAAAGCAGAACCGTCCCCCTTTTGAAGTAGAAAATGTCTCACAAAATGTTCGTGATTTCCTCGCCCACCTTGCGGTTGAGCAAAATGTAGCCGCTTCCACCCAAAACCAAGCCTTTAACGCTCTGCTTACATTCTTTCGTCTCACCCTGAATCATGAACTGGGTGATCTTAAACAAGGCGTTAGAGCCCGTACGAGCGTGAAACTCCCTGTCGTTCTCTCTGTCAACGAAACAGCCAGGCTTTTCAAACACGTTTCAGGAAATCTGGGGCTTGCACTTAAAATCATCTATGGTGGAGGCTTAAGGGTGAATGAATGCTGCCGATTACGGTTGAAGGACCTTGATTTTGATCAGCATCTCATTTATGTCAGGGACGGCAAGGGCGGTAAAGACCGGACAACGGTATTGCCTCTCCATTTGGTAGAAATGCTTCAAGAGCAGATCCGTTCGGTGATCGATATTCACGACAGGGATCTTGAAACTGGCCATGGAGCAGTCTTTTTACCCAAAGCACTTGCCCGCAAATACCCCCGCGCCCAATATGAAAAGGGCTGGCAATACCTGTTTCCCGCGTCAAAACTGTCAATTGATCCGCAGTCACAGATTGTGCGCCGCCATCATATATTACCGGTTCTTTTACAGCGGCATATGAAGCAGGCTGTAAATGATGCCGGGATTGATAAGCCAGCAACGGTGCACACCCTGCGCCATTCTTTTGCTACACATTTACTCTTAAATGGAACAGATCTGAGACAGATTCAGGAACTGCTCGGCCACGCCCGGGTTGAAACAACAATGATTTACACTCATGTTATTAAGGATTTACGTAACCCGGTCACTAGTCCACTCGATTTCATGAACCAATAGTGCAGCTCTCCTTAACAGTTATTTGGACATAAAAAGGGGCACTCCACATGATATCTGCATCGTAGAGTGCCCCTTTGAGTCTGTTGTTCAATTTATACAAACAACTGCTTTTTTACTCTCCGTTTAGGCTGGACAGCTCAAAATTGTATTTGAGTTGAGCGACTTTAAGGCCGAGTGGTAAACATTTTTTGCCGATCAAACACTGATCTGCATCATCTCTTTCAATAAATGTTTTGAGATGATGTTTGCCCTGATGTAGATCAACAACCCAGGCATCGGCGCAGTGGTCATAATCAACATCAAAATCAACACCACAGACACCCGCTTCTGGGTAAACATCCTCTATTTTATTGCAGAGTTCAGTTTTGGTAATCATAGCTGTTACCTCCATACAAATAAGGTGGCAGGGAAAAAATCCGCCATATTAATAATATAAGGATGGGAACAGGAGAAACAAGTGGACCAGGAGCCTGTCCGAGAATAGTAATCTTCTTGAACAGGCTCCTCGTACTGTCGGCTGAAGCGTTACTTACTCGTTTGCCTCAAGGTGTTCTGCGATAAACGGATACACATCTTCTGCGGCATTGGCACCAAAGATACAGTCGATATGGCCATAACCTGGGATAACATGCCGCTTATAGAGATCCCCGTTGGTCTTCTTCAGTTCGGTAAGGGAAATAGCGGTGCTTTCCGGGTCGTAGCAACTGTTTTCCGCACCGTGAATAAAGGTGATTGGAATTGCCAGGCGTTGTAAATGGGGCAGGTAGGTATCTTCGCCCACGGCATTGACGACTTTTCCTTTGCGGACCATCACTGTAAGATGATCAAGTGCATCGATAGCTGCGACGCCAAACATTTCATGAAGGGCCTTGTGGGTTGCCTGATTGAGTCTGTCGTGTTCATACAACAGACCGTAAAGAAAAGTTATGCGGTGACAGACCGGACTGTGGCACTGTTCTTCAAAGGCTACGGGTTGCAGCTTCAGAACCTTGTCAAAGAGTTGATCCTGCCAGTCTGCATGGGTGTCTGAGTAGGCGGTTAAGGTCTCAACGCCAAGGGTTTTCAAAACTTCGGGCACATGCAGTCCCGCTTTAATCCGGGTAACAAGCGGTGTTTTAATATGTGGGCCAATCTGTGAACAGACTGCGGACCTCACTCCCTGAAGCCCTGCCAGCATAGCCATAAAAAAGGTCGTCGAGCCAAAACAGTGCACGACAGCCTGAAGATCGGCCTTACCGGTTTCAGAGAGGATCTTCGCCACTGCCACAGGAAAATCCTGCAGTGCAATGTCATCACCGGTATACGGGCTGTTTGCGGCAGGGAGTTCTATGCTGGAGCGATAATCAAGCAGCCACAGGTCATAGCCGTAGGCAAAGAGATACTCTGTGAGATTGGTCTCTATGGTGTCCATGGTAAAAATACGGCTGGATACACCAAGGCCATGGGCCATAAGAACCGGGCCTTTGCCACCACCTTTGTAACGGGTCAGACGAATCCAGGTCTTATCCGGTGTCTGTATATCGTAAATTTCCGGTGCTGTCAGCCGTAACTCCCTGCGTTTTCGCGGTGGGGCATCCGGGTTAAAGAGAGTGGGGCGGGCGGCCATACCACCATAGACATCAAAGAGAGAGCCCATAAAAAAATGGCCAAATTCGGCAAGGTAGGAAAGACGGAGTACTGGATCGGTGACGTTACTGATCCTGATCGTTGTAAGTTGGCGTTGCAGGTCGGCCGGATGAATATGAAGAATTCCACGACCAATCTCTTTTACACTGTTTTGCGTATTCTTTGACAGGGTGACGTAGAGGGTGGTTGTATCAGACCACAGATCAAAGCCCTTGTCCTGATGAATATGCTTCACTCCATCAAACTGATATTGGCTTCCGTCCGCTGCAGTGAGGGTCATCTGGTAGCGCATCTGCTTTTCATCCACTCGCTCCGGAGCCTCCGGGAGCAGTTGAAAGGAGCCTTTTGATACAATGAGGGGCTCTGCTGAAAGGGCAGGCATCGTCAACGTTCCGGTAAGTGTTGCACGATGAGGCTTTTCGGCGAGCATTTTAATAAGATTATCACTGTTTATGGTGAGGATAAATTCGCAGGTGGAGCCCGTCCGCACTGCCTGCTCCCTTGCTTTTTCAAAATCCTTTATTGGGCCAAGCAGGACGTGACCTGTCATCTTTTCGGTAAAACGAAGGCCTGGAATTCTTGTGGCCTCTTTAGGCAGTGGACGGGGCTGGCTGTTCCAGTCTATCTGCCAGCCCTGTTCTTTTGCCAGGAGTTCGCTGTTACGTTCTGTAAGGGCCGAAATAGTCAGCAGAGGATTAACACCCAGGGAACGTGGCACGATTGAGCCATCCATAACGTAGAGGCCCGGGTGTACTGCATCACCTTGAGCCGACGAAAACACCTGACTTGCGTGGTTTACTACCCCATGTTCTGCATTTTCTGCCATAATACAGCCACCCATGGGATGAACTGTTACCAGGTCATGGCCGAGGATCGGGTGCCACAGTGGATTGGGGAGGTAGGTCCCGCCAAGGGGCCGGGTGGCTTTAAACAGCATTTTATTTATCTTCTCAAAGAGTTTCTGGCGACCAACTCCTGGCCAGTGAACCCGTAATCTGTCATCTTTTAAGAGCAACCTGCCCGCACCGTCATCATGGGCCATAACCAGAAATGTCTGGGTATGGGCGGTGGCACCGGTGTAGGCTCCGCCAAGAAGACTTTGGAGCTCCCGTTGTTTTTCGCGGAGCTGATCTGCAATGTTATGGTCCGTATCCCGACCGGACATTTTAGCGGCCATGGAAAAAACAGCAGGCATAATTGAGGCAAGTGCGCCGGGAAGTGCTCCATCTTCGATTACCGCACCATCCTCAAGATCCTGCTGGTGGCGGAGATCAATGACGCCTGCGATGGTTGGCCCTACAGGGGGCTGCGACGCTGCAGGCAACCTGCCAAGACCAATCCCATGTATCGGCATATCCGCATTGTAGGCAAAGCCCAGGACATCACCATTTCCCGTGAAATGGTGGCCAAGTTGACCGGAAAGAGAGAGCCCGGCTTCAGCGCTGCGAAGCAGGATCTCCGTTGAGCCAAGGGTGCCTGCACTGATTATGACATGGTCGGCGGTGATCGTCTGGTCTGGCCCATCAAAGGCGTTTTGTCCTGAAAGAAGGGGGCGAAAATGAACGCGCCAGCACCCCTGTGCCCGGGAAAGATATCTCACGGAGAGACCGGTAAAGATTTCGGCACCATAGGCCCGTGCATCAGGCAGATAGTTCATCAGCACGGTATTTTTGGCGCCGTGATTACAGCCGGATACGCAGTCGCCACAGAGAGTGCATTTGTTTTGCATAATACCTGTGGCATTGGGACCATCTTTAAAGGTAACGGCTATAGGCGGGTGTTCTACCGGGGCTCCGAGATGCGCTGCTGATTTCTCAAGGGCTGTATATTTCTGCAGTTCAGGTTGCGTGTCGGGGTAGGGGATGGCTTCAAGTTTTGCCGTGGCGCGCTTAAATCCATGCCTAAGACCTGCAAGATCGTCCCGCAGACCCTTTGGCCACCTGACATCCTGAAAAACCCTCTCTTCCGGCTCAAGAACCACATTGGCATTGACAAGAGAGGTTCCGCCGAGGCCACAACCGATAAAGACATTCAGATCTTCATTGATCCTGAAATCATAGAGTCCTGTTGGATTTCCCTTATGGGCTGCAGGCAGGTCCACCTGAAATTCTCCCAGGGCCTCAAGTTCACTGTCGGGGTATTCGCCGGGGAGGAGTTCTTTACCCCGTTCGAAAACAGCAACACTTTGCCCTGCACGGGCAAGGCGTGACGCAGCAATGGAACCACCATACCCCGAACCAATGACAAGAACAGTATAGTGAGGTTTCAGGTCCGCGTGGGGAGAGGAGATACGTTTCATGATGTTCCTCCATCAGGTGGTAAAGTAGGTTATGTCTTTTGTATCATGCTTGTAGAAACCAGTATTCTTCAACCATGTACTTACGCAAGTTCGAGAAGGACTTTGGTGAGATCCTGGCCATTGTAGTCAATAGCCCGGACCTCCATGCGACGCTTCTTCCAGTCAAGATCTATCCTGCAGAAGTTGTCTTTCTGGGTGAAGTGTGAGGCCGTGTAATCCATTGTAAGGCCTTTGGCTTCATCAATAATGAAGGTGTCATTTTCGCCCCTGGAATCATGGACATAGTTGCTTGGTTCACCATCGGCGAACCAGAAAGGCCAGTAAAAAGCGGAACTGACGATGGAATAGGCCTTGAGTTTGCGGGCCGCTGCATTTCCATCAAAGGTGATCCTGGCAACGTTACTGCAGTGGATATCACCTGAGAGAAAGATAACGTTCTGAATGTTATAGCGAAGTATCTGGCTGAGCACTAAACGACGGGTTTCCGGAAAGGCCGGCCAGGAATCACTGCGCTCTTTCTGCGTATCGCCACGGGTGCTCACCACAGGATTTGGAACAAAGACGCATGGAGAGACAATGAATTTAGGGCGTGGATCGTCTTTGAGATTTTTCAGCCAGTTGCAGAGATGCTCAATCTGGCCCGGTTCATTTTCCGGATCGTGGGACGGTCGGCCGAGAAGGTGATTATCCAGCAGGCCCGGTTCATCATCCCGATAACGCTGGGTGCGTTGATCGAGGACAAAAAACGGGAACCCGGAGCTGAGAAAAGAATAAAAAATCCTGCCATCAAAGTTTCTTGGGCCGTGGCTCCACTGGTAGCTCATATAGGCCCCCATGGCAAGATTGAACAGTACCCGTTTGCTGCGGTCACTGTTGATCCTGTCCTGGGTCCAGTTGTCTTCTATTTCATGATCGTCAAGGATCATGTAGGTGGGCAAACTGGCCATCAGCTTTCTGAGGTTTGGTGAACTGAAGGCGTCATGATAACGGCTCTGGAATTCCTCAAAGGTGTCTGCAAGGCCAATGGGGATATTACGATTGAGCATGTCAGCATAGATCTGATCACCAACCATAAGAGAAAATTTAGGCTGCTGGCCAAACCTTTTTTTGTCGATCTGGTCAAGCATGGGCTGAAAAATACGGTCCGACAGCTTTTTTTTCCAGAACAATCCTGGATAATGACAAGAGCCAAGAAAAAAACTGAGACCGTCACTTTGTTCAGGATAGGTGCGAAAAACAGCCTCACTCTGCTCCGCTGGCAAAGCATAGAGATCTTCCGCCCATACAGTGGCAGAAGGAAGCCGCTGAATTAGCTCCTCATCTGAGACCGTTACTTCATTGGCATAGGCATCATCCAGGGTGAGTGTGCCCATTCGTACGGTGTACAGCTTATTGGCGGCAAGGGTAAGGGGAGGGCTTCCATCAGCCCCGGGATCAACGCCGAGGTTATAGGTACCTGTTCTGTCAAACTCGCGGTGCAGCCGAAAATAAGCGGTATACTGGGGATTATCCTTTACTGGCTGCCGCTGGTTGTTCAGTATGGTGATGACACCAATGCTTCGTCGATTTTCAGAGAGGATACTGCCGTCATCGTTGGGATCAAAGGCTCTAATCCATAAACGGCAGGAGTTGGATGTGGTGTGTCCGACAATGGGGCCTAAATGGGGAGGACGAATGCTACTCATAACATGTCTCCTTGGTTTTGGTGGGAATGTATTCTGTTTCCAGAACAGTACAGTTGCGGTGACACTACGCCCAGTAGAAGAGCGTTTGTTTTGAACCTGAGTTGAGAATGAATACAGCTGAAAAATGTGATGTTTTTATAAATGTGACATCAAAGACGTTAACTATAAGGCCAGGGACAGCGTTTATCTGCCACAAAAAAACAAATACTGATAATTACTATTAGTAAATCGGATCCGTACGTAGTCAAGTGAGAGACGAGAACAGCAAGGAGAAGATTTGACCCTATATAAAGGTAACGAAAATCTGATAGAAAAACAGCATCAGCGGGATATGAAAGATTGAAAGCAGGTTAGAAAGGAGCACGGCGACGGCGGCCTTTTCAGGCTGTGCATTCAATAATATCGCCAGGGTGACGGTATTCCCCGCAAGAGGCACGATTGAAAAGAGAAACATTACCTTATACAGGTCCTGATTGAGCAGATGAACAGTAACAGTATCTAAATAGATACAACCGCACATGAGAAGAGGCCAGACGATATGTTTTGCACAGAGGGCCTGTTGCAAAAATCGTCTGTCATAGCCTTCACCTTGCAGCATCCCGCTGATACCGACTCCTAACAGCATCATCCCCAGGACAGAGAAAACAATCTTGAATTGTCCCGTGTACAGGGCAATGGATTCGGGCAGTGAAACGCCGGATAGATTGAGGACAAATCCCAAAGCAAAGGCATACAATGCAGGGAGCTTGAGCACTTTTTCCAGACTGTCTCTGGTGGAGAAAGAACCTTTGGCCGTGATATAAAAGCCGGTTGTCGCTTCATAAAAAAAAGAGGCGAGTACAGTGAAAATAAACACATCGGCAAGTGGTGGTGGAAATAGAGTTACGGCAAGGGCGATCCCGTAATATCCCGTATTGCCGGTTCCAGCGGTAAAAGCAAGGATGTTTGGAGTGGAGTCATTCCAACTTTTCGAAAAAAGCTTGAGGTATATAAAGGCCAGGGCAGAGCTAAACAGATATAAAAAAATAGGGGCAATGAGGATTGCCCTGTTTATTTCAACACTCATGGTTGCACTAAAAACAACGAGTGGCCCAAAAATATAGAGAAGCATCGAGGCGATGGTGCCTCGGTCAACCTTTAGATAGCGGGACGCAAGAAATCCAAGGATTACATTGCAATACAGAGGCAGGATTTTCCAGAGTAGGATGAAAAAGATATGCAAAGGAGCTCCTCTCCCGGTGGAATATTAGCACGCAGTTTTTCAGGGAGTACTTGCTGTCGAGTTCACGAAAAATGTTTTTAGCACAGGCAAAGAGAAAAGGGGATACCCTTGTGTTTATCCCCTCATCTGTTTCGCCGCTATTTGATGCCAAGCTTCACAAATTTCAAAAATCTCTTCTATGAAAAGCTCTCCGGTGCTGTTTCCTCAAAATATTCCTCTAATTTTTCAGCCGCCTCTTCACCAAAGAGAATCTGGCAGGCTTCAAGCAGGCCTGCAGATTGACGAATAGTATCACGGTGTTCAATGAGTGCTATCTTTGAGCGCCTTCTGAGAAA
Source organism: Desulforhopalus sp. IMCC35007 (assembly GCF_005116575.1). Classification (GTDB taxonomy): domain Bacteria; phylum Desulfobacterota; class Desulfobulbia; order Desulfobulbales; family Desulfocapsaceae; genus Desulforhopalus_A. The sequence goes on along the minus strand of NZ_SWCN01000003.1, from coordinate 75,438 downwards.
ATCAGAGAGTTTTGTCACCATTTCGCGTTGCGCGGCTTCTCTCAGTTCACATCTGAGATATTCCGTTCCTTTTATAAGTACCTCAGCCTGTCTGGGATCAGCCTGGATCATTTCTAAAAGGCTAAAGGCAGCGGATCCATAACGACGCCAGAGCCGTGTCGACAATCGCTCGGATGATTCCTTGGATTTCAGCTCATTAAGACCAATTAACTCGGCCTGATGCATAAAACTTTCCCTTGTTCTGGCATCGGGCTCACCGTACCATTTGTAATCAGGGTAGGGGAGTTCTATTCCCATGTCCTGTATGATTTCACAGACTTCATCGCCTACATTGATGCAATCTGTAAGTTTTCCGCCAAAAATAGTAAGGTAGCGATCAGCAGTATTTACCTCAACTGCATGTTTTCGTGATAACTGCATCCAGTCAGAAGTGTCACTGTTTTCCCCTGAGACAACCAGTGGTCTCACCCCGCAACGTTCTGCTATAATGTCAGATTCGTCAAGTGGCTTATCCAACTTTAAAAGGGTGTTGATATTTTTTAAAACAAAGGCGCGGTCTTCGGGGGTTACCTTTTTTGTTTCTTCATCCACCGGAGTATCTGTTGTACCGATACAGGTTCGCACACCCATGGGTATAACAAAAAAGAGGCGGCCATCACTTGCAAAAAATGCCAGAACCTTTTTGCTTGGCGTCACTTTTTTAACAAGAAGATGTATCCCTTTAGAGAGGACAATACGGTGTCTGGTTTTCTGGTGCAGGCTTGAGTTAAACTGATCCACCAATGGCCCTGTGGCGTTGATGAGGGCTTTTGAGCGAATGGTAAATCGTTCTCCTGAGATTTGATTCTCGACCTCTGATACCCAGGTCCCATCCTCCGCCCGATTGGAATGGATCAGCTTGACATAGTTTGCGGCAATACATCCGGAGGTTAAAGCTGAACGGATAAAACCAAAAACAAATCTTGCATCGTTATCGTGGAGGTATGCGTCCGAATACTCAAAACCGCCCTGGGCCGAATCCGTATTAATCACAGGTTCTTCTCGCTGTATTCTGGCCTTTGTCAAATAGCGAGGGACCTTGGTAAAGCAGCTGCCAATAAACCAATACAGCCAGGTCCCCAACCAGATAAAAACAGGTGGAAAGCGAAAACCCTTGGAAATCGTGGTGAAAAACCTGATTTCCCTCACGGTGGAAGGATAGCTGCGGATGAGGTGGTTTCTGGATTTGCAGAGTTTGTGTACCAGTTTAAACTCCAGATTCTCCATATATTTAATTCCACCCCAGGCAAGATTTGATGACTCCTGACTTGTCATTGAGGCGAAATCTCCCTGGTCAATGAGTGCTGTTTTCACACCTTTTCCAGCCAGGGCAGCAGCTGAGACCGCTCCATTGATTCCACCTCCGATAATAAGTACATCAAATGTCTGTCTGGAGAGTTTACTTATGTTGGTGGTTCTGAGCTGCATTGGTTGTGGGGCCGATAAAATCTGGGTGTCAGAGGTCATATTCTCTATAGTAGTATAGTTGTTGTATTGAATCTATTGATCATCTATTTCCGTATCTCTCAAACGACAACAACCTAATCACAGGCCGGTTATTTTTCAAATATTTTCAAGCGGTAATTGTGCCTGCACCTTCAGAACCTGCTGGATCCTTTAAAGAGTAAGAAAGGCAACGCTTTAGGCTGTTACTTTCTGATACAAACATGTCTTGACTGAAGACAGTTCAAATCAGTTATTTAATTTCAGAGATACAGGATTTTACCACAAGTGGGAAGAATTGACAGGCAAGTGTATTGGGGACGTTGTACAGACAAACAACCAAGGGGCTGTGGAAAGCCCCTGATTTGTTGAAAAGCGAGGTGAAAACGTGTCAGACGTTTGTTTTTAGACGTTCTATCAGGCTAAAGGCGAGGGCTGCCTGCTCATTTCTTGTAAGCTGCTGCTCAATTTCGCTGAGGTACATCTTGATCTTCTGTGAAGATGCTCCGGCATCCTCCCGCAGGCGGGATGCCTCAAACATCTGTTCTTCGTTGATACAGTAGACAGATTTACCGCCAAGTAATGGAATAGGTTTAGCAATCACAGCTGGTACCTCCCTGATCCAAGGTCGGAAAACCTGCAAGGGCAAAACTTGCGCCACAACCACAGGATGATTCATTGGTATCATTACGGAAGCGGTATCCGGCGGAAATCAAATCATCCGAGTAGTCGATCTTCAACCCGTTTAAAAACGCCATACTTTCATGGTCAGAGATGATCGTCACCTCGTTGTCCTGAAAGGCGATATCTTCTCCCGGCCACATGACCTCGGCGATTTCAGCCTCGTAGGTCATTCCCGCACAACCTCCGGTCTTAACGAGAATTCGAACGAAGGCGTCTCCACCAAGCCCTTGTTTTTTTAACATTTTACGTGCTTTGCTTGAAATTGTAATCATAATATATGCGACACCCGCTGAGGGTTTTAATCTGTTTGTTTCGAGTACGAAATATTGAGTACTCCCCGAATCTGTCATGCTGACAGAGTTTAAATTATAAATATCGAGGAGAAGAAATAAAGGTCTCTATCTGAAAAAACACCACAATGTAGCAGTTGTTCGCGTTGCATTTTCAATACAACTATGGTTTTTTCGTCTCAAGAGAATGTGTGAGAAAGTCGCATCCGAAGTGGTGTTTTTTGTACATCTGATGAAAATGCAGTAAATTTGTTAAAGTTTAACGGTAATTTAATGGACGCGGATCATTACTTTCTGGATAATGTTTCTTTCGTTCTATATAATACGTAGTGCTGGCCGCTCTAACACTGGAAGTGTATAGAAAATTTTACAAAGTTGTTAAAGTGGCATAATTACTGCTGTAGGTAAAAAGGTTTTTTTTTACAAACAAGAGTTGAAGATCAGGGAAATACGGGTTATTGGTTCTGTCGCATAGTTACTATGCCAGAGAAATATTGCAAGGAAACGTAACCAAATCAAAAAGCCTCCAATGGAGAGGGAAGGTAATGGCCAGGAAACTAAAAGAGCATCAGATAAACCGGGATTGGTGCAAAGGATGCGGCATCTGTGTTGCATTTTGCCCGAAGCAGGTTTTAGAACTCGACAAGCATGACAAGGTGGTCGCTGTCCGACCTGAGGATTGCATATGTTGTAAATTGTGTGAAATCAGGTGTCCGGATTTAGCCATCGAGATCATCCTGGATGAGGGAGAGGATAATGACTGAAACCAAAAAAATTCGATTTGTACAGGGAAATGAAGCCTGTGTCGAAGGTGCAATGTATGCGGGACTTGATTTTTTCGCAGGCTATCCAATTACACCATCCACAGAAATAGCCGAACATCTATCTGAAAGACTTCCTCGTAATGGAGGCAAATTCATTCAGATGGAAGATGAGATCGCCTCTATGTGTGCCATCGTCGGTGCTTCACTGACTGGAAACAAGGTAATGACCGCCACCAGTGGCCCTGGATTCTCCCTCAAACAAGAAGCCATAGGTTATGCCTGCATGGCTGAGATTCCTTGTGTTATTGCCAACGTTCAGCGTGGTGGCCCATCTACTGGTAACCCTACCCATGTCAGCCAGGGAGATATCAATCAGGCCCGCTGGGGTACCCATGGTGATCACTCTATCATCGCCTTAACCGCATCAAATCATCAGGATATCTTTGAGATTACAGTTGATGCCTTTAATCTGGCAGAAACATACCGCACACCGGTCATTCTCCTTTTAGATGAAGCTGTCGGTCATATGCGGGAAAAACTTGTTATTCCAGAGAAAGGTGAGTTGCCGATCGTCGACCGCCTGAGAACCTCCCTTGGAAAAGACGTAGATTACCACCCTTATCTGCCAAGAGAAGATGGACGTTTGCCCATGTCCGATTTTGGTGGCGAGCATCGCTACAATGTGACCGGACTTTACCATGATATGTGGGGATTTCCTTCGAACAACCCAACAGTGGTCAATCAGCTGCTGAGACACATTGTGGATAAGATTGAAAATAACATCCACTCTATCACAAGATATAAAGAGCACTATCTCGAAGATGCCCAGTATATCCTGATTTCATATGGATCCTCTGCTCGTTCAGCAATTCAGCTTGCAGAAGACCGGCGTAAAAAAGGCGAAAAAATCGGAGTTCTCGAACTGCAGAGCATCTGGCCGTTTCCATCTGAAGTTATTCGGGAAAAATGCGCGCGTGCAAGAGCAGTTCTGGTCGTAGAAATGAACATGGGGCAGGTAATGGCCCAGGTAAAAGCTGCGGTGGAAAAACCAAAAAGAGTTTTCCTTGCCAACCGGTTTGATGGCAAACTGATAACTCCCCACGATATTAAGAGCCTCCTGCGGATGGTTCAGGGAAGAGGTGTATGATATGGCTGTTAAAGACTATTTGCGAGAGAGGTTTTTTCCTCACATGTGGTGCCCAGGCTGTGGTCATGGGACAATCCTTAATTCACTGTTACGGGCTGTGGAAGAACTCGGGCTTAAAAAGAATGATATCGTCATGACTTCTGGTATCGGCTGTTCTGCCCGTATTTCAGGTTATGTTGATTTTCACTCGCTGCATACAATCCATGGAAGGGCGCTTGCCTTTGCAACCGGGGTCAAACTATCAAGGCCTAATCTGAACATCCTGGTCCCCATGGGGGATGGTGACGCCCTTGCTATTGGTGGCAATCACTTTATTCATGCCGCAAGACGTAATATCGACATCACTGCAATTGTGATGAACAACAGGATTTACGGGATGACCGGAGGGCAGTTCTCACCACTTTCAGGGCCGGGGATTAAAGCTACCACTGCTCCATATCTCACCATCGACAGTCCATTTGACGTGGTTAAACTAGCAACCGCGGCCGGTGCATCATTTGTGGCCAGATCAACTGCATACCATGCCCGTGAATCTACTGAAATCCTGAAAAAGGCAATCGCACACAAGGGCTTTTCCGTGGTTGAAATCCTCTCCCAGTGCCCTACCCATTACGGGCGTAAAAACAAGGAAGGGGACGCCGTTGCCATGTTAGAGGTTCAGAAAAACAACACGGCAAAGATTGGCTCCAAGGCACTGGCAGAGAACCCGAATCTTATTCCAAGAGGAATTTTCGTCCAGGAAGAACGTCCGGAATATTGCTCGGAATACGATAAGATAATACAGCATGCACAGCAGAGGTAACAACAATGGATGCGATACGACTTGTTTTTTCTGGCTCTGGTGGCCAGGGAGTAATTACCGCCGCAATTATCCTTGCTGAAGCGGCTGTAATATATAGCGGTAAAAATGCGACACAAACACAAAGTTACGGCGCTGCTGCAAGAGGTGGTGTAACCCGAACGGATATCATTATTTCTGAAGGTGTAATTAACTATCCGGGCGTCATTCAACCTAACGTTTTAATGACACTTACCCAGGAAGCATACAATGCAACTTCAAGCATTGTTCGTCCCGGCGGACTCGTTCTCACTGACCCTCGCTTCGTTGAAACGGCGAAAAAAGTTGATGCCAAACAACTTGAGTTGCCCATGTACGAGCAGGTTATGACTAAAATCGGCAAGCCTATTGTTTACAATATCTGCTGTCTTGGAGCACTGATTGGGGTGACCCAGATTCTCGAGCCAGAGGCCGTACTGGATGTATTGGACGAGCGGATACCTAAAGATTTCATTAATATGAACCATAGAGCTTTTGATCTTGGTCTGGTTCTGGGGTCTCAGTACCAATACAGAAGATTCACCTGATGTAACCAACAGGAACGAATATGAAAAAGATAAAAGTAAAAAATCCCATTGTAGAGCTTGATGGCGATGAGATGACACGAATCATCTGGGAATTTATCAAAGAAAAGCTGATACTCCCATATCTTGATGTTGAGCTCAAATACTATGATCTTGGTATGGAAAAACGTGATGAGACCAACGATCAGATTACTGTAGATGCGGCCAATGCCATCAAGAAATACGGAGTTGGGGTAAAGTGTGCAACGATTACTCCAGATGAAGCCAGGGTTGAAGAATTTCACCTGAAGGAAATGTGGAAATCTCCCAATGGAACGATTCGAAACATTATTGGTGGCACTGTTTTCAGGCAACCCATTATCTGTAACAACATCCCACGTCTGGTACCGGGTTGGAAAAAACCGATTGTCATCGGCCGTCACGCCTTCGGTGATCAATACCGTGCCACAGACTTTCTGGTTCCGGAAGCGGGAAAACTGACAATGACCTTTACTCCGGCATCAGGTGGTGAACCTGTCGAGTATCAGGTCTTTGATTTTCCTTCAAGCGGCATTGCCATGGGCATGTATAACCTCGATGACTCTATTCGCGGTTTTGCAAGATCCTGCATGAACTATGGTTTGAACCTTGGCTGGCCGGTGTATCTTTCTACCAAAAACACCATCCTGAAAAAATATGATGGCAGGTTTAAAGATATCTTTGCCGATGTCTATGAAAACGAGTTTAAAGCGCGGTTTGCAGAAGCAGGTATCACCTACGAACATCGTTTGATCGATGATATGGTTGCCGCCGCGATGAAATGGGAGGGTGGTTTTGTCTGGGCCTGCAAGAATTATGATGGTGATGTTCAGTCTGACACCGTGGCCCAGGGCTTTGGCTCTCTCGGACTGATGACTTCTGTTCTCATGACGGAAGACGGTAAAACGATTGAAGCTGAAGCAGCACACGGAACTGTAACCCGTCACTTTCGTCAGCATCAGAAAGGTAATGCCACCTCAACCAATCCTATCGCTTCTATCTTTGCCTGGACAAGAGGTCTTGCCTACCGCGGCAAGTTTGACGAAACCCCGGAAGTGGTCAAATTTGCTGAGACACTCGAGCAGGTGTGTGTGGAAACCGTTGAGTCCGGTGCAATGACCAAGGATCTGGCTCTGCTGGTTGAAGGCGAACAAGCATTTCTTACCACGGAAGAATTCCTTGCAAAGCTTGACGAAAATCTTCAGGCTAAAATGTCACAATAGCAAAAATTCGTTTTTTATATCTTTCCCCTGTCCCCTTCCAAAAGAAGAGGACGGGGGAATCATGAACTTGTTATCGGGATTTATTTGAGCACGCGGTACATACAGGTGAGAATTATTTTGTGCCTGTTGCCAGCTGTCCGCATGCGGCCGAAATATCGGTGCCCCGGCTGCTTCGAATGAAGACGGAGTAGTTTGCATCCAGCAGTATTTTCTGAAATTCCAGAATTCTTTTCTTATCAGGACTTTTGTAGGGAAGGTCAGGACACTCGTTATAAGAGAGGAGATTGATCTTGCAGGGAATATCTCTTAGTTTTCTCGCCAGCATGCGTGCATCCATATCAGAATCATTGATTCCTTTCAGCAGAGTGTACTCGAACATTATTCTTTTTCTTTTCTGCATCGGATAGGTGCGGCATGCCTCTAACAATTCCTCTACACCATAGCGCTTATTCACCGGCATTAAGCTGCTGCGGACTGTATCGGTTATCGCGTGGAGTGAAATAGCGAGATTTACTGTAGATTTTTCACCCAACTCATTGAGTTTGTGGACTATTCCACAGGTTGATACAGTGATTTTTCGCGCGGCGACATCAAGACCCTTTTGATTTGTCAAAATTTCTAAAGAGTCAATGACATTGTCGAGGTTGTTCAACGGTTCCCCCATCCCCATATAGACCACGTTTGTTACCCGATCTGGACCAATCAGCTCTTCCCTGGGCTGGCTCAGAAGATAATCCCGGACAGCACAGACCTGATTGACAATTTCCGCCACCGAAAGGTTGCGGATAAAACCCATCGTACCGGTCAGGCAAAAGGTGCAACCCATGGCACAACCGACCTGGGAAGAAATACAAAGGGTGTTCCGGTCCTCTTCCGGGATAAGAACAGACTCAATCAGATGACCATCAAAAAGCCTGAAACCGAACTTTACACAGCCATCACTGGCCTTTTCAATGATCGGGTCACTAAAAGAAGACATATAGGCGTGTTCATCCAGGTGCACCCTGAATACTTTCGCCAGATCAGTCATTTGCGCAAAACTGTTAATGCCAGGTCTGTAGAGCCAGCCCATGATCTGCTTTGCTCTGAATTTTGACTGTCCGATGCTCTCTACGTAGCTGATCAGTGCATCTTCGGTAAAATTTTTTAAATCTATTTTTTCGCTCATATCATAATGCCCGTCTATGCTCTGGTACAGTTGAAAGGTTGCCGCTCACGACTTTTGAGATTTCAGTCAAAAACAGTTGCTGATCTTTTGGTAGCCGGCCCGATAAAGGAAGATAGGTTGATGCATGATTGGCATGAAACTGACACCGTAAACCTGAGAGGTTACTTATAATGGAATACAGTTCTTTTAAGGTCTCCATTGGTGAAAGGAGTTGAAAAGAACCTTCCTGCACCTTCCGTGCTAGAGGCGTGTTTTCCAAGATCATAAGAGTAAGGACAGCAATCTGATTTGGCTGCATCCGATTAAGGGTGGCGGCTGTCTCCAGGGCGTGTGCTTGGGTAAGCTCTTTTCCACCAAGACCCAGAAGTACCGTTACAGAGAGGAACAAACCCGCTTTTTTTACGGCCTGACCGGCCTCAATCATCTGTAATGCCGTTGAGTCTTTCTTCACATGTTGCAAAACCTCATCGCAGCCACTTTCAAGACCCATGTAAACGCGATCGAGCCCCAGGCTTTTGAGTACCTGGAGCTCTTCTATCGTTTTATTGCGAATAGCTTTTGCACTTCCGTAAAGACTGACCTTGTTTACCCATGGGAGTTTTTCTTTTATTTCTTTAAAAAAACCCAGGAGTCTGGCTTGGGAGAGTATGAGTACATCTCCGTCTGCCAGGAATAAACGTTTTTGCCTTTTACAGTACGTTCGGGCAAATTCGAAGTCTTCTGCGACAATTGCAGGATCTTTTATAGCAAAGGTCTGGTCTTTATAAGCACCACAAAAGCTGCATTTATTATGCGAACATCCGGTCGTAACCTGCAGGATTATGGAATCAGCCTCACTGGGCGGACGGATGACTGTGCCTGTGTAGTGCATTTTTATTAGAATTATGCTGGATTTGCAGCCTCAAAAGCTTTCATGAATTCAACAAGTTTCACAATCCCTTCCTGAGGAAATGCATTGTAAATTGACGCCCGGCAACCACCGATGGAGCGGTGCCCTTTAAGCCCGTTGAGTCCGACTTTCGTTGCTTCGGCAATAAATTTTGCTTCAAGCTCTGGAGTAGGCAGATTAAAAGATACATTCATAAGAGACCGGGAATTTTTTTCTGCATGGCCCCTGTAATAATCGCTACTATCAATAGCATCATAGAGTATCTGAGCTTTGGCTTTGTTAATTTTTTCAATAGCTGCAACGCCACCTTGCTTCTTCAGCCATTTAAGAACCTCACCAACCACATAAACAGCAAAGCAGGGAGGGGTGTTAAACATTGACCCCTTATCCGCATGGGTAGCGTAGCTCAACATTGTCGGGATTTTTTCCGGGGTCCGGCTCAGGAGGTCCTCACGGATAATGACCACGGTAACACCCGCTGGTCCCAGATTTTTCTGGGCACCGGCGAAAATCAAGCCATATTTTTTCACATCAACCGGGTGGGAGAGGATGTCTGAACTCATGTCGCAGATAAGCATCTTATCACTGACAGGAGCTTTGGCGAATTGCGTTCCATAAATGGTGTTATTGGATACGTAGTACAGATACTCTGAATCGTCTGCTACCGTGTATTCACTATCTTCTGGAACTCTTTTAAACTGAACACCCTCACTGGAGTACGCAACGTCAATATCGCCAAAGAGTTGTGCTTCTTTGATGGCTTTTTTAGCCCAGGTTCCAGTGTTGAGGTAGGTCGCTTTTTTGCCGTTTCCAAGCAGATTCATTGGAATCATAAAAAACTGCGATGATGCCCCTCCCTGAAGAAACAACACTTTATAATTGTCCGGGATGTCCATTAATTCTCTCAGGTTTGCCTCTGCGTCGGCGACCACAGCCATAAACTCCTTTGAACGATGGCTGATTTCAATGAGGCCGATTCCTGTAGATTGAAAATTAACAACATCCGTGCCTGCCTGCTCCAGCACTTCAAAGGGAAGGGTGGCTGGGCCAGGGCTGAAATTATATACTCGATCAGTCATGAGTTGTTCTCCTATATATTGCGGTGAGTTATAAAAATGATGTAATTGAATAAAAAAAAATTAAAAATCAGATACCTGTCGCAAGGCTTCATATAAAACAATTCCAGCAGTCATCGCAAGATTTAGACTGCGAATATTCGTGTTTGCCATTGGCAGGGTGTAGCACCGATCATGATATAAATCAAGAATATCCTCGGGTAGTCCTTTGGTTTCTTTGCCAAAAATAAGATATGCCCCTTCCTGATACTGACCCTTTGTATAGCTCATACTGGTTTTTGTTGTAAAAAAATACAGATTCGTTTCTTTTTGTGCCTGTAGAAAATCATCAAAACTTGACCAGTGTTTAATCGATACATGCTGCCAATAATCGAGACCGGCTCTTTTTAAATGTTTGTCATCTGTGCTGAATCCTAAGGGATGGACAAGGTGCAGTACAGAATTGGTGGCCCCGCAAAGGCGGGCGATTGAGCCTGTGTTTGGAGGTATTTCTGGTTCAACCAGTACTATGTTTAATGGTTTATGTGTCGTCATAATGTCTTTGCAATTGTATTCAAGAAAAAGAGAAGTATCGTTTATAACCATTGCAATGGCATAAAACAATGTTAAAACCCATGGTCTTCCGCAAAGAACGCTGATTTGTAATCGCCATAATTAAGAAATATGTCTCCAGGAACAAACACCACTTACAGTAGTAGAATTGCTATAGCCCTTATGACCATATTGAGTGTTTTTGTTATCTCGATATGGCCTTTTAAGGCTGTGCTTCAAAGTGAGAATAAAAAGAGTGACTGCACAGCACTGGACAAAGTGTCTCATCGCCTGGTAAAAGTGGACTGTGAAAATCCTGTCAACACAACCAGTGTTTTGAGTGTAAAGAGCAGGGGAGAGACGAGCAGAGATGTCAATAAGGTTGTTTTCAGTTTCCAACCTGTTCCGGTTAACCATGCCAGTGATAGGTTACTACAGACTGTTAAGGGCGTTGGCCCAAGTCTTGCCCGTGATATCATTACATACAGAGAGCTATACGGTGCATTTGATAGCGCAGAGGCATTACAAACAATTCCGGGGGTAGGGGAAAAAAAGGCCCGATACCTTGCAACTCAATTCACATTTGACTGAACTGTGGAAAAGATAGATAAACAACCTCAGGTGCTGGTTCTGGTAGGCCCGACAGCCATCGGAAAAACGGCATTATCGCTCTTGCTCGCCCGCCATTTTAATTGTGAGATTGTGAGTGTTGATTCCATGCAGGTGTATCGGTATATGGATATCGGTACAGCAAAAGCCAGCGCTGAAGAGAGAAGGGTGGTTCCCCATCATCTGATCGATGTTGTTGATCCGGATGAAGATTATGACGCAGCAAGATTTGTTGCAGACGCCCAAAGACTGATACATGAAATCACCATGCGAGATAAAATGCCACTTCTTACGGGAGGCACTGGTCTTTATCTCAAGTCTCTGATTGAAGGGATTTTCCCTGAGGCACCGGCTGATAAAAATATTCGAGATCAATTAAAGAAACGCCTGGAAAATGAAGGGTGTGATGTTCTTTATGAAGAACTGCTTTCATGTGACTGTATTAGCGCACATAAAATACATAAAAATGACAGCCAGAGACTGCTGAGGGCACTCGAAGTCTATCACCTGACAGGTATTCCATGGTCGAGCCATCTTCTCCAGCAAAAGAAGCAGGGGCCAGGAGGCCTGTGCGCTGACATTCTCCAGATTGGCCTTACCTGTAACCGGGAGAAGCTCTATCAGCGTATCAATATGAGGTGTGAAATAATGGTTGAAAGTGGTCTTGAAAAAGAGGTTGTCGGCCTGCTGGATATGGGGTTCTCTCCTGAACTGAAAGCTATGGGTGCCATTGGCTATCGTCATATGATCGGTTATTTAGATGGACTGTACAATAAAGAGGAAATGCTGCGGCTCCTTGCAAGAGATACCAGGCACTATGCAAAAAGGCAGTATACCTGGTTCAACAGAAATGAGAACATTGAGTGGGTGGATGTGAAAAATCAGGATGTTGTACCCGGTATGGTGGAAAAATGGCAAAGAAAAGGTTGATCTGACCACTATGGCATTTGATAACAATACGTCCATACCTGAAATCTGCCGTAGGCTTCTCGCGCTCAAAGGTTTGAAGGAAAATCAGGAAATCGCTGATTTTCTTTACCCCAAACTCAAAGATCTGCCAAAGCCTGAACTGATGAAAGGGCTCTCTGACGCCACACAACTCATCGAGGAATACCTCGAAAACAGTCTCCAGATTGTGATCTGGGGGGATTATGATGTGGATGGCACGACGAGCACGGGTCTGTTGGTCAACTTTTTCAGAGAACTCGGTGTTGAGGTGTTGTACCACATCCCAAACAGACTGACAGAGGGGTACGGACTGAACATAGAGTGGTTTACAAAAAATAGAGATACTTTCACTAGTAAGAAATTTCTGCTCATCACGGTTGACTGCGGCATTGCCAACAGAGAAGAGGTGCAGCAAATACAAAGGCTCGATGGAGAGGTTATTGTCACAGACCATCACTCCATTCCTTTAGAGGGCCTGCCGGATTGCATTGTACTTAACCCCTCTCAGGTCGATTGCGGCTTTCACCGGGATAAGCTTGCCGGTGTCGGTGTGGCCTTTTACCTTGCAGCAGGCATTCGCTCAAAGCTTTCATTATCATCTAAATACAGCCACATAGCACCTACAATTAATCTTAAAAAGTATCTCGGTTTTGTGGCCCTTGGAACAGTAGCCGACCTTGTTTATCTCACTACTACCAATAGAATTTTAGTGAGGGCCGGCCTTGAGTCTCTTGAAGAAACTCCTTTCATCGGCCTGTCGTCACTTCTGGAATCATGTGAATTGTTCGGGGGGCAGATTACGTCTGAGGATATTGGTTATCTTTTAGGGCCGAAAATCAATGCAGCCGGACGCCTGGGCGACAGTGAAATTGCTTTAAAACTGTTTACGGCAAGAAGTGCAGTAGAAGCCCAAAAAGCGGTGGCCAGCCTTGAACACCTGAACTCGAAACGTAAAACTATATGTGACGATGATTTGGAAATGGCTTTATCTTCATGCTCTAGAAACCTCATTGTCCAATCTTTTTCTTGTGTTTGCTCGGGAGACTTTCATCTTGGCGTCGCAGGGATAGTTGCTTCACGTTTAGTGGAAGCCTTCAGGGTTCCATCAATTGTGTTCGCAGAATATCCAGACCAGTCTGGGGAGCAGTATCTCAAAGGTTCCGTCAGGTCAATTGACGGTATAAGCGTTATTGCGGCGCTCAATGATTGTTCTGATCTTATCGTCAAATATGGGGGACATGACATGGCGGCCGGATTAACAATCTTACAAAAAGATCTCGATGAATTCCGGAAATATTTCAGCAAAAGCCTCAAAAGACAACGAGCAGAGATGGCGGATAAAAAATCCATCACAACAGCCTTTGAAACAAGCGTTGATCAGGTGATGGATAATAAAACACTTGAATGTTTACATTGTTTTGAGCCGTATGGACCAGGCAACGATGCACCTGTATTTAGTGCGAGATCTTCAAAAGTCATTCAAGCTCGGACTGTCGGTAGATTGAATTCTCATCTCAATATTGTAGTTCGTGGTGAATATTCAAACTACAAAGGGATCGGCTTTAACCTTGGAGAAAAAATCTCTGAGGTGCAGGAAAATCCTGAACGAACGATTTATTTTGTCCCGACCAAGAACAGATATCGAGGCACGGTGAGTTGGCAATTACGTGTTGTTGATCTTCTTTGATTTGGTTTCATTCTCAGTGCATTTTTCCTCAAGGTAAAAATAACAGTATGAAACACGCATAATGGTTTGTAATAACAGGAAATAAATAATTATATACATAATATACATTATGCGACATTGGTGATTTTTATATTTTTGTCAGGGTTGGAGTTGTCTTTTTGATCTCTGGTTTCTATTCATGGCAAAAAATGCTATATATATGAGCCTTTTGGGCAAAATTCGCGTAACATCAGACTTGCTTTAACTTGCGAAATATAGCGTAAATACAAAGTTATAATAAAATTAGTTAAAATAATTTGGAGATGAAATATGTCTCGTGAGATATATCAGGAACCACTTGTTAGCCGTTACACCAGTAGAGAAATGCAGGAACTTTTCTCTGAAAAAATGAAATTCACAACCTGGAGGCGTTGCTGGCTGGCTTTAGCCGAGGCACAGTTCGAGCTCGGTCTCACCTCTATAGTGACTGAGGAGATGCTCGCTGAGATGCGGGAGAATATCGAGATCATTGATTTTGATGCCGCGGCAAAAAAAGAAAAAGAAATACGCCATGATGTCATGGCCCATGTCTACGAGTTTGGCCTGCGTTGTCCAAAGGCTGCTGGAATAATTCATCTGGGAGCGACTTCCCAGTATGTTGTCTGTAACACCGATCTTCTTATTCAGAAAAAAGCCATGGAGCTTATCCGTGGAGCCATCCTGCAGGTCATACAAAACCTTGCGCGATTCTGTGAAAAACACAAAGCCCTCCCTACCCTGGGGTTTACTCACTATCAGCCAGCCCAACCCACAACTGTTGGAAAACGTAACACTCTCTACCTTCAGGATCTGTTAATGGACCTTGAGTATGTCGATCACTTTCTCGGTACGATCAAGGCACGGGGAGCCAAAGGTACCGTGGGAACTCAGGCCACCTTCCTTGAGCTTTTTAAAGGAGATCATGAAAAAGTGAGACAGCTCGATCTCCTTGTTGCCAAAAAGCTTGGTTTTGGTGCCACCTTTGCAGTCACCGGCCAGACTTACACAAGAAAGCTGGATATGAAGCTTGCAGAGACCCTGGCCGGAGTCGGTGCCACAGCTCATAAATTTGCAGTGGATTTACGTTTGCTCTCCAATCTTAAAGTTCAGGAAGAACCCTTTGAGGCTAAACAGACGGGCTCTTCTGCCATGGCTTACAAAAGAAATCCAATGCGATCCGAAAGGCTCACGGGGCTTGCCAGAAAACTGATGAATCTTCCTCAGAATTTTGCCGCGACCTATAGCAATCAATGGTTTGAACGTACCCTGGATGATTCTGCCATTCGGCGCATGGATATACCGCAGTGTTTTCTGTTGACCGATGCAATTCTCAAGTTGTTTGTCAACATCACTTCTGATATGGTTGTTTTTCCTAATCAAATAAAGAAACACCTTTCTACAGAACTTCCCTTTATGTCCACTGAAAAAATCCTGATGGAAGCCGTTGAAAAAGGTGAAAGTCGACAGGAGATGCATGAGTTGATAAAAGAGCACTCCCTTGCTGCGGGCAAAGTTGTAAAAGAACAGGGTGGTGACAATGACCTCCTGGTTCGACTGGGAGATGATGAGCGAATCCCCTTTACATCAGCCGAACTGGAAGCGATGGTGAGCGATTATTCTCAATTCACAGGACGGGCCGAACGGCAGACAGAAGAGTTTCTCCAGGAGGTTGTCTCCCCTCTCCTGCAAAGTAATGCCAATCGTATGACCTTTGTCGATTCCTCTTTGAATGTTTAAAATGGAAACAGATCAAAAAACCTTACATTCCCTTTTTCTGCGTATTTCCCCAGGTAGGTTCCATTTTCTGAAATTTATTTTAGAGGGTTACGATAATCTTGCCATTCTTTCAAGTGTCGAGAGTCGTGAAGGGATTGTGGTAATACGATATCCCGAGGGGCATAAAGTAGAATTGTTTGCCCTTCTTGTTGATATCGCGGCAGATCTTGTGGAATAACAGCTAGCCGCAGGCATGGCCGAACCCCTTTATCAAGAGATTCAGGTATGTACTTGGCCGTTCCCCTGCGTATTGGGAGCGGTCTTGCCTATTACGTTGCCATATAAAATAAGGTAATGCGTTTGGCAAAACTCTTGAGATCAAAATTATCGTCAAGATACTCATCTTCTTGAGTGACGAGATGAACTAATAGCCCCTGGGTTGCCAACATGAACCCACTTTAGGAAAAAATGGAAAACAAACAATTTTTTATTAAAACTTTCGGTTGCCAGATGAATGAGCGTGACTCTGAAATTATGGCACAATCTCTGTCACGTTATGGATATGTGGAGGGTATGGAGGTGCAGGAGGCGGATCTTGTCATCCTCAACACCTGTTCAATTCGGGCTAAAGCCGAGCAAAAGGTTATGAGCCTTCTTGGTTACCTGAGAAAAACGAAGGAAAAACGACCACACATGAAGATATGTGTGGCTGGTTGCGTGGCGCAACAGGAAGGGAAAACAATCATTGATCGCATGCCTCACGTAGATCTCATTGTCGGTACGCAGAACATCTACAATATTGGTGAACTTCTCCTGGATGCTGAAGCAGGAAAAAGCAGGGTTGTTACCCAGATGGAAGACAGTTACGTCATCCCCCTGTTTCTCCCTGAACTCCCCTCTTCCAAGGCGGATACAAAAGAAGATAAAACTACTTTTCAGTTCAGTCGTTTTGTCACAATTATGCAGGGTTGCAATAACTATTGTACCTATTGTGTAGTTCCCTATACCCGTGGACGGGAGGTGAGCAGGAAGGTTCAGGATATTGTAGATGAAGTGACCATGCTCGTGCAGTCAGGGGTAAAGGAAATCACACTTCTCGGACAGAATGTGAACTCCTATGGCAAAACCAACGAGGTGGAGTTTGGCGCTCCTTCCTTTACTTTTTCAGATTTGTTGCGGCGCGTCGCAGCGGTTAATGGTTTAAAAAGACTGCGATTCACAACCTCCAACCCAAAAGATCTCACAGACGATCTGATGTCTTGTTTTAGAGATGTTAAAAACCTCTGCCCGCAGTTCCATCTCCCTGTCCAGGCCGGTTCTGATACTATCTTAAAAGCAATGAACCGCAAATACACAGTACAGCAGTACCTTGAACAAGTTAAGGTGTTACGTGAGTATTGCCCCTCAATTTCCCTTTCTACCGACATAATTGTCGGCTTCCCCGGAGAAACCGATGCAGACTTTGAAGGAACAATGGACTTACTGGAAACCGTGCGATACCATGGGTCTTTTTCTTTTAAATACTCCGACAGGCCGGGGACACGTTCTGCTGGCTTTGAAAATAAGGTCGATGAAGCCGTCAAGTCTGAACGACTTGCCAGGTTTCAGGCTCGCCAGGATGAAATCAGCCTTGAAAGAAACGCAGAGTTTGTTGGTCTGGAAAAAGAAATACTCGTTGAACAGGTCAGCAGTGACAGCGTAAAGGGCAGAACCGATACAAATCATATTGTCCATGTCAATGAACCACTTAAAGTGAATGTTGGCGATTTGTTAACGGTAAAAATTAACTTTGCCGGTCAACACTCTCTCAAGGCTGAGCTCATCTAAAACACTCTCAATGTTCATTACCTCCCAACAAGGTTTTCCTTTTTTTACTGAACACCTTGTTGGCAAAGCGGTCCAAACAGAACTATCCCAAAAGAGCCGTGAGATGAGTGCGGACGGGACAATGTTGACCGAGCCTTGTTAATTTTATTCCTTCAGCTCTGGGCCCTGCGTCTCGTCTGGCGTATTTTCATCTGATTCGCTCTTTTCATTGTCGCTGGCAAGACCCGGAAGAGTAAGGTTTTTCCTGGTAGGCTGTTCCTGTGGTCCATCCGAGGCCGATACCCTTCGAACAACCCTTGTGGAGACGCGCTTTCCTTTTGCAGCAGCATTCTTGATCAGGATATCGTCAAAACTAAGATCAAGATTATTTGTCTTGGCCCGCGATGACGGCATCAGGTTAATCCGTACGTGCTTTCCTTCGCCAAAGGACATGAACAAAATCTTTGATCGCTTATGTTCCGCAAAAAGGCGATATTCTTTTTCCAGGATAAAACTTGGGGTTTTAAAACGTTTTATATAGGCGTAATTTTCAGCCCCGTCTCTGTATACGATATTGAAGACACATCTTTTCTGCACGATTCCAACCCACTCAAGATCATCTCCTACGTAAAATTTCTCGCTGACCGGAATAAATTTATAAAGACCGTTTGTGTAAATCAAAAAGAGCTTATCATACTCTGAGCAGGTAACAGTCAGATCTTCCTTGTTATTTTCGTCTTTGACCTGGGTGCCAATAAAACCGGACTCCCTGTTGTAGACAACCGTGAGGTTGGGCATTGCGGCTTTGCGATAACTCACTTCTGAAAAACTGGTAAGTTCTGTCTGCCTTGGATAAAACTGCCCGTATTTCGCCAGGATGTTATCGATAAAGGATATGGTGAAGCCTGTCATATCCTTAAGGGATTTTTGTGTTTCCTTTATCTGCTTGCGGATATCTTTGATTTCTTTGTGTTGCTTATTAATATCATAACGGGAAATACGTTTGATTCTGATTTCAAGCAGCCTCTCGATATCCTCGAGCGTTGGAGGCCGGAGAAGCTCTTCCTTGAAATCCAGGAGTGCATTTTTGACGCTTTCGGTAACTGCCTTATAGCTGGTTTCTTCCTCAATGTTTTTATAGAGCCGCTCTTCTATAAAAATCTGCTCCAGCAATCTTGCATGAAGCCTGTCCTTGAGCTTTGACAGCTGAATCTCAAGTTCTTTTTGCAGGTCGTCTTTAAGCTTAAAGGTATTGTAGGTAATGACATCGGTAACAGAGATAGTCTGCGGCGTCGTTCCGTTGATCAGGGTCAGATTCGGAGTAATCGGAACCTCGCAGTCGGTGAAGGCGTAGAGTGCTTTGATGGTATCCTTGGCATACACACCCCGTGCGAGCTTTATTTCTATTTCTACCTCTTCCGCAGTGTAATCGTTGATGGAAACAATCTTTATCTTCCCAGTTTTTGCGGCCTTTTCAATGGAATCAGTAAGAGATTGGGTTGTCGTTGTGTAGGGTATTTCTTTGATTATTATTGTTTTGTCGTTGAGCTCTTCAATACGCGCCCTGCAACGTACCTTGCCATTGCCATCGTCGTAATGGGCGTAGTCAAGCAGACCTTTTTGTGGGAAATCAGGGTAAAGAGTAAACTCTTTGCCCTGAAGAACGCATTTTTGGGCTTCAAGCAATTCACAGAAGTTGTGGGGTAAAATCTTTGTCGCCATCCCAACCGCTATCCCATCAGCCCCCATAAGGAGCAGGAGTGGAATGCGGGCTGGCAGGGTAACAGGTTCTTTCATCCTGCCATCGTAGGAGTCAACAAAATCCGTCAGATCTTTATTAAAAAGAATTTCCTTTGCAAGAGGAGATAATCTGCACTCAATGTATCTCGCCGCAGAAGCCCTGTCTCCCGTGTAAATATTCCCAAAGTTTCCCTGTCTGTCGATGAGAAAGCCCTTGTTGGCAAGGTTGACAAGGGCCGCAAAAATGGACTGATCCCCATGTGGATGCAGTTTCATCGTCTCTCCGACAACATTTGCAACCTTATGAAAGCGTCCGTCCTCCATATTGTAAAGGGTCTGCAGCAGCCGTCTCTGTACGGGTTTGAGCCCGTCTTCAATGGCGGGAATGGCCCGCTCGCGAATAACGTAGGAGGTGTATTCTAAAAAATTTTCATCAAAAAGTTGATGAAGTTTACCTGGATGATTGTCCATATTTATAATTTCAGGGAATTATTGCACAAAGTATTGATAAAGACCTCGGTTTACTGATCTACAACCAGGTTTTCCATGATGTATTGTCGTCTTGCGGGAGTGTTTTTACCCATATAAAAAGAGAGAACCTTGGCAACCTCACTCAGAGAATCGAGAGTGACGCTTCTAAGACGGATGTTCTCATCTATAAATTGTTTGAACTCTTTTGGAGATATTTCACCGAGCCCCTTGAAGCGGGTGATCTCGGTGGTCATGTTTTTATATCCAGCTCCGGAAAGTTTGTTCATAGCGGCAACACGCTCTTTTTCTGAGTAACAGTAGATAGTTTCTTTTTTATTTCTTACTCTGAAAATCGGTGTTTCCAGGATGTAGATATGGCCAAGTTTCACCAATGGCTCGAAATAGTGGAGGAAAAAGGTCAGCAGAAGATTACGGATATGCAGGCCGTCCACATCTGCATCCGTTGCAAGGATGATTTTGTCGTAGCGAAGATCAGAGATAGATTCCTCAACATTGAGCGCCCGCATAAGAGCGTACATCTCTTCGTTTTTATAGAGGGTGGTCATCTTCTGGCCAAAGACATTGAGCGGTTTTCCCTTCAACGAAAAAACAGCCTGGGTCATAGGATCCCTGGATGATACGATAGAGCCTGCAGCGGACTGACCTTCGGTGATAAAGATCATGTTTTCCTTCCCCTCGCCAGAGGGTTTGTCACGCTGTGGGTGGTGCTTGCAGTCTTTGAGCTGGTCTATTTTAAATGCTACTTTTTTCGCATTAGCCCGCGCCTCGGTTCTAACGCTCTGGAGCTCTTTGCGCACAGTTTCGTTACGCAGAATTTTTTCCATCAAACGTTGGGCTGCGGCAGTGTCTTTGTAGAGTGAACTGGATACCGCATCTTTTACGGTATTGACAATCCAGGAACGGATTTCCGTATTCCCCAATTTGTTTTTTGTCTGGGATTCAAAGATGGGATCTTTAATTTTAATGGCGAGTGTCCCGACAATTCCGTCCCGGACGTCGGTGTTGACAAACTTTTTTCCAGAGAACTCATTAACCCCTTTGAGTATCCCCTCCCGAAAGGCTGACAGATGGGTTCCGCCTTCATTGGTGTAGGTGCCGTTAACGAAGGTGTAGTAGCAGTCGTTAAAACTATCGGTATGGGAAAAGGCGAATTCGAGCGTATTGTCTCTGTGATAGATAGGCTCATAAATCTGAGCGCCGTCGAGTTCTTTGTCAAGAAGGTCAAGCAGTCCGTTGGAGGAATGATAGACGGATTTACCGTAATAAATTTTTAAGCCGGCATTCAGGTAGGCATAGCGCCACAATCTTTTGTCTATAAAAGAATCATCAAATTTAAAATCTGGAAACAGCTCAGAGGACGGCAGGAACTCAACACAGGTGCCATTTTTCTCTTCAGTTGTCCCCTCATCTTTTGTGACCAGCTTTCCATTAGAGAAAGTAGCCTTTGCAAACTGCCCATCACGATAGGAAGTTACAGTGAATTGCTCAGAAAGAGCATTAACAGCTTTTGTGCCAACACCATTGAGGCCCACCGAGAACTGAAACACCTCTGTATTATACTTTGCTCCGGTGTTTATAACGGAAACACAATCGACGATCTTGCCCAGTGGAATTCCCCGGCCAAAATCTCTGACAGAAACAGATCCGTCATTTTGGATGCTGATGTTAACCCGTTTACCAGCCCCCATGATAAATTCATCAACCGCATTATCGACCACCTCTTTGAGCAGGATATAAATCCCGTCGTTGGGATTACTGCCATCCCCTAGCCTGCCAATGTACATCCCGGGGCGCTTGCGGATGTGCTCAAGAGAACTGAGTGTTTTAATTTTACTTTCGTCGTAAGTACTTGTAGATACATTCATATTGAGACAAAATGACAGAGTGAATGGTTAGCTGCGAACAACACATAGTATTTCATTTTAGACGAATCTGCAAGACTCATGCTCTTGAGATACAGACCACCGCAGGCAATAGAAAGAAGGATAATTACATCATACGGATACGTTCACAATCAGGACAGATCCAGGTCGGGCCATTACTGATACCCCATTTGTTTTCTTCAAAACACTCTTTACAGATCATAAAGCCACAGGGACAACTCCAACAGAACTCCTGTTTCTTCTTGCAGCAGTGACAGATATATTCACCGGTTCTTCTTTTTCTGTACCCTGTTCTTTTGGGCTCAGTCATATTTCACCTCTGCCTCAAGCCACTGCTGGTAATTTTTTGCAGAAAATGTCAGACGTTGACCAACCACTTCCGGAACATCATAAGGGTGGTTGTTCTCGATCACGGCAATGACCTGTTGCGCTGCATCCTCGGTGGTCTTCACTGTAAGCGTATATTCGATGGCTGTTTCCAACTTATCCTGCCAACGGTAGATACTTTCCATGGGGCTACTGATTTGTGCACAGGCAATGAGCTTTTGATCCATTAATATCATGGCAATTTTTCTAGCGTCATCAATATTTGCAAGTGTGGTGTGTATGGCAATAATATTTTTCATTGGCGTGGCATTTTGTAAAGTGGTAAATCATTCGGGCACAGGGAAAAGTTATCTTAGGGGCCAAGAATCTTTCCCGGATAGAGAGAACAGCTCCTGGTACCCACTCTATTCTCTTACAATCTGTCTGTTGTCGTTATAACAAAATTATATAATCCTTAACATGAAAATAGGTGCGCCATGTTTCTGGTCGTAGATATAGGTAACTCCCACACTGTTACGGGAATGTATAAGAACAACAAACTCATAGGCCAATGGCGTATGAAGTCAGATGCCAAAAGTACCGGCGATGAGCTGGCAATATCCTACCATGCCCTGTTTTCCTTGTCCGGCATCCAAATCGAAACAATAGAGGGTATTATTATAGCAAGCGTTGTCCCTACCCTCCAGACCGCCTGGGTTTCATGTTGCGAAAAACATTTCTCATCAAGTCTGAAAAAAGACATTTTCATTGTCACTGTAGACAAAATAAAGAGCCTTATTGACGTTCAGCTTGAAACGCCATCTGAAGTCGGCGCTGATCGCCTGGTCAACGCCATCGCCGCCTGGAAGATGAACCCGTCCAAACAGGTGGTCATCGACTTTGGCACAGCAATCACCTTTGATTGCGTCACGGAAAAATGTGAGTATCTTGGTGGTTCCATTCTGCCCGGGATCGCCATCTCACTTGAAGCGCTTGCCAACAAAACAGCTAAACTCCCTCACATTGATGTCACAGAGGCGCCTTCTCAGATCATCGGCAAGTCAACGGTTCAGGCAATGAAAAGCGGTGTTCTCTTCGGCTATGGCGCCATGATTGATGGTCTCGTCAAGGGGATTCGTGCCGAAATGACAACCGAGATGGGTGAGCCTTTCGGGGTTGTTGCAACCGGTGGTATGGCAAAGTTAATTGCACCCTTTGCACGTTCCATAGACACAATAGAACCAATGCTCACGCTTCAAGGGTTGAAGATAATTTATAATGAACTCTCCTGAAATGCCTCCAAAACCAATCATTCCGAGCTCCCTGAAAAAAGGCGATCTGCTGGGTGTGGTCGCTCCAGCGGGCCAGCTTACCAATGAAGACCTGTTTCACTCGGGGGTGCAGATCCTTACCGAAATGGGCTTTGAGGTTAAATTCCCAAGAGAACTCTGGCCCGGCATGGATTATTTGTCAGACTGTGACGACAATCGTGCAAATGAATTAAATGCTTTTTTTCGAGATTCCGATGTAAAAGGTCTCGTTTCCATGAGAGGGGGCTACGGCTGTCTGCGTATTCTGGATAAAATCAATCTTGATCTTGTTACAGCCAACCCGAAATTCCTCATAGGATTTTCTGATATCACAGTTTTACAGAACTTTCTTTATGTTAAAACCGGCCTCGTTTCATTGCATGGACCAACTCTTACCTCGCTTGCCAGTTCATCACGGGAAACGCTTGAAAAATTTCATTCAAGTCTGACCGGCCAATGGTCAAGAACCATTTACGATCGATCCATAGTCCAACTCCAGGGCAGCGGTCGGATCAGTGCACCACTTATAGGTGGCAATCTTGCAAGTATTGTTACACTTCTTGGGACAAAATTTGACTGTCCATGGGAAGACTGTATCCTGTTCTTGGAAGATATCAACGAACCGCTCTACAAAGTCGACAGGATGCTGACACAACTTTCGGTGGCCGGTAAATTTGACAAAATCAAAGGTGTTCTGCTCGGTAACTTCAGCCAGCCAAAAGATGGAAGCAGTCTTGATGAGTTACGGTATAAAGAGGCCATCTGGAAACGATTCCTGGAAATTTGTCCCAACAGACAAATTCCTGTTTGGGGAGATTTCCCCTCAGGTCATTGCAATCATAACATCACTTTTCCCCTTGGAGCCATGGCGACAATGGATTGCAACCACTCCACACTCAACTTTAAATAGCCCTTCTCTATATGATCCGGATATGGTGTTTGACTTGCGGCGCTATTAATGCTATAAAATAAAGGTTTAGACGGTTACGGTAATGAACGTAAAGTGTTCAAGTAGTTAAATAAAAATATTTTTTTGCGATGTTTGTACTCATGAATAATAAATTTAAAAAAATTGTTGTTACTAGTTCTCTCGCCCTTTTCATGGCCTCTTCTGCCTTCGCTGCAAATTACTTATCAGTCACCACTGATAATGCCAACGTAAGGACCGGACCCGGAACTAAATACCCGGTTGCCATGGAACTCTTTGAGGGCTACCCTCTCAAGGTAATGAAAAAAGAGGGGGAATGGTACAAAATAAGTGACTACGAAAACGACTCTGGCTGGATTCACGAAAGCATTGTTAAAGACCAGGACACAGTCGTCGTTAATGCAAAAAATAGCCTCAATATGCGTTCGGGCCCCTCACAAAACAGCACTATTGTTGCAGACGTTGAACG
Organism: Desulforhopalus sp. IMCC35007; assembly: GCF_005116575.1. Taxonomy (GTDB): domain Bacteria; phylum Desulfobacterota; class Desulfobulbia; order Desulfobulbales; family Desulfocapsaceae; genus Desulforhopalus_A. The sequence continues at coordinate 50,892 of NZ_SWCN01000003.1, read as the reverse complement.
TGGCGTTGTCCTTAAAAAGCTTTCATCGGAAGGCCAGTGGACAAAAGTGCGACATAGCAGTGGCACCGTTGGCTGGATTTATTCTCCGCTCCTTTGGCCATAACAGTTGCCCTTCGACTAAAAAATACAGGTCACTCACAACTAAAGCGGGATGGAGTCCAATCCCAGGCTATCATTTAATCTGTAGCCGAAGGGATAGACACTTACAGGCGGGGATTCTTGTAAAAAGCAAGAGTTCTATGTGTAAGGTACTAACAATGGTCTCTGATTTTTCCAATGGCACTGTCAAGACGCAGAGGGATCCTGACGATCTGTTTAGCCTTGTTGGCAAAGAGAAAAAATCCCTGCTCCAGCCCTGTCAGGAGTAGATTTTTTGTGATTTCAACATCTTTTTTGCAATAATGTTGAATGAGATCTAGCCTCCCTTCTTTATACCACTGCAGGGCCTGCAGTCCGTCCCCGCTTTTTTGAACCCCCAGAGTATGTTCTGCGAGTCTGTTAAGACTGAGTCGGTAGCCGAGGTGATTGTGGATTTCTTCAAGAAGGTCCAGGGTCGGGAGGGCACTCAGATTCATCGTTGTATATGCGGACAACACCCTGTTGTCAAAGCGTTTATTGTTAAAGCCCACGACAAGGTCCAGCTGAGCCAGGTGGTCCACCAACTGCTCCATTTCATGCTCAAGGTAAGTGAAGTAACTGTCCTCTCTGGAGTCGTACACTACCCCAACCGATACTCCCATGAATTCTGCTTTCTGCCAGCCGCCAACTTCTTCGGCTGACCGGATGGTTTCAAGGTCAAAGACCCCAAAGCGCTCCGGTAATGCATCAAGACCTTTTCGTTTTGCCTCACTTTTCTGCACGGTATTGCTGCCAGGAGCTGATGTGGCCTCACAGGTAAAGGAGTTGACATGAATCGGCATCTCTTTTTGATTTTTCGTGCTTGTTACCGCCAGTATTCTTGACAACAAGATCAGACAGGCCTTTTTATCGATGGGCCGATTCCCCGAACCACATTTAGGAGAATGAACACAGGAAGGACAGCCGTTATCACAAGTACAGGCTTCCACAGTGGTTTGAGTTTGCTGGATGAGAATATCGATTTTATTATAGGCTTCTCTGGCAAGACCAACCCCACCTGGGTAACCATCGTAAATAAAAACAGTAGCCTCCTCAGTCTGCTCATGCAGTGGACAGGAAATTCCTCCAATATCGTTCCTGTCACAGAGCACAAGAAGAGGGAAAAGGGCAATCATCGCATGTTCAAGAGCATGAATAGCCCCCATGAAGTGATATTTGTCTCTTTCCATTTCAGCGACAGTTTCAGGAGCAATCTCCAACCAGACACCTTCTGTTTCGATGGCCTGCTCAGGCAGGTGAAGCGGGGTCGTCGACAGCAGTTTTTGTGTCCTGTTGTTACGTTTCTGGTATCCGGTAACCTGTTCCCTCACGCGAAGACGACCAAAAGAGACCTGAACTCCAAAGCTTGATTTAGATGAAATAATCTCAAGGATTTCGGTGTTTTTTTCAACCATTGGCCGGGTGAAATATTTCGGACTCTGCTCCAGGGCAACGACCTCATTACCGCCAAGATCAAGCTTTTGAATGACCCAGCTTCTTTGGCGATGAAGATAAATGGCTTCTGGATGACACTCTTTGAGCGCTCTTACATTATCAATTTCTCCTATGATTTCACCACTGTTTCCATCAATGATATCCATCTGAGTGCCCCCTCCACGAAGAGTGACCAGTCGCTGGGGATATCTCCGTGATGCAATCCAGGTTCCTCCTGAGGCGGTTTCAAGCAGAAGGCCTCTGTGGACAAGATGGTCCAAAACCTGGACAATCTGCTTATTCTCAAAGAGCAACTCACTCCGAGTTAATGGCAGCTCGGCCGCGGCACAATGTAGGTGCTGGGCTGCAATCGTATCGTTTTCCGGATTCAACAGGGCTGACTCTGAAGATCTTGAAAAAAAATCCTCTGGATTTCGCATGAAATGCTGATCGAGTGCGTCCTCCTGGGCGATCAGAATAATCGCTGATTTCCGAAATGCCCGCCCTACCCGTCCTCCTCTCTGCCAGGTCGCCATGATAGAACCAGGATAACCAACCAGAATACAGAGGTCGAGGTCTCCCACATCAATTCCAAGCTCAAGGGCTGAAGTGGAAATAACCCCGAGGAGATCCCCTTTAAACAACAGCTCTTCAATTTCTCTGCGCTCTTCTGGAAGAAACCCGGCACGATAGCTTGAAAGTTTAGCCGATAACTCCCCAAGACGCGGGCTTGTCCAGAGACTGATCAATTCGGTCAACTTCCTCGACTGAGTGTAGACTATAGTTCTAAGTCCACGTTTTATTGAAGCTTCCAGAAGTTGACTTGCCGCATGGGCAGCACTGTCCCAGGGGTTGAGAAACAGCATGTTTTTTTCAGCCTGGGGTGCCCCAGATTCCGTGATAACCTCAACCTTCTTACCAAGAAGCTGTTCCCCAAGTTGACCAGGATTACCAATGGTTGCAGAAAGGAGGATAAAAACCGGATCCGCACCATACAATCTGGCGATGCGCTGTAGTCTTCTCAGAACCCAGGCCATATGGCTTCCAAGAACTCCCCTGTAACTGTGAACCTCATCAATGACCACAAATTTTAACTTCGAAAAAAACTCAATCCAACTCTCGTGGTAGGCAAGAAGAGAAAGATGCAACATTTCCGGATTTGTGAGAAGAACTCTCGGCGGAGTGTCCCGGATCTTTCGTCTTTTATAGCTGGTTGTATCCCCATCAAAAAGTTCAGAGATACAAGCCGATGCTTCTTTTGTTTCTATCTTGAGTCTCTGATACAACCCCTCGAGGACATTGCGTTGATCCTGGGCTAAGGCCTTTAGCGGGAAAAGATACAATGAGGTGGAATGACCGTTGCAGAGATAGTCGCTTAAAACAGGGAGGTTGTATATAAGGCTCTTTCCTGAAGCGGTAGGTGTGGCAACAAGAACATCCCTGCCTGCTAAAATATGTTCAATAGCCTCCCCCTGATGGGAATAGAGGTGCTGAACCCCCTGTTGTTTTAAAAGCCGAGAAAGATGGGGGTGCAGTGAGGAAGGAGCAGTGAAAAATTTCGGAGGTACAGACCCGATTTTTTTATGACAGACAACCTGAGGGCCAAATTTCGGTGATTTTTTCAGTGAATCGACATATTCATCTAAGTCAGGCATCATAAATGTATCAAAGGGTTATGTTCTAAAGGGCTTCATGGTTGAAAAAAATTAAAAACAAAGCGGGAAGATCTTGGCAATTCAGCTTTCGTAAGTCTCAAGAATTTAGAATGAATGTGAATTTTGGGCAATTGCAGTAAGGTGAACAGGAGTTTTAATATTTATTGTAATCCTGCGCCACACCCAACGATAATTTAAAAATCTTGATTAATAGGTTTTAAGGGGATATTTTGCACAACCTATACGACCAAGAAACGAAACAAAGGGCGGGTATAGTATTTCCAGGATTCCGCCTTCATACATCACCTACTTTTAGAAATAATCCTACGATTTCATTATGTCTTCAATAGCCACCATAGGTCCAGTTGGTTCGGACAGCTATCAGGCGTGTTGTCAATATGCACCTGAAGCGAAAATATCTCATTTTACCAGAATCTCCGAGGTGCTCGATAGTTTCACACAGGGAAAAGAAGAACTTGCACTTATCCCTGTGTATAACACGAGAGAAGGTGAGGTAAAAGAGTATTTCCGTCTTATTGCCGGCATGGAGAACTGTTACTGGATAGATAATGTGGTACTGCCGATTCACCTATCTCTTGGTGCACTGGAAAACCCGGCAAAAGGCGGCGCACCGATCCACACTATCGTCGGTAGAAGTTCTGTCTTTCGTCAGTGTGCAGAGTACCTTGAAGAGCATTTCCCAGATGTCATCCTCATGGCTGTAACCGGTATTGATAATGCCATGCTCTCCATCGCCAAGGAACACAAGCTCGGGGTGGCAGTCATAGAGAGTGAAGAACTGGTCAAAAAGCATAATCTGGAGCTTCTGGACCGTGAGGTCGTCTCCCATAACCGTACTCGTTTTGCGATATTGAGTAAGACCCCGGCAAAAGAGACAGGCTATGATGCAACTGCAGTGATCACCAAGCCCCTGAAAGACAGGGTTGGAATTCTGGCTGACATTCTCGGTGAATTTACCCGCCGCGGCATCAACATCCTCGACCTTCAATCAGAAAACGATATCAAAACACAAAAACTTCGTATCTACCTCGAAGTAGAAGGTCATATCGCCAATAAAAACATTGCCCAGGCCTTTAAAACCATCGAATCAAATATTATCCAGGAAGATCGTGCACTCAAGATCTTAGGCTCTTTTCCAAGAGTTGACATGAGGGTTAAAAAGATCAATTTCTTCGGTTTTATCGGTAGCGGCGACATGAGCGGCTGGTTTGCAGATCGGCTAAAAAATGAAGGATACAAGACGATCATTACAGGTCGGTCAACACCGACTACTCCTGCTGAGATGATTGCAGCTGTCGACGTTGTTGTGGTCTGTGTGCCAATATCCGTAACTGCCTCGACTATAGCGAAGTATGGACCACTAATGCGGGATGGCCAGGCCTTGATCATCCTCGCAGGTGAGTCGGAGAACACCATCGCAAGCGCCCTAGAATCGACCAGTCAGGGGGTCGAAATCATGTTTGTCCACAACCTCTGGGGGCCGCAGGCTATTGCGATGAAGGATAAAAACGCCACAATAGTAAGAACCCCTCGAAGTGGCTCCTTCTGTAGTGAATTCGAGGCTTTTTTGTATAAGCATGGGGCTGATATTTTCCATGACAGCGCGCAAAAGCATGACCTGCTCATGGGGGTTGGTCAAAAGCTTCCCACCACTATATCAGTTGCACTTGCGATGACCTTAAAGGATCATAAGATTGATTTTAGAGATATTGGAAGCCACTCTACCCTGACCTCACTCTACGGGATCCTGGCTATGGCCAGAGTGCACAATCAAAATCCCAGAACATATGCTGAAATCATGGCAACTGAAGGGGATGGCAGAAAAATTGTCCGGAGCTTTGCTCAAAATATCCTAAAGCTCATTGAACTTGCCGAAAACGGCAAAATTTCGAACCTGCTTGAGATAATGGAAAGCAACAGAAAAGATATGCCTCAGGAGTTCTTGCGAACACGAATGAAGCAGGCAAAAGCTGTTGATCAGATACTGAGCCAGCCAAATTTAAAGATGAGCTAAATCAATTGTATTTTTGCGAAGGTCTACTATAGTAGTCGCACATCGAACTATACCGAGGCTGTTTTAACTTTTTTTCCGAAACAACCTGCGGATTCAATATTTTTCAAGGAGTAGCAACATGCCAAGAGATTTACGTTTCCTCGATGAGGTGAAAATGTGTCCTCATTGTAATCAGGAATTATCCTGCTGCGAAGCCCCACCCATCCACATTGGCGATGGTCTGGGCTGGGGATCTGAGGTACTTTTTATCTGCCTCAACGATGGTTGCCCTGTTTTTTTGAACGGTTGGAAAAAAATAGAGGAACAGTACGGTCACCATTCTTCTTATCGGTATATGGAATTGCCCGATAGCAGGGAAAAAAACTACATGATGGTAGGCAATGCCGATGCCTTCAAGGCCTGTGTTATTAACAAGGAAGAGCTGCGTGCCCAAAACGAACAGTATCAAAAACAAAAACAGGCAAAAGAGGCATTAAAGACCTGTGTCGCAGAAAAAAATATTGAGCCTGTGCTGTTTCTACTTCTTGATGAGGGGGCTGGCAAAAGGGCCCGTGAAGAAGCGGCTGGATACATTGCGGCCATTAATAATCTTGACTGTATCGATCCCCTGCGCAATCATAAATATCGGGATCCTGCTTTGAAACATGCTGTGGACGCGGGTATCCGTCTGCTTCTTGAAAAAAATTTCAAGAAGGAATGTCCGCATTGTTTGGAGATTATTAAGGCCCAGGCCAAAAAATGTATGCATTGCAAAGAGGACCTTGTATAATTTAATTCTTGCAAAAGAAAATCTGAGCGGGTATATAGGACAAGCTTTTCAACAACAAGGTATTTTGTGGTGGGCGTGGCTCAGTTGGTTAGAGCACCTGGTTGTGACCCAGGAGGTCGGGGGTTCAAGTCCCCTCGCTCACCCCATTTAAATAGGCCCCACTGACGGATCATCGTTAGTGGGGCTTTGTTGTTTATATCGGTTTATATTTTCCCTGAGTGATAGAAATGGCATGGAGTACTTGTTGTAAAGCTTGTTCTCATAAGGCTATTGCCAACTATCTATGGCTTTTTCTGCTGTGATTATTTACATTGTTTTTTTCAAGAACAATCATCCCCCACCATCCTTTTCATTCTTTTAATAAAAAACCATGACTCAATTCATCAATAACAGCGAAATTAACACCCTGCTTTTTTCCGGGCAACGAACAGCATTCACCAGCCCCTCTGAGAAGGCAAGGGTCCTCTCTTTTGAAGATTGCACAGGCAAGGCTCTTCTCGCACAATTTTATCTCGCAACAGATGCCAGCCCGAATATTATTTTTTTCCCTTCGACAAAAACTCCGCTCGAACAATATGAAGGTATGGCAGCAAGCTACAATCAACAAGGAATTAATGTCCTCATCCTCTCCTACAGAAGCGACAATGGCAGCAATGACTGTCTGACACTGGAGCAGTTCTATCAGGATGGCCGCCAACTCTTTGATCAGGCAAGCAATTGGCTCAAAGACAATTCCTGCACAGGAACTCTGTTTGTGATGGGCCAGGCTTTAGGTTCTATTCTGGCCATCGACACCGCCTTTAAACATTCAGAAGCTATCAAGGGTTTGCTCCTTGAAAGTGCTATTTCCCAGACCGGCGAGTATCTTAAAAGTCTAGGAGTTACAACCGATTCAATAGATGGGCTAGAAGAAAACGGTTTTCGCAATCTGGAGAAAATCGAAAAAATCAAACTTCCAACGCTTATTTTCCATGGAGCCAGAGACCCCTTAATCCCCATCGCGGAAGCGGAAAAATTACAGGCTACCAGTGGGGCCAGGTCTAAACAGTTTTTCATTATCCCAGGGGCTCAGCACGATAATTTGTATTTGATCGGTGGGCCTTTGTATTTTGAAACTATTAAGAAATTTATCGACACCCTCTGTGGCGTAAACACCTGGAGGCAAAAGCGAAGAAAATATAATGAAAGCCAGGAGAGTTAGATAAGCGATGAAGAGAACAGATTATTTATCCTGGGACGAGTATTTTATGGCTGTTGCACTGTTATCGGCGCAACGAAGTAAAGATCCAAGTACCCAGGTTGGAGCCTGCGTTGCCAATGAACACAATAAAATAGTCGGCGTTGGCTATAATGGCTTCCCATGGGGGTGCTCCGATGATGAGCTTCCATGGGAACGTCAGGGCTCGTTTTTAGAAACCAAATATCCCTACGTGTGCCACGCTGAACTCAACGCCGTCTTAAATTCAATTTCCAGAGATTTGAGAAATTGCCGCATCTATGTAGGGCTTTTTCCATGTAATGAATGCACAAAGGTGATCATTCAGGCGGGCATAAAAGAAATTATTTATCTCTCGGACAAGTATAAAGATACTGACCAGGTAAGAGCATCAAAAATTATGCTCGACAAGTCCCCGAATATCACCTACAGGCGGCTTGAAACAAAACTTAAAGGCCTTGCTATCAGTTTTATTCCTCCCGAGCTTTTCTAAAAGAACAACCGCGCCATTTCCAACAAGAAATCTATTTGACTCTTTTAAGGGGTGAAATGTTTTTCTTTTTGGAGGCCTTGGCTGAGACATTGGCCTTTGATGCACCACCAAACTCAATTGCCTGAATAAAACGCTCCTCACCACCCATGGTAAAGATCTCCTGACCTGAAATTTGCTCGGTGCGCAGTGTCCAGGTCACCTTCTGGAGAGGAATGGAAAGCATGCTCATATGCACGTGCCACCATTCATCCTTACGGCTCGTATCCCTTTCAATATCATCAACATGTGCGTAGAGAAGCATTTGCGGTTCTTTTGCAGCGATAACGATAATATCACCGATGTCTGTGGTATTTTTAAAAGGAAGAATCTTTTTCAATTCGTCTACGATTTTTTGCATTACCTCGCCTCTTTTCGGTTCTCTTTTTTAGCAATGCTGCTTTTGGATTCAATGACGACCATTCCTGGGGCGAAATAACTCCTTGTGCAGCTTCTTTCATACTCTTTAATACCATTGAGCAATGGATTTACCACTTCATTTAAAATGATATGGGCCTGTTGTGCCTTTGTTTTATCCTCAAGGGATACTATCGTACCAAGTGCGGAAAGCAGGCGCTGGGTGAGCTCTATGATCTCAACATTATTGAAATAGGTGATGGAATTATTTTTTTCGGTTATCCCCGGATCAATGGCTTTAACTTTCGGATTTTTTAAAAGAGAGGTGTCGTTGTTAAAGCCATCTATGACACGTTCAAGGAACAGGGCACTGTTGCCAACAAAGAGATAATTACTCCAATATCCGCAAAGCGGTTGCAGACCATCCTGAGGAGAGGCCACCCAATACAGGTAGGTGACGGAATTATAGAGTTTTTCGACAACAGGTAACCCAAAGGCATTCACAATATTATTGGCCATGGCAGCCACATCTACGTGGGGATCAATTTTGAAAAGCAGCACACCAAGGGGAACCGGAATAAAGTTTTCCTCATCATTTTTTTCTACAACAAGGCTCACTTCCTGCCCCAGAACTGACAGAATTTCCTCCGTTGAAATCCCCGACAACTCTTCCAATCTTTTAAAATAATTATAAACATGGCTGTTTTGATCGTCATCTGGCACAAGAAATGTGTAGAGATGACGTAAATCTATTGCATTAGACCAATAATAGACCAGGGGATCACCCGTGGTGAGCTCAAGCATTGAGGTGGTAACGGGCTCAGTTTGGAGATGCTGGAGGGAAGCGCTGTTAATAATAGATTTTTCATAACTGAGAATAAGTTTATCTTCAACCAGATTTTTGCCGGGCCAGGCTGCATAACTCAGCCCTGTAAAGCCCATGGTGTTTTCTATCTGGCTTTCAACCAGGTTTGCCATATTGGGATCCAGGTGAACCATAGCCTCCGCCGCGAATTTGCGTATCGTATCAACAGGAAGATAAATAAAACGTTCTGGTCGCTTAAATTTTTGCCGCGCTTTTCTAAAAGAAACAGTGTCATGGAGAGATTTTATTTCTTTATCGTAGGTGTCAATTGAGGTTTTAAGGCGTTTTTCATTAAAGCTAAAAAGCAGCAAACCCTCAATGACAGAGAGAGAAACGGTTCCTTCCGGGGTGCTCATCCGTGAGATCTGATGATTGCCGTATTGATGAATCTGGTAACTGAAACCATCTGTGATCGTAGAATAGTGTTCTGCTAGAAATTTCAACAAATCTGCACTGTGTCTTGGTTTTGCCAGAATGACAGAGTTATCTTTGAAAAAAGTTTCAATATCGTGGAAATCAAAATCATTCTGGGGCCAAAAAAGAGCAAAAGCAAAACGCCGCCCCAGTAGCTCATCTATGAGGTCATCTTCAAAAGGGCGGGAATAATTGTGCTGGATTGTCTCAATGGTATCGATAAATTCTTCAGAAAGATTGATTTTATTACCGGCTTTTCTGAAATCAATAGCAGTAAAATTTTTCCCAAGCTGGGACTTTTTAAAGGTGTCTATGGCATCTGGCGCATTGCGCTGTTCGAAGAATATCAGGGCATTGTCAGGAATGAATTTTGCCATATTATCCTCGTGATCAGGGTCATAGCGCCAGACCAGAAGGTAGACGACCACAAGCAATATAGAACTAAACGTCACAAAAGCATTGGTGTTCATAATTGATTTACAGTGAAGAGAGATTAATGCGTTACCTGAATGCTTCGGCAAAGCTGAACTGCTTCAGCAACATGACGGGATTCAATATTTTTCGAGCTCTCAAGGTCGGCTATGGTCCTCGAGAGCTTTAATACCCTGTGGTACGAACGGGCCGAGAGTCCTAAACGTTCAACACTTTTTTCCAGGAGCCGCTTTGAACTTTCACCCAGCTGACAAAATTTTTCGATAAGACGGTTGTTCATCTGGCTGTTACAATAGACACCCTGATTTTCTGTGAACCTTTGCTGCTGTATCTGCCTTGCCCTGTCGACCCGGGCTTTGATGTCTGCCGAACTTTCCCCGACAGCTTCAGAACTCATCTCTTTATAATCCAATGCTGGCACCTCCACATGTAGATCGATTCGATCGAGAAGTGGTCCGGATATTTTGGCTCTATATTTTTGTATATCGGTGTCTGTGCATCTGCATTTATTGCGCACATCCCCTAAAAACCCGCAGGGACAGGGATTCATGGCAGCAATGAGAGTGAATTTAGCCGGAAAGGTCAGGGTCATATTCGCACGGGCAATAGTGACTTCTCCATCCTCAAGGGGCTGGCGCAGCACCTCGAGAACACTTCTTTTGAACTCAGGAAGTTCATCGAGGAACAATATCCCGTTATGGGCAAGGGAAACCTCACCCGGTTGGGGAATGTTGCCACCGCCAATAAGGCCTGCATCTGAGATGGTATGGTGTGGTGCTCTAAAAGGGCGGGTAGCCAGCGTCTCATTTGTTTGCATCAATTTTTTAGAGACCGAATAGACCTTTGTGGTTTCAAGAATCTCTTCTCTACTCATTACCGGTAAAATCGTGGTAAAACGCCGGGCAAGCATGGTCTTGCCACCGCCCGGGGGGCCACTCAGCAGGATGTTGTGACCACCGGAAGCGGCGATTTCTAAACCCCTTCTCACATGAGCTTGACCTTTTACTTCTGAAAAATCAACATCGTAATCGTAGATTACATGATGTTCCGCTTCATCGTTTTTGCTCAGCGGGGCAATATCCTTACGCCCTGCTAAAAATTCAACGGCATCCTGCAGTGATGAAACTGGAATAATCGACAGATCTTCCGTTGCAAGCATTGCCTCAACCATGTTTTCACGGGGAATAATCACCCCTTTCAGCCCTTTCTCTCTGGCTGTTAGAACCATAGGCAGCACTCCGCTTACCCTATGGACCCCACCATCTAAAGAGAGTTCACCCACGATACAGTACTCACCTGGTGTGCAGTTCTTGAGTGTTTCCGTAGCCTCAAGAATTCCAAGGGCAATGGGAAGATCAAAACCTGTCCCTTCTTTCCGGATATCAGCCGGCGCGAGGTTGACGGTGATACGTTTTGCAGGAAATTCATAGCCACAGTTTTTTATTGCCGCCTTGACCCGGTCCTTACTCTCTCTTACTGCACCATCGGGGAGGCCGACCGTTGAGAAAATGGGCAGACCTTTGGCGACATCAACCTCCACCTGTATCAACCAGCCGTTTATGCCAACGACAGAGCAGCTTATTGTTTTGGAAAGCATAGTACGATTACATAAATAAATTGAGTCACGTTATTAAGCTGCCTTTTTTTTGGTAGTATTCATCAACTTCCCGGGTGTAAAGTCCGTTTTTTTCAGTGTACACATATAACGGTTCAGAGATATAAACACCTTTTCCGCCATTTTTACTGCAATGAACGAGCACGAGCTGGGCGCCCTTCTGTGAGCCAGGGTAGCTGTAGACAAAGCGAAGCTTTTTCACCTCAAATTTATATCGTGATGCAGCCAGTATAAATTCTCCTAAAAGATCGGCGGGATAAATAAAAAAGATGTTTCCCCTGTTTTTTACCGCGTAGGCTGCAGCCGCCAGAAAATCATCAATCTCACCTGTAACCTGATGTCTTGCTGTTTTTTCTTCGCGGTTTGTACTCATCCTGCCCGTGTGCTCGGGGTAAAAAGGAGGGTTACAGACGATGCTATCGAAACTCCCGGCTCGACAAAGATCTTGGATCTTTCTCATATCGCCATGAAGAATAGTACATTGTTCTAAATAGCTGTTATTTAGAATATTATTTTTTGCAAGAGAGAAAAGGCGGTCTTGAACTTCAATTCCGGCACAATTTCTGATTATTTTATCATATCGATAGAGTAAAATAAGCAGGATAATACCAGACCCGGTACCCAAATCGAGGATCCGGTCATCTTTTTTCACTGTCACAAAATGAGCCAGTAACACAGCATCGATGGAGAATCTGTAACCAGACTTGTACTGTTCACAGATAAGGTCTCCATCAAAGAGACTATTACAGTCAATCCCATCATTTACCTTATCAACTATCAAGTGTTTCTTCACCTCGTTGGTATTATAGCCAATTATCAGAGAAAAGAGTAGAGTCGACATTGACTCCAGCTCTATAACAGTATCATCTCACAATAATACAGAATATATTTTTAAAAGGCATTTACATCTATGAATTTGTTTTATAAAGAGTAGATGATTAAATATCTGTGAAGGTCGACATTAAAATCAAATAATCCATCCAGTTTTTTCTTTGATTTTAAATTATTCCATAACCTGAAACAGAGTTACCATCTCAGGAGAATACAATGTTTGATATATTTATCGATACACATTTTGCCGGCGCCCACCATTTAAGAGATTACCCTGGGGACTGTGAAAAACCCCACGGGCATAACTGGAAAGTAAGGGTTACCGTCAGAGCTACATCCGTTGATCAGTATGGAATGGGGATTGATTTTAAAGTATTAAAAAAGATAGTCAAACACGCAATAGACAAACTTGATCATAAAGACTTGAATACCCTCCCCTATTTTGAGAAACAAAACCCTTCTTCGGAACATATCGCTGAATTTCTCTTTGCAGACATCAAAGAGGAGCTGACCTCTGACAGCTATCAGCTCTACAGCGTACGTGTTCTTGAAACTGATACCCAGGGACTGACATATTACGGCCCTCAAAACTAATAAATCACCTTATACAATGATATCTCTCGAAAAAATAAAAATCTGTGTTGTTGGTCTTGGTTATGTCGGTCTTCCCCTCGCCGCTGAATTTGGTAAAAAATATTCAACCACAGGTTTTGACCTCAATAGTGGGCGAATCCAGGAACTCAGAGAAGGAAAAGACTCAACTCTTGAAGTAGAAAGTGAAGAACTCCTTGAAGCCCACTCGCTGCACTACACCTCGGATGCTGCTGAAATTCAAGACTGTAACGTTTATATAGTTGCGGTACCCACGCCTATCGATGCCTCGAAGCGACCGGACCTCACCCCCCTTGAAAAAGCATCTGAAACCGTCGGTAAGGTACTCAGTAAAGGTGATATCGTGGTCTATGAATCCACGGTGTATCCAGGAGCGACGGAGGAAGTCTGTGTTCCTCTGTTAGAGAAGTATTCCGGTCTTCGTTTTAACGAAGATTTTTTCTGCGGGTACAGTCCAGAGAGAATAAATCCAGGTGATAAAGGCCACCGTTTACCCACAATTGTGAAGGTCACATCAGGATCTACCCCTGAAGTTGCACAATTTGTCAATGCACTCTATGCATCAATTATTACAGCAGGAACCTTTCTTGCCAGTTCCATCAAGGTCGCAGAAGCTGCCAAGGTTATAGAAAACACCCAACGAGATGTGAACATCGCTCTCATCAATGAACTTGCCCTTATCTTTGAGAAATTAAACATTAACACAAAAGAAGTCCTTGCGGCGGCTGGCACCAAGTGGAATTTTTTGCCTTTCCAGCCAGGCCTTGTCGGTGGTCATTGTATTGGTGTCGACCCCTATTATCTCACCCATAAGGCCCAGGAAGTAGGCTACCAACCGGATATGATCCTGGCAGGACGAAGACTCAATGATCACATGGGGGCTTATGTTGCCAACACGGTGATTAAAAAGATGGTCAAAAAAAAGATAGATACCTCCCGTAGTAATGTTCTTGTCATGGGGTTGAGTTTTAAAGAAAACTGTCCGGATCTGAGAAATACGAAGGTTGTTGATATTATCGGAGAATTTAAAGAATACGGTATTGAAGTCGACGTTCTTGATCCATGGGTCAACCCTGCTGAGGCAGTGCGTGAGTATGGTGTCAGTCTTATTACCCACCCTAAAGAAGCCTTTTATGACGCGATCATTATGGCGGTCTCCCACCACCAGTTTGTTGAACTGCCCTTTGACCACATCCGAAGATACGGCAAAGAGAATGTCGTCATCTACGACGTGAAGGGTATTTTACCAAGGGATCTGATAGACGGTTGTCTCTGAGAATGAAAGGTTTAAGAATTAGATGTTGCAGACAATTCCTGTAGAACAGGCAGTGGGGATGGTTCTTCCCCATGATATTACCGTCATAATTAAAGATGTAAAAAAAGGTACCGCCTTCAAGAAAGGCCATATCATACAGACATCTGATATTGATCTGCTGAAACAGCTGGGCAAGGATAACATATATGTTCTTCATTTAGGTGAGAACGATATTCATGAGAATGAGGCTGCAATTCTGCTCGCAGGAAGTCTGGCCGGTGTGGGGGTTATCTTTCCCCCAACACCTCAAGAAGGTAAAATCACCCTTTATGCTGAATATGACGGTTTACTCAGGGTTAACAAGGATGCCTTGCTCGCATTCAACATGCTCGGTGAGGTAATGTGCTCCACCCTGCACAATTACACCCCGGTTCATAAAGGGGAGATTGTTGCGGGAACAAGACTCATCCCTCTTATTGGCGACCGCAAGCTCGTTGAAACAGCGCAAAATCTTGCTGCAGATGCAGGATCCATTGTCTCTGTCCATCCCCTTCTATCAAAAAAAATAGGTCTGGTGATTACAGGCAATGAAGTCTTTTATGGCCGTATCGAGGACCGTTTTGAGGAGGTTCTTCGAGAAAAAGCCCTCGGATACGGTTCAACGGTTCAAACAGTAAAAAAGGCTCCGGACAACAAGGAGAGTATTGCCGCAGAAATTTCAGCATGCATTGCTGAGGAGTGCGACCTTATCATTACCAGCGGTGGCATGTCCGTTGACCCCGATGATGTGACAAAGGAAGGGATTATTGCAGCCGGTGCTACAACAGCAGTGTATGGAACACCTGTACTGCCTGGAGCTATGTTTTTAAGTGGTATGATCAGAGACATTCCCGTTCTCGGCCTTCCGGCCTGCGGCATGTATCATAAAATTACCGTGTTTGATCTCGTTTTCCCCCGGATTCTCACAGGTGAGGCGATTGGGCGAAAAGAGTTGGCGGAACTCGGTCATGGCGGCTTGTGCAGGAATTGCAAAGTATGTCATTATCCGGTGTGCAATTTCGGCAAATAGTCCGGTTTTTGGGCTGAAAATAACAGCTGAACAGCTCTGGGATCAATTACCTGGGGCAAGCTGCCAGGTTATTTTTTCAACAGCACCACTGTGGCTCCCCAGCCACCGGAGTCAAGATCCCCTGTTCTATAATCCTGCACATGGGGATTTCGATCAAGCAGTGCATGGACGGAGCGTCGGATATTTCCCTTACCTTTGCCGTGTATAATTCTGAGTTCAAGGATGTTGCGCTCAAGACATTCAGCGATATAATCGGGGATAAGATACTTCAAATCCTTTGGTGAAAATGGGTGGAGATCTAAAACACCATCGATGACAAGCTGAACAGCAGCATCTTCCTCACCATCTTTATCATACTCTTCGTCCACTCTCCTTCTCCTCTAATAATTCCAGTGCCACCTGAGCAGCTTTGGCTGAAGCGCCAGGTTCGCCCAGTCGTTGGTTAACAAGATCAAGGGCCTCGTTCATCTTCTTTTTTCTTGGATATGCATTAAGAAGAACAGCAAGCTCACGGCTTATGGTCTTTGGCTCAACCTCGTCCTGCAGTAGCTCAGGAACTGCCCCAAAGCCAGCAATCAGATTCACTAATGAGAAAAACTCAAGTTTAACGAGAGACTTGGCCAGAAGATACGTAAGGGGTGATAGTTTATAGGTTACCACCATGGGAACGCTGAGCAGTGCAAGCTCCAATGTCACAGTGCCGGAGGCTGCGACGACACAATCACATGAGGCCATCACATTGTATCTGTCACCTTCGATGAGCCTCACATCTATGCCATTCAGGTTATCGAGTCCCGCCTCTCTAAAAATCTTTTGATCGATAGCGGCAGCTTTTGGCACCACAAAGACTAGTTTTTCATTCATACTGTTTTGCAACAGCTGGGCAGCTTCGAGAAAAACCGGGAGGAGTGACGTCACCTCCCTCTTGCGGCTGCCGGGAAGTAAACCGATAATTTTAGTTGAGCGGTCGATATTATGCTCGCTGGTAAACTCTGAGCGTGTTTTACTCGTTGAGACAGAATCAAGCAGAGGATGCCCAACGTAACGGGCATTGAGTCCCCTTTCTTTAAAGTATTGTTCTTCAAAGGGGAAAATTACCCCAAAACGGTCTGCACGTTTTTTCAAGGTATTTATTCTACCCGACCGCCACGCCCAAACCTGCGGACAAATATAGTAGAAAACCGGAATTCCCAGTTTTTTGGCTTTTTTTGCCAGCAGCAAGTTAAAGTCAGGAAGATCAATGAGAATAAGAAGATCGGGCGGATCGGAGGCAAGTCTGAGACGAAGAATTTTTTGTGCCCTGAAGATATCTTTAAGGTGGGAAAAGACCTCGAAAATTCCGACAACACTCACTTTTTCGGCATCAAAAAGCAGATCAACCCCGACTGAACCCAGTTCAGGACCACCCATCCCACAAAACTCAAGCCCGGGCTCTTCTTTTTGTAATGCCCGGACGAGATTAGCTCCATGGAGGTCACCGGAGGCTTCTCCGGTGACAATCATAATTTTTCGGCCCATGTCTAATCAGGATGGTTTTTGGAAAAAACCTTTAAATAGGTCGAGTTGCTGATGCTCTTTTATCTGGGTCATGACCTGTAAGGCCACTTCAAGCGCCCTTCTGCCTTCCACTCCTGAAACGGCAGGCTTTGTCCGTTCCTTCACATGAGAAACAAAAGCCTCTATTTCAGCAAGCAGAGCATCTCCACTTTCAAATGAGCGCAGATCAACGACCTGCTTTGGCATACCGCTTTCCAGCAGTTCTTCAGAGAGCAGAATGGTCATGACTTTCTTTTTGCCGAAATCTACACTGATATAGCTCCCGGGCTGAAAGATTCGCATTTTTCTCTCGTTGGTACGAGAAACCCGACTCACGGTAACATTAGCGGTGGCACCACTTTCAAAAATAAGCCGGGCGTTGGCGATATCGGTATTTGCAGTTGCAACCGGTGCACCCACCGTATGGATGGTCTTGATCGGAGAATCAATAATATTTAAAATAATATCAATATCATGAATCATAAGATCGAGAACAACGTCAACATCAACCCCCCGTGGTTTAAAGGTGGCAATCCTGTTGCTCTCTATGAAAACCGGTGTTGTGAGTGAGGGCTTCATGGCCATGAGAGCGGGATTAAATCGCTCCAGGTGACCAATTTGCAGAATGAGATTTTTAGCCTTTGCAAGAGCAATGAGATCGTCCGCTTCTTCAAGAGTGACGGTCATCGGCTTTTCAAGCAGAACATCTACACCGGCACCAAGAAAATCCCCTGCGACTCTATGGTGTAAAGAGGTGGGAACAACAATGGAGACGGCATTGACCTGTGTGACCAATTCCTTGTAATCGGTGAAAGCTTTACAGTTACATTCTGCCGCCACCAGCTCTGCCTGGGTTTGATCCGGATCGACGACACCAACCAGATCAATCCCGGGAAGAGACGCATATTTCTGGGCATGAAATCGACCGAGATATCCCACTCCGATAACCGCCACTTTTAAATTTTGCATTGTGTACAACCCTTATAGGAAACTATATATCGTTTTAATAAAATGAATCAGATACCGAGATATGCCTTTTGTATATCCGAGTTCTTGAGCAGATCGGCTGCTGAACCGGACAGGGTGATTTCACCATTTTCAAGGACATATGCCCTGTCTGCAATATGAAGTGCCTGATTGGCGTTCTGTTCAACAAGGAAAATAGTTGTATTATTTTCTTTATTGATTTGTTTGATAATCTCGAAAATCTGCTTAATGACCAGAGGCGCAAGTCCCATCGAAGGCTCATCGAGCAGAAGTAACTGCGGCCGAGCCATGAGAGCCCTTGACATTGCCAGCATCTGCTGCTCACCACCACTCAGAGTTCCTCCGTCCTGGTTTTTTCTCGCAGCAAGAATCGGAAAAAGATCAAAAACATATTCAAGATCTTTTTTGATTTCAGCTGTATCCTTGCGAAGGAAAGCCCCCATATCAAGATTTTCCTGAACGGTCAATTGAGGAAAGATATGTCTCCCCTCCGGCACCTGACAGATACCAAGTTTTACAATGTCGTCGGATGATTTTTTCTCAATCGGTTCATTCCTGAAAAAAATATGCCCCGAGCGTGCTGCCACAACACCGGAAATCGTCATCAGGGTTGTACTTTTCCCTGCACCATTTGCACCGATAAGAGTGATGATCTCACCCTCGTTTATTTCCAGGCTCACATTTTTAATGGCAATGATGTTGCCATACCCAGCCTGTATATTTTCAATCTTAAGCATCAACTTCCTCACCGAGATATGCTTTGATAACTTGAGGATTCGCCCGGATTTCGGCGGGCACACCTTGAGCAATTTTTTTGCCATAATCCATGACAAATATCCTGTCGGACAGACTCATAACCAGTTTCATGTCATGTTCGATAAGCAGTATCGACTGCCCTTCTGAAGCGATCTTTTTTATAAGATCGTCGAGTTCAAGTGTCTCCTGAGGATTCATACCCGCCGCTGGTTCGTCGAGTAAAAGGAGAAGAGGTTCGGTTGCAAGGGCTCTGGCAATTTCCAGCCTTCTCTGCGCGCCATAGGAAAGATTTTCGGCAAATTCATTAGCAAAGTCGGCAAGACCTACCTTTTCGAGTAAACCGTAACTCATCTCTAGAATTTCTCGTTCTTCTCTCCGGGTGGCCTTTGTGCGAAGTATTGCTCCGAGAATAAATGCTTTCGTTCTGCAGTGTCGGCCAATCATAACATTTTCCAGAACGGTCATCTTAGAAAACAGCCGGATGTTTTGAAAAGTACGGGCAAGTCCTTTTTGGGTAACAATATTTGGCTTCATACCTTTAAGGCTGATACCTTTACTGGAACCCGGTGGCGTGAGTATGACGTCGCCCTTTGTCGGAGTGTATATGCCGGTTACACAATTAAAAAATGTAGTCTTTCCTGCACCATTTGGTCCAATAAGTGCTACAATCTCACCTGCGCAGACATCGAGATCGAGTTGGTTGAGGGCCCGAATACCACCAAAATCCATGGTAAGGCCAGTTACTTTTAATATTGGAGTCGTCATAATTGCTTTTGTACGCTATTTATCTTTTTCGAAGGTATAGGTGCGGCGGATAGTAGAAAAGAGGCCCTGTGGACGAAATACCATCATTGCAACAAGTATAGCTCCAAAAGCAAGCATCCTGTATTCAGAAAAAGCTCTCAGGTACTCCGGCAGCAAGATAAGGATAAAGGCACCAATAATTACCCCGACAATCGAGCCCATACCTCCCAGAACAACGATGGATAAAATTATTGCAGATTCGAGAAAAGTGAAACTCGCTGGATTAATAAAAGTTGTTTTTGCAGCAAAGATGACTCCGACGATACCCGCCCAGAAGGCGCCAAGGGAAAAAGCAACCAGTTTGGTTTTGCGTTTATCGATCCCCATGGCTTGACATGCAATCTCATCCTCTCTCAGAGCAATCCATGCTCGGCCAAGTCTTGAGTCCTGAAGGCGGTTAACGACAAAAATTGTAAAAATCATGAAAAGGATCATCATATAATACAGGTACAGGATCGACCCGTTCAGTGACATTTCCAGGCCGAACAATCCGGGCCTTGGAATATTGGATATTCCACTCGGCCCCATGGAGAACTCGTTCCAGTTTTCAAGAACCAGGCGAATGATCTCTCCAAATCCAAGAGTTACAATGGCAAGATAATCCCCCCGCAGGCGCAGAACCGGAAAACCCAGGAGGATACCTGCCATTGCAGCAAGGCCGCCTCCAATTGGCAGAACAGCCCAGAAGCCAAGACCAAAGTGATAATTGAGAAGTGCATAGGAATAGGCACCGACTGCATAAAATGCCACAAACCCAAGATCAAGCAATCCTGCCATCCCCACAACAATATTAAGGCCCAGACCCAAAACAACATACATGAGGGCGGTAATCATGATATTTGTCTGGTAGGTATCAAAAATAAACGGGAAAACGCTTGCCGCACAGAGTAGAACCCCGACGAGGATATTTCTCTGCTTGGGATTGGCGATAATAATGTGGATTTTTGACAGCGATTCTTTTTCTTCTGTAGTCTTGGCAGCCTGCCTGATACTATTTTTCTCTTTTAAAAATTCAATAAAAAGTCTGAGGAAAAATATTCCCAATCCTACATAGAGGGCGTTATCCCATCTCCAGCGGACAATCCGCTCAATAGGATCTACCTTTATAACCATTATTGGAAAAGTGAGAAAAACAAACCAAAGAGAGATAAGTGCGGTCTTTCTAATTTCTTTTAATGAAAACATAACGTTTGCAATTACACCTTCTGAGTTTCAGCCTTGCCGAGAAGACCTGATGGTTTGAAGATCAAGATGAGGACCAGTAATGAAAAGGCAAAGACATCTTCATAGTCACTGGAAACATACCCTGTGGCAAAACTCTCGGTAAGTCCGAGGATCAAGCTGCCAAGAACTGCGCCCGGAATCGACCCGATCCCGCCAAGAACTGCAGCAGTAAAGGCTTTAATGCCAGCAATAAAACCAATATAAAAGTTAATCTGACCAATATGGGAGGCAATGAGCAGGCCGCCGATGGCTGCCAGGGCAGAACCGATAATAAAGGTTGCCGAAATAATATTATTAACATTAATACCCACGAGCATTGCCATGGTACGATCTTGAGCTGTAGCCCTCATCGCCTTACCAATACGGGTGAATTTAATGACAAAAGTCAAAATAAGCATGACTATTGTGGTTGTGATCAGAATAACAAGATCAGAAGAACCAACAATATGTGCGACGGGTTCCATAAAATCGAAATCTGGAATGAGTTCGGGGAAAGGAAGAAAATCCGAGGTTTGAGCAAGCAGAACATAGTTCTGTAAAAAAATAGACATCCCGATGGCACTGATAAGTGGAGAAAGCCTTGGCGCATGTCTAAGGGGTTTGTAGGCAATTTTTTCGATGGTGTATCCATAGGCGCTTGACCAGATAGCAGCTGCAACACCAGCTATCACAACTATAGCCAGAAGCGGAAATCCATAAATTGAAAGCACGGTGGCAACAATAAAAGAGGTAAACGCCCCGATCATATAAATTTCACCATGGGCAAAATTGATCAGACCGATAATTCCATATACCATTGTATAGCCCAAAGCGATAAGCGCGTAAATTGAGCCTCTGGTTAAGCCGCTGAATAGAAGTTCTATAAAATAATCCATATATTACCACAAAAAAAAGTACCTGGACCTTGCAACACAACGTGTGCAAGCTCCAGGTAAGATTAATCAAGAGAAGTGTCTCGCTTATAATTCTACGAAAGCGCCATCTTTTACCTGATATACGGAGAATCCTACACCTATGGCATCCCCGTTCTCATCGAAATAAATGTTGCCAACAGGGGTATCAACTTTTTCCGTTTGAAGTGCTTTCTTCACAGCTTCAAGTTCAGTGGTGTCGGCTTTTTCTATGGCGTTGAGCATAGCTAGGGTTGCGGAATAGGCATTTTCAAAGAAGGCACCGGGGTCGGCATTGAATTTTGCTTTATGGGCTGCAACCGCTTCAATTGAAAGTGGATTGGCTGTGGTGTCTTTTGGGCCAGAGGCATAGGCACCCTCAGCATCTTCTCCGGCAACCTTGATAAAGGTGTTGTCTTTTACACCATCATCTGAGATGAAGTCTACTTTTAGTCTTTTCTTTTTCATCATGCTGATGATTTTAGATGCCTCAGGATGATAACCACCAAACATTACTGCCTGGGCGCCGGAACGTTTAATTTTTTGTACGATGGCAGAATAATCAACGGCACCTGGAGTCACACCTTCAAACAGCACAACTTCAGCTTTTCCAGACTCTTCAAGAAATTTCTTGGCAAATTCAGCAAAACCTTTACCGTAATCGCCTTTATCATGAACAACAGCTATTTTAGTGTAATTCAGTTTATTGAGGGCAAATTCCACATCAACCTGGGCCTGAGCATCATCTGGTGCGATTGTCCTAAAAAAATTAGGGTAATCACCACTCTGGGTAAGCTCTGGGTTGGTAGCAGATGGAGACATGACCAGAACACCGGCGTTTTTATAAATTGGCAACGCTGCTTTGGTGGCTCCGGAACAAATATGACCAAGAACGACATCGACACCATCGGAGACAAGTTTGGTTGCAGTGTTGGTTGCGACCTCTGGCTTACAGACATCATCCTCCACAAGCAGTTCAACCATCTTGCCGTTCACACCACCTGCGGCATTCACCTTCTCGATGACAAGCTGGGCTGCGTTAACCGTTGGTAATCCATATGATGCAAGGTCGCCACTATGGGCACCAGCCACACCAAATTTAATGGTATCACCTTCAGCTAAAACAAGTGCTGGTACAGATACTGCAATGAGTAAACAGGCTGCCGTCGAGAATAACTTACGATTCATATTCAACTTCATTCCTTCCTCCATTTACAATTAATTAATGAGATTCCCCTTTATTTTTGTATGGAATACAAGAATAAAGAGTGAGCATATACCACAAGGTCATGATATTAGTCTTTTGCTATGAATATTGCAAAAGCTAAAACATGCACAAAAAGATTCGTTAATCAATTTCTATACAAAAAGCTATGGCAAATGAATTGAACTCTCTGTTTTTCTTCGGCCGGCCTCTGGGACCGATATATGGTTTCGCCATGAGAATACGGGAAAAGTTATATCGGCACCGGATTTTTAAACAGTATCATCCAGGCGTACCGGTTATATCCGTTGGCAATCTCATGCTCGGTGGTACGGGGAAGACCCCAACCGTAATACATCTTGCGAGGTTACTCAAAGAAAATGGCTATAACCCAGCAGTAATAAGCCGTGGCTATGGTGGGAAGTCTACAGACAATATCAATATTGTCAGCGATGGCAAGGACATCCTTATGGACCCGGTTGCAGCAGGCGATGAACCTGTCCTTATAGCGGAGTCGCTACAGGACATACCTGTACTTACCGGCAGAAAGCGGATTGAACCATGTCTGCATGCTGTGGAACATCTTAATGTTGATATCCTGTTATTGGATGACGGGTTTCAGCATATGAGTGTTGTCAGGGATATTAACGTCGTTCTGTTTGACGCCACGGTCCTTGCAGGAAACAGTCGGATATTCCCGGGTGGACCGCTAAGGGAACCTGTTGCTGCATTAAAGAGAACCTCAGCGTTTTTGCTCACAGGGCAAAACCCTGAAAACCGAGAACGTTCGACAGCCTTTGCCCAAATATTACAGGCACGGTTCCCAGATAAACCCGTTTTCACAGCCAGCTACAGCGGGCTTAGTCTGGTTGATTCCGGTGGGGTTCCAATGAACCCGGCTGCAGTCGGAAATGCGTATGTGTTTTGCGCTATCGCCAGCCCCGAACGTGTCCAGAAAAGTGTTGAAATTCTTGGTATACAAATAAGCGGTATGAACAATTATAAGGATCACACAAGCTATACTGTCTCCATGATAGAGGCACTCTGCCAGAAGGCCGCACAAGCCGGTGCAACCTGCCTTATCACCACAGCAAAAGACTATGTAAAAGTAAAAAATGCAGATTTCACCCTGCCTGTCTATGTTCTTAAAATAAGCCAAAAACCTGAGACTGCCTTTAACGACTTCATATTACAAAATATTCCTGGAAATTGAGTGTCAGCCTCTTCTCTTTGGTCAATGAGGATTGTGGTAAAAAAACAAGAGATGTGACAATGTGTGTTTTTTTAGCCACAGGACAATCGTCGATATTTCGACAATATTGCGTGCAATTAACCATGCAATACCAGCATCATAAACAACTGCACTGGTGTTTTTTCTGCCTGGCCCCATAATTGCTTAACTGTTGTGATACGTCTCTTATAACACAAGGAAAGCAATGTCATACTCATTAGATCCACATCAATACACAATCAAAAATACGGTGAGTTGCTGTGGAGTTGGTCTTCATTCAGGAAGGACAGTCAATCTTTCCATTAAACCTGCCGGGGTGAATAGTGGTATACGCTTTTTCAGAACGGACCTGCCAACAGACACAGCGCTGCCGGCCCATATGGACAAGGTCGTTGACACTACACTTGCAACGACACTTGGAAATGATTTTTTCAGGATCTCAACCACCGAGCACCTCCTTGCAGCATTCAGAGGGTTTGGCATTGATAATGCCGATGTTGAAATAGATGCAACCGAGGTCCCCATCATGGATGGCTCCGCGGAGCCATTTCTCAAACTGCTCCGTGGCAGTGGGAGAAAAAAGCAGGACGGCTATAAAAAAATCATCAAAATTAATCGACCTATCTGTTACTGCGACGGCGATAAAAATATCTCTATTGCACCATATGATGGTTTTAAGGTGACCGGAGAGATCTGCTTTGACGATACCCTCATTAAAACACAGAAATATACATTTGATCTGCTTGCCGGACAATTTGCCGATGAGATAGCCAAAGCCAGAACCTTTGGCTATGTTGAACAGGTCGAAGAACTCTGGGCCAACGGTCTGGCTCTCGGTGGTACCCTTGCCAACGTTATTGCGATACACTGGAATCGCACATCCGTGCTCAATGAAGACGGCCTGCGCTATCAAGACGAATTTATTCGTCACAAGGTCCTGGATCTGGTAGGCGATCTCGCCCTCCTCGGTGCTCCACTGCTTGGTCACGTTACGGCATATAAGGCTGGTCATGCTCAGCATCTGGGTCTCATGCAGGCAATTGTTGCAGCACCGGAGAGTTGGGAGATACTTGAAATGAATAGAGATGGGCACCATTCGATTATGGAAAATGTTGTCAGCATCTCCAAGATCGGCACTGGATCTCTGCTTCCCGCTTTTCATGGCAGAAACCTTCCCGTAGGCTCTATGACCTAGATAAAAAAGGCGGAAATGTAGCAGATCTAATGTTTATGACAATTGATACGTGTGATTTTTTCCCCACTGGAGCTTTTCATTCCTTGCTGTCAAACCCCCTGTTTTTTCATGACAAAAACAAAATGATCAGCGCCAAATTACTGGGCGCACGAAGATTTTCTTCAGACACCTATCTATTTGATATATCATAAGATAAAAAATATTACCTAATATTTACAGACCGTTACGCCCCATTGTATTATCTTGACGATGGTGCAATATGTAGTATATTTGATGAATAAATATGATGAGAAATGCCCGCAATTTTTTCGTGGGCAAAGGCCAATATGGCTTTTGAGTTAAAAAAGATTCAGTTTAATTGATAAGCTCGAAAGAAAATGAGCCCTTATTGAATAAGCGCTTCTTTACAGGAGAGAAAATGACATTACTTGAAGGACTTTTATGGTTAACCCTCAACGTATATCACGAAGCCAGATCAGAACCTCAGGTAGGACAAGTAGCGGTCGCCTTAGTGACACTCAACAGAGCGAACGAACAACACCTGCCCATAAAAACAATTGTCCAGGAACCCCATCAGTTTAGCTGGACCTTTCAAAAACAATCGTATCTTCCAGATGATCCTAAAGCGTTTCTTGAGTGCATGAAGTCTGCATATATTGCCCTTAAGACAGAAGATTTCACCCAGGGGGCCACACACTATCATCTCGACAGTGTTGATCCCTACTGGTCATCTGAGTACACCTACCTCAATCAGTACGGATCACACAAATTTTATAAGTAGAATTTTACAGGAAGTAACAAAAGGCCATCTGTGTAAACCACAGATGGCCTTTTTTATTTTTACCTAAATTTCGCATGTCAAACATGAGAAAATGTTTTCAGTTACACAATTTTAATTAGATCAAAGACGCTTTCTGTAGGGCCTGGGACATTACAGCAAGGCGATTGCTATCCATTTTTATGGGAATTGGATACACCAGGGTTCTTTCAAGTAAGGCCGCAGACTGCGGAAGTGCCTTGGGATCATAGACAATACGCTTCTTTCCTCCAGGCTCATTAAACGGATATCCAGTGCGTACTGGACTTTTGGCCTCCAGTAAATGCTCCCATTTGGGGTAGAAATGCCAGCTGTTTTCAGCAAAGTTTATTGCTCCGCACCCGTCTGCTTTCAGTGAATCATTTACCTTTGAGCAATGCTGCCTGTCCTGCAGGGTGAATGTCAGAAAAGTCGCAGAATCTCCCTGCTCATCTATCAGTGTGCGAAAACTTACACCAGGAATCGCAGAGACGGCCTCTTTCAACTGGGCCTTATTTTTTTGCTGAGCGGCAACTATGCCGTTTAATTTAGCCAGCTGAGCGAGACCAATTGCACCTTGAAGCTCCATCATTCGATAGTTAAAACCGATAAATCTACGGCCTTCCCCACCTCTTGCTCCAGGATTTACCTTATGGTCGTGGCCATGATCATGGTACTCAGACATTGATTTCCAGAGTTCTTCATCGTCTGTGATAATCATTCCACCCTCACCGGTCGTCATGGTCTTTACCGAGTCAAACGAAAATGTTCCACATCGGCCAAAACTGCCGAGGTGTTTGCCATCGATCCTCGCACCAGCCGCCTGAGCTGTATCTTCAAGGACAGGGATCTGGTTTTTATCGGCAATTGCGACAATCTCTTTAATTCGCGCCGGAGCACCGAGCATATGAACCGGGATTATACATTTTGTCTTTTGGGTGATTTTTTTCAGCAGATCTGCCGGATCCATGTTCAGGGTGCTGTCCACCTCGCAAAAAACGGGAATAGCACCAACTTCAAGAATTGCCTCCCAGGTTGCAACAAAGGTAAATCCCTGGGTGATTACCTCATCGCCGGGTCCTATTCCAAGTGCCGTCAGAGCAACCTTTAATGCAGTTGAACCTGAAGTTACCGCCTGACCAAATGACGAGTTGCAATAATGGGCAAACTTTTCTTCAAACTCTTTAACTTTGTAGATGCCTTTGCGCTGTTCTCCAAATTCATAACGAAAGAGAACACCTGTATCCAGAACATCCATTATCTCTTTTTTTTCTTCTTCTCCAAATATCTCAAAACCTGGCATATACTGCTCCTTCTTCAAAGCATAATCCCTGTGTAATCATGCTTATTTTTTTCTTAAAACTAAATTAGTATACTGTTGTCTATCAGGCGTACGCGTCCACCGATTTTAGCCGCCACGGCAAGAACGCTTTCCGCTGACACATATTCTTCTGTAGCAAGAGTCACTTTGTCGATTATTTCAGCGTATTCAAGCACGGCTCCAGCGTCTGCAACAATGCTTTTCACAACAGTGAGCACAGAGCTCACCAGAACTGGCTCGGTAGAGCCTGCGATAAGCTTTCTGGCCTCTGCTATAGCCTGGGAGAGGCACAAAGCGATCTGCCGATCATTGCCCTCCAGATATTTATTTCTTGAACTCATCGCAAGGCCATCTGCTTCACGGACAATGGGCCCAGCGATAATTTCTACTGGAATATTGAGATCTTTAACCAGCTGCCGGATAATGGCAAGCTGCTGAAAATCCTTTTCACCAAAAACGGCAACATGGGGGCTTGTGATATTAAATAGTTTTGTCACCACCGTTGCCACACCCTCAAAATGCCCCGGTCGATCGGCACCACAAAGGCCTCTGGAAAGTCTGCCTACCGAGATGGACGTCTGAAAGGTATCATCATACATTTTCTCTGGCGCAGGTGAAAATATAATATCTGCCCCTTGTTGCTCTGCCAAACCACAGTCAATTTCAAATTGGCGTGGGTAGGCATCCAGATCTTCTCCAGGACCAAACTGCATTGGATTTACAAAGATAGAAACAATGACAAGTTCACTAAGGTCTTTGGCTTTTTTTATGAGACTGAGATGACCCGCATGCAAACACCCCATAGTAGGCACAAGGGAAATCCTCTTCCCTTCGCGACGCATAGCGTTTGACCATATGGTCATCTCTTCTGGTGTGTGTACTATTTTCATTGGATTGCTTTTAAGCGGGCAATTTTGTTCTCAATCTCGCTGCGGGATTGGGCAAAGGCAGGATCGTCCCCTGCAGAAAGAACAAAATTATTCAAAACGGCAATGGCTTTATCAATATGCCCCTGGGTTTCCTCCAGTCGGCCAAGACTAATATAACCAATGGATTCAAAGCCTTTAAAATCTTTTAAGAGATCATATTGCGTCTCTGCCTCGGAATATTTTTTGTCACCTTCATAGGCCTGTGCAAGCCCGTAAATGACAAGAGGTTTGAGTGGATTGTCAGAGTCAGTCTTTTGAACAAGGGCTGCATATTTTTCTATTGCACCTGCAAAATTACTGTTTTTCATATCCAGATGAGCCAGTTCAACCTCTGCCCAGATTGACGAGGATGTCCTGGAATATTTTTCTACGATCTCTGAGAGTGCAGCTACCTGGGTATCTGCATCCTTTTCCATGGCAAGGGAAAGTGCGGTAGCCGCTTCTTCTCTTTGCTTTTCCATATAGGAACCATAGAGGGACCAGGCAACAACGGCAACTATAACCACGGCGAGGAGAACTTGAATAATCCGCTGGTTTTTACGGATAAAGGTGATGGTTTTAGGCGGCAGATTAAAATGTTCAAGCAGACCTTCAACCTGATCCATTGTGGTTTCTTCTCGTAAACGTTTATTAAACGCACTCTCTGTGGACATGCGATATTCCTCCGTAAAATTTATGTTTTATTAAAAAAATACTATAGTAAACTGAAGGCCAATATAAACCATAGGACTACCCCTGTCCATTCGTAAACGTCCTTCTATCAACGATTCCTCATTTAGTTTTACAACCCATGATTACTTCAAAAGACAAAACGATTCTGACCGTTTCGCAGTTGACGACAGCCATAAAAAATAATCTTGAAAACGAATATCGCTTTGTCCGTATCAGTGGTGAAATTTCAAACGTTAAAACTCCTTTCTCTGGTCACTCTTATTTTACTTTAAAAGATGCCAATGCCCAGATACGGGCTGTTTTATTTAAACAACAAAAACGTTTTGTTGCCCTTAAACTGGCCGATGGTCAGGATGTCGTCTGTTTTGGCAGGGTTACAGTCTATGAGCCACGGGGGGAGTACCAGCTCGTCGTGGACAGCGTTGAACTTTTCGGAGCAGGACAGCTACAGCAAGAGTTTGAACGTCTCAAGGAAAAACTGGCCGCCCAGGGTTATTTTGAGACACGATATAAAAAAGCCATCCCCGCTTTTCCAAAAAATATCATAGTCATTTCTTCTCCGACGGGTGCTGCACTTCAGGATTTTTTAAAGATTGTCCGAATGAGACAGGCTCCTCTGCAAATAAAAATCATACCTACTCTGGTCCAGGGGAAAGATGCGCCCGCTGATATCTGCAGAGCTCTTATCTTAGCGGAAAAACAGCCAGAGACGGATGTGATCGTTCTTTGCCGTGGTGGTGGGTCTTTGGAAGACCTGTGGGCCTTTAACGATGAACAGGTAGCTGATGCCATCTTTCGTTGTCCCATCCCGATTATAACTGGAATCGGGCACGAGATTGACTTTACAATTGCCGATTTCTGTGCGGATTTCAGAGCGCCGACCCCAACTGCGGCAGCCGAAACACTCTCCGCTGACTCAGCAAGTCTGATGCTCCAGATAGATTCCTGCAAAAAGAGACTTCAACGCATGATTGGCCAAAAGTTCGGTGCGATTCAAATGCAGTTAAACCATAGCATTAAACTTCTCGGTGGTTTAACCAGCAGACTGGCCAGCGGAGAACACAGACTCAACATGAGCCAGTCCTATCTCCAGCAGGCGATGAATGAGTATTTATCAACCCTTGAGAACCGGGTAAACCTCAGGCGAGCGCAGCTGGAAGCCCAGGCTCCTGTTGCAAAGGTAAGGCTCCAGGAACGTCAGTTGTCTCACCTCAAAAAAGCACTTCTGGGCAACATGAAACATATAATCACCCGCCATGAAGCCAAGTTGGGAACGCAGGCGGCCCTGCTAAACAGCGTAAGCCCCCTTGCCACCCTTGCTAGAGGGTACTCTGTGGTAAGAAAAAGAGACATAACTGGGAAGCTATCATCTGTTGTAACCGACAGCGCAGCAGTCAATGCTGGTGACAGGGTACATATTCTACTCCACCAAGGACAGCTTGACTGCCTGGTGACAGAGAAAAACAATTCTTAAAAAATGAAAAACACAGCTAACAGACAGCACTGAAGGTTTCATTGTGTTAGCTGTGGAAACGGTTTTAGAGGAGCTCTAAACCAGAAAAGAAATAACCAATTTCAAATGCTGCGGTTTCTGGCGCGTCGGAGCCGTGGGTTGCATTTTCACCAAGTGACTTGCCAAACTCTTTTCGCAAAGTACCTTCTGCAGCCTCTGCAGGATTTGTAGCTCCCATCAGATCCCGCCATTTTCTTATGGCATCTTCGGCTTCAAGAACCATTACAATACATGGCCCACTCGCCATGAATTCGGTAAGCTCAGCAAAAAACGGTTTGCCACTATGGACATGATAAAACCCTTCCGCCTCAACCCGGCTCAGGTAGAGTTTTTTCAACCCAACCACCTTAAAGCCTGCTTCGTAGATGCGACTTAAAATTTTACCGCTGTTACCATCTGCAAAGGCGTTGGGTTTAATGATCGCAAACGTTCTTTCCATTCTAATTTCTCCCCGAAATAATTATTATATTGAGTTGTTGTATAAGTTTACCCCTGTTCCTGAGAAAACATTTTTGCCGCCACTTTTAAATATTATTTGAGATAAGCCTGTAACTGCATAGAGTAATTTGCAGGATAAATCAAGAATTATCAAGCGGTAAGCAGATAAAACAGACTTCTGGTTAAAAGCATCATGGTAAAGAAAAGCAAAGTGCCCGTTACAACAAGTCTGTTGACGGTTTTGATGTGTCCGGGAACTATTTTTCCCCCCGGATCTCCGATAAACGGTTTATCAACAATCTTGCCAAAATAACGGGAAGGACCGCCGAGCTGAATGTCCAGAGCTCCGGCAACAGCTGCCTCCGGGTGAGCCGCGTTGGGACTCGTATGTTTGTCGTTATCTCGAAAATAAATTTTTGCGCTGTTTTTCCAGTTCAAACGCTGTACAAAAGCAGCTGCAACAAGACAGATCCCGCTTATCCGGGCTGGAATAAAATTCACCAGATCGTCCAGTTTTGCAGCGGTTCTGCCAAAGTATATATACCTGTCGTTTTTGTAGCCGATCATGGAGTCCATGGTATTGATGGCCTTGTACATGAAAATACCAAGAGCCGAACAGGCAATGGGAGTTAAGGGAACAAAAAATGAAAACAGACTTCCAACAACGGCATAAAAAAGAGGTGAAGTTGAGCCATCAACCATATTCTCGCCAACGGTTTCAACACAGGCCTTGGCAATTTCACTCTCACTCAGCTCAGCCGTATCCCTGCCAACAATTTTCGCAACTTCTTTCCTGCCCCGCACCAGTGGTTCATCAGAGAGCAGCGCACTATAGACATTATTGCTGTGCACAAGAAGATCCCTCAATGATAGAGCCATATAAATGAGGACAATGGCAAGAATCTGTTCAAAGTAGGGAGAGAGAAGCCTGGCTCCTGACAGCAGGAGAGTTAGTATCCCTGTAGTGGTTGCAATAACAGAAAAGACGGTCATCGTCCCTGCAATTTGCAAGTTTTTACAGTGACTTCTAAAAAAACGCTCATAGAAAGAACAGAGCCATCCGATACCCCGCACCGGATGCGGATACCATCTCGGATCACCGAAGATCCAATCAAAAATCAGACAAAGAATAAGCTGGGCGGAATATAGCATTTATAATTTCATAAGCTTGTAAAGCTGTTGTATATCAATGGCCTGCCTGACCACATCCGCAAGCTGATCAAAGGAGGCCTCCAGATCATAGGGCGCGACAATTCTGCCAACAGGCTGTAAACCTTTACGTGCCCTGAGATTGTCTATAAACCAGCGCCTGAACTCATCACTGTCAAAGATACCATGGAGATAGGCTCCCCAAACCCTGTGATCACCACTGGTTGATCCACAGGAGCTGCTATCGTCAAATTGCAGGACTCTATCCTGGACTCCCGTGGAAATTCCATGGTGAATTTCATATCCTACAACTTTCTTTCCCGATCTCAGATGCAGGCCAGATTTTCTGGTAAGGTTTTTTCTTTTTTCAAGAATTGTAGCCATGGGAAGCAGTCCCATGGCCCGAAGTCCTTCCGTGTCTATTACGCTTGATTCAATCTGGTATGGATCAGAAATCTTTTGACCGAGCATCTGGTAACCGCCACAGATTCCGATAACCTCGCATCCCTTTTCCAGTTGCCTTGTGATTGCCTCAGCCAGCCCCGATTGATACAGAAACCGAAGATCGTTCATAACATTTTTAGAGCCCGGGATGATAATGGCATCAGGAGAACGTAGCTCAGATATATTTTCGACAATACGGAGAGTTACATCAGGTTCTTCCAAGAATGGTTCAACGTCTGTGAAGTTAGAGATATGGGGGAGATTAATGACCGCAACTTCCACACTCTCTTCTTTTGAGGCGGTATTAAAACTTCCTTTTTTAAAGGAGACAGAGTCTTCTTCCGGAATTCCCAGTTTCTTAATATAGGGAATAACGCCGAGTACCGGCCGCTTTGTATGGAGTTTGAGGTAGTCATGGGCGCTGGCGAGAAGAGATGCCTGTCCTCTGAATTTATTCACCACAAAGCCTGCAACCAGATTACGCTCCCACTCAGCGAGTACTTCCATGATACCTACAAAGGAGGCGTAGACACCTCCCCTATCAATGTCGCCGACGAGAATGACGGGGGCCTCTGCATATTCTGCCATACGCATATTAACGATATCGTCTTTTTTAAGGTTAACCTCTCCAGGAGATCCTGCACCCTCTAGAATTATGGCATCAAAATCCGCAGCCAGTCGATCATAAGCACGGCACACTTCAGGCCATGCCTGGCTTTTATAGTCATTGTACTGGGACACAGCCATGTTGCCCACCGGCTGACCGTTTACTATAACCTGGCTTCCGGTATCCGAGTTTGGTTTCAGGAGGATCGGATTCATTCGGCAGTCAGGGTCAAGTTTTGCCGCCTGGGCCTGAACCACCTGTGCCCTGCCCATTTCATCGCCCTGCAGAGTAACAAAGGAATTGAGCGACATGTTTTGCGCCTTAAAGGGTGCAATGGCAAAGCCATCCTGCATCATGATTCGGCAAAGCGCTGTGGTAAGTATGGATTTTCCGGCATCAGAGCAGGTTCCCTGAAACATGATTGATGGGGTCTTTTTATTCCGCGCATGGCGTTTTTTGATCTTTAAAAAACTGCTCAGACATTCTACGAGTCGCTGGTTTTCGGATCTGTTTTTTACTGCAACCCGAAAAAAGCTGTCCGGGGTTGTGATACCATTGTAATTATGACAACTTCGAATCAGGATACCAGCTTTTGCACAGTGTTCTTTGAGGGTGGAAGTCTTTTCGCTTTGTAATTTAACAAGAAGATAATTAACCGTGGATTCAAAGACCTGGAGCCCAGGCAACGATTTCAGCTGTGCGGTGAGCTCAAGTCGCAGACGCCTGCAAGTACTGATGCTATCTTTCTGATACTCCCTGTCCTGAACTGCCCGTTCACCCACAAGCTGGGCAAGAGTATTAACCGTCCACGGAGGCAGAATATCTTTCAACGTGCGGGCAAAATCCTTTGACATCGTTGCAAATCCGAGGCGCAGTCCAGGGATTGCATAAAATTTTGTCATGGAATTCAGGGTGACAACATTTTCTTCAGTACAACAAAAGGATGGGTAGTCTTCAACAAAATCAAGAAACGCTTCATCAAAGAGAAAAATGGCTTGCGGACATGCTTTTATAAGCGCAAGCAGCTCTTTTCTGTCTGGAATTTTACCGGTCGGATTGTTTGGAACAGCAATGATAACAAGATCACCAGGCCTCAGCTCCTGCTGCAACCTGGCAACATCCAGCTGAAACTCCTTTTCTTCCTCCAGATAAAAAAAGCTGACCGCCTTACCCGCAATCTCCGCTGCACGCACATAGTCAACGTAACTGGGAACAGGTATCACTACACGTTCGCAGGGCAATGAACGCATCAGGGCGTAGAGGAGTTCAGTGGTTCCGTTACCAATGACAATATGCTCTTTAGAAACACTAAAATGCTCTGCAATTGCCTGGCAGATTTGTAAGTTTTCCGGATCCGGATAGTGAAAGATTTGTTCTAACTCACTTGAAATAAGCGGCCGCAGCCATTCCGGAGGACCCAGTGGATTAATATTGGCACTGAAGTCGATAATCTGGAGTCCACTACGGGCAGCTTCTCTGCAGGCCTTGTGGATATTTCCACCGTGTTCAAATTTTTCCATTACTGGATCCTTTAGATCGGGAGTGAAAAAGTAACTGAAAACGCCATTGCGACCACCATCTCGGTCAGTTCGCAGCCGGCACCGAGGGTGTCACCGGTTGCTCCACCAAGTTTTGCCCTGCACCAGCGTCTAAAAAAGAAAAACAGTACGACAACAAAGAAAAGGACTACAAAACAATGCGACAAGGCGAAAACCGCCAATAGAGCAGTCAAAACAGCCATCCCGAACAAGGCCGTTTTTTTAACAGATGAGGTATAGAACAACAATCCCAAGCCTCCCTCGTGCCGGGCATACGGGAGTGCTGCCATAAAAAGAAGGATGGCAACTCTTCCTGCAATTGGCATAAAGAAAACTGCAGGTCCGAGCAGATGGCCATCCATGGAGCTTAGGGCACTGTATTTGCCAAGAAGGACGAAGATAGTCACAATAACGCCCATGGCACCTACCCGGCTGTCCTTCATAATCTCAAGGGCTCTTTCCCTGGGTCTTGAACTGAGCAGACCGTCGCCACTATCTGAGAGGCCATCAAGATGCAGGCAGCCAGAGATAAAGGCCAGATAACTGACCACAAATACGACAACAACAGGTTGCGGGAAAAAGAACTGGGAAATAACAACCAGCAACCAGCCTGAAAAGCCTATGAGAATCCCTATGATGGGAAAATAGATTAAACTTGAGGTGAAGTGTTCTCCATCCCGCTCCGCTTTCCACGGAACAGGAATTATGGTGAGAAAGCGTAAAGCTGCTAGAAACGCAGCCACCTGCCGTTCAAGATATGTGAGTTTTGTGTCTTCTTCCATTATGATAAAGCGCCAATCAGGACTATTTATCCGCACCGGCTACAGCAGCTTCTTCAAAAGTCGCAACCTCGGTGAGAACAGCAACAGCGCCCTCAACCAAGTTCATGGCGACTGCAGCACCTGTCCCCTCACCCAGTCGAAAATTCAAATCAAGCAAGGGCTTTTTGCATCCGAGATGTTCCTGCATGGCTTTATGCCCGGGTTCCACCGATCTATGGGCAAAGATAAGGTAATCTTTCACAAATGGCTCGATCGCGCTGGCGATCAGGGCCCCTGCTGTGGAAATAAAGCCATCAATAATAACCGGTTTTCGTTTTGCGGCAGCCCCTAGAATAAGCCCTGCTATACCGCCGATTTCAAAGCCTCCAACCTTGGCGAGGATGTCAACACCATCTTTACTATTAATAGAATTCACCTTAAGTACTCGCTCAATCACCTCAACTTTGTGTTGCAATTGCAGATCATCAAGACCTGTCCCCCGGCCGGTCAATTCTTCCACCGATTTCTTTGTACAGACAGCAGCAATTGCAGTAGATGGGGTGGTGTTACCTATTCCCATATCACCGGTTCCAAAGATATCTGTGGTTGGGGATAACTCATTTGCTATATCAATTCCTGACTCCAGAGCTCGGACTGCCATAGCTTTACTCATCGCCGGACCGACTGCAATATTGTCAGTACCCAGGCCTACTTTCTTATTTGTAATTTTTCCAGCCCGGACAAGGTCCATCAGATCCGCATTGACCCCCATATCAACCACGATGACTTGCGCACCTGCCTGCCGGGCAAGGGCGTTAATCCCAGCGCCGCCATTGACAAAGTTGTGGACCATCTGTGGAGTTACTTCCCTTGGAAACTTAGAAACGCCTTCAACCACAACACCGTGGTCTGCTGCCATGGTCACAATGGTTTTATTTTTTACAGATGGAGTGATGGTTCCGGTCATCCCAGCTATTTCAATGGCCAGATCCATAAAATCCCCAAGAGCCCAATGCGGTACCGCCAGTTGGTCTAGACGACTTTTGGCTGCATCTCTTGCTGTGGAATCCTGGGGAAATATATCCTTTATAGTACGTTCAAGTAAACCCATTCTTTACTGCTCCTTTTCATCACTCATGCTATTTTTTCAAACAAAACGGAACCCCGCATGAAACCAGAATAACTTCATCGGCCATTTTACCAATGGTCTGATTCACAGTGCCAACAAGATCCCTATATTTTCTTGCCAGCGGATTATCGGGGACAATCCCTAACCCCACTTCATTTGTGACACATACAACCGTACCCTTTACCTTGTCTGCTGCCCTAAGCCATGCAATGGCTTTTTCCTTGATAAGCTGATCATCCAGCCCGTCATGCGCCTTGGTAGTGGAAAAGAGTACGTTGTTTACCCAGAGCGTCACACAATCCAGAAGAACGACCTCAAATTCAGCAGTTTCCTCTTCGAAAACCATCTCCAGTTGAAGAGGACATTCTTTTGTCTGCCAACCCCGGCCCTTTCTCTCCTCCCTGTGTCTTGCAACCCGCTCGTTCATTTCAGAATCAATCGCTGGGCAGGTTGCAATAAAAAGACGCTTTTCTGAAAATTTTTCGCACAGCTCAAGAGCATAGGAACTTTTACCGCTTCGAGCTCCACCGGTTATCAGAATCAATTTTGCCAATGTTTTATCCTTTGTGATTAAGACCAGTCAGTACTCCGCCTTCCCTGTGGAGTCTGACCGTTGCGTAACAACCGGGCATAATATCAAAGAGAAGATAATGTTTTGCGGAAATCCCCAGCAGTTGACAAAGCAAGTGACGAATAACGCCACCGTGACTGACAACGAGGACTGTCTTGCCTGGTAACCTGTACAGAGTATCAGCGGCAGTTGCAATCCTCTCATGAAAGCGAGGGAGAGATTCACCCTCGGGAAAGCAAAATGTTTCTGGTTGCTCCACCCAGGCATCAACCAGTTTGCTGTCTGATTTGACTATTTCTGCAAACGTTTTCTGCTCCCACCTGCCAAAATCAATTTCTTTTAAAAAATCATAAACCTCTATTCTGCATTGCGTAGAAATCTCCTCCACGGTCTGTCTGCATCGTTTCATCGGGCTACAAAGAATGGAATCAAATGACACCGTGCTGAGCTTCCTGCAGGTCTTCACGAGTTCTTCACGACCATGAGCGGACAATGAAACATCAGATGAACCAACATACACATCTTTCAAACCTGTCTCGCCATGTCTGAGCAGATAAATCACTTTGTCGTGCATAACCTTTAGAAATAGAAGATGTTTTTCAAAAATAACAAAACGAAAAACTTACTAAGAACTTACGCTCAGCACAATAAGTTTATGGCATAATCGACCGATAATAAGAGAGTAAACTGGGACACAAGAAGTAACAGCAAAAAAGAGAAGGTTGTGTGCACACTAACTGGTCGTTTCTGTGTACCTTAGGCTTTTTCTGAACTGGCGGTCAGAATTGATTCATTATAGTTATTTTAGAGACAAATTTGAGTTCCCCAAGATCAGGTGATACCATATGCTAATCAGATCAAAAAAGTTTCGAACTCCAAAAGTTCCGGACTTTACGATCTCAACGTACGTTATGGTCGATTTTATCGAGAAAATCTGGCCACACGTCAAGAGGTCCGACATGGGTAAAATATCTGTACGAGAAGGAAGAGTCTGTATAATCAAAACTGAAGAGCTCACATCGGTCAAAGAAGGTCTGGAACAGATAAAAACCGCTCTGATCCAATGCTCCTCTGATCAACACAACGTCTCTGCACCACTCGACACTTTTCTTTTTGTCGATTTATCACTTTTTAATATAGTAAATTCGAGCGTCATAGGTGTTTTGGGATCAGTCCTCATGAACCGCAGCATTCGCCTTCTGGGGTTATGTGGGGTTCAACCGCCTGTCGTGGAAATTTTGACCAGGTTTGGAGTGCTCTCTCCACCTCAAGACACCAAAGAACAACTCCAGAATGGGATTAGAGAAAACATGAGGAAGGTTGTCGTTTTTGATAGTGTTGAACAGGGACTTGGGAGCCTTAATCCAAATTGACTGCGAACAGACCTTGAGGTCGTCCCTGTTGTTTTTTGGTACGTTGGGAGTGACTACTTGTCGACGAGCCTTGCCAGAAGATCGCTTGCAAAACCGAGCTCAGGGTCAAGTGTCAGGGCAATGGTTAAAAATTCTACAGCCCTATCATTTCTACCTAATTTACTGTAATTCACACCCAGATTGGCGTAATCAATGCTAGAGGCAGGATTCAGATCAACGGCCCGCTGAAAATGGACGATGGCCTGTTCATAATTTTCCTGCTTGAAATAACAGACACCAAGAGTATTGTGAAGATCGGGTCTCTCCTCATCTTCAACAAGTCCTTTCTGCAGGGCAGCTATCGCCTCTTCGTACTTCCCAAGGTCTTTTAAGCAACTGCCCATAAAGGAATATATATAGGGTAGATCTTCCGCCTCTGGATTTTTGCGCACAGCGGCCTGAAAATACCCCAGGGCAGATTCAGGAAACCCCATATTGAAATAATTTTTCCCTCTGTAAAACTCAAGATAATAGGCATCGGGCAGCAATGCTTCCATCTGCAGCAGCTTTTCTTCAAGCAATTGGGAGTCAGAGATAAGCTCGACCACAAGCTTTGCA
This sequence comes from Desulforhopalus sp. IMCC35007, assembly GCF_005116575.1. Lineage (GTDB taxonomy): Bacteria > Desulfobacterota > Desulfobulbia > Desulfobulbales > Desulfocapsaceae > Desulforhopalus_A. The sequence continues at coordinate 12,022 of NZ_SWCN01000003.1, read as the reverse complement.
GAAAAGAGACCGACATCATTTATCATTGATCGTTCCCGAAAATGGGCTCCTGGCACGATAGTGTAAAAAGCGGGAATCTCAAGTTGATCGTGGGTGACATTAATCATCAACACGTCCATACCGATCTTCTTGATTGCCTCAACACAGTTATACAACTCATTTTTAATATTATTATCACTGAGATTGGTGATCTGATCAACAGCAATGGTAATGTCCGTGTCTGTTACATAATCCACCTCATCCATTGACAATGGTTTTGGCAACCCTGAAGCGACATAGTTTGAGTCGGAATTAAAATCACCGGCAAGCTGTGCAATTTCTGTAACCGCGCGGATGATTGCCTTTTCAGGCTCTGGCGTGGTTCCCGCCGTATAAACGATTTCGCTTTTCCCGGGAAATGTCGAACGGTCAATTGCAAGGGCACCTATAGTACAAAGCCCCGTATCCAGACTGAAATCATTGAGATAGAGTTCAATATTATTTGCTTTGAATTTATCGAGAAGGTCCCTTGCAACAGGATCGGAGACTGAATCCGGATCGATTTTGGGAGTGACGATTTTCCGGTTATTAATAACCGAACAGACATGTCTCTCTATAACTTCACAGATTCCCTGGAGAGCAGCCTCTTCATTGGTGTTGCCTGCTGATGGGCCGTTAAATTCATTAATGGCAAAAAACCAGGAGAATGGAATCAGGACATCCTGGCCAGCCGTAATATTGGTTCCCCAGGCCCACTTCATTGGAATACCTGACAGTAGTTTTTCCAGAAAATCAGTGGTCGACCTCGTGTCGTGAACGGACTGCAGGAGATACGTCATATCAAGGACCGGATAGCCTGCAGCCACCATATCCTGATAGTCACCGGTGAGGAAATTCCCATCATTATTCTTGTAGGCAAAAAAAGAAAACCGTTCTGCAAGCTCCATACAGGCAGAAGCTTCAGCCTGTATGGGAGAAGCACCTTTGCCCATCTGTTTTTTTGTTCCAGTCAGGGCCATCGCATCATCACCGCACACTGAAAAATATACGGGTATATCAAGACGTCCATTATCAATCCGACGGACTTCACTTAAAATTTTCAGGTCCAGGGTTTTTATCTTGCTGTAAAAATATTTGAGCGTTTCTTCCGGAGAAATGGCTTTATCCTGGTCAATGGTAAATGCCTTGAGGCAATCATTAAATTGTATTGATTTTTTCTTCATTTTTTCGTCATTAAGAGCTGTATATTGAATCAAGACCTGTTGAACAGGGAGAATTCCGAAGTAAGACTTATGATTTGATCGTACACTATAGTGGGATTACATAATTGATCAAGCAAAAGACGGACTGCAAAGATCGGCTTGTTCTAGAGCTCCAGTCATTTTAAGGAAAACTGGGCCCGTAAATCTTTGAGCAGTGAAAGATACTGAGAAGTAGCACAAATCTTGAGTGTTCGGCTATTGTTGTGATTGAGCGTAATAGTAATAGTCAGCAACTGCTCGGGAAGAATTTCCGAAGCTCTTTTCGACCACTCTATGACAGTGAGCCCCTGCCTGTAAAAATATTCATCGAAACCCAGTGCAATCACATCGTCTGCATCATGAAGCCTGTAAAAGTCCATGTGATACAGTGGTATCTCCCCGGGATACTCATGCATGATGGCAAAAGACGGGCTCGATATATAGTTACCATCATCAAGCTTCAGTCCCGCTGCAATAGCCTGGGTTAAGGTCGTCTTACCAGCACCGAGATCACCGTCAAGACAGTAGACGAAGCCAGGCTGAGCCTTGCCACCCAGGAAACGGCCAAGCGCTGTAGTTTGATCGATACTTTCAATATTAAAAGAAGAGCATTCCATAATTTCATCAAAAACTGCAATGTATGCCACGAAGCCGGAAAAATTGCATCTAAAAAAGAAAACCCCTGCAACAGTGAAAACTGCTGAGGGGTGAGTATGGCGTTGAATAAAATTTATTTTATTTTACTAACGTCTTCTGCCTGGAGTCCCTTGTCTGTTTTTGCTATTGAGAACTCAACAGCCTCCCCCTCTTCCAGGCTGCGAAAACCATCCCCCTGTATAGCACTGTAATGGACAAAAATATCCGATTCACCATCAGGTCTTTCCAAAAATCCATACCCCTTACTTGCGTTAAACCACTTTACTTTTCCTTTCACCCTGTCAGACATTCCAACCTCCCCCCGCGCTATCAGGCCAGCCAGACACTCCACATCGATGACAAAGCCCGGATTAATAACACATCCTTCCTGATAAACTGGATGCATACTAAATTGGTATCAGAAAAAACAGGCAAAAGTCAAGTGAAAACAGCTTCATTCAACTGTTTTTGTTAGGAAAAGAAATAACAGCATCAGGATCACTTCATATCGTTACAAATCAATCTTTGCACAATAATCTCAGAATCTGAACAGTGGCATAACCGAGAAATAAAAGTTCGGACTGGAGAAATCCTGTTGCAAAACAAAACATTGAACAGGAAGGTATCAATCAGGAAAAAACCCACTATCCCAAAAGCCCTCTACCGAACAAGGCAGGAAACTGCATGACACGTTGAATTGGCGATATGCCAACGTTAGAAACAGAAGATACAAACAAAAGGAGAAAAAGTGTGACAGGTCAAAAAGATTTTTTAAGAGAAATTAAAGCTGTGTCTGAGCTGTCTTTAGTGATGGGTATAAAGATCGGAAATAAGAAAGCCATGCCCTCTCAATGACGACATGGCCTACTCTTTGTAACGTATCAGAGACCGACTGCCTGAAGTTTTTCGAGTGATTCATGCTGCTCTGGGGTGAGTTCCTGTGGAACCTTTACCCCTATTTGCACAAAAAGATCGCCCCGTCCGCCCATTGGACCAATTGGCAGACCATAACCTCTGATCCGGAGTTTTGAATCATGGGGAGTGCCAGCAGCAACCGTGACCATGAATTTTTTCCCCTCAAGGGTTTCAACTTCGACCTTGGTTCCAAGACATGCTTCTGTGAAAGAGATCAGCCGCCTGGTGATCAGATCATCACCTTTTCTGGTGAAGTTTTCGTTATCGGCAATTTCGACCTTAAGATAGAGATCGCCGGGAGGTCCACCATTACGTGAAGGAGCTCCTTTATGTTGTAGTCTCAGTTTTTTGCCTTCCTCAATACCTTTTGGGATTTTTACCGAAACATTTTGAGGCGTGCCGTTTTTGCGCAGGGAAATTGTTTTTTCTGCACCGTGTAAAACATCCTCAAGACTGACCGTAATCTGGTAAGTCATGTCCTGACCTTTTTCAGGGCCCGTTTGACATCCACCACCACATCCACCACCGCCCTGGGTAAAGAACGAGCCAAAAGGGCTGCCGCCAGCTGAACTAAAACCTGCAGAACTTCTCCCACCTCCATTTGAAAATTGACGGAGTATGTCATTTATATCAAAACCCCTGAAGATGTCCTCCTGAGAATATCTCTGACGAAAGTCTGCAGAACCATAGGTGTCATACTGTTGTTTTTTTTCAGAATCAGACAGAACAGCATAGGCTTCACTGATTTCTTTGAATTTTGCTTCAGAGTCTTTATCACCCTTATTTTTATCAGGATGATATTGTAGAGCAAGTTTTCTATACGCCTTTTTTATCTCTGATGGGGTCGCATTTTTACCGACACCAAGAACCTTATAATAATCCATATCATTTTCTAGAAAGAGTTAAGCTACATCAGGAAAAAGTCTACTATAACCGTGGTTGAACAATAGGAATGGTTTTCCTGGCCGTCAACTTCAATTTGTCAATGAATCCACTGAAAAACCAACTTATTTCTAATACACCCAAGTCAATCAAATTACTCTATATACGAGGGAGAGAATTTGTCATGAAACGAGAAGAGATAAAAAGAGAGAAACAATCGGTTGAAAAGCGTGAGGTGGATAAACTCTACAATGAAAAAAAGATGAGGTGTATTGTTGTAAGGCATTTTGGAAAGCCAGATTCAAAACGGGATGCGAGTGTAAATCCGGCTTTTGAGAAAACCTGACAATGTTCAACTATCCATTGTCAGGTAAGAGGGAAGAATCTAAATTTGTTCAAATTCTAGCTGCCCGTCAACAGTTGTTTCGGGTCTTACTTTGGCGATAAAGAGAGCAAACACAATAATGGCTATGGCAACACTTGTAATATTAGAGAAGGTTGCTGGCAGATTAAAACCAATTTCAGCCTGGAGGATAAAAGCTGCATCAACCGCAGTCATGAAGGCTGCAGGCAGAGAACAGATCCAATGGATTTTACCCTTTCTCGCAAGATAAATTGCCGCACACCAGAGAACCATCATGGACAGCATTTGATTCGACCAGCCGAAATAACGCCAGATAATTTTGAAATCCACCTGGGTGATCAAAAAGGCCAGTGCAAAGAGTGGTATTGCGATAAGGAGACGTTTTACAGCTTTTGACTGATCCATTTTAAAGGTTTCTGCAATGATGAGACGAGTAGAACGGAATGCAGTGTCTCCACTGGAGATAGGAAGGATTACAACACCAACGATGGCAAGAAAACCTCCAACGGGGCCAAGAAGTGTATTACACGCCTCGTTTACGACACCAGCGGGAGAACCGGAAGTGATAACGGCATTCATTGCCTCCGGACTATTGTAAAAAGAAAGACCAACAGTTGTCCAGATAAGAGCGATGATGCCTTCCATGACCATGGAACCATAAAACACCTGACGTCCCCGGTTCTCATTTTTAATACAGCGGGCCATGAGTGGTGACTGGGTTGAGTGAAACCCACTGATTGCACCACAGGACAGAGTGATGAAAAGAAGAGGCCAGATTGGCTTGTCGCCAGGGTGCATGTTAGTCGTGAAATCGAGATTAGGAAGTATCTCATACCCATGATAAACAAGACCTGCCATAATTCCCACACTCATGAAAATGAGAAGAGCACCAAAAACCGGGTAGAGCTGTCCGATAATTTTATCTATCGGCAAAATGGTTGCAAGAAAATAGTAGAGGAAAATACAGGCAACAAGGATCTGGACGTTAACACCGGTAAGATTGGCAATTAATTTGGCTGGTCCAAGGATAAAGACAACACCGACGAGGAGCAGCAGAATGATAGAAAAAACCCGAAGGGTTTGTCTGGCTGTCATTCCCATGATATCCCCTACTACTTCGGGAATCGACTTTCCCCCACCCCGCACGGAGAGCATTCCGCTGAAATAATCATGGACAGCACCACCGAAGATACAGCCAATGACAATCCAAAGAAGTGCAGATGGCCCGTAGAGAGCGCCCAGGATCGGTCCAAAAATGGGTCCTAAACCTGCGATATCAAGCAGCTGAATGAAAAAGACTTTCCAGGTCGGCATTGCAATATAATCAACGCCGTCCTCTTTCGTCATACAAGGTGTCTTTCTCTCGGGATTTGTCCCGAAAACCTTCTCAACGAACACTCCATACGTGAAGTAACCAAGAATCAATAGTCCCACACAGGTTAGAAAAAAAACCATCGTACACCTCCCAAAATTTGATGAAAAATATTACTCCTCGAATTCTGGAAGTGAAATGTATCCCGGCCTTACCTTCGTCTCAATTCATTAATGGCGAAGTGTCGTTTTGTCGTTTTGTAATGTCCTGAACCGGGGTTGAAATGCAAACGGGAAACTGCCTTCCTGAACTATCAACCTGCGGGACTCAGAGCATAGTCCTCCATTCTGGGGATTTTAAAGGAAATTGAAGTGCCTTTTCCCGGTGAACTGTTAATCTGCATACCAAACTCAGCACCAAAGAACTGTTTCAGACGCTGATTTGAATTACGTAAGCCTATTCCCTCGCTATGGGATTGAAGCCCACTGTCTACCAGAAGAGACGAGAGAACTTCTTGGTCAATACCTTTGCCGTCATCTCTCACAATGACCTCAAGCATGTTCATACTTCTCATAATGATAAGAGAAATAGTGCCACCACCTTCCCGGCTTCTCAGACCATGCTTGATTCCATTTTCGATCAGAGGTTGAATAATAAGTGAAGGGATGGGCCAGTCATTACAGCCTGGTTCAACATCAATTTGAACCTGGATAAGTTCCCCGAACCGGGCCTTTTCAATGGCCAGATATGAGTTGATTTGCTCAAGTTCACTTTCAAGTTTTACAAACCCTCTGCTGGAATCGAGATTTTTTCGCATATACAGAGAAAGATCAAGAATCAGCTCTCGCGCTTTATCGGGCGTCGTACGACAAAATGAAGCGATTGTATTGAGGGAATTAAAGAGAAAATGCGGGTTGATCTGCGCCTGCAGATGTTTGATTTCCGCATGGGCAAGAAGTTTATCTTTGATCTGAATATCTTCAAGTTCCAACTGGATGGAGAAAAGGTCTGTGAGGCCTTTGGCAATTTCAAACTGAATACGATTCAGTTCTATATCCATAGACCCATAAAATTTCAGGGTGCCGACAATGGCGCCGCTCTTTTTAAGGGGGACAATAATCGCTGAATGGAAAGGACAGTCGCTGTGGTTACAGCCGATATGAGTACTGCTTCGAAGGAATATAGCTTTACCTGTTGCTATAACCTTTCGCGTAGCATTTGTTCGGATAGGTTTTCCGGCAAGGTGATGATCACCGCCGGCTCCTACATGGGCCAGAACATGGGACGCGCTGGTAATGGCAACGGCTGCAACAGGCATGCGTTGGTGGATGATGTTCGCTGTGGCCATCGCTGTTTCCATGGTAAGTCCCCCTCGGAGATAGCGGACGGTATTGTTGGCTATATCAAAAATCTTCTGAGCCTGTGTTGAATCCTTTTTCTCCCTGAACTCGTGTAAACTCTTGATCACGTGGACAAAAAGTCCCGCTCCAAGAGTATTTCCAATCAACATCGGCAGGGCAATCACCTGGACAAGCTCCAGCGCTTGATCAAAAGGGCGGGATAGGAGCAGCACAAGGAGCATATGCATGGTTTCACCTGCAAAAGCGATTATCATCGCTTTAATCCAATCCATACTGCGCTCTTTATAACGCAGGTGAATATAACCCGCTATAACCCCTTCTAAAATGGTGGCCAGGGAGCAGGGAAATGCACTAAAGCCCCATGGATCGATAACAAACCGATGACCACCTGCAAGCAAACCTGCACCAAAACCTACAGCAGGACCGCCAAACAACCCTGCAGTAACGACGGCCATTGCCCTTAAATTGGCAATGGAATGAAAGATAGCGTTACCGCTGTAGGTTCCAAGAATACCGAAAAGACCAAAAAAGATGATGAGAAAAAGCCGGTTATAAATAGAGTTCTTCTTAAAATTCAGCTCCTGAACCGGGGAAATCGTCAGCAGCACAAAGGCTCCTGCAACCAACAAACCCACATGTTTGAGAAGAACTGTTACCAATGCGGTGATAGTCATTCTTTCAGATCCCCAGACGTTGCTTAAATTCTTTTACTCTTGTGCGGCTGACCGTAAGTTCTGAACGTTTTGTGTCGTTCATGATCAGATTGTATTTACCGTTAAACCAGGGACTGAATTCGCAAATGCAGTTAAGATTGACCAGCACTGCACGATGGGCCCTGAAAAATCCGGCCCGCATGAGATGCTCGGACAATTTATCCATAGTCGCAATACTGTACAGAGGAAGGGTCTGATCTTTAGTATGTACAAAAATCCGGCCGTACTCAGATAAACAATAAACAATCTCTTCTGGCGCGAGCAGCTGGATTCTCCCATTGTTTTCCACAGAAACCTTCAGCATTTCTTTTGGTGTTTCTATCTGGGAGAGCAGGTGTTGCAACCTTTTTTGAATATCTCCACCTGATTCATCCAAAAGTTTCTGGCGAACCCGCTGAAGTGTCATATCCAGTCTTTTTACGGAAAGAGGCTTGAGAAGGTAATCAACGGCGGACTCTTCAAAGGCTTTTACCGCATAATTGTCAAAGGCGGTAACAAAAACAACAAGGGGCATTTTCCCTATTCCGGTGAGTTCATGCAAAACATCAAAGCCGGTTTTCCCAGGCATCTGAATATCCAGAAAGACAAGATCAGGCAGTGACTTTTTGAGAAGATCTACAGCTTTGTTTGCTGAATTTGTCTCAGCAACAATTTCAATATCATCGTACTGAGAGAGCAAATAACGAAGCTCGTCTAAGGCCGGCTGTTCATCGTCGACTATAATGCATCGAATTTTCATACGGATTCATATAAACTTGGAAGAAATGAAAGAAAGAGATTGCGTCATTATCTTTTCCGGAAAGCTGCTAGGTGAAACGGGGGATGCGTTTAACTTCCCCCGCAGCGACTCCAATAAAATTATCACATTTCTGATTATGTCTCTACCTATTCGTTCAGGCCCTACAGTTTTTTGAACGACTCTTCACCCAAGCCCCGACGAGATTAAAGAACTCTCACAAAAAACAATATCTCTGCACTATGCGAAGGCACACGTTGTTCCTGCTGACAGTCTGCCAGCAAAACGATTGACTTATCTCCCAACCAGAACCACATTGTTTTTTCATGCTGTAAACTGTACGTCCCTCAATCAGGAGAATAATAATGTATTGGCTCATCGTTTTTACTGTGCTTGCTGCCCTTTTTCCTTTGATGGCATTTTCCGCCTCTCTTGCGAACAAAAAAAACCTCATTGATACGCAGGTACAAAAAAGAATCGCAGCAGGTGAAAAACCCAATCGCCTTGTTCACGAGCAGAGTCCTTATCTTCTGCAACATGCCTTTAATCCTGTTGAATGGTACCCCTGGGGAGAAGAGGCGTTTGCAAAAGCCCGCGAAGAGGACAAGCCTGTATTTCTCTCTATCGGTTACTCTACCTGTCACTGGTGCCATGTCATGGCCCATGAATCCTTTGAAAACCCTGAAATTGCAGACATCCTGAATAGTTGGTTTATCAGTATCAAGGTGGACCGGGAGGAAAGACCAGATCTCGATCAGATGTATATGGCAGCTACCCAGGCTATGACAGGCTCAGGCGGCTGGCCAATGTCGGTATTTCTGCTGCCAGATGGCAGTCCTTTTTATGCGGGTACCTATTTCCCGCCCAACTCGGTATCAAACCGTCCCGGCTTTAGCGATGTATTAACCTCCATCCACACCGCGTGGACGGAGAAGAGGGCAGATCTGCATAAATCTGCCAACCAATTGGTGGCAGCCCTGCAAACCAGGAGCAACAATCAACCTTCTGCCATCAACGATAATATTGCTGCTATGGCGGTTGATATACTGGAAAAAAGCTTCGACCCAGGAGACGGCGGCTTTGGTCAGGCGCCTAAATTTCCAAGACCGGTCATCTTCACCTTTTTGTTTGCCTACTACAAGACCACGGGGGATTATACCGCGAAACACATGGCCCTGCATACTCTGAGGAAAATGGCTGCAGGTGGCATGTACGATCAACTCGGGGGCGGCTTTCACAGGTATTCAGTGGACGATAAATGGTTGGTACCCCATTTTGAGAAAATGCTCTACGATCAGGCGCAACTTGTCGATTCCTATCTTGACGCCTATCAGGTCACCCGTGAGGAATATTTTTCTCAAACAGCCAAAGAGACCTTTGCCTATCTGTTAAGGGATATGCAGGATGATGCAGGTGGCTTTTATTCGGCAGAAGATGCGGACAGTGACGACCCTTATAAGCCCGGGCGCCATGGCGAAGGTGCATTTTACCTCTGGACCAGAGAAGATATTGTTGAAAAACTCGGAAATCCGGCTGCAGATATCTTTATTGCCAGTTACGGGGTAAAAACCGGCGGTAATGTTGATCAGGACCCTATGTTGGAATTTGTCGGCAGAAATATTTTATATAAGTCAGAACCTGACGGAAAAATTACCCAACGTTTTAAGCTGAGCAATTCACAGATAGCAGCGAGCCTTGCACAATCAAAAGAGATCCTTTTGAAAGCGCGTAGTGCGCGATCCCGTCCCCATCTCGATGACAAAATCATCACCGCCTGGAACGGCATGATGATCGGGGCTCTATCCCGAGGCAGCAGAATCCTGCGAGATCCACAGCTTCTGACTGCAGCTCTGCAGGCAGCAGGTTTCATCAAGAACAATCTGTACAACAGTACCACCAATACCTTATCACGCAACTATCGTAAAAAACAGGCCGGTGCGGCCGGTCAACTGAGCGACTACGCCTTTCTCGTTGATGGTCTCCTTGAGCTGTATCAAGCATCCCACGACCCTCAGTGGCTCGAATGGTCAACCGCTCTCACCAAAAGGCAGGTTGAGCTCTTCTGGAATGACAAAGACAGTTACTTTTTTGAGAGTGTGGCAGACCCCAGTGTTAAAATCAGGATGAAAAGCGACTACGACGGTGCTGAGCCCACAGGAAATTCGGTTGCTGTTCGCAACCTCCTGCGCCTTGGACAACTCGAGAATAATCCTAAATGGATCACAATGGCAAAAAGACTGGTAGAATCATTCAGCGGTTCGATCAATCGCTACCCCCCTGCCCTGCCCCTCATGCTCAATGCCTGGCAGAATATCAACTCTAAGCCAACCCAGGTTGTGGTTGCAGGTGGTTATGGGAAGGCTGACACTGAGGCACTGTTGCAAGCAGTTGATACTGTTTTTGACAGGAGCCGTATGGTACTGCTTGCCGATGGTAGTAAAAATCAAACCTATCTTGCAAAAAAATTGCCGTTTATGGAAACCGTGGCACCCATCAACGGCAAGGCCACCGCTTATGTCTGTTACGATTTTACCTGCAAACTTCCGGTGACAGACCCCAAAACTCTTCAACTTCAACTGGAGGGGAAAACAGGTTGTTAATAGATGGTTTCTTTTACCGGGTAATTTACGGATTAATAATTATAGAGAACCATCAGAAGTAATCAATCTCTTGACAGAAGACAGAGATACCAATCCATCGTAGTAGCGAAAATAACGTCAACAAAACGTCAATAGAACAATGAGAGGTAAAACATGCTTAAATCGAAAAATATTTTCTTTGCTGCCCTTTTTTTCACATCATTATTAAGTGGCTGTGCGGTGAAACAGGCCCCTATGGTTATGGAAACAGACAGCGCTGTACCGGGAACCAAAGTTGCCAGAAACGGCCAGGAACTTGCCCTGACGGGTACCGGGATAATGGTCGGGCAAAAGCTGCCTGAAACAGGACTTGTGGATGCCGCGACAATGAAACCTGTGGATCTTTCCAGCTGCCAGGGCCAGGTGCTTCTTCTCAGCATTGTCCCATCCATCGACACAAAAGTCTGTGAAGCCCAAACCCACTACCTTGGGGAACAGGGAGACAAACTTCCCGCGGAGATTAAACGGATTACGGTAAGCCGGGATACACCTTTCGCCCAGACACGTTTTGCCAAAGAAGCGAAACTTGATGATGTCCAATATTTATCCGATTACAAGGAAGGCGAGTTTGGACGCTCAATTGGTCTACTCATGGATGGACCTCGACTGCTGGCCCGATCCATCATCATTGTTGATAAGCAGGGAATCGTTCAGTATATCCAGGTGGTCCCGGAAATTACCCATTTGCCTGATATGGAAGAAGCCTTTGCCAGGGCTATTGCCCTCAACAATCTGTAAAATAAAGCAGGATGCCTAATCTTTATTTATCCGAGTAATGTTTAGTTTTCGGTAAAACCCGTTCAGGCTGAAAATTATTTAAAGCTGTCAGACTGAGGGTATTATTATAGAATGGTTATTCCAGGTGATCGTGCAGCCACATGGCACCTGGAATTAGCCACGATTTGAGAGAAGATCCTGTCGCGGGACAATATAGTTTGTCCAGAATGAGCCTTTTACTCTATGCTCATGGTAGAACTTTTTGTTAGATTTTGACACATATTAACGTGAAGAGTCTTGTGGTATCAACACCTACCCCTGACAACATTTATCACCCTGAAAATCGGGTAAAGCGCACACTTTAAGCCAAAAAAACACCCCCATAAGCACGGTTTAGTTGAAAAACCGTGCTATTTTCTTGCTTTTTTACGTGTACGTATTATGATTATACGCACATTTTAAAGGGGAGTTTATTCATGGCTAAACCAATAACAGGAAAAACTCACGTCGGCGAACGGCGTGAGAAA
>NZ_SWCN01000039.1 GCF_005116575.1 Desulforhopalus sp. IMCC35007 | reverse complement strand
CCACAAAGGTCCAGACTGTCATGGGCAGCTATAGATGGTCCACCGAATCGGTGGCCAGAGACAGGCTGCTCTTGAAGTACTTGGGAGTGAATACTAAATAGTGTGCGCTTTACCCGATTTTCAGGATCAGATAGAACTCATGTGCATGTATAATTTTATTGAACCTGTAGCAAAGGTTCAAGGCCAGGGAACAGCCTCCTGCTATACTTGTGGGTTTGGGGACACCTGTGAGGTCGGGATACCAGCCTTTAATCACGGGCCAGGGATAAAGTATACTGAAGATATGATACCAAAAGTTGAAAAACAACCTGATGTTATGGCTGCTGCTGTAGAGGCTGGAAAGCTTCTTGGACACCGCCTTAATAATGGACACGACAGAACAAAAGTGACCAACGATGTTAAAGAAAAATTGATGGCTAAATTCGGAATGATCGAATAATCAGGCCAGCGGGAATGGTCGTAGGAAAGGGTACGATTTCGACTTCGATTAATTAGCACTGGCAACCCTAATCCATTGTCAGTGTTGCATAGTTGACCTTATTCCTGTATACGTAAATATTTGTTTTGTTTGAGTAATCAACCTCGCCATTCGGGAATCAGATTTATCCACTTAGCATACATGAGCGCACGATCGGGGTGATACTCGACTAAGATTTTTTGATCCCATCTGAATCGCCTGGATGGTTATAAAGCATATAGCGCTGATCAATTTTGTCTGCTTCAGCGTATATCGTATTTGTGTCGTGAACAGACAATCTCCTGCCATCCAGCTCAATATAGTGTTTACCTTTAGCTGCAAAGCATTCTGACATAAGATATTTGATCGCTGACTTCATTGATATCTTTTTTAGATCAACGTTTGCCACAAAATTAATGCATGAAAAGTCAAAAAAACCATTTTCCGCGAATGGTGGTTGTAGCTGGCGCATGATGATTCCGACCAATGGTTGGTCCTCGAGTTTTGCTTTGACATCGGAACTAGTAGAAAAGAAGATGACTGTTTCCATGATTGACACCACTAGTTTTTGCAAAAAACATTATTCACAGATAGCAGGTGATACTGCCACAGGGCCAGATCAAGCTCTTCAGATAGGTGTATTGCTTTTTAACAGCAATGGTGGATTTAAATTTTTGTGTAAAAACACACCCAGTGTTTTATTGATAAGCCATCCCCCCAACATAGCGAGTGGTATGCAGATTTGAAAAACAACAGGTATTAGCCAGAAATAAACAATATTTTCTTGTAGTAATGACATATTATACCTCCGAAAAATTATCTAAAGGTAGAGAGAAAATATTTCATTAAATTTAATTTTTTATTCTGATAATTTTATTACATGTTTGTTTTTATAAAGGGCAGAAAAGACATTAAGATATTGAGTTTTAATAAGTTGTTCAATAGCTACCCGAGTGTCCTCCAGATTGTAGGGCCTTATATTCAGCGTTGCATACTGATTTAGAAGAAGGTCAACAACCATATTGATCAATTTTCTTCTATTTTGTAAATACTCAAGAATGAGTATTTTACTCAACATGGAGAAGAGACTATGGCGGTTGAAGAATACGTAAAAGCGTGCCAAGATATTTTCCAAAGCGGTCTAGTCATGGAAGATATAATCAAGAGACATATTCAACGGCAAATTATGATAAGTGAATGTCTGCCAGATTCAGCTTCTTTTTTCTTTGTCGTAGAGCCGGTCACCAACAAGTATCACTTTATGGGACAACAGCAGGAAAGTATCACTGGCTACACAAATGAAGAAGTGATCAGAAGAGGTTTGGAATTTTTCTTTAATTCCCTTCACCCTGAAGAGGTGAACATTCTACTTGAAGAAATATACCCTGAAATCGCCAGCACTTTAGATAGCGTCTCACGAAAAACGGATGTAAAAAAAACTGTTACACAATTCAATTACAGATTCAAAGATAAAAGCAGTAAATATATTAACTTAATGGAACAACTTTATGTCCTTGAAACAGACCAGGATGGCAAGCCAGCACTGTTTTTGGGTAATATAATCACTTTAGAAAATACAGAAGTGATACCACTAAGGCTTTCCGTAAAAATAATGGATATCAACGATTCATTGAAAACAGTTCTGTCTAATGCTTACAACACCAAAAAATCAGTATTTGAAAATATTACAGCCAGAGAAATGGATATTGTACGACTGCTTGCTTTTGGAAAGACGAGTGAAAATATTGGGAAAGAACTCTGTATCAGTAAACACACTGTTGACACGCACAGAAGGAATATATTGAAAAAGCTCCATTGCCAATCTGCAGTTGACGTTACCCGATTAGCCTTTCAAAATGGGTTGATCTGAACTCCAGCATGCCTCTTGAAGCTAAAATCCTGTTTGAGATGGTATGTTTCATAAGTATTGACAAGATTACGCCAAACACTTCCGAAGAACATAAACGGCCTTACATTGCCAAATCAAACCATAACAAAAAGGAAAAAACATTCTACATTGACCTTGTACTCACTCGGCAAATAGCTCTAAGTTCGGATACATTGGCCTGTATTTCACCGCTGACAAGGTAGAGAATATGCCTTTTCGCGAATGAATTTAACCTTACCAGCAAATTCCTACAGAACATTAAACTGCCCCTGACAATCATTTTCATGTTCGTTGTCAGCTGATAAAAGGAGCACCTTCCGTCCCTTTTCTCTTTGATCGGGTGACATGCCAGTATTGACTCCTATAGTGCCCAATCGCTTGCTTTTGTATTGGGAACAAGATGCTGGGCGCTCCAAAGCCCCGGAAATGGAGCAATATTTTTATGAAGGTATAGAGGGGAAAACCTACTGGTCAGCCGTGGTCCTGGACAGGAAACACCTCTCGTTTGAGTCGGTGACAAAATTCACTACCTTCGATTTGGCAATATTAAGCTCAATGAAAAAATTCAGTAATTACCCTATCTTTGGAAAGCTATAATCAACAATTACTCCATCTCTGTGCAATTCTCTGTAGTTCGCCGGTCCCACCTTCTCAGAAACATCTCGACTTACTGTTTTCTTTAATTGTTAACCTTGCTAGTAATTATGTTTTGCATTGCAGCCTGAAAGTATCGCTTCGATGTTCATTTTGTTTCTTATGTTTTATCAGTTTGTTATGTCTTGATCTGCAGCCCCTTTTTGGTCAATTTGGCTCGATAGAAAAGCAAATCTTGTTTATCAATTCTGATGTTATCGTTTGGTACATGGCTGAGAATCGCAGAGAATAAGCGAGATTACGTTTAGACTGACAAATGTGTATCCGAACATCGTTTGAATATTGGGGGTAATAATGTATTAAATATAACTATCTCAACCTAGAGCAATGTAATGTTTGAATCTATTGTCTCTGTAATATATCCAAATTTTGGAGACTTGGCATGGGATCAATAACACGGGATGATTTTCGTAAGTTATTCAAGAATGGTGAAATTATTTTTTTTGCTGGGTCAGGTATAAGCCTTGGGTCGGGCCTTCACGGAGCTCCAGAAATTCTTCAACATTCATTGATATCTTTTTTGCCCAGCATTCACAGTGATGAACTCAAACTCTTTACCAACATGCAGCCTGAGGTTGTGTACGAAATTCTTATATCTTTGTCTCCGAGCACCGAAATGGCCTTACATGTATGGAATTGCCTCAGTCCAGATACACTGTCACGTTATGGAATAGGTATTAAACCCAATATTGTACATGCGATCCTAGCAAGATATTCTGACAAACACGGCCTGCCGATCATAACGACTAATTTCGATACTCTTTTTGAAAAGGCGGCAGATATTAATGGAATTCATAGGTCAATCTATATGCCTGCCGACATCCCTCCAGAAGTACGGCCACATTTGGGAGAAATGACTCTGTGTAAACTACATGGGTCTATTATGGACAAAGGTGGAAATATAAGCGTTCATGGATTGTATACCACTATGACAGATATTAGTAAAATTAATGTTCCATGGCTCGAGTATTTAGCATCATGGTTAAAAACGCATCACATCTGTTTCATGGGATACTCAGGGAGAGATATTGACATATTCCCCATGATTCAATCCCTTTCCATATCCAATGCCTGTCGAAAACCTATATGGGTTAATAAAACGTTTGCTCGCGACCCCTGTGAGAAGCCATCAGAAAGATGTGAAGCTATACGATTGGAAGGAGAATTCCCTTCTGAAATGTTGCCAAAAATTACCGAAACATCGGCGCTAACATTCTATAAAGATAGCTACTCTTCTTCAAGTTCATCAATACTGCAAGACTTATCAAGTGATTTAAAGAACAGGCTTATTTTCTCTAAGGAACTTGAAAAATTTCTAAGGGTCCTTTTGTATCATTCTACAGGAAGATATCGAGATGCTTACGATCTGATATCCTCTTTCGATATTGAGGAGTTAGATCAACATCGAGGAGCTTATCTACTGACCTATGCAAGACTCTCTCATGAGATATCTCTCTATGACCAACTTGAAGAAAAAGCAAAGATGGTTCTGCAGTGGTCAAAAGGAGTAGGAGACAGTAAAGTTAGAATTAACTCTACTCTGCAGGCAAAGTGCTTAATCGCTGAATCTGCTCGTATGCAAATACCATTTGATACGTATTTCGAGCCTGAATTAGCCTCTCGTATCCCAGCTACAATTGTAGCCTTGGCAAAATTCTGGATTGTCATAATCTATAGCAGAGTTCTATTGCTCAGCAAAAAACGAGCAAAGCTACTGACTACAGGTACAGAGCACGAACTACTGGAGCATCGCATTCGATTTCTTTCGATACTCACAGGCGGAGCACTTACATTCAAATCGGCGTTTAGGCCATTCATGGGTATGCTGTCTAACTCTTGGCTCCGATTGAAAACAAAATGTAAAGACGCAGGTTACGCATCCGGTATCGGCAATTGCAATAAATTCGTCTCAAGGTTCAATCCTGAGTTGATCGATAAAGACGGATACGATGGAATTTTCGATTTGCTGCAGTCAAGCTCAGGGTTGGAACTCACTCTTAGAAATGAGGCAAATTGTCTCATGGCTGCTCGAGATTATCGTGGAGCCATCGATCTATTTGATGAAATAATTGAAAGAAGCAAAGATAGTGGGAACAGCCTAAACTTAATAAAAGCCATACTTGGCATAGCAAGGTGCAATTACGAATCGTCGACAACTCCAATACTTACAAATGATCAGAAGAAGCTTTATGAAGATCTGGTAAAGAACCTCGACTCAAAAACGCTTCAGCTGCATTTTCTTAATATTAAAGAACAATACTTCAACTGTTAGCTTTTTTCATAAATTGGCGACAATATCAAGATACGTAATGTTATTGAGAACACATTATTGAAGTGGTCTTGATGCTGAGCACGTAATTTAAATTGCTTCTTCTTAGGCTTAACATTGCCACATCAAAGATAATTATTCCAAATCAGCTCAGGTATAACATCCTACTGCATATACGAAATCATGCTACCCTAGAATCCTAACAACAGAAAAATAAAAGGAAATTTGATATAATCCATGATTACCTTCTAATGAAGTAGGTGAGTGGACTGCTCACCTTCATGCTGGCAGTGTCAAGTTCAGCGACCTGTTAGTGAGGTCAATCTCCTTAGAAAACCTTGTTATCATAAATATATCTGATTACCCCTAAAGTTCAGAAGAGGTGAGAAGAGTATTGAGGTAGGACACTATTTGTCCTACCAGGTGTGTCATAATACCTCTAAAAAACAGGAGGAGGGACATGCCTAAAAACAAAATACAATTTCAAAAAGGTTTGAGCTTGCAGAACTTTCTAAAATCATATGGTACTGAAGAGGATTGTAGAAATAGGCTCTTTAACATGAAATGGCCTACTGGGTTTTGCTGCCCTCAATGTGGTTGCAACCACTATTATACCATAACAACACGCAATCTATATCAATGCACTGCTTGCAAACATCAAAGCTCTCTCATAAGTGGAACTATCTTTGGATCGTCTAAACTTCCCCTTACTACTTGGTTTCTGGCTATCTACTTCATAACTCAATCTAAAGATGGCTTATCGGCTCTCCATTTGAGAAGGCTACTTGGAATTTCTGTAAATGCGGCCTTTAGGTTGAAGCAAAAAATTCAGCATGTCATGAAGAGTTCTGATGATTCTCTACGTCTTGATAACCTTGTTGAGCTTGATGATGTGTACTGGGGTGGTAAAAAAAGTGGAAAACGAGGTCGCGGAGCATCTGGTAAAACACCATTTCTCGCAGCAGTCTCCCATAACGATAATGGTCACCCAATTCACATGCGGATGAGTAAAGTTAAAGCATTTACCTCCAATGAAATTGAGAGATGGGCTTTAAGGCACCTCGACGATAATTGTGTCGTAGTTACAGATGGCTTTAGGTCATTTTCTAGTATTTGCCATGTAGTGGATCTTCATCATTCAATCAACACTGCTGGGATATATGAAGATCCTGACAACAAGTTTTTTCATTGGGTCAATACCATGATTGGCAATGTCAAAAGGTCTATTCACGGTACATATCATTCCGTAAGTTCCAAACACTTGCCTAGATATTTAGCTGAATTCAATTTTCGATTTAATAACAGGTTTAATATGGGATCCATGATTGAGATTTTGATTAAGCAGGCGATTAAAACCGAACCTCTACCTCAGTATAAATTAAAACGTGCTGAAGAATGGGGGTAATCAGATAAATATATAACTCAAGACTTGCCCTGCGCTAAAGGCCATTATCAGCCAATCCAGGAACCTTGAAACCGATCTGACATACATAAAATCTCGCGATATCTTTTGTTGTTTGTAGACCAGAATTAACAAATCAGGCTTTTAATAGCTTTCAAACAAGTAGATTTTACCGTTGTGTTTTCCTGTATAGTTCGAAAGTATTGACATTTAGTAAAATTTGTATATACATTTAAGACAATGTTCCTATCAATCTACATGCTTTTCTAAGATGGTCGTCTGCTTTGGTGATCTCATTTGATTAACTACTTTAATCTGAGGTGATACAATGGGTGCAAAATCTTTGTTCAAGTGTTTCCTTCCCGTAGCTTTTACCATTGCTCTTTCTGCTCTTTCTGCTCTTGCAATGACTGATTCTCCAATCAAAATAGGCGTCAATGTTCCATTGACTGGATTTGCCGCCTCCGATGGAGAATCTGCATTAAATGGTGCCAAATTGGCTGTTGACCAAATTAACAAGGCCGGCGGTGTAGATGGCAGAAAGTTAGAACTTGTTGTCTATGACGATCAGGCCAGCCCAAAGGAGTCTGTTGCCATTGCCACAAAACTTATTGAAAAAGACAAGGTAGCTGTAGGCGTTTCATGCAGTTATTCCGGTGCAACACGCGCTGCTGCTGGCGTCTACCAAGCTGCAAAAATACCTTACCTTTCTGCCTACGCCATTCATCCAGATATCACCCGAGCAGGTGACTATGTTTTTCGAACTTCCTTTGTAGGTGAAGTCCAGGGTAGGGCAGGAGCCAAACTGGTTGGAGACCTACTTAAGAAAAATAGGGCTGTGCTTATTACTCTCAACAACGATTTTGGTATATCGCTTGCTGCAGGATTTAAAGAAAAAGCAGGCGAATATGGAGTTACCATTGTCAATGAATATACCTATTCCATCAAAGATCGTCAATTTGGTCCCATTGTCGCCAAAGTAAAGGCTGACAAGCCTGACGTAATCTACGCCACAGGTTATTTCTTCACAGCTGGCCCTCTGGTAACCCAGCTTCGCGCGGCAGGAGTTGATGCGACTATTATAGGCCAGGAAGGGTTTGATACTCAAACCTTTATCGATATTGCCGGTACTGCTGCAGAGGGTGTTATTATTACCACCTCGCTTGGCAGGGATTCAAAGTCTCAGGAGACCCAGGATTTTATTGCGCAGTACGAAATGATGTTCAACCATAAAACCGACATGGTTGCGGCCTCCGGACACACTGCAGTAAAAGTTGCTGCTGATGCCATCAAGCGTGCTGGGACCACTGACAGTGCCGCAGTACGAGATGCCATTGCTGCAACAAACCTGGCTGCGTCCACGGGAACAATATCTTTTAACAGCTTGGGTGAGATCATAAAAGACGTGCAGGTGCAGGTCGTTAAAGATGGGCAGTTTCATGATTTTGCAGTTATCAGCGATGCAAAGCTACTTGCTCCACCCACTGAATAAAAAGTAACTATGTGCCGGATCAACAGTATAATGTCCGGCACATAGCTGACATTCTTCTTTAGCGAAAAGGCAGCGAGAGACGATGCTGTTTGTTAATTTATGCATGCAGGGCCTTTTACAGGGCGGGATCTATGCTCTGATCGCCATTGGTCTTACTCTGGTCTACGGCCTGCTGAGAATACTGCATGTGGCCCATGCCGGTCTCTATACGCTTGGTGGCTATATTGCGGTGATTGTTACCAATACAACCGGTAGTTTTAGTCTGGGGCTGATGACGTCCATGCTGGCTGTAGGTCTTGTAGGTATGGTTATTTATCGCCTGATCTATCAGCCTATCCTTGATAAACCTCCTTTTGTCGCCCTGATCGCTTCCATTGGCCTTTTTATTGCCTTGGAAGAGATCTACCGCATTATTTTCGGCCCATATGGAATTACCTTTGCTGCCGTCCCCCTGCAGGGTGCAGTCAACTTTGCCGGTACATACCTGCGTGAATGTGAAATTGCTGCCGTTCTCCTTGCGACGCTACTGATTGCAGCTCTCACGCTATTCACAAAACACAGCCGAATAGGAATTGCCTGGCGTGCCACTGTTACTGATCCTGAAATGTCACAAAGTTTCGGGGTGGATGTGGTGAAGGTCAGATACCTGAATTTTTTTATCGGTTCGGCAATGGCAGCCGGTGCCGGCTCTATGGTAGCCCTGATGAATAATCTGGTAGAACCGACTATGGGAAGTGTGCCGAGTTACAAAGCCCTGGCGATCATTGTCCTTGGCGGGCTCGGCAACGTACGGGGCACTCTTATTGCCGCGCTTGTAATTGGCATTGCAGAGACATTTGGAACCATATATCTTGGCGATTACCTCGATCGAGATTCCATTGCTTTCGCCTTTCTTATTCTGGTTCTGATGGTCAAGCCAACAGGGCTGTTTGCAAAGGGGTGACCGATGGAATATGAGATCAGCTTACTTACGATTATGGGAATAAGCATCATTGGTGCCCTGAGTTTGAATATCATCGTCGGTTTCTGCGGTCAAATAAGTCTTGGCCATGCCGCTTTTTTGGGGATGGGGGCGTATACCTCAGCTATTCTCACTAAAATGGGAGTACCCTTTGCTGCGGCCGTGTTGGCCGGAATGGTTGTTGCCGCTATTTTTGGTATTCTAGTAGGTTTTGCAAGTCTGAGGGTTCGGCATGACTTTCTCGCGATTACCACAATGGGTGTTGCCTTCCTTTTTTTGGGGATTGTTAGAAAACAGGAGTTCCTTGGTGGCGAGATGGGTATTGCAATGATCCCCGATCCCGGTCTGGGTAAAGTTGGCTATATGATTCTGGTACTCCTCCTGGCTCTGGCTGTGGCTCTGTTTAGTATTTATCTCAAACGAAGCTGGATGGGATTCACCTTTGATGTCGTGGCCGATGATGAGGATACAGCAACTTTGATAGGGATCGATGTTTCCTCCTACAAGCTCATTGCTTTTGCCATCGGTACGGCTTTTGCTGGACTGGCGGGGGCCTTGTACGCTCACCACGTGAAGTTTATAGATCCGGAGAGCTTTAATTTTGTCGAATCAATTACTGTCCTATCCATGGTGGTCATTGGCGGAGCAGGTTCTGTCTGGGGGGTAATTATTGCCGCTGCGGCATTAAGCCTCTTTCCTATGTGGTTTCAATTTATTGATCAATATAAGCTACTGGTATATGGGGGCCTATTGTGTGCCATTATGCTTTTTAGCCCGGACGGGTTGAGCGGTATATTTACCAGATCACTTGCTAATATAAGAGGAAGGGAATCCAATGCTTCGGGTTGATAATATAACCGTGGTCTTTGGAGGCGTTACTGCGGTGAAAGATGTGGCTTTTGGGGTGAAAAACGGTGAGCTTCTTGGACTGATCGGGCCAAATGGTGCGGGTAAAACCACACTGATGCGGGTGATCACCGGCACGGTAACTCCTGTTAGCGGCTCCGTTTCCCTGATTAACACTTCCCTGGACAGAAAATCATCCCATGAACGGATTCGTGCAGGCATTGGACTCTCACAACAGATCGTCCATCCTTTTCGCTCCATGACTGTTGGGGAAAATGTTGCCTATGCTGCCGGTTATGCCAAGACCAGAAATCCGCTGCGCTCAATTTTGAGTTATTCACGAAAAAAAGAGATGGATAAGGCCCGGGAAATTCTTAAACTTCTTGATATTGAAGAGGTTGCCGAGGCCACACCAACCAACCTGCCCCTCGGGTACCTGAAAAGATTGGAGGTTGCCCGGGCACTTGCACTTCAACCAAAGATTCTGCTGTTGGATGAACCGTTGGCGGGGTTGAATCAGATGGAAGCGAGAAAATTAGCCGACAAACTCCTCGAACTCAATCGGTTGGGTCAAACGATCCTGCTTATTGAACATAATTTAAGCGAGGTCATTCGTATCTGCGGTCGAATTATTGTGATCGATAATGGAATCAAGATAGGTGAAGGTGAACCTCAGAAGGTCATGCGTGATCCTGATATAAGAAGTGCTTATCTGGGGGAGGGGTACAACAATGCTGCATCTTGACAAGATGAGCTGTGGTTACGGCAATTTGACTGTTGTTGAGGATCTCTCGTTTAATATAGCCAGAGGTGAAATCTTTGCCCTGATCGGTGCCAACGGAGCAGGTAAGAGCTCAACAATCATGTCTATAGCCGGCCATGTTCAGGTAAAATCAGGGAAGATCCTGTTCAAAGAGCGGGACATAACCTCTGTACCGGTTACCAAGAGAGTGAGTCTTGGTATTGCCATTGTTCCGGAGGGGAGAAGGCTTTTTACTGATATGAGCGTAAGTGAAAACCTGGCAATGGGATGCTATTCTCTTCCTAAGAGTAGGTTGTCCAGAAATCGAGACAAAGTCCTGGAATTGTTTCCCAGGTTGAAAGAACGGATCAATCAACAGGCCTCATCTCTTTCAGGGGGTGAGCAACAGATGCTTTCCATTGGCCGTGCCCTCATGGCGGAGCCTGAATTGTTGATTATAGACGAACTTTCGCTTGGGCTTATGCCTAAAGTCATCGATCTCTGCTATCAGGCTATTACCGCTTTGCGGGAACAGGGCGTAACCATTTTATTGGTTGAACAAAACACCACGAGGGCACTTGAAGTAGCAGAACGTATCTGTGTGCTTGAGTCGGGACGTGATGTCTGGCAGGGTACCGCGGCCAAAGCCTGTGATGATCCAGAGCTTATCAAAGCTTACCTGGGTCTTAATCAGGAATGATCGTGGAATACCAATTGCCCGACACCGCTGTGTCCTTCATGAGATAGCCACGAGCAAGTTTCACCCAAGAATCGCCATAACCTGAGCACATTTTTCCGTGGCTCTGGCCATCAACAGATCCGCTTCTGCCAGGATCTCCTTTTTGTATTGCTCGTCCTTTATTCCTTCGAGATTGATCAACACGTTCTGATACGCTCCCCAAATACCGGTCTCAAGAGATCGAGCTCCGACCTGACTGTCGGATTTGGATGCAGGATTTCCATATTGGGCAACAACACAGAGTGCATCCCAAGCCTTATCGCCCAGCCGCATGGTGGTGAGCGGTACCTGGATGGCGGTCCTCAGTCCCGCCTGCATCTTGGCTATTCGCGCTTTTCGCTCCGCTTCACTATTTTTTGGCATGCGCAATCCTTCCATATATTCATTGAACGCGGAGGTGTCGGCATCGATCATCGGTATAAGTTGTTGACTTACCGCATGTAGCACAGGAATTGCCTCTTTCATTTTCGATTGCACTGCATCGAATTTACGTACGCCCCAGGTGAGCTTGCCTACCATGGAGCCAAGACCTGTGCCTATGGCGGCAATGGCAGCCGAAGCTGAGCCGCCACCAGGCGCGGAGCTGCGGGCCGCCACCTCTTCGATAAAACCACGCAGGGTCAGAGAGGCCAATGGTTCATTTCGTTCCCCAGCCACAATATATTCGATGATTTTTTCTTGGGGGTTAAACGGAGCAACGGAGTTAAGGCCGAGCCGTTCCACGGCCAGTCGGATCTTCTGCTCCTCTTCAAAGATAAAGAGGTTTTCCTTCTCTATATAATAGTCGGCTGCCATCAGCATCGCTTCTCGCGGTACAACACCGACGATTTCGGAGCCAGCGACAGCAAGCTGCAATGCAGTCGCCTCCTTTTTTACCTCCTCAAACAATACGTGGATGGGTGTCACCTTAAAGTCGTTGAGATTCACGGTCACCTGAGCGACGTTATATTCATCGACAAACCAGCCCATGCCTTTCACCTCCCGCAAGCGGCCGGGCTCTTCCGGACCGCGGCCTGCCTCACGTAGATTGAGGGCAATGCGGTGCGCCTGGTTAGATGTACCAATAATATTGACATTATAAGCAATGAGGAACTTGCGAGCACCAGTAGCTGTAATCCCCCACTGAGGTACAAATTTTTCCGGTCCATAATTAGGCTTCCAGCGGGGATTTTGCAGTCGTTCTGCCAAACCCTCATACTCACCTTCCCTTAGATCAGGAAGTTTTCGCCGGTAATCATGCTTCGCCGACTCCTCATAAAGATAAAACGGGATGCCGAGTTCGGCTGATGCACGTTCGGCAAACTGTTTTGAAACCTCTATACACTCATCCATGGTAACATTTGCTACCGGAACAAAGGGACAGACATCCATAGCGCCGAACCGGGGATGTTCACCTTTATGCTTTCGCATATCGATTTTGGACTTGGCAACTCTTGCAGCAGCTAGAGCCCCTTCAACAATGCTTTCCGGATCTCCCACAAAGGTGTAAACCGTGCGATTGGTGGAGCGACCTGGATCCACATCGATCAGGGTACAGCCTGCAACACTGCTGATAGCCGAAGAAAGAGCTTCGATTACCTCTGGGTCTCTACCTTCTGAAAAGTTGGGTACACACTCGATGATTTTCTTCATATTTCACTCCCGGCATTGGCCGGTCTCATTTTTTGAAAACATTAATTAAATGACCTGTTCGCCTTTTTTATACACCTCTACCACAGGAGACACCCCGGCATGATAGGCAAGGATGGCAGGTGACTCGCCGTCCAGTACCAGAAAATCAGCCTGTTTGCCGACGTCAAGGCTGCCGACTTTTTCTGCCATACCGATGGCATACGCAGGGTTTAGGGTAGCTCCAATCAATGCCTCTTCCGGGCTCATCTGCATATTAAGGATGGCAAGACCGATTACAAAGGGCATCGATTCGGTATAGCTTGACCCGGGGTTACAGTCGGTGGCAAGTGCCACCGGCAGGCCGTTGTCGATCATGAATCTGGCCCGGGCATATGGTTTTCGAAGACTGTAGGCTGTGGCAGGCAAGAGCGTTGCCACTACTCCAGCCTTTGCCATCGCCCGCAGGTTGTCATCACTCGCAGCTAGCAGGTGATCGGCAGAACAGGCACCCAACTCAGCAGCCAATCCGGCTCCACCGAGATCGTTGACTTCGTCGGCATGCAACTTAACCTTCATTCCCAGTGATTTGGCCGCAGTCAGAAGTCGTCTTCCCTGGTCGATGGAAAAGACCCCTTGCTCGCAGAAAATGTCGCAGTGATGGGCGATGCCTTGCTCGAGAACCGCCGGCAGCATCTTGCGAATCAGCAGTTCGATAAAGGCGTCAGGGTCACCTGCGTATGCAGGAGGGATGGCATGGGCACCTAGAAAAGTGGGGACGATATCCTGCACACACTCTCTACTTAACCTTCCTATCGCCGCAAGCATCTTTAGCTCGTTTTCTGTATCGAGTCCATACCCACTTTTAATCTCAAGAGTCGTGGTGCCAAAACGCAAAGCTGATGCCGCATGGGTGCGTGTCACCTCATACAGATCCTTTTCAGCTGAATCCGCCACAGCTTTCACCGAAGAGAGTATCCCACCGCCCTTGGCAAGGATCTCGAGATACGGGGTGCCTTTTAGCCGCTCGACAAATTCCGCCTCTCTTCGCACGGCAAAACACATATGCGTATGAGGATCGACAAAACCAGGAATGAGGCAGCGACCATCGATCGTTCGTTCTTGCACAGTGGCTGAAGGGGGAATCTGTGCTACGACTTCGGGTTCAGCTCCGACCGCCACCACCAACCCGTCATGGACCAGCAACGCACCGTCAGAATGATGAGCTAATTCATCCTGATCATCCCCAGCGGCTGGTGTCCCCCGATCTATCGGGGTGAAGATGTTGGCATTACGAAACAGGGTATAGTCCATAACTCACCTCTTCTCCTTTAACGTTTTACAGTAGAAGCAAACAGTGATTCGACTGCACCATCGACACTTGCTTCATCCACCATGAAGGGGATGGTTATCTGGTCGCCATTGGAATTTTCTTTATTATAGGATATCGCGACTTCCATGGCATTGGGGTTTCTACTCCAGTTACGCCGAGCCACTCCGCCCATGACGTCCCAGGACATGGCAGAACGGAGAATCTCGTCTACCCTCGTACTGCCGTCCAACACCATACCAAAACCACCATTGATAGCCTTGCCGATTCCAGTGCCTCCACCGTTATGCAGCGACACCATTGACATGCCCCTCGCTGCATTGCCGGCAAAACAGTGGGTGGCCATGTCCGCACAGACGTTGCTGCCATCTTTGATGTTGGCAGTCTCCCGAAACGGGGAGTCTGTGCCACCCGGGTCGTGGTGGTCGCGGCCGAGAATGATCGGACCGACTTCGCCATTTCGAACCATCTCGTTAAACTTTAAAGCAATGGCCGTTCGACCGCCAGCATCAGAATAAAGAATACGTGCCTGGCTACCAACGACCAGTTTGTTCTTTGCAGCATCACGAATCCAGATATAGTTGTCGCGGTCCTCGGGACGGCGGTCCGGATCAATGCAGGACATGGCTGCCGCATCAGTTCTAGCCAGATCAGCCGGATCACCACTGAGACAAACCCAGCGGAACGGGCCATAACCGTAATCGAAGATTGGCCCCATGATATCTTCAAAATAAGAGGGGAAGATAAAGCCGTCTTTCTCATCTATGCCATTCTTTGCAACCTCTTTGACGCCAGCGTCATAGACAGCTTTCAAAAATGCATTGCCGTAGTCAAAGAAATAGGTGCCCTGATTGCTCATCCGCTGCACCGCTGCAATATGACGTTTCAGGCTTGCGTCAGTCAGTTTCTTGAATTTCTCACGATCTGTTGCCAAAAGCTGAGTACGTTCGTCAAAGGTCAAGCCAGCCGGACAATAACCGCCGTCGTACACCACGTGGCAGGAGGTCTGGTCAGAGAGTAGATCAACCTTATAGTGTGTGTCGGCTATATACTCGAGCAAGTCGACAATATTACCGTGATAGGCGATGGAGAGGTTTTCTTTTTGTGCTACAGCCTGAGTTGCGCGTTCCAATACTTTGGCGAGATCATTCTCCACTACATCAACCCAACCTTGATCATGACGGGTGGTGATTCGGGAGAGATCAACTTCAGCGGTCACAGATACCGCACCAGCGATTTTTGCAGCCTTGGGCTGAGCTCCGCTCATGCCTCCAAGGCCTGAAGAGACAAAGAGTAGACCACGCAGATCACCATCGGAAGCCACTCCACACATCAGGCGACCGGCATTGAGAAGGGTATTGTAGGTGCCGTGGACAATGCCCTGGGGGCCAATATACATCCAGCCGCCGGCGGTCATCTGGCCATAAGAGGAGACTCCCATTTGGGCGGCGATTTCCCAGTCGACGGGGTTGTCATAAAGACCGACCATCAGACCGTTGGTGATAATAACCCGCGGTTGATCGGGGCTCGATTTGAATAATCCAAGCGGATGGCCCGATTGCATCACCAGGGTCTGTTCTTCTGTCAGCTCCCGCAGGTATTTCTGGATCAATAGATATTGCATCCAGTTCTGGCAGACTGAACCGGTTTCGCCATAGGTCACCAGCTCATATGGATAGAGGGCAACCTCAAAATCAAGATTGTTGTCCATCATCAGCTGAAAGGTTTTGCCGGCCAGACATTTGCCCTGATATTCTTCAATAGATTTTGCATAAATCCTGCCTTTAGGCCTGAAGCGGTAACCATAGATCCGTCCTCGGGTACGCAACTCCTCTAAAAATTCAGGTATCAATTCGGCATGGTGTCTCTCGGGGATATAGCGGAGAGCATTCTGAAGTGCAACTTTTGTCTGGTATGGAGAAAGGCGAAATCCCCGGTCCGGTGCCCGGCGAATTCCCGGTTGAAAATCGTGTAGTTTCGGTTGTTCATCACTCAGCCTGATGGTCATGGCCTCGGCCACTTTGGAATTTGTCAGCATCGGCTACTCCTTTATCTATGTTCATGTGTTGTCTTAAACTAACCTGTAGCTTGATAGGTCTTCGAATCGTGCCTGTATAGTAGCATGCTAAATATGTATATACAAATACATTTTAGTTATTAATCTTATGCAATAAAAGGATCTGTATAATTCAGCACACCCTTTATTAAAAGCGCTTGCCATTTATTCACTGTTGTATATACATAAGTAAATGCGATCTATACGGGTTGACTACTACACGCGCTCACCTCCTACACGAAACCTTATCATACTTTGAGGGACTGATAATCATGTATACACTAGAAATCGACCCGGGCAGACTCAGCCTTTCCCAGCTTAGGGTCGTAGCCAGGGAACACGTTCATATTAAACTTACTGCAGATTGCCGTAAAGGTATTGACGACTCTGTGGCGACGGTTCAAAAGCTCATTGATAGCGGTAGGGTGATCTACGGTATCAACACCGGGTTTGGTCTTCTAGCCCACACGCTGATTCCCCATGATGAACTCGAGCATCTCCAACGTTCTATTGTCCTCTCCCATGCCGCCGGAGTTGGTTCATTCATGGATGAATCGACCGTACGCTTGCTGATGGTCTTGAAAATCAACAGTCTGGCTCGTGGCTTTTCAGGCATCCGCTATGAAGTAATCGAGGCGCTTATGAAACTGGTCAACGCTAAAGTGTATCCCTGCATTCCTGTGAAAGGTTCAGTAGGAGCCTCAGGTGATCTGGCTCCGTTGGCGCACATGAGTACTGTTTTACTGGGTGAAGGTGAGGTGATTTACGAAGGGCAGTGCATCAATGGCCTCGAAGGGCTTACTCTTGCCGGATTGAAACCGGTCACGCTCGGGGCCAAAGAGGGCCTGGCGCTCCTGAATGGTACACAGGCTTCCACTGCCCTCGCATTAAAAGGTTTCTTCGCCAGCGAAGACCTGTTTGCCGCCGCCATGGTCACCGGTAGTCTGAGTGTGGAGGCCGCACTTGGCAGCCGACGTCCTTTTAACCCGCTTATCCATGAAGTACGGGGCCACAAAAGCCAGATTGATGTCGCTGCAGCCTATCGTACACTGCTTGAACATAGCGAAATCGAAGTCTCCCATAAATACTGTGAGGCGGTGCAAGACCCATATTCGCTTCGTTGCCAACCGCAGGTAATGGGCGCATGTCTAACCCAGATAAGAAATACGGCAGAGACCCTTCTCACTGAGGCCAATGGTGTTACTGACAATCCGCTGGTTTTCGCAGAACAGGAGGATATCATCTCCGGAGGCAACTTCCATGCTGAACCAGTGGCTATGGCTGCCGACAACCTTGCCTTGGCCATTGCCGAGATCGGCTCACTTTCCGAACGGAGGATGGCCCTGTTGATCGATACCCATATGAGTAAGCTACCACCCTTTCTCGTAGAAAAAGGTGGTCTCAACTCTGGTTTTATGATCGCCCAAGTAACCTCGGCGGCACTGGCCAGTGAGAATAAATCTCTTGCCCACCCGGCCTCAGTCGACAGTCTGCCCACCTCTGCCAATCAGGAGGACCATGTCTCGATGGCCACTTTTGCCGCAAGAAGACTTGGTGACATGGCAGAGAACACCGCTAACATCCTGGCCATTGAGCTGCTTGCCGCCTGTCAAGGTGTAGATTTTCGGGCGCCGCTCAAGAGTTCCGAATTGCTTGAGTCAGCCAAGAGTATGGTGCGAGCCAGAGTGCCATTTTATGATCAGGATAGATATTTCGCACCGGACATCAAGGAAATCTATAACCTAATCAGAAAAGGGGAGTTGAACGTACTCCTCGATCCTTTGTTACTCCCCAGTTTTTAATCTAGGAAAAAACATGAAGACAAGTCGCACCAACAACTCAGCTATTGAAAATATTCCCCGCTACCAGCAGGTGAAAGACTACATCCTCGACAGGATTAATTCCGGTGCCTGGCAGCCGGGAATGAAAATCGATACGGAAGCAGAACTTGTCACAGCTACCGGAGTTTCGAGGATGACAGTAAACAGGGCACTAAGAGAACTCACGGTTGAGGGGCGGTTGACTCGCATTCAGGGGAGCGGCACCTTTGTGGCCGAGAAAAAGCCTCAGTCAGCGCTGTTTGAAATCCACTCCATCGCCCAAGAGATACGAAAGCGCGGCGGAAAATATTCCTGCGAGATCCATACGCTGCAGGAGGAAAAAGCAAGGCCCAATCTGGCCCGGGCCATGCTCCTTGCGCCTTATACCACAATCTACCATTCGATTATCGTCCATAAAGATAACGGGGTACCCATTCAACTCTCCAGCCGTTTTATTAACCCGAAAATTGCCCCTGATTACCTGAAGCAGGATTTCACCACGATCACCCCCAACGAATACCTTCTGAGCCTAGCTCCTATTACTTCGGTGGAGCATGTAATCGAGGCTCTTATTGCCGAACCGTGGATAAGGCATATACTCGAAATCAATAGCTCTGAACCTTGTCTAGCCCTCCATCGCAAAACCTGGGTCGGGGAGGTGATCGCAACCTGTTCAACTTTTTATTACCCAGGATCCCGCTACACCTTGGGAGGCCATTTCACACCACCTAGCGCCGGATCCATCGGCATCAGCTGACAAGACACTGATTATGGATGATATGTAAAATTTAAAACCACAAATCGATGCCAAACATTATTATCAAAAGGTTGTCTTGTGTATATTTATGTTTGGGTTCACTTTACATGAGGGGGCAGTGAAAGTCTTGTGCCAGCTGGAGAGTGCAGGGCAAACTATACCAGGGCACTTCGGCTGCAGATAGATACGACTATAGTCTCTCGCTTATTTTTGTGAGATCTTAACCCATATTTAACACATCAAGTGTCAAACCCGTCTTATTTTGCTCCACTGCTCAATAAATACCACGATATTTCAATGGCCAAGTTGTTAGGCGTTGTAGTGTGGTGCCATAATTAAAATTAAGACTATTGCGATTCAGGCCAATATTGATAGGTTGGTCGAAAATAAATATCGTTATCTGGTGGTCAGTCGTGAGCGAACTCGTCAGTTTACAGCCGAGCAGGCAGTGGAAGTATCTACAGCATCAAGGCAGACCATTCAAATGCAACGTGTTGTGAGTGAAGATGGTTCGGAAGTGCGGCTCTACTGTCATTCCAAACAACGGCAGGCGAAGGAAGCTGCCATGAATGCTCGTTTCACAAAGCGTTTTGAGGATGGTTTGCTCAAGATTGCGGAAGGTCTTTCAAAACCTGGAGGAACAAAAAAACGGGACAAAGTTTTGAATCGAATCGGTCGAATTCAGGAGAAAAGTTGCGGTATTGGTCAACACTACCGTATTGATGTTGTCCAGGATAAAGTGAGTGACGTTGTGACGGCTTTAAACTGGGAGCGGGTTCCTGTGGATGGCACGCGAATGACTCACCCCGGCGTCTATTGTCTGCGTACCAATGAATTACAGTGGGATGAAGTGACATTATGGCACACCTACACCATGTTAACTGATCTTGAAGCGGTATTCCGCAGTCTTAAGTCGGAGTTGGGAATGCGGCCAGTCTATCACCACAAGGAGGAACGAGCCGAAGGGCATTTATTTATCACAGTTCTTGCATACCAGGCAGTTCAGACTATTCGTCGAAAACTGAAAGGCAGCGGTATTAACGACAGTTGGACTTCCTTGCGCAAAATATTTTCAGGACAGCAAAGGATCACGGCTACATTC
Organism: Desulforhopalus sp. IMCC35007; assembly: GCF_005116575.1. Classification (GTDB taxonomy): domain Bacteria; phylum Desulfobacterota; class Desulfobulbia; order Desulfobulbales; family Desulfocapsaceae; genus Desulforhopalus_A. The sequence continues at coordinate 14,832 of NZ_SWCN01000039.1, read as the reverse complement.
AGGCAGGAAGATGGAAGGACGCTCAATATACGCAAGACTATTGTAGCTGACCCCAGACTGAATAACCTCTACCAGGCACTTGGGATAACTTCTTCACCGGTGGGGCTTCGAAAAATGGTCAACTGATGCAAAATTATAGAAATGTAGTGCCACTGGAAAAATTTAATGCCGATATCTATCCGATATTAGGTCGTTTATATTTTACTGTGTTAAACATGGGCTAACCAAGAAAAGTCTCAGACTCTACTCCTTCAATGACCAATTCTTTAAAAATCCATCGTTTTTCCAATCGAATAGTGCAACCGCCCTGGCGAATATTAAGATTCTGTGGATACCAGATCGTGACACCATCAACCAATGCAGTCTCATATCTTTCTGTCAGGCCAGGTTTTCCCCGGCGGACCGCCGGGGTGCGGGTGGTTACTTGTCGCGCAGCACATCAGCCTCCACCGGAGTGGAATGTCTCCAGCCAAATGGTTATATCAGAGCCCTTTTTCTTTATATAATCAAGAGCATCGCATTTGATTCTAAACATGGTTGTACCCCTTTTTGAAGGCATCTGTGCTACGCTAAGAAAAAATCTGATACAACATTACTCCGGAATAGCTTCTTCTTTAGAAATGGCATCTTCTGACCAGTCTTTAAGCCTTCCCTGACTGTCCCATCCCCTTGCGGCATAATATTCCCGCAGAAGCTGGTTCATCTGAACAGGTGTGATCAGCTGGGAGGTTTCAGGAAGCATTTCCTTGTAAAACCTCTTTGGCAGCTGATCGTCGGCCATGGTCAAGCCTTCCTGCAGATTAAAACATCTGGTATCGTCGGTTACGTTACGTGCAACTTCGCGCATATCGTCCTCACTCAACTGGAGGCCGGTCACACTTTCTATTATTATCGCCAGCTCTCCCCATTGATAGAGATCGCGGAAGAAGCGACAGAGAATAAAAGTGTCAAAGATGGTGAGCCGATCCTCCCACTGGACAAAGGTTGCAGCCTTACCTTCAATCTGTTCAGGATCAACCATCCCGGAAAGTTCCGGCTTATAAAATGTCGCACGCAGATGGCAGGCGCCTCTTGCCGAAGTGCCGTAGGCTAGCCCCATACCTTTGAGAACCCTTGGATCATACCCGGCGGGTTCGAGACCTTTGACATGGATCGCTTGATCCTCCATACCCCACGCTTTAGCTGCGGTTTTGATACCTTGGGCGAGGACATCACCAATTCCACGTCGCGCAGAAATATCCTGTAAGAGTTGAGCTATGCTTTCTGTATCCCCATAGCTTATGGAGTAATCGACAAGACCCTGTTGTACCGCTTCAATGGTCAGACCCGCCAGATTGCCCGCCGTGATCGTATCCATACCCAGGCGGTCACAGAGATCATTAAGATAAACGATATCTTCAATATCTTTAACCTCACATAAGCCGCCAAAGGCATAAATAGTTTCATATTCCGGCCCCTCTACGGTAAGCCCTTTATGGGGACCTTCTTTGACCGTAGAAAGTCTTCCGCAGGCGATAAAACATTTCGAGCAGGCACTTGCTTTTACATCGCACCGCTCATGCAGGGCAGTGCTGTTAATACCCTCAACATGGTCAGACTTTCCCTTTCGCCAATATTTTGAGGGAAAGCCCCCGACATGGTTCATTATATCCACCAGCATCGGGGTTCCCTTGCTCTTATAGGCTTTTACTCCGGGATCATTTCGGGAGCGCTGGCTCATCACTCTATTGAATTCTTTGAGTATTGCTGGGTTTGCTATTTTCTTTTTGCAACTTCCCCGAAAAGCAATAGCTTTAACTTTTTTGGAGCCCATTACTGTACCAACACCCGTTCGGCCGGCACTTCGCCAATAGTCATTTTCAATCACGGCGAAAGTGACCAGCGATTCCCCGGCAGGACCAATACAGACAACACCACACTTGCCATTACCCGGCCTGTTTTCCTTTATCCAGCATTTGACGAAATCTTCTGTTTCATAAGTAGATTTGCCCCAAAGCTCATCTGCTGGATGGAAGATAACTGAGTTCTCAAAGACCTCTATCCAGACAGGCGTTTCCGAGGCACCATGCAAAGCAATCGCGTCATATCCTGTAGAGCTGATATGATCTGCGACCTTACCACCAGCATAAGATTCTGAATAATATCCGGTTTGTGGCGATTTGGTATACACCCCATAACGAGAGGAACCCCAAATTGAGGTGCCTGCAGTGGCACCATTTGCAAAAATAAGATTATTTGCCGGGCTTAAGGGGTTCACCTTTGCTGGATTATGCTTGAGCAGCAAATGAGTGGCTAGCCCTCGTCCCCCGAGACTGCGGCGCAATACTGCGTCATCTATTTTCTCTTCCTCAAATGATTGTTGAGAACAGTTAATCCTCAAAACTTTATTAAAAAACCCGTACATAACACCCTCTTTTAATCTGTCTTGTTGTCTGTAATGATTATTCCACCATCGGCCTAACAATATTTCGGCTATAGAACCTGACGGTATATCCCTTCCGCCTCATCTGCGGACATGGCTCTTGGGTTATTTGCAAGTAGCCTGGTAACTTTCATTACTCCTTCGGCTAACATTGGCAGATCAGAATCGGTAATCTTGAATTGACTCAGGCTTTTGGGTATTTCAAGATCTTCAGTAAGTGTGCGTAACGCATTGACTGCAGCCTGTGCTTTTTCCCGGAGGTTCATGCTGTCCGTTTTTTCCCCGAGTAGATCTGCAAGCTGCGCAAATTTATTGAGATTTCCAATCATGTTAAATTCCATTACAGGAACAAGCATTATACTGTTGGCAACACCGTGGGGGATATGAAATTCCGCACCAATGGGGTAGGCAAACGCATGCACAGCGGTAACACCGGCATTGGCAAAGGCCATACCTGCAAGCAGGCTGCCTTCAAGCAGTTTGCTTCTGGCCTCCATATCCGTTCCATTGGCATAGGCGGTACGGATATTTCCGGCGATAAGTACAATAGCCTCTCTTGCAAGCATATCTGTAAAACCGTATGAATTCTTTGAGGTGAACGCTTCGATAGCATGAATCAGCGCATCCATTCCTGTTGCCGCCGTTACCTTTGCAGGCAGTCCGACGGTGAGTTCTGGATCAAGCAATGCGAGAGTGGGAAATAGATAGGGACTGACGACGCCTTTTTTAAGTTTTTCAGCTTCATCTGAAAGAATAACGATGGGTGTTACCTCACTCCCTGTACCCGCAGTTGTTGGTATGATAATCGTTTTAAGACCGGGGTTTGGCACCAGGTCAATGCCAAAAAAATCATGTAAAGACCCTTCATTATTTGCTAAAATAGCTGATATCTTCGCAATATCAATGGCGGAACCGCCGCCTATTCCAATAACGATATCTGCACCAAATGTTTTCACCGCGACGGCCGCTTCGATAGCAATTTCGATTCGGGGATCCGGCTCCACCTTATCAAAACAATCAAAGGCGATATCTCCCTCTTGCAGTAATGTTTCTAATTGCCCTGCAATTCCTGCGGATACAATACCCGGGTCGGTAACAATAAATACCTTCTGACAACCTTGTCGCTTAATTTCTGGAACAATATTTTTGAGCGAACCAGCGCCCATGATGATACGTGGTGTAGTTTGAAATATCTGAGTTGTACTCATGATGGACCTCCAGGTCTATTGTTAGTCAGGAAACAAACAGAATGAACCCGACAAATCGTATGAAAACGCGTAACTTATGATTGCGTGTTGACGTGCTGACGCAAATCCTGCCGTGTTACAGTGCACTACAGTGATGTATGAACCCATCAATCTGAGAGATGGATCGGCAGCTCGTATTTCGCTAGCGCTATGCTAGAGCCAGGCAGCCTATAGCGTTATGTCTCGTTTGAAAGTATTTTCCGTTTTCCACCAGGGATTACAAAGGTTTTTGGGATAAACAGTGTAATGGTAGCTCCTGTAAATAAAAGCGTGCTAATGACATCCATAAGGGGCCATGCCATAAGGTCTTTACCTTGTAGATATATTGATATTACAAGTAAAACATTATACATGGCGCAGAACAGACGCCCCCAGCGACTCTTGTTAAAAACCAGCAGACAGCAGAGCCCGCCGATCCCTAGATGCATCAGAGAAATCGTCCCTTGGGCTATAGCCTGCCCAGCAACAAATACAATCCATGCAAGGGGTAACAGTATCGTTGCAGGGTGTACCTCTTTGGCAAATTCCCTGAATCCTCTTTTATTTATTTGTGACATATCGATCTCTTATAAAATTTGCGAAACCATAGGCAATTTCAGGATCAAGCTCCCGACAACGCTCTTTAATAAGGACAGGTAATTCAGTCGGAGCAACAATGGCCATCCTGTCATAGTCGCAAAGAGTTGATGGGTTGTTGTTGAAAGATACGAGGACTGGTTGAGGCAAATAGTCAATCTTAAACCATTTTTTCAGTATGATATTGACAAGATGACAGATACGCCAGGTGTTTCCGGTCAATGTTTCCAAAGGTTTATCATCTGCAAAGAGTACGTTGTTTTTTATCCGTAATTCCCCTTTGTGGGTGACCTTACTGATGACAAAAATGCCCCTTTTGGAAACAACCAGATGCTCAACACCGCAGAGTTCAAATATAAAATTATTAAACACGTGATAGGTATCGTCTAATTGGCCTAGAACCCCGATAACGCTCTTATCCATAGATAGGCACCGTTCATATGCCGCTGGCTGGAAAATACGTTGAAACGATCTTGGGTTAATCCTGGCATAGACAAAGACCAGCAATAGAGTCAGCGCAGCTCCCACTGTCCCTATTGTCATCAGTTCTGTCATCGTATCGTTACCACTGTCAAACATTATGCTGACCACAACAAAGGGAACCGCGAGTAAGATTCCCAGTGGAACAAGATCCTGCTTGAGACCCTTACGTTCTATTTTTCCAAAAACATTTGCCATGAACTTTCTCCCAGTCCCAGTCCGCCATAACAAAGCGGTCTGGAACAGTTTATCTTGAGGATATAGAGGATAGCATCAACCAGTTTACAGGATTTATGCAGGCATTTTGGTTGCCACTTCATCAATCTTTTTGTCTTCACTTTCCGCTAACTTTTTAGCAGCCGCTTCCGCAACTTCCTGTCTGATCTTCTCAGGTGAATTACCTGGAAAAACAGGTTCTTCCACCATGTAGGCGTTGTCTTTTTTGCCACCGAGATAGATAAGGAGACTCATGACGATTGCAGCACCGAGCCCCCATGCAGCACCGCGGGTTGCGAGAATTGCTCCAGAAACGCCAGCAATACCCAGATCATTAAATGATCTTGCTTTCAGTACACCAATACGAACACTGACATAGCCTTGGATTAACATGGTCGAGGCAAGGCCAATACCAAGAATGGGTTTGATTGTGGAAATTATCGGGGCCAGGAAGTATCCCGTCCAGGTACCAAAGCGAAATGACGCAGCAGCACCATGAATTGAATCCATAGCCGCAGGGCCATGCTTGTATCTCTCACAGATAACAACCTGCATTGCCGCCCAAAGGGGGCCGCACATGGAGATGTCCGGTCCAATGATACTCATGACAGAGTTCCGGGCACCGAAAATGATGTGGGAGCGATTTGGGTCGTAATTAATGTCTTCATCCGGCCGATATTTATTTGCATCTTCTAAAAGAGCCTGAGTTTGAATAACATCACCAAAGACGACGATATAGGCACTGATCACCATAGGAATTGAAGCAAGAAACATCTCAAATGGTGGCACAGGTATAGCACCAAGCATAGTAAAATCTCTAAACAATCCAACAAAATCAGGAGAATTAAAGATATTCCCATCATATGTTGGCCATGGAATTTCACCAGTCAAAGGGCCTACAAAAATAGCGAGCGCAAGTGCTGGCATCATTCCAAGATTAGAGAGGTAATACAGCGCCTTATTCTTGTGCTTAATTTTTTTGAAGTGTTCAGAAAACAGGAGATAAAATGCTAGTCCTACACAGATTACAACAGTCCAGGGAAAGCTATCAAAGCTTTTTAGCTCATTTCCTGGTTTGAAAACCAGCATAATTGCCGCAAAACCTGCACCAAGCAAAATCCCGGATTGGACGGCGTTGGGTATAAAGCGCATCACCTTTTTAGCTAATCCGGAAAACCCTATAAACATACAGAATACGCCGAACATCAGCTGAAAAGCGATGAGCGCCTGCATTCGCTCAACACCTGGAGCGAAGGTCTCTACATAAACTATTAACAATGGAATCGCCGGGGTAACCCAACCGGGAACAACCGGGTCTCCAAAGGTAACATGAGCCAAATACAATGTTCCATTTAAAATGACGATCGCCAAAGCCACTTCGAACGACATCCCTAATTTACCGGTGAGCACTGGTATAATTGCCAGACAGACCGTACACATCAACAAACCTTGCAGATAATCTGCGAATTCAAAACGATAGTGGATAAATGGCAGCCTGAGGGTCAATGGACCCATCTTGACACCAGGTTGAATCCCACCATACTCGCGCTTCTGTCTCATGTTACACGCCTCCTTCTTGAAAAATTTCGGTTAGTCACATTTTTGAAGATGATTCAGCTGCTGTATCTGTCTAGACACATGAGCTAGAGCAATAACCATGCCGAAAAAGAATGTTGAAAAAGGACTCTCGGTGTATTTGTTAATGAAATCATACACTAAGAATTAGTAACAATACTCTCTGAAAGGGTGTCGCCACTCGTTTTGATACTGGCTAGTATCGCTGATAAACGTCGATATTCCAGGTAGGTAGCCGGAAATAGGATGGATTATATGAAATGTATACAATTGTGAAGGCGGTAGTGCGACGATATACATGCAGACAACTACAGTAATGCAGCATCATTTTATAGATAATGGAGCCGCTACACCCTTTAGTTTGTCTAGTAAAACAGACAATATTGGTATGAAAAAAAACGCCTTATTATGAGCAGGCATATCGTCCTGCCGGAACTTGAATTGGGTAAAGAGAACCGATGCATAAATGCATTAATATTGTTTTTTTTCTGAGTATTAAACAAATAATAGCAGGTGGTTAAGTGTTGCAATGCACTCATGCATCGATGCAGTTTAGCATCAAATACTTTCTGTTTTTCTAACCTTAGGCCTTCACGAGTCGAGGTTACCCGATCGTCTGAGTGAGAGGTGTTTGTCTTTATGCTAATATGCCAATTACTAAAACTATGAGCAACGGCACGGTATATTGATTTGCCGGAGGCAGGATTGGTGATAAAAAATTAAACCAGGGTCTTACAGATGGACCAGATAGAAGAAGCACATGTCTATTGTATTATATGGTTTCAGGGTGATACCTGTAAAAACATACAAAGTTTATAAAGTCTGAATCCTAAGATAGACCATAGCGCTTCATCTTGCGAACAATTGTAGATTGATTAACACCCAGAGCCCGGGCGGTTTTGTGTGTACTCCCGTGCGTCTTCAACGCATCCTCAATTATCTGTTTTTCCACCTTCTCTAGAGTAAACCGCAGTGAACCTTCTTCGACTGATGTTTTTGATTGTACATGGCCGCTGCGTATATTTTCTGGCAGGTCTTTAACACTGATGATATCGCCTCCTGTGGTAACGACAATACGCTCGATAGTGTTAATTAATTCACGGACGTTACCGGGCCAATCATGATCATACATCAACGCATGGGCTCTCGGGGACAACTGTTTGCTAAAACCATACTGTTGATTGAACTTTTCGAGAAAATGGTAAACAAAGGTAGGAATTGCCTCTTTACGCTCGCGCAAGGGTGGTATCACCACAGGAACCACATTGAGCCTGAAAAACAGATCCTTTCTGAACTGTCCTGAAGCAACCATTTTTTTAAGATCGCGGTTCGTGGCAGCGACAATGCGTACATCTACGGGAACAACAGTATTACTCCCCACTCTGGTCACTTCTTTTGACTGCAGTACACGTAATAATTTTGCCTGGGCAGGCAGGGGCATCTCACCAATCTCATCTAAAAATATTGTTCCACCTTTCGCTGCTTCGAAAATGCCAACCTTGCCATGCTTGCTTGCACCGGTGAAGGCTGCCGGGGCATATCCAAAGAGTTCGGACTCAAAAAGATGTTCAGGAATAGTAACACAACTAATCTTAATGCATGGTTTATCCCTACGGGGACTGTGTTTGTGTACCAGATCGGCAAAAACTTCCTTACCTACCCCTGATTCACCATGCACCATGATGGTTGTGTCCACCTGGGCCAAACGTATTGCCAGTTTGTTGATTTCCTGCATTTTTTTGGATTTAATCACGACTGTAGACTCGGTATCCCGGATTTGCCGTAATTTTTCCAGTTCATGTTGATATTCAGTGCGTAGCTGTTCTTCCTTGATCAACCGCTTTTGTAAATTATAGAGTTCCGAAACATCGCGAACACTTGTAACAACAAGAGAAACCTCACCGTCTTTATCAATAATGGGGGTTCCGGTGGCCATAACTCTTCTCCCGGTTTTCACCGTCTGCATGAGCGTCTTAGGCCGCTTACTCTCGAGTACAAGCAGGGTGACAGATTCACTGAAAAAGCCTTCATCCACCAGCTCCCTGGTCGTACGATTGAGGACGTCTTCACGCCGTATACCTGTAATCCGCTCATAGGCAGTATTCACACGTATGGTTCGACCCTTGCCATCAGTTACGTAGATTCCGTCAAAGCATGAATCGATAATGCCCTTCATTTCAGAGTTAAGTCGCTTTGTCTGTTCTAATTCGTCGGCAATGGATTCCAATTCTGAAACGTCCTGCAGTACGGCGACCGCACCGATCACTCTACCTTCATCCAGGATTGGTGTTCGATTCGACATGTACACCTTGCCACCTATTTTGGTCTTTTGCACAGCCTCTGTCTTACCGCTCTGCAGCACCATTCTCAGCCTTGAGCTTGAAAAGAACTCTTCAACATTTTTCCCAAGCATATCGACAACGTCGGAGCGTACGTTCCTCGCCATTGCCTGATTGCAAAAAAGAATTTTACCATCGGCATCAACGGCCAAAATAGGGTTGTAGGTTGAGTCGAGAATACAATGCTGCAGCCGGATATGTTCCTTGTGATCCATGCCATGAATACCTAATTGAGGCGAAGAAAAATTAGCATTCTCACTTTTTGTCATTGTAATTGCTCTAGAGTTGATGGTTCTTGGCTATGTGCTTCACATGAAAGTACAGTTACCAAATTTTGTCCCAGATTGATGCCTGGTGGCAAATCATGTTTTTTTGGGAAAAAAGGGCTTTGGAGGATCGTGTTCATCACTTGTAGCTTCGTCGTCGTGAGGTGGTCAACAGATAATGGATACTTTTCTTAAGCTGCGTTTTCTAATGTCATCATTTGTTCGAACTCCATAGGACTGAAATACTTCAAATAAGAGTGATGCTTCTTGCTATTGCAATACATCTCTATGTAAGTCGTACCTGATCCATAAAAAAAGCAGCTGCCGTCTTATCGTGTTTTGAGATGTCTTACTGATTCTATTGATTCTTCTTTATTCTCTTTGACCTCAACGTTTGGAATACTCATTTCAAGCGATTCGGCCTTACTGAAACCGCTCATGTGGAATATGCGGCATTTGCATCCAAAAGTTTCCCTTTATCTGAGTCAGTTGAGTTTATCAGAGTTAACCATAGAGATTTAACAACCACCCCTAAAAGGGGTGGACTAAAGGCGACCCTATGAGGGTAACTTATTACCAGAGCTTTAGTTGCTCAACTCTTCTATCTTTCTTACGTATTGTCGAATCCTTTTTTGATCAAGACCAACTGTGCTTAGGCAATAACCTTTGGCCCAAAAATGTCTTACCCAGTACCACTTTTTCAGTTCAAGATGTTTACCGAAAATCTTGATTGCAGATTTTCCTTTGAGAAAACCTACTACTTCTGATACTACAAATTTCGGCGGAACTGACAATAACAAATGGTCATGGTCCTCCTGGATATTCATTTCCAATATCTCAAGTTTTTTCCAATCACACAATTGCCGCAGTAAGTCGCCAACTGACCTCTGCAGGGCTCCGTTCAATATTTTGAAACGATATTTCGGACACCAAATCACATGATATTTGCACTACCATACTGCATGTGCTAGCTTTTGTAGTTCACTCACTGAATTTAGTACAGAAATATTGGAAAGGATACGAGAAGAGAACACAAATGGCAAGATTAAGCCTTTAAGCAAAGTCGCAAACATCACCTTCTGATCAGCTAAATTCAGCTACTGATCAATGATATTAATATTGCCACAACAAAGGTAGTCTGTCAGGTCACTGACTAAAATTAAAGGTGTTTCCTGTTAGGATTTTACTCTGACCAAATCCTGACAACAAAATTGCAACATGTTCCATGAACATCTTGATCTCAGTTGTAGGAAGGCATAGTGATCTTCCTAAACCATTTTATCACGAGCGCTTCATTCTCCAACTACAGCATCCCAAATCCCCTCAATCTATTATCTTCTCCCACTACGTAAAAAACCATATGCGGCACCGACAAAACCTCCAGCTAAATGGCTGAATTGTGATATATTGTCAACTTTTACACTTGAGGCGATCTCACCACCGATATATAGAACCGCAATTATAATAAACGTAAGGGGAATTTCCTTGGATTTGATATTTGAAAAGGAACCCAACAACACCAGCATAAAAGCTATGCCACTTCCGCCAATAAGGGAATTTGAAAAGAGAAAAGCATTCAGCACAGCAGTGGAAATTGCAGTAACCAAAACCATCTCCAAGAGCTTGCCTGAACCGTACTTTTCTTCAAGCAAGGGGCCGACAAGAAGAATGATCATCATATTCCCGATGAGATGACTCCAATTACCATGCCCTGCAATATATGAAATTGACCTTAGATAAAAATATGGATCTGCAAAAGACAGGTTTGCTGGCGATGAAAATAATTTTCCCATATTGGCATATCCTGCAAATGCTAAAGCACATATGGACAATATGGCGTAGGTCAGAATTATAGGTGCGTTATATTTGATTCTCACTTTATCAGCATTTTCAATGCACTAGTCGACAGCTAACAGTTTAGTTTATTCTTCTGAATTTATTGGGGTAACTTTATCACCTAAACCAGACAGGTGCCATCAGATTATACAGTGGTGCAATGGTTAAGGATTGCTTTTTTACAGATACCGATAACGTCCCATGACCGGTTATGGTAACACCAACCAGTAAAGAAACAGGAATAGTGTTAAGCTAAAGGGTAAATCAGAACTGTTTACCTTTGGTTTGGCAATGTTAAGAGCAAGATTCTGTTCCTCAAATTACCTGCTCTTTGGTAAGTTTTACTCTGCAGTTGCTCCATTTTACCCATCTTTATTCAAGTAGGAAGATCTACCCTGTCGGTAACAAGGTTAAAACCATTGGGATACTCTCGGTTTTGAACTGCCATTGCTAATCTTCGATTCGTTTTCATGATCCTACATAATGTATACCGCTATGCGATTAAAGCGCTACCTGATAACGGTAAACTCCTTACGGGGTCATTCATTCGCTCTTCGAAATATGGTGCGGTTGCGGTGATTCGATTGTTATTCGCCGCATTATCTGCGGATTTTAATAGCCCTTGCGGTAAATAGTCGGTATAATCACCGCATATTGTAAGGAGATTGTATATGTGGATTCACGAAGAGAAAGATTGGCCAAATTTCATTTGGGACGATAAAGCCCTCACACTCCTACTAGCAGAGGCTCGGCATAAGCAGGGGCGTTTATTGGGTAAGATGGAAGCATTAGGTTTTCCGATTAGGCAGGAGGCTAGCCTGAATATCCTCACAGCTGATGTTGTAACCTCGTCAGCCATAGAGGGTGAAAGACTTGATACTGATGAGGTTCGTTCTTCTATTGCCCGAAGATTAGGTATTCCATTACAAAACGACAAGCCTGTGGGCCGCGATGTTGAAGGTATTGTTGAGATGATGTTGGATGCGACACAAAACTTCGATCAGGCTTTGACCGAAGAGCGCTTGTTCGACTGGCATGCGGCTTTGTTTCCGACAGGTCGAAGCGGTATGCACCGTATCACTGTTGGTGCTTGGCGGCCTGCAAAAGCAGGCCCTATGCAGGTTGTCTCTGGGCCTATAGGACTTGAAACGGTGCATTATGAGGCCCCGGATGCATCCAGGATTGATGCAGAAATGACGGAATTTCTCTTGTGGTTTGAAACTGAGTTGAAGCTCGACCCAATGCTCAAAGCAGGTATTGCCCATTTATGGTTTGTCTCCATTCATCCATTTGAAGATGGCAACGGACGGATTGCGCGTGCAATTGCAGATATGGCTCTGGCAAGGGCCGATGGAACGTCCAATCGCTTTTATTCCATGTCCAGGCAGATTGAGAAGGAACGCAAAGCATATTACATGCAACTTGAGAGACAACAAAAAGGTCGTGTCGATATTACAGCCTGGCTATTATGGTTTCTAGATTGTGTTTCTCATGCTATTGATAATGCAAAAGATACACTGTCCTCAATTCTTTCTAAGGCGGAACTATGGAGCCGAATTAACCTTGCCCCTGTAAATGAGCGACAGCGTTTAATTATTAATCGTATGCTCGATAATTTTAAGGGATACATGACCACATCGAAATATTCAAAGTTAGCCAAGTGCTCATCGGACACTGCACTCAGGGATATACGGGAACTTGTTGCCCGTCACATCCTGCTTCAAAATCCAGGCGGAGGAAGAAGTACAAGCTACCGCTTGGTTACGGCAGAAGAATTGGAACCATCTGGTGATGGTTGATAAAAATAGCGAGAATAGGTCGTGATAGGAAGTATTTAAGACAAACGAAAAAACAAGGTTTGTTGCTTTCTTTCCATCTGGAATTTAGTAAAATCGCTGTCGTTCCCCTCATGTTGAAATTTTCTTTGGTAAGCTCTTCATTGTAGTTGCTCCATTTCTTATCAATTTCAATCAAATAGTTGGGTCTACCAGTACAGGAAATCTTAACCTACTTGTGCTACATGTTGTTTGAGCACCAAGTGAGAATCTTTAAACACTATGTTACGGGTAATGCCGTGGTGTCAAGCCTTTTGCCTAACAGATTACTCTTTTGTATGAATACACAGGGTAAGCGTGATCTATAGGTAATCCTCAAAATGGTCATCCCACTTTATACTGTCCCCTGCAACTAGGGTTTTTAGAATTTTTATTTCACCCCTACCGAAAGCTATAAAACCTAAATCCTGTTTGATAGGGCTTTAACTGAGGAAAGGAAAAAACTATGACATTGACAGCATGTCGCCTGTAGGCTACAGTAAATAGTATGGAATTCAAGATTAAGAAAACAAAAAAATTTGACACCTGGCTGAAGCAACTCAAGGATCGTAAAGCGGTTTTAAATATACTTCAAAGAATTGACCGGGCCAGCCTTGGAAATTTTGGAGATCACGAACCAGTAGGAAGCGGTGTCTACGAAATGCGCGTGCATATAGGCCCTGGATACAGGGTGTATTACACAATCCGCAACAACAAAATTATCTTTTTGCTCCAGGGCGGCAACAAGTCTACCCAAAAGAAAGATATAAATAAAGCCAAGACTCTGGCTAAAAATATATAGGAGGATATTATGACAAAAACAAGCAAACATAATCCTTTTGATTACCTCGAAACAAACGAAGAAATCAACGAATACCTCAACAACGCCTACATGGACGATGATCCTAGAATGTTCATCATCGCCCTCGGCTATCTCGCCAAAAAAAGAGGCATGACGGAGATCGCAGCAAAAACAGGGATGAACAGAGCAAGCTTATACAAAGCCCTTTCAGGCAAAGGTAATCCTCACTTTAAAACAATTAGCAAAGTTTCCAAAGCCCTAGGCTGTCGCCTTGCTATAGCGTAACACTAAAACATAAAAAAGCTGAGTCAGGTAACGCTGTTTCAGCTTTGGTATTGCCGTGATATCTTCGACTTTGCCTAACGCACCTCACCTAAGAAAACAGAAAATTTTATTTTTCCTGAGAATGGTTGTAAATGGAGCAATATTGCGAATGTGGGGATCGAAGAGATTCTTTGGTTATATATGATCTGCAGTTACTCCATTTATGAACAATTTTATTGAAATAGTCACGTCTACCTTGTCAGGACGAAGGAGAGTGGTCTGCTAACCTAGTTTGATAGGAGGAGGTGTTGCCTGAGTATCCGCTTTACAATTCAACTATTTGTTTTATTCGTGAGAGGATTGTTGGAACTCTGGATTGGCTCGCCCCATCCGATGGAAGATGACCAGGAAGCGCCTCATGAAATAGATGACTGTCTAAAAGCTCCTGGAAATTTTCAACCAGATGCTTTCGTAATGCAATTCCAGCCTGACCGATCTCTCCCACCACTTCGGGTCTTCCGTCCAATACCGTCACTATATCCTCCATGTCATGGCTCATCAGGTAATCACCTTCGCCCCGGTTTCTGAAGGCTGCCAACTTACATGCGAGGAAATATGGTGCTGTGATCATGTAGATGCGCTTCCCTGATGGCAAAGATTGGAGCGTTGCCGCTTCGAAGGCTTCTTTATACCATTCGCTCCCGAAACCAAGTAATTCTGGATTAGTCGGCATAACATCCAAGAGAAGGCCACCTGCTTTCCATCGGCAAATTGGAGCATTCTCACTGCTGTCTTCTTGGAAACCTCCTGATCGCAACTTTTCAGCCAACAGATAATATTCAGTCATGGTCGCTACCTCAGTAATGACCGGTAGGTGTCAAGATAGTTTTCGCCTCATTTGCTCATTTACAAAGATTAATTTGGCATCCTTGTAATAATCCGCTTCAGCAAAAGCCAACTCTTCCGACGAACATCCAGTTGGGGCCCATTCTCAG
>NZ_SWCN01000038.1 GCF_005116575.1 Desulforhopalus sp. IMCC35007 | reverse complement strand
ATGACCCCGTCTCTGGCCATGAACTGGAAAGATGTTGATTAACCTTTTTGCAAGCGCCGGGAAACCCGGCGAAAAAAGAGGCAATGGATAACTGTTTATTATTGACAGTGTCAACCATATCAGTACCGTCACCAATAAACGAACATTAATCTCTGTCCCTTGGGAAAGCTATCATGACATTGTGCCAAAGAGGGTTGAAAGTTTACCTATGATGTTTAATAGTAGGTCGGTAAGTTTGTCGTTTATAATGTCCTGCCAGCCAAGGGTTTCGCGGGGAATAACGAAGATCTCAACTCATTTTAAATAAAAGCCCCCCGTGGCTTGGAGGAAAAACATGACAGAAGCAAGAAGAGGCGATAAGGTAAAAGTCCATTATACAGGAACTCTGGAAGACGGTTCTGTCTTTGACAGTTCCGAAGGGAGTGAGCCGCTGTCTTTTGATATTGGCAGTGGTCAGGTCATTGAGGGCTTTGACGAAGCTGTGCTCGGTATGACTGTGGGTGAATCGAAGACGGTAAATATCCCCTGTGCCAAGGCCTACGGAGAGCGTAAAGATGAAATGGTCATTCAGGCACCCATTGAGCAGGTACCACCTGATCTGAATCCTGAGGTTGGCATGCGTCTTGAGATGGGCGGGGCCAACGGTGAGATTTTGCGCGTTGTGGTGACAGAAATTGCCGAGACCCACATCACCCTTGACGCTAATCCACCACTTGCCGGTAAAGACCTTACCTTTAAGCTTGAACTGGTTGAGTGTACAACCCCGTAAGCTGAGAAAAAAGCAGCATATATAAAGACAAGGCCCCATTCGTATTGTTTTCATACGAATGGGGCCTTTTCTGTCTGCAGGGGTGTAGAAGTTTTAAAAAGCTGATCAGGCTTCTTCTGCCATTTCAAGTTCTTTACTCTCAAGATACTGATCAAAGGTCATCATTGAATCAGTATAACCGTCAGGTGCCAGCTCTATAATTCTGTTGGCGATGGTAGAGATAAACTGGTGATCGTGGGAGGCAAAAAGTACCACTTCACTATAGGCTATGAGGCCGTTATTCAGTGCGGTAATGGATTCCAGATCAAGATGGTTTGTCGGTTCATCCAGAATGAGGAAATTGGCATGGGCGAGCATCATCCTGGACAGCATACAGCGGACCCTCTCACCACCTGAGAGCACCTTGGTCTTTTTAGTTGCTTCTTCACCTGAAAAGAGCATTTTTCCAAGAAAGCCGCGGATAAAGGATTCATCAGATTTGGGAGGGGCAAACTCCCGCAACCAGCCGATAAGATCGATATCATCTTTTTCGAAATAGTCTTTATTTTCCTTTGGAAAATAGGCATTGTTGATTGTGACTCCCCAGCGGAAACTGCCACTGTCAGGGTCGAGTTCACCTGCCAGAATCTGAAACAGGGTGGTTTTGGCAAGGCTGTTATTACCGAGAAATGCGATCTTATCTCCCTTGTTGACGACAAAAGAGAGGTCTTTAAACATCACTTCTCCCTCAATCGTCTTGGATAAGCCTTCGACTTCGAGGATGACATCACCGCAGGGCCGCTCTGGTTTAAAGACAATGTACGGGTATTTTCTGGACGAGGTCGGCATCTGATCGATGGTGAGCTTGTCGAGTAATTTTTTTCGGGAAGTTGCCTGTCTTGCCTTTGAGGCATTGGAGGAAAACCGCCTGATAAATTCTTTAAGTTCTTCTGCTTTGGCCTTAGCTTTTTTGCTGTCGGCTTCTTTCTGGCGGAAATGGAGTTGGCTCGCCTCATACCAGAAATCATAGTTACCCACGTAGACTGTGATCTTTCCATAATCGATGTCCGCCATGTGCGTACAGACCTGATTGAGAAAATGCCTGTCATGGGAAACGATAATAACGCTGTTATTAAACCGTGACAGGTAGTGTTCCAGCCACTGAATAGATTTTATATCGAGCTGGTTGGTCGGTTCATCGAGAAGGAGAATATCAGGATTGCCAAAGAGAGCCTGTGCCAGAAGAACCCGGACCTTGTCGGCGCCATCGAGATCTTTCATGGTTTTTTGCAGCATAGCTTCCGGGATGCCCAGACCGTTTAACAGTACTGCAGCCTCTGCCTCGGCCTCATAACCGTTCATTTCTCCGAATTTCACCTCAAGTTCTCCGGAACGTATTCCATCTTCTTCAGAAAAATCCGGCTTTGCGTAGAGAGCTTCTCGTTCAGCCATAACTTTGTACAGCTTTTTATGGCCCATGATTACGGTATTAAAGACCGTATATTCATCAAAGGCGAACTGGTCCTGGTTCAACATCGCAATGCGCTGGCCTGGTCCCTTACTGACCTCTCCCTTGTCAGGGTCGAGTTTGCCGGAAAGGATTTTTAAAAAAGTCGATTTGCCAGCACCATTTGCACCGATAAGGCCATAACAGTTACCTGGGGTGAATTTGATATTAACATCTCGGAAAATGACTCGTTTGCCGTAGGAGAGAGCAACATTGGATGCGGTAATCATGAGATTGGTTCCATATAAAATGCCATAAGGACATAACTCCTGGCATCAACTGAGAAAATCTGATTTTCACTGGAGCGGTCATGCATGATAATGAAAAACAGGAAAAAAAAACCCCCGCTAAAAAAGCGGGGGCTTAGAACGATCTAAAGCGTGGATTACTGCTGAACGACGTTCGCTGCAGCAGGACCTTTAGGACCATCAACGATTTCGAAGGTTACGCGAGCGCCTTCTTCAAGAGACTTGAAACCGTCTGCCTGAATTGCGGTGTGATGAACGAATACGTCATTTCCACCATCTTGCTCGATAAAACCAAAACCTTTTGCATCATTAAACCACTTTACTGTTCCTTCAGCCATTTGTACTACTCCTTTGTGCTTGGCTCAGTCTTGAGCCACTTTGTTATAAAGCCGGACATGTCGTGTGACTGCCCGACGGGTCATCTGGGTATCCAGAAAAAATTACTACAGTTGTTTGCGATTGTTGTTTATACCAAAATCGAATCCAGCACTCTTCTTGCGACTGCTTTTTGCAGAAGATCTGGAAGTGTTTCTGCTCTTGGGGCCGGCCTCTTTGTGTGCTGCTCTGAGTGAAGGTTGCTCCCTTGTCACGTCAGAAGAGGGAGGTAGGGAGGAGAGACCCATCGGTCTACTCATCTTTTTCCCTAAATTTCTCTCTATTTGAGAAATCATTTTCAGGTCATCATGGTCGGCGAAAGTGATAGCCATACCACTTTTTTCTGCTCGACCTGTACGTCCTGTTCTGTGGGTATATGTTTCTGCGGTATCAGGGACATCATAGTTTATGACGTGGGAGATGCCGGAGACATCAATTCCCCGCGCTGCTATGTCGGTTGCCACAAGTACTGAGAAGGTCCCGTCACGGAAACCATCCATTGCTCTCTGGCGATTAGACTGGGAAAGGTTTCCCTGCAGCGATGCTGCCTTGTGTCCTGCTTTTTGCAGCTGGAGAGCAAGGCTTTTTGCCTTATGTTTTGTTCGGGTAAAGACCACAGTACTTGTCATGTCCTGCTCGACAATGAGCTTAATCAGTAGCTCAGTTTTCTGTGGACGGCCTACCTGGAAGAGGGCGTGTGAGATCGTAGGAGCCGGGAGCGTGTGATTGATCTGCACGGTAACCGGTTTGTAGAGGATCTCTTCTGCTAAATGACGGATCTCGTTTGGCATTGTCGCAGAAAAAACAAGAGACTGACGTTTTCTGGGAAGTTGATTGACGATGCGTCGTATATCTGGAAGAAAACCCTTGTCAAACATATGATCAGCTTCATCAAGGACCAGCGTTTCCACTGTGGACAGGCTGACACCTTTTTCCCTGAGGAGATCCAGCAACCTGCCAGGACATGCTACAACTATTTCTGCTCCTGAACGAAGCCCCTGTATCTGAGGATTACGACCAACACCGCCATATACCACAATGCTTTTCAGACCGGTCTGTGCCGACATCGCTATGATGTTTTCATTAATTTGTTCGGCAAGTTCTCTTGTCGGGGCAACGATAAGGGCGCGTATCTTTTTTCGTGGACCGTCTAATAACCGCTGTAAAATGGGAAGGACAAAAGCTGCGGTTTTTCCGGTTCCTGTCTGTGCAAGGCCTAATATATCATTTCCGGCAAGGATAGGGGGAATAGTCTGTTGTTGAATTGGGGTGGGACTGGTATATCCGCAGGCATTAATGCCCGCTTCAATCATCGGGTGAAACTTAAACTCTTTAAAACTCATAAAACTCCATTGTAATTCATATAAGCAACCAAATGTTACTGGTTACTTAGACTGCACAATCATTTTGATTCTACAGTTTAAATATACTGCTGTGTAGAGTGCTTTGCTCTTAAATCATGCAGAATTTACTCTATAGTTCTGCAGGGGCTGGTATGAAAACACTATTTCTCCAGCTCTCTCTTGTTAGATGTTTTCCGATCTATGTAAGCTCTGTGAACTTCTGTGGAGGTAATGACGCTCTATAACGATGAGGTTACCGAGGACGACCTGAAGGGCGACGCTTTCATGGAGTTGGTCTACATGTGAGCCACACAATAGCCTATTTTCTGGAATGTGCAATGAAATATTTGTCATGGCTCAAAAAAACATTGGATTAAAAGCCTAGTAAATAAATAAAAAGTCCTAAAATCAGTGGTTAGGAGTTGTTTGGCGTGAATGAAATAAATTTCGTTACATATGATTTTCATTTCTCTTGTGGCAAAAAAGCCTGAACAAAAAGCTACATTTTGGAAAAAAGGACATCCTCTTTGTTGCCAGAGTTTAACGGTTGAAAAAGTACTCTCCCTTTTTCTCCTGCTACAGCGTGGTAATGTAATGTCCGCTGGCCTTTTGTGCTGAGCTTACTTATATTTTTGGTGGAGTACATTTTCCAGATGGTCCCTTGGGGCTACAGTGTTAAACGAATCTTCAATACATGGAGTCAGATGATTATAAAAATGCATAAAATACAAATGATTAAAGTCTTGGTCCGGCATAGCTTGCTTGCCGTTTTACTGATAGGGGCGCTCGCGGTTTTCAGTCATGCTGAAAAAGTGGAGACTGTTTCAGGAGAGGTCATTAACGGTTATCGTCTACTTGAGTTAGATCCTGCTGAAACAACTCAAAGATTCACTGTATATCGGGGTGACTATATTAAATTTTTATATCCTGAAAGGTTTGGTCAGCAGACCTTTTCAATGCCGGAGTTGAATTATTCGAATATTATCTTTCCCCAGCCGGAAAAAGCTCCTTTCTTTAAGATGAAGGCGGTTGGCAGTTATACTTTTAAACTTGATACAGGTGGTGGCAGGATTGAGGTTATAGATCTTGTCCGGCCAAATTATATCGAGCTGACAGCAGAGGAGGCGGTGGAGTTGCTTAAAAATATTGACCCGTTTATTCTTGATGTACGAACTCCCGAAGAATACCAGCAATTTCATGTAGAGGGAACCTATCTCGTCCCCATCCAGGAGTTGCAGGGGCGGATATCAGAACTGGAATCAAAAAAACATGAGGACATCTTTGTCTACTGTGCAACAGGTAACCGTTCAACAGTGGCTGCGAAGATTCTGGCTGATCAGGGGTTTAAGCGGATTTATAATCTCCGATACGGTGTGTACGACTGGGCCCAGCAAGGTTTTCCTTACCAGACCGGGCAGTAAACTACCGTTGTGCGGAGTTGCCCTATAGGTCAGTATTTCCCGACGATATAGTGTTGATGATAGCTCAAACATAAGAGGATAAATAAAAGAGGACAAACATGAAAAAACATTTTCTGGTCACGGTAAGTTTTGATAGTGCACATCTTACAGGAGTTGGTTTCCTCTGTTCATTTTTTCAAAAGCTCTCCGAGCATCAGGTTACACTTCTTCATATCTGCCGCATGGATTCCCAAAGTATGAATGCCACCCTGCTGGAAACCTGGGAAAATCCGGAGGATAAGCTGAACGGTAAGCTCACCGTAGGAGCGAAACAGGCATTGGAAAAAGCACGAGCCATGCTTTCCCAAAGCTCGATGTCGGTGGACCAGATTGTGACAAAAACCTACGCTGAACAGTATGGGAAGGTGACAGATATACTCAGTGAGGCGTCCAAGGGACTCTACGACGCCATTGTCCTTGGAAAACGGGCATCCTACACCCTGCAATCATTTTTTGAACGACCGGGCGATGAAACTGCCAAGGAGATAATCCGGGGTAAGGCCCTGTCGACACCTTTGTGGATTTGTCCTGAGCCGGAAGAGGGGCGCAGAAATGTTCTTGTCTGCGTTGACGGGTCTAAAAATGCACTGAGAGCCGTAGATCATGTCGGCTATATTCTTTCCAAACAACCCCAGCACTCAATCACCCTGTTCAATGCCCAGAGTGGTACGGGCAGAGATGCTGATGTGATTTTCCAAGAGGCCAAAGCGGAGCTGTATGAACATGGAATCTCCGATGACAGAATTCATACCGCTACGAGTTGGGGGCTGAGTATTCCTGCCACTATAATGAATTTTGCTGAAAAAGGCAGTTTTGCAGCCATCGCCTTTGGTCTGCATGGAGTCAAAGAGGGCTTGCTCAAGTCCATTAATCTCTCAGGAGGGACTGCAGGAAAGCTCATAGAAAAAACCAACAAAATATCACTCTGGTGCTGTCCATAGGAGGTGCGACGCTAACCATTGTTCAGTTCCTCTTTTATAGCCACAAGTGAGGCGGTCTTTTTAAATCTATGGGAGTCCTCTATCTTTTTTTCTTCGTAATAGAGGATGTGAAGGGAGGCAAAGGCACTGAGGAGTTCATTGGCTGCAAGACAGAACCTGTCATCCTTGCCGTTTGTGAAAGATTCAAATATGAGCAGGCCGCCGGGTTTAAGTGCTTTTTCTATCATGGGAATGAGTCGGCGGTCTAAAAAACGGATATTGACAATGAGTTCGTAACTGTTTTCAGGAATAGCCCAGTCGTCAAGGTCCTTACAGATTGGATTTACATTTTTCGTATGGGCTGCAAGACCCTGGAGGGCAACACTTGATATGTCCACCGCGTCAACGGTAAAACCCATCTTCTCCATGAACAGACTGTTTCTCCCGTTCCCGCAGGCTATATCCAGTGCCCTTCCGAGAGGTGCATGTTCTATGAAAGCTGTCAGTAGTTCTGATGGGGGCTTGATTTCCGTATTTTCCAGATACCTTGCATCCCATTTCTCTTTGTCTTTAATGCCCATAGTGCTGTCTCCCAGAAAATAGCTGCTGACATTTTTACATTCATATATGCAAACCTCAAATAAGAGTATGCATCACATCTAAGGCTTTGTCATGTTCAGATACCTCAAGAATTCCAGGCGTTATGGGGCCACGGCCTGCAGAAGGGTGTTTTAGAATGTTTGCAGAGGTCTGTCAGACTCAAATGCCAGTTTACACCCACTGATTGGATCGCGAAATTCAATTTTTTTTGAAAGGAGCTGGAGAGGATGATCAAAATCCAGGGATTTCTCGGGCAGCAGTTGTGGGTAATAACGGTCGTTGACGATGGGAAATCCAAGGTCGCTCAGATGAACGCGTAGCTGATGCTTTTTCCCGGTAAGTGGTGAGAGTGTAAAAAGCGCCTTTGCCCCGTTGCTCCTGACCAGTTTGAGCTTTGACCTGGCATTGGTCTGGCCTGGACAACATTTCATCAGAAACCAGGGCTTTGCTGTTTCAATTCTGTTTTCCACCAGCCATTCCCTCTTCTCTGAGGCGTTCTGGTAGTGTACGACCGCCTCATAGGTCTTTTGTACCCGACCTTCCATGAACAATTGCTGATAGCATCCCCTTGTTTCTTTGTTACTGGAGAGGAGCACCAGTCCGGCGGTTTCCCTGTCAATGCGGTTGATGGGAGAGATAGAAGGATTGCCCGTTTTTTCTTTGATCCTGTTGATGACTGTTTCCAGAACATAGGGACCCGATGGGGTGACGGGGAGAAAATGGGGTTTGCAGACCACAATGAGATGGTCACTGATAAAGATGATCTTTTCTTTAAAAGGGATGCTAGGCTCATCTTCCACCTCTCTAAAGTAAAAGAGTCGGGTGTTAGGGGCATAGGGAGTGTTCAGGGTGACCGGATTTCCCCCTTCTGTCAGGATCTTTCCCGTTTCAATACGCTGGAGCCAGATATTCTTGGAAACATGGGGGAATCGAGCACTTAGAAACTCAATGAGGGTAGGAGTGGGCCCATCAATTTCCGGCAGTGATACTATTGATGAACCGGGTGAGATTCCCATGTCTGCTTCCTTGTAAGTTTTGTGCTGTGATGAGGGGAGCTATTGCAGCAGATAATCCAGGGCTTCCTGGTCATTGAGGCCCACCTCGCTTGATTGAAGAAAATTCCGCTCGTCACCAAAGAACCAGAGACGCCTTGTGACCATCCCGTCTGGGGTTTGTTCGTTCGTATCTTTACAGCTTGTGGTTACTCCCTGTTCTCTTGCAAGAATTCTGATTCTGGACTTGGCAACCTTTGCATCCCTTTCTTTTTGACTCAAAGGCGTGCCGGGGGTGAGCAGTTCATCGATCATCCCAAGGAGGAAAAATTTCTTTTGCACGGCCACGATCTTTTCCTCCACGCTAAAAAAGAACTCCATAGCCTCTTCCCGCAGTATATCCGTTCTATCTCCCGGGTGAAAGGCGGAATCAGTATATACCTTGATCCAGTCATGGGCACACCGCCTGCATTTCTCAAATTCCCTGTTGGTGACACTTCTGGACTGTTCAGGTATCTGGGAGCTTACCTTTTCCACATATTCATCAAGTCCTTGTTTCATTCCTCTCAGACCTGCGCTATCACTGGCGGTGAAGTTTGCTGCCATTTGTTTTAAATATTCTACGATTGCATCTATTGTTTCTGTATTCATAAAGGGTGGTCCTGACTCTATATTTGATATTTTATCTCGGTTGAAAATGTTCGGCCTGCAGCCTTGTCATCTACAATAGAAATAAGACCTCTGCCACTATAACTATTGATTCTTTTTACACCCCAACGTTTGATAGCTGCTGCGATCACCTTTTCCGAAGCAATATGAAGTTGTTTTGTGAAACAAGGTGTTTAGGTAAATAAATGATATTTAAGAGCATGTCTAAGGTTGCGGTGGGGGGAGGTGCAAATGATTGCTGGAAAGTTTGTTGAGCTTATACCGGCAGATGGTAGAGTCAGTTGTGGGACTGAGATGGTTTTTGTTGAGTTCTCGGATCGCAAGTTTTGCTAAAATTACGGATTATGCAGATCTGTATTATAAGGTGTTAGATTTTACAAGGGCATGAGCGAGCAGGTACAATCACCACAGTCTGCGCATTTATCTGAAGAAGAAATGCAAAAAATGCCCAGAATCTGGCGACTTCATGCCTGTACTTTTTCAATGGTACTAATTTATGGTGGCATACGCTGCACAAAGTATCGGTGGACGGTTTTGAAAAAGGGAAGGAAGCGTGGCGAGAGTGTACACTGAACACATAAGGGAGAGTAAATATGTCTGTATTGAAGGAGACTTGTCGTTTGAGAATACCCCTTTCGTGGCCTGCAGCCTTATGTGTGATTGAAAAGAATGTACAATTTTCTTCCTAAGTATATGGAGAAACTACCGGGCAGCGTATCGTAAAAAAGTAACAAGACTACAGGGGGGAGCTGCGTTTATTTGCTGCTTGAAGTAAGCAGCGAATTACTCATATACATAATATGACTGATAAAAAACCAAACAAAATATTGAAGTATACCTGTGTCGATTACAGGACGGAGATGCGGCTTCTTGGCATGCGACAGCAACTGAGCAATAGCCAGCTGACTGATGCTGAAAAGAAAAAACTGCAAAACGAAATTGATCAGTTGGAAAAAGAGATGGGTTTAACGTAACATCCAGCGAGCTTCCAGCGGGCTCAAAAGCCTGTTTTCATCTGTTATGTATGTCAATTTATCCGGTTATTTGGTGACAATTTCCTTATCATTCGTGGCTATTGGTTGAAAGATAGCCTTTAATTATCCCGCAACAAAGGATAATAGCACATCCCCCCAACTGCAGGGCTCCAAGCCGTTCATCAAAGATGAACCAGCCGAGGATGATAACGAAAATAGGTTCAAAATAGGCAAGTGTACCAAAGGTTGCCGCGGGTAGTTGATTGAGAGCGATCACGGCGCAGAGAATCCCTAAAAACCCTGGGATAAATGCCGCCCCTATGCTCCATAAGGTATTGTGCAAAGAGAGCGCAGGGAGATGACCGAACAGATAAGGGACAACGCACAGTGCTCCAACCAGAAGTTGATAGTAGGTTCTTGTGTAGACGTGGATGTCCTCATTTATCATACGGTTTATGATGATAAATCCGCTGTAGCAGCAGAGGCCGAGGAGGGCATAACCCATGCCGATGAGGTAGTTACTGTCACCTGCAAAACTGATGTTAAACTCCAGCATCATGGCAAAGCCGAAGAGGGCGCCGCATATAAGCAGGACACTTGTTATATTGAGGCGTTCTTTTAAAAAGAGGTGGGCGAAAACTGATGCAATCAACGGCGCCAGATAAAGCACCATAATCGCATTTGCCATGGTGGTGTAATTCATCGCCTCAACATAGAAAAGGATAAAGCCGGAGAGGAAACAACCGTTGAGGATGACCGGCCAGCCAGGCCAGCTGCAGACATGACGAAGGTTTCCTTTTACTCCAAGGAACAGGAGGAGGAAGAGGGAACCGCCAAACAGCCTGAAAAAGGTGATGACCTCGGCGGTAAATCCGGTCTTCCTGGAAAAAACGCCCATTGTTCCCATGCACAATGCGGCCACGATCGCAGCTGTAATTCCGCCAGCATTCATAATATCATTGTCATAAACTTAGTGTTAAATCATTCCGTAAATGGAGAAAATCTTAGACTTGGTCCCGGATCCACGCAAAAAAGAGCCAGCTTATTGTCAGAAAAAGTTGTACACTTTTCTAGATGATATGTAATGGAAATTATCTAAGAAAAAGGTGCTAATCATACAATTAATGCCTTACCGCGGTGAGGTGTACGGGGGGTAATGTCATTGATACGATATGTTTTTTCTTTATACCATCGGTTCAATGAATTGAGAGTGACGTCCGCAGGTTTACGAATGCATTTCTGGGGGCCATATGGTTGGAATTACCATGAGGTCGGAATTATCCGGAATATGCACGCACATTGATTTCCATAACATGGGCGTATTGCAGGAAGTGGATAATCGATCTTCTTTTCTCAAAAAGGATGGGCAAATTTTATAAGCTCCGGCAGGGGGAAGAATTACACTTTGTACATAGCAAAAGTATTGTTCCCGGTGAGGTATTTCTTTTCCTGTGGCAGGCTATTCAACCTTAGCCGCAATATGTTACTGGAATTCAGGAAATGGCGGGCAGGTTGAACATTCTCAGGAACTCCAGTTGCGGCCATTCAATGACAGTATTGGTTGATTGTTATCAACAAAGCAGAGGGAGGAAGCAGGTCCTCTATAAAAAAGATAAAATACAGTTTAAGAATGAGACCAAACAGAAAAAACGAATAGTCTTTCTCTCCCAACAGTCCGGTTAAGATGGTAACATCCTTGAGGGTGTCCTCAAACCTTTTCAAGCTCCCTTCAGCTGAGAAAAATAACATATTTCCTTAGAATATAGTTTATCATGACAGCAGTGATAATGTTGGTGATGAATGCGTAGGTTGTAAGCAGGCCAAATCGTTTTATGAGAATCCCCATCAGGCTGGTACCAATTACCATGCTGAGTCCTGAGACCGCATAAAAGAGGAGTATCTCGATCACCATATTGTATCTTCCCGCCTCAAAGACCCAGAGTATATTTGTGATATATGCCACGAGATTGGATACCATGAATGCCAGGAAATTGCAGATCATCGAATTGCGGGCCCTTGCATTATTGTCTAATTTCGGAATCTTGATATCGAGCATCCGAACGAGATAGTCATTTTTTTGTAATGCCGGGAACCTTTTTAAGGCGACGAGGTGAAAAACGATAATATGGGTAAGCGTTGCCAGGCCGCCAGCCAGGGCGTATTTGATAAACTGAATAAGGTTTTCGTTTTGTAATAGGGCTAACATGGCTTAGAAAAAGTTGATTTTGTTTGTAATTAACCGTCTTCACTTAACAAATAATGAGAGAAAAGGTGCATGATTTGAGGTGAAAAACGGTGGGTCATTGTGCAAAATGGAGGCGATCTCAGGGGATCGTTTAAAGGTTGAATCAAGAAAACGTCTGATCTTCCCCCGATTCCAGCCCTTTGGATGGTTGAAATTGCAGTAAATGGAGAGGTCCCCTTCATAGAAATCAGAAACAGCGAGGCTTTTGGCCTCCTGGCTGCAGATGGGCAGGTTAAATATTGCCAGGTTAAGATAGCTGATTGCGCGATGATGCTGTTCCACAAAATCTTTCGTTTTCAGAGCCGATTCAAGATTTTCTGCAGGGGTGCCAAAGAGCAGGTAAATGTAGGTTGCAATGCCTGCTTCCTCGAGATTTCTAAGGACCGTGGAGGCAAGCTGCAGGTCGATACCCTTGTTCATCTGTTCAAGGACGTTTTGATCTCCAGACTCCAGTCCAATTTTCAGCATGATGCAGCCAGATTCTCTCAAGCGGGCGCAGAAGGCCTTGTCAGTCAGTTGCCTGCTGAAACGGGCAAAACCGTACCAGGGGGCGGCCAGAGTGTTCTGTTGCAGTGTCTCCAGTGTTGAGGAGCTGATGGCATTGTCAAGGAGGTGGATGAGGACGGGACGCGTTTGTCTGGAAAGTGCGCTCAGATCGGTCAGGGTCCGGGTTGGATGGATATGTTCGTAAGGGTTATCTTCGCTGGTTTCAGGGCAGAAATTACATTTCTTCCAGAAGCATCCGCGTGAGGTGGTATAGGGGAGGATAAAGCCTGGAGAAAGGTAGTTGTTTGTGAGAGAGGTGTACACCGGCAGACAGTTCTCCTGCTCTACCTCTTTTCCTAAAAGCCGAAGAAGTTGTCCTTCGCCCTTTCCGCCGATGAAATAGTCGATAAGATCATCAAAAGGGCGATTCCAGCCGGGATGGCTGAGCCAGGTTGTCACCAGTCCACCTCCAACCACTATTTTAATTTTTGGATGGTGATGCCGCAGGTAGCCTATCATGGCGAAACTGCAGATCGCCTGGCTGAGGTAGTTCAACGAAATGCCTATATATGTGCCTGGACTTGTCTCAAGCAGTTGCTCAAGGCGCTTTGCAAAATAGGGAAAAAAGATATTGTCTGAAAAATGTACAGCAGCTCTTTTCAGGTCTTCACTTTTCAGGGGGGAATAATCGTCATCGACATAATTTGCCAGATTGAGTTGGATGCCGGCCTCGGTCCCCGCGATCTCAAGCAGGTGATTGATGTCTGCAACCGCCCTTCGGTATTTATCCCTGTTTTGGTAGGTCGTCGTGCTTTGAAGGGCTGTGATATTACGGCCGAGGTTTTTTACCGCCCGTCTGGTCCAGGTGTCATCTGTACTGGTGGTTTTCTCCAGCAGTGAGTGGATGGCTTCAATATTCATGTCGCAGACCGTTGTCGAAACGCCGTGACGCCTCAGTGCACCTTCAAGGTAGGCAAGAGCTGCAGGCGGTTCACACGGTTTTGTCAACGGGGGGTGGATGAGGAGCATATGGTTTTAGTTTATTTTTTGTTTGTTCTTCTTCTGGCATCTGCTACAAGGTGTACTATAATGTAGGCCTGCAACGCTTTAGCTATATTTGATGACATAGATAAAAGGGATCTGCGGTTGTGCTGTGGGACGACCGGTATCAAAAAAGGTACACATAGATAGCGGGTTTCATGACTCTTTACCTTATCTTTTTCATTATTGTCATCTTTAAATTTGAAAACATTTTGTAGGCGTTTTTCAATTAAACAATGGATATGAGGATTATGAAGACACTGTACACAACATTTACGCCCATTTTATTACTGCTTATCGCATTCAGTTTTACCAGCGTGGCAGTGACCGCAAATTATGCCGAAGCCCGGTCAATGTCTGGAGGGCGTTCGTTTAAAATGGCGCCGAGCTTCAAGAAGTCGACCCCTAAAACGAATAAAGCAGTTACTCAAAACAAAAGCGGCTCCGGTATGAGCCGTGGCCTGATGGGAGGTCTGATTGGTGGTGCACTCGGCGGCCTGCTTTTTGGCTCTCTCTTTGGTATGGGGGGAAGCGGTATGGGGATTCTGCCAATACTCTTGCTGGCAGGCGGTGCGTATTTCCTTTTCAGAAAGTTTACTTCGGTTAATCAGGGCCAAGGGGCTTATGCCTCGCCGGGGCGGACTGCCGGTGGTGCACCCAATAACATCCATGATATGTTCGGTGGTGGGATGAAAAGTGCCCCTTTTACTCCCGAGCAGCAGCCAGAACCTGAGATAGAGATTGGCGGTAACCTGTTGGAAGAAGGGTTGGATCAGATTCGCCAATATGACAAAGGGTTTGACCTGAGCTATTTTAAAGAAGTCGCCTCCGATGTGTTTTTTCAGATTCAGGCCGGGTGGATGCGAAGGGATCTAGACTCCTACAAACATCTGCTTGGGGCTGAGATTGCACGGGAGTATGATGAGCAATTTCGGGAAATGCGGGAGAAAGGTCAGATAAACAAGCTGGAATCAATAGCAATCCGCAACGTGGATGTCGTTCAGGCTGGCAGTGACGGGCGGGAGGATTTTATCACAGTACTTTTTAGTGCCAATTTACTCGATTACACCGTCGATGATAAAAGTGGTGAGCTGGTTGAAGGCAGCATGACAGATCCCGTGAAGTTTACAGAAGAGTGGACCTGGGCCCGACCTACCGGTACTGAACAATGGAAGCTTGAAGGGATCAAAGTAGTCTGAGTGAGATGAGGTTGGGTACAATTGGTTGCGGGTATCAGCCCGCTTCAGGCAAACCCAGCAAAATACAATATAGAGAGGAGAGCACGTTGTGGATTTAAGTGAGTTCCGTCGTGAATATCTTAAGGGCGGACTGAGTCGCACTGACCTTCATCAGAACCCCATTGTTCAGTTTAGTCAGTGGTTTGAACAGGCACAAAAAACTGATATTCCAGACTCCACGGCCATGATACTTGCAACGGTCAACGGCAAGGGACAACCAAGTCAGAGAACCGTTTTGCTCAAGTATTATGATGAGAAGGGTTTTGTTTTTTTCACGAATTTTTCCAGCCGTAAAGCCTCTGAAATTAAAGAAAACAATCATGTGAGTTTGATCTTTGTCTGGCTGGACCTGGAACGCCAGGTGATCATAAATGGTACGGCTGAGAAAGTACCCGCTGCAGAGTCCGCCAGGTACTTTTTGAGCAGGCCCAAAGAAAGCCAGATGGCCGCCTGGGTCTCAAGTCAGAGTCACCCTATCTCTTCTAGACAGATGTTGCTGCAGAAGTTTCAGGAGATGAAGACGAAGATTGGGGAAGGGAAGGTGCCTTTGCCCTCATTTTGGGGTGGTTACCGGGTCGAGCCCAATGAAATCGAGTTCTGGCAGGGACGAAAAAACAGGCTGCACGATCGTTTCCTCTATAAAAAAGAGAATGGGACTGACATCTGGACCATAGAACGGCTTGCTCCTTAAGGTTATTTTAAAGCAATTTTCCTTACTTGCGGAAAATTGCTTTATCTATTTTTTAAAAATTTATCATTGTCCCATTCGTACCCTGCAGACCGCTTTTCCCATCTTCTGCAACTTCATATTGCTCCATTTCTTGAAGAAGTTTATAGTCCCGGTATAAAAAAGACAATAGTATTTTCCAGGCCTGCGCTGGGGTAGAAAAAAATATCCCAGGCTCATTATTTCTCATTTTTTTAAAAAATATTTTTATGTCATCTCCAACGGTTACACCACAGAAACGTTTTTTTCAGATAAGGTGGGTTCAGGTCTGCGCGGGATTGCTCGTGATTCTGCCAACTCTTTTCATGCTTGGCCTTTATGGCGCAAAGGTTTACCTCGCCGATTGGTTCATGGAAAATGGTGCGGACAGCGCAACCATTGAAAAACTCAGTCTCAATCCATTTTCAGGACGTCTTGCCCTCAAAGGCCTTGATGTTCAGGCTGGTGGAAAATCGCTTTTAAAAAATGCCGATATGGTTGTAAATGTGGGCTTTACCTCTCTGTGGAATAAAAATATTGAGGTTGAGCAGGCTTTCTACTCAGGTCTTGTCCTTGATATTGAGCAGCTCCCTGACGGCAGTATGCGTCTTGGCTCGTATACAGTAGCAAAGAGTGAAGAGAAAACAGTCGTTGAGCCGACAGAGGATACGGTATCCGCCTGGGCTTTTCTTGCAGATAGTGTCGATCTGCAGAACTGTAAGATCTTCTATAAAACACCTGATCTTGACCTGAAACTTGTAATAGAAAAAGCGGAGCTGCGCAAATTTACGACAAGAGAAGGAAAGGCTGGTGCAACCTTTTTATTGGTCGGTTCCCTGAATGGAGATCCTGTCAACATTAACCTCAGCAATCTTCAAGTGATCCCCGCCATACATGTTGAAGGTGAGGTTACAGTGGGGCGCTTTCAGCTTAAAGAGCTTGCAAGGCTGCTCAAAGGCAGCCTGCCGGTCTTTTCTGGAGATGTTGGTCTTGATGGTAAGGTCGCCTTTGTAATGGGTGATCAGGCAGCTATGAAAATTGATTATACAGGGGAGATAGAAGTCATCAATCCTGATATTGGCTCAGACAGTTTTGCCACCAGGGCTGCAAACCTCAAATGGCAGGGCACGGTACATTATGAAAGCGCCGACAAGAAGCCCATGGTCATTGTTACAGATGGGTTACTGGCAGCAAATGATTATGGAATTACAGTCTCGGAGGCAGAGTTCAGCAATGATGAAGCCAAAATTGAGATCAATGGCAAAACCCGGGTTACCATCGGGGATACTATTCTGGTTGAAAATGATGGGACCTTGCTCATTGACAAGGCTGCAGTCAACCTGCCCGGCAATACGATCAGTGAAGAACGACTGGAGTGGAAAGGGGTGGTTGTATATGATTCAAACCATCAGCAAACAGGTCAGTACGTGGCCACGAACGGGGATTTGCAGCTTGGCCCTGTGGCCTATACCTCTGGAGAGGCAGGAAATGAAACCTCTGTTCATGGTGACAGTATCACCTGGAAAGGGGCGCTCACCTATGGTCAGGAAGAGGGGGGGCCAGGCTCCTATGTACAACTCAACGGTGCCATTGACGGCCGGGAGATAGAAACCCTGCTGGCAGGTGCAGGGATGGAGTTGAAGCAGGGCGGGGTGAGCTTGACCACGGCTTCGAAAATTAATTTTGGAGAGGCCATTGATATTAAAGGGACGAACTCACTTGTACTGGATGATTTTGCCTTTGCAGGAGGAGACGCAGTACCAGAGATTGCCCTCGATAACCTTGAAATCCTTGATCTTGAAGGGCTGGGTGATAAGAAACTTCGACTCAAAGAATTAAGTGCTGCGGGGTTGTCGGTCACTGTTCCCGGCTCCCTTCCCATGGATATAGGAGTTCCTGCAATAGCCCTTAGCGGTTTTGCAACAGATGATCTTGCAAACTTTACGGTTGATTCTATTTCCCTTGATAAGCCTCAGATTGTTGCAATACACAATGGGGAAGAGTTACTCCGTTTAGATGAAATTACAGCAACCGCCCTGCGGCTCTCGGAAGCAACCGAAGTGACGGCGGATTCGGTCAGCCTGGCAGAGCTTATCTTTCTTGGGGTCAAAGAGACAGAAAGCAAGAAGCCATTTTTAAGCCTTGGGGAGACCAGGCTTACAGGAATGAGCTGGTCTGGCGAACAGGGTTTTTCCGGAGAAGCACTCGCTTTAGATAATCTGGTGTCCACCATTATTCGCGATAAAAATGGCCAACTCAACGTTGCCGAGCGACTGGCGGCAATGCAGGTAAGTGATGGCGAGAATGAGGTTGCAGAAACTGAGGCCCAACCGGAAGATGAGGGCAAAGGAATGCCAATACGTCTTGGCGAGGTTGCAGTTACAGGCAGGAGTCTTGTGAATTTTCAGGACTATACCCTGGCGGTTCCTTATATAACCGATCTTGCCATAACGAAGATGCAGGTGCTTGATCTTGACTCGACAAAGCCAGAGACCAAAAGCCCCTTTGTAATGGAGGCTCAACTGGAAGAGCGGGCACCCTTTAATGTCGATGGTGATATCTCGCCTTTTCTTGATCCTCTTGCCCTTAATTTAAAGCTGCAATTGAAAAACTATCCGCTTTCGCGATTGTCTGCCTACACTGTGCAGTCTGTTGGTACCGCGCTTGCCAGTGGTCAGCTCAAATTAAAAACAAACATTAAGCTGGCAAATGACAATCTGGACATGAAAAACTCCGTTGTCCTGAACAAGCTTGAGACAAAAACTATTTCGCCCGAGCTTGCAGCCGAGCTCAACAATCAACTCCCTATCCCTCTGGATGCTGCTCTTTCAATCTTACGGGACAGTGATCGCAATATTTCACTGGAGATCCCACTCAGCGGCCCGGTAAGCGACCTTAATGTTGGCATATCCGATGTCCTTATCACCGCCCTGAGTAAGGCCATTATTCCTGCAGCGTCAGGTTACCTTATGTATACTCTTGGGCCCTACGGAGCACTTGCTTATGTGGGTATGAAGGTCGGGGAGAAGATGCTCAAAGTCCAGCTGCCTCCTGTGGACTTTGCGCCTGCTTCAATTGAGATTTCGGATGAACATAAAAAGTACCTCGAGAAGGTGGCGGAAATTATGAAAGGACGTCCAGAAACTGATATTCAGGTCTGTCCTCAGGTTGTGTCCTGGGAGTTTATGGATGAAAAGCAGATAAATGCAGTAGAGGGTAAAAGTATCGGAGTCGGTGACGAGGACCGCGATAAGCTCATTGAACTCGGACAACAACGGGCCCAGGCTGTTCAGTCTTATCTCGCTTCAACCTATGGGGTGGAGGATTCCCGACTCCTTATCTGTGATACTCTTCTCCAAGAGGATAAAGACGCTAAGCCCCTTGTAATGCTTAATCTTTAGTTGGAGTTGCACCTTCCATACAGAATTGTCTGGAAGGTGCTGTTTTGTAGATTCTAACCCGTTCCCAACGCCCCATTGAGTTGAACTCAAATGTATTTGACGAACTTGAAATTATCGTGAAATAAAGCGATGTAGAAAAGTCGGATACAATAATCTGTTCGAGACTCCCGTAGCCTGGAGATACGGGTTTTAGAGTTCTGCGAGCCTTTTCTTTGCACTTTCAAGGTCAAAAACAGCCGGGTCAAAATCAGGTCTGCCAGTCATTTCATATAAGCGGTGGTAGTCTTTACTGCCCGGCGTTTCAAAGGCTGTGATCAGCTGGTGGTATTCATGGATATCTACAACATCTTCAGGGGGACAGGCTCGTTCTCCGGCGAGAACTATGGGGTGGGATATCGGTTTTGTGGCGGGGACAACCTCTGAAAGATGAATCTCATGCTCCCATCCTCCACCAGCATCATAAATATACGAAAACATAAATCGCATACCTTCTTCGAGAGTATGCAACTGGTATTTATCTTCATCAAATCTTTTGGAGATCCTCGGGGTGTTGGATCGAATCGTCGGTTCGTAGCTTATCTTTCCGACAATGAACTGGTGGATATGGGAATCGCTCCAACCCATACTCCGTTGAATAACGTCATGGAGGTCTGCAAGAGTACAGGTGCCTGGGATTTGTATGAGTCGCCAGATAAGCGGGTCTGAAAATGTGATCGAGATGTGGAGAATATAACTGGGGACCGGTTTGTCTTCTTTGGGCTGGGACGGCTTTGTTGTAGAAAAAGTACCTTTTATAACCTGAGCCATGCGCTACTCCTTTTTCGGAATACTACGTTCAAGGTTGTCCGGTTGTTTCACTGGATCTGAGCTCTATTAAAGTTTAAATGATAATACAGGACAGGCTGGCTGGCTAGTCCATGTAAGATCTTAATCTCTTTGACTGATTTCCTCCATAGCCTGCAGGAGAAGCCCTCTGAAATCGTCGTGTGGCGGGAGGGAATGATCGTTTCCGTTGCCCTGTACAGCCTTGAAAAAATGATGGCATATTTTGATCCGTCTGGCGGACCAGTGTCTGGTAAATGCCAGGGTTGAACCATTTTCGCTGTCTACCTTTTCCAGGGAGTCGTAATCCCTTCTGCCGTGGGCCCAGTTGATCGTATACTGGTAGAAAAGAAGTGATCTGTTGAGGAGAACAAAGAGAAGGTCGATAGATTTACTCGGACCTATCTGTATTTGGTTACCGCCTAATGGAACTCCGAAAAATTCTGCTTCCTTTGAGAGCTTTTCTCCCCCGAAAAAAGCGCCCAGAGCTCCTGCCATGCCTCCCATTGCAGTGAACATGCCAAGCCCATGTCCAAGTGCCGCTACATCCAGGCTTGCACCAAGTGCTGCGCCACCGATGCCGCCGGCAATGATAACCTGTTTTTTGGTGAGGCCAAGCATCTGCCAGGTTTTTTCGTCAAAAAGGTCTTCGTGGAGCAGGGAGTGCGGAGGGAGTTCATAGTTGAATACATTGTGCCGGAAAAGCTGTTTGATCTGTTTATGGGCGGTGGCTTCAATGGAACGAATTTTAGAACTGTACGCAGCAAACAGCTTTTCACGTGCCCTGGCAGGGGAAGTTGCTGAGCTGATATTTTCCTGGAGTTTGAGGCTCAAGGCCTGTTGCAGCAGGCCTGCAATAATGTCTGCACTGACATTGTTGCGGTTTTTCCAGTCTTTTTTGAAGACGGAGATAACCTCATCCAGGGTATTCTGCCAGTCCTGGTCAATGGATTTGAGTGCTTCGAGCAGTGAAATACGTTCTGAGTAGGTTGCCCGGTGGGCATTAAACCTGCGGTTGGAATTGAAATTTTTTCTGAACTCACTCTTCCAGGCCTCAAGGTGTTTCTCTTCATCGACCTTACAGTTGATTATGGCCATTCGGGGCCTGCCGGAAAGCCTGAGAATTTCCATTTCTGCCCTGTCCACATTACGCACAGGTCTTGATCCATCCACGATATAGATGATTCCAGCCCCTCGTTCAAGTGGAGACAGCAGTTCACAGTCATCATGCAGCTCGGGAATCAAAGCCGCATAGGCTCGAAACTCTTTTATGGGATCGGAGCTTGTTGAAAAACGGTTTTTCAGCTCGCTGAGGACCCGGCCGGGATTTTGAAATCCTGGGGTGTCGGTGAAACGAAGCATTTCTCTGCCATCGATAATAACCGGAAAGGTCCGGCATACCGTTGTTTCACCTGGGGTGGGACTGACGCGCACCGAGTCATCTTCTGCAAGAGTTGAAAGTACAGAGGATTTTCCTTCGTTGGGGTGACCCAGTATGGCAAATTCAGGGGGGAGAGTCATTTGGTTATTCCTGTTATCGCGGAGAGGTGGATATATGGATCTCCGATGGATTGAATCTTTTTACTCCAGATAGTGAAATCAGTTGCTGCGATTTTTGTAAAATGAGCCCCTTCGGGGGAACCTGTAAGTGCGATTTCAATAATGGTTTCTGGTGTAGATAATTTCCTGATATCTTTTAAAAAAACTAGAAAATCAACCAGGGGAACCATCCATGCTTCCATAATTATATAAAAACCGGTTTCGTCCATAAACTCATTTTTACTCAACGTCTGCAGCAGCTGTCGATCCTCTTCGTACCCGCACATGAAACGATATTGGGCCGTTAAAGTATAGCCCTTTTGGCCCATGAGTTGCGTAAGGCTCTTAACAGGAAAAGAATCGCAGATGTCATCTGGAATAAGGAGAATTCGCGGCGGAGCAGTGCTGGTGGTCTGCGAACTGGCAATCGCGGGCTCTGGGTTAGAATCATCGGTTAGCTCATGGGGCAGATCCTGAGCCTGGGTGCTGACAATGGGGGTGCGCATCCGCCGTAACAGTGCCGCATATTTCGGAGTGTTCCATTTGAGGTTTTGTAATGAGACACCCTCGAGTAGTCGGCTGGAAACATAAAAGATGAGACGGAGAATCAGGCCATAAAAGACGAGGCACAGAAGAAGAAATGGCCACCATGCTACAAGATCACCGGTTGCGAGGTGGTAGATCCCATCTTTGAGTACGATGTGGCTGCCTGCAATTTCGGAGATACTCGGTGTTGCCAGACCTTGTGGGAACAGCCAGCTCCAGGGGAGAGCAAGAAACTGAACCATTTTATACATGGCGATGTCGCTGAGCTGGAGGGTTGACTGCCAGCCAAAGGCCAGATCACTGGTAACAATCTTTATCAGTGAAGTAGTAAGAAGGCCGATGTTAAAGGTAATGCCAAACAGTTGGGCGAGAGAAAAGATGGGCCAGTAAAAAAGGGAGCCGTAAATTTTGCTTCTGCTTCTGATAATACCGTAGGCTGCTCCAATACTTTCCCGTTTGTCTCCACCTAAACTCTGGAGCCACTTGCGGTGCAGACGCTTGAACAGTGCTTTACCAAGGGAGTGGAGGAGGAGATAACCTGTTTGAGGCAGGCCAGTTTCTGAAATGAGTTTTCTAAAGGCAATGGAGCCAAACAGCAGTAGAGCAAAGAGAAGCTGTGAAAAGACGAAAAAGAGAAGGAACTGTAAGACGTTAACGGGAGTGGTCCCTGCATAGGCAAAAAAAGCCCAGCCTGCAAAGAGACCTGCAAAGAGCCCTTTTATAGAAACCAGACTTGATGCAAGAGCACGGCTTTTCGTGAAAATTGTTCCGGGGCTTTCGCTCTGTCCGTGAACAAATTCACTTTTCAGACGGACACCCAGCCAGCCGGACAGCAGTTCGACCGTTGTCAGCTCATGGTCTGATTCCTGTTCAACAAGGCTCAAAGCTATCTCACGGTCCCGCAGGTGGAGCTTTTCGGGGGAGATATTTGTGTCTTTGTGGAGAAAATATTCCAGGTCTATAATGTTTCCGAGTGAGTACAATGTTTTCATAACCCCACTATAGCAGATGAAGACAATGAAAACATCGTAGTGTTATAAAATATCAGGTAAATTTATAGCTTGATTTAGGGTGAGCCGGCAAAAATATCTTACAGGGAGCTAAAAAACTCGGAAGCGAGATGTTACCTGCGTAATTCTGCGCAGCATCTGAAATATTGAAGGATGCAGAAATTGTTGTAGTCCAATTGCCATGTACTTCAAATTACCTAAAAAATAAAATCAAAAACCGGAAAATGCAGTTTTTAGATGACATTGCAAGAAATTCAATAAAGCATCTGAGGTAATCAGTGCAAGTTGTTTTGTCTTTCGCTGAGGACTACTGACAGTAAATTGGAGTTGTAACGAATGTATGGTGGATTAGATCTGAGTGACGGGCCGCGAATGGGTTGTATGAAACAACCGATTGGTCGCTAATTTTCCCCCTGCTGATATTTCAAAATAACGGCTTTTTCAGGTGAGTATTTCTTTATCCTGCTCAAAATCTCTTGGGTAAACCATGACAAAGGTTCATTGGTACAGTTTGATAAGTTGCTAAATGTGTAGGTATATTTGTTGATATAATGTACACTTGTAGATATATTTTCATCAAAATTTGTTAAGAATTCTGGCCAAAGGGCTAACATAAAAATATTTTTACCGGTTGCAACCAGAGATATTTTTATGAATATGCGTAGCCCCTATTGACCCTTTTCTTGTCCTGTACCGCATCAATTATGACAGGTAATTGCATATAGTAATCGTTATTATTTACTGCTTCCTTACATACACAATGTATCTGCTGATATAAGGTATACTCATAGAGATTTTTCTGTATCGTTCTTTACGATTATGTAAGAAAGCTTGGCTGGTCCGTAAACGTGAAAGCGCCTATTGCCGGTTTCTATCTGGGATATACTTATGAAAAAAACTACACCATATCAACTGATTCTAGAGTCGCTCGAAGAGCGTGTATTTTTTGACGCCAATCCAGTTGCTGCACTTGTTGAGCCAACCGATGGAGGAGTGGAGGAAACTTCGCTGGATGGTGCAGAGATGCAGGCAGAGAGTGAGACTGTTGCGGCCAGTCAGGAAGTAGAACAGGTGGATGCGGGAGCGTCCCAGGATGATGTTAGTGTAGAAGTCGAAGGCGCTGCCAGTGACTTGGCAGAAGCACAATCTGCTGCAGACGCCATGATGCAAACGGAGGCTGATGAGTCCGATCTTGTTGTGGCCGATGCTGGTGACGTCGACACTCAGGCTGTGGATTCAGAAGATGTTGTAATCCCCATTGATCCGATGATCGGTGAAGATTTCACTTTCACTGTGACTTACAATAATGACCGTACAGAAACTGTTTACGGCCCATATATTGATCTTGTCCTTGATCGGGGGCTTGAGGGAGACGAGGTTACTGATGTTACACGAACAGATGACGGTATTTCTTTTGAAAGTGCCACCTATCTGGGAGTCGATGTTGAGTATCATACGCAAATAGTTAATAACGCGGGCGAGGTTACCCACAACTGGGTCAAAGACCCCAACACAGGAGAGGCTCTGGTTATCACGGGGCTTAACCCTGGAGATGAGTTTGTAACCTTGCGTTTGCCGTTTGGATCTTTTACGCCTGATCAGACGGCCGCCGAAATTGAGGTAACCGCCCATATGAGTGAAAATGCCGATGTGGGTGATATTAACGACCCTGATGCTGCCCTTGATGTCACCATTTACAGGGGGGCAATGTATGGTTTAACAGCTGCTGATGACTATACTACGGATAATCCAATACGGGATGGTGGGGAGACTATAAGTTTTCTTCCAGAGGTTATCGCCTTTAATACTGAAATTAATGTCCCCACTGTTGGATCTGATTGTCAGGAACAGCATGATCCGATTGCTGATGATATTCGGGAAGTTGCCACTGATCTTGATACTGTTTTTGAGCAAAATTATCAGGAAATCCCAACCGGCCCTAACTTCCCGGCAGAATACATATCTACCATCGATATAGCCGAAAATCAGAATGTAGATAGTCTTGTCTATACTCAGGAGGTTCCAGATTCCATCTATTATACCGGGGTTACGTCTATCTCTGTTGGGGGGGTGGCTTTGACTCCGGCGGGTTATAACATCGTTCGTGAGCCTACAGGAAATCAAGGGGGAGCTCTTGAAATACAGATACTGGGGACGGTTACAGGTACAGCCGCCGACGATGATGTCGTAATACACTATGGGTTTTATGTTCCAGAGCAGAACGGGGCCGGGGATGCGATTATAGATCCTGACTCAGCGGATGATGTTCATATTATCAATAATGGTGAAGTTTCTTATCACTGGGTTCCCAGGGACGCTTATGACCCAGCTGTTACCGCTACTATCTACCCTGAGGTTGATGAGGATGGTAACTTTTCAAGTAATGAAAATATCGATGACATCTTCCACGCGGAAGCCATAACTATCCAGAAGAGTCATTCTCCTGATGCTGGAGGTGATGACGGGTATGTTCCCGGGGAGATTCTGACCTACAACCTCGATTTTCAGATTTCAGACTATTTTGCATTCGGAGACAGTAACATAAATGACTCCATCTATGCCTTCAGGATCGAGGATGTTGTTGCAGATGGCCTGGAAGTCGACCCCACCACGATCACCATTGATCTCTGGGAGAATGGAACCCAGATAGCCACGTCTGTCGCCCTGACTCCTGGGGCAGTAGGGAGTCAGGTCTGGGCTGAGACCCAGACTGATGGCTCGATAATTTTTTTCTACAACCTTGATGCTATTTTACGTTCTGCGGGAATAACCGGGGAGGCAGCGGATGGTATCCTTCAGGGTGGGGAGACAGGCGCAACCACTGGAACCATCACATACGACGCGACAATACTGGATCAATATCGTGTGGATCCGGCTACTGGGGAGCATAATGTCGACCAGGGCGATAATCTGCAGGGTGGTGTCACCATCTATGGGGACGTATTTACCAAAGGGGTGGTCCCCGTTGCTACAGGACAAAGTGAGGATGACGAGAGTTGTGACAACGTAAACATTGTTACCGGTGGGGTTTCAAAAAGTATTATCGCTATAAATAATTCTGAAAGCGGCTGGGCTACAGATGGTACGAGTGAAGACAGACCTATGATCTCTCCTGGCGACACGGTTTCTTACATCATTCGCTATGACATGCCAATCAGTAGCGTTGAGAATTTTGACTTTGTAGACTATTTGCCTCTCCCTGTTTTTAATGCAGCTGATCCAGACCAGGATGGCACAGATGTTTTTAACGGAGATCCGTGGGTTGAGGTAGGCGCAGACGATCCCGCCCGGTATGCTGCCGGCAACTGGTTTTTTACAACCGCAAGTACATATGATACTGGTAGTTTTGAGGGGCTCACAGTAGATCCTGGCCAGAACAGTCTCACTTTTAGTTGGTCAAACTATCATGACGAGTTTGATACTTCCAGTGTGGTTGAAGTTGTCTTTACTGTAGCTGTCTCCAATGATCCTTTTCCTGATGGTTTCTATCTCACCAACCAGGTAACTGCCTATGAGTCTGGTACAGAGTTAGAGAATTCTGAGACGAATGCTATTGACCAGATCGTTCTTAATGAGCCTGTCCTGCAAATAACCAAAGGGGTGATTAATACAGATAATTCAGCAGGAACGTATGACGGTAATGTCGGAACCGTTGAAACAGGAACGGTAACTGAAACTGCAGAGGCAGACTTTGGACTCTCTGTTGACGCAAACCTGAGCGGCATTGATGCCGGTGACACGGTAACCTTTGCCATAGTTGTTCAGAATATCGGTCATTCCGATGCCTTTGATGTTGCAATCTCAGACTCTCTGCCAGCTGGTTTTGCTATTCCTGTGACGGGATTGAACCTGAATGTTACAACGGGAGACCGCAGTATTTCTGTTGCTTTTACAGATGCTAACGGCCTCTCCTACGGGGACGCGGCTTTTAACTTCTTCTCCGGGATAATCCTGACAGATCCAGGAGCGGGAGCAGTAGCTGCCAACACAGACAATAACACCACCCAGACAGACAACGTGGTTGTTATCACCTACGACCTTGTTGCCACTGTCGATATAACTCCAGGGCAGACTCTTGTGAATACCGCTGCAATTACAAATTATGCCGGTGCCGAAGGTGGAGCAGATCACACTATTGTTGATCCAAGTGATACTGCAGAGGTCACTGTTGGTGGCCCAACGGTGACAAAAACAATAACTGGCACCAGTCAGCCTGATGCTGTTACAAGTGGCACTGATGTGGCCATTGGTGAGGAAGTAACCTATACGGTTCAGATAGCAGTTCAGGAGGGAACCACTGAGAGTGTACTCTTCAGGGATAACCTTGCTGACAATGGTTTGCAGCTTGTATCTATTAATTCAATATCTGCTTCTACAGATTTGGCCACTACTGCTCAAGGTGGGGTGTGGGATAATATAATTACCAGTAATATTCCAACTGGTTCGTATGACATCTACCTGAATTTTGGAGATATAACCAACAGTAATACCTACAACTCAACGCCTGAATATATTACCATAAATTATACTGCCTTAGTTCTTAACAATTCCGCGAATGATCGAGGAGATAATCTTGCAAACAATGCTCAATGGTTATCTGGTAGTGCCGTGTTGTCAAGTGATACTGAAACTGTAACTGTCGTTGAACCGGAACTCCAGATTAGTAAAGTTGCAGATAATTCCAGTCCTGATGAAGGGGATACTGTTGAGTTTACCATAGTAATTAGTCATACTGGTGGCAGTAACCAGGATGCCTTTGATGTTTCCTTCTCAGATACTATCCCGGATGGATATGAAAATGTAACCATCCTGCGTCAGGTTGGTACCGGGTCTCTGACAGGGATAACAACTGCCATTAGTTCCAGCGGGACAGAAGGGCGAGACTTAACCGGAATATGGGATGAATTCCAGCTCGGTGATACCTATACGATAGTCGTCTCCGCTGCTCTGGTTGCTAACCCTTCCGGTGGTCTGGACCTTTCAAACACCGCCTCCATAGACTGGACCAGTCTCCCTGATGGAGATGAAAACACTGATGACTCAAATGAGAGAGTCGGAGATCCGGCTAACATTGCCTATAATGACTATGTTGCCTCGGCAACAACCAGTGTAATTGTTGATCCCGGCGCGATAGAAAAAATAGCGCCAGATCCCTCAACGTATACAATTGGGGAAACGATACAATATTACATGATCGTCACCCTACCCGAAGGGGACATGGTGGATGTGCAGGTAACAGATACCCTGCCTGCGGGCCTTGAATATGTGGTGGGCTCTTATGAAGTCTTCACTACATTTGGTACTGGTCCGACTGATGATCCTTCAGGGCTTTTGACCAGTGATTTTGATGGAAGAATTTCGGATACCTCTTCTTTAAATAGTACTGTTGGTGACGGTAATGATATAGACTTCTCATTAGGTAATGTTACCGTTGTCTCGGACAATGATTCCTCCAACAATTCTTTTGTCATTGGTTTCAGGGCGATAGTTTTGAATGACTCGGTAAATGAGGATGGTGATACAAAAATCAATGTTGCTACTCTCAGCTATGACGATCCCAATGATTCTGGCAACGATAGAATAACGGTAAACGAAACTGATCCAACAGACTCAGTTGCAACTATAGTAGAACCTCAAATCACTACTACGAAGACAGTTGTCGATGCAGATGGGGGCGTGGGGGATACTCAAGCAGATAACCTCAATGATATAATGACCTATACTGTTGTTATGGAAAACACAGGTAGAGGAACAGCCTATGAAGTTTCGTTATCAGATGCTCTCGCTATTGGGACAGAATTTATTGCAGTGAATAGCATCTCCATAACAACAAGCAGTGTTCCGAGTAATGCTGTGACAGATCCCGATTTAATAACAT
Organism: Desulforhopalus sp. IMCC35007; assembly: GCF_005116575.1. Classification (GTDB taxonomy): domain Bacteria; phylum Desulfobacterota; class Desulfobulbia; order Desulfobulbales; family Desulfocapsaceae; genus Desulforhopalus_A. The sequence goes on along the minus strand of NZ_SWCN01000038.1, from coordinate 6,818 downwards.
TTACAAACACCGACGGCTTACTTGAGTTTAGTGATGACTCTTGGGATCTGGAAGTAGGTGAGACACTTACTATAAGATATGACGTGCGGGTAGTAGAAGCTTGGTTTGTCGGAGGAAATCACATAAACGTCGCCGATGCTGATTGGTCGGGCCGTAACGGAGAAGATGCAAATGAACGCATCTATGATGATAGCGACACCAGAAATCCAGGAATGTCCCAGGATGGCACTCAAGATACAGCCACTGCAATTTTCACGGTTCCACTAGGGGACGGTACTATAGGTGATACGGTCTGGTTTGATGTCGTCGCGGACGGTGTTCAGGATGCAGGTGAAACAGGTATTGCCGGGGTGACAGTAACAGCAGAAGTAATAAGTCCACTAGATGGCGCAACTGTATACAGCCTTACAGCCATTACAGACAGTTCGGGCAATTATTCCTTCACTCATTTACCTGATGCAACTTATAATATTCACGTTGAATCATCAACATTACCTTCAGGAATGACACAGACGTTTGACTATGACTTAGGAACAAATGTACTAGACCATACTGGCAGTTATGAAATCACAGATAGTGCTAATGGAGAAACCTTCCTGGATGTCGATTTTGGTTACACAGGTCAAGGATCCGTTGGAGATTATGTCTGGTATGATACCAGTCAGGATGGCATTCAAAATGAAATCGACCAAGGAATTGAAGGTGCAGAAGTCACGCTGCATGGTGATCTTGATGGTGATGGTACGTATGAATATACTGCCACAGCAACAACTAACGAGGATGGTTTCTACCAATTTACCAACCTGCCATTGGAAAATTATTGGGTTGAAGTATCTTCTCCCATCGGCCTTACCAATGAAACATACGAGCGGGATGGCTCTCTTGATAATAGGGTAGACATTGCCGATACGGAGTGGGATTCAACAGACCCTTCAATACAGGATCTTGATTTCGGTTTTGTCGGTACAGGTTCCATAGGAAACTATATCTGGAATAATCTCAATGGCGATAATTCCCAGGATGGTGAGTCTGGTATTGCCAATGTCACGGTGACCCTTACCGGAGATCTTGATAATGATGGTATCGATGAAACCCTCACAACTGTAACAGACGCGGATGGCCTCTATCATTTCGATAATTTACCATCTGGTGACTTTACAATCACGGTTGATGAATCAACTCTGCCCGAATCCTTTGTGCTAACTTCGGACCCAGATGGACCACGCGACAGTAGCTCAACCGTCACTCTCGCGGCGGGTGAAACCAATAATGCCCAGGATTTTGGCTACACCGAGACGGGTTCAATTGGTGACACTATTTTCTTTGATGTAAATAATAACGGCATTCAGGACAGTGGAGATGTTGGAATTGCCGGTGTTGAAGTTACTCTGATCGGAGATGTCGATCTGGATGGTACCCCTGACACCCTGACAGCCGTAACAGATCGCAACGGTAATTATCTTTTTGATGGCATCCTACCTGGTGACTATTCAGTAACCGTTAATCCTTCAACTCTGCCAGCTGGCATCAACCAGACCTATGATCTTGATGGTCTCGACACACCAGATGCCAGTGATCTTTCATTAGTGGCTGGTGAAGATAATCTTGATGTGGATTTTGGATATACAGGCACGGGTTCCATAGGTGATACCGTCTGGTATGATCTGGACGAAGATGGAGTGCTTGACCCAGGAGAAGAAGGTATTGCAGGTGTAAAGATTACCCTGAAAGGTGATTTTGATGGGGATGGGGTAACGGATGTTGTCCTCGAGACAACGACTGATACGAATGGTAACTATTCGTTTGATAATCTGTTTGCCGGTGCATATACCCTCACCGCTGATCCTTCATCGGTCATTAATAACTATTATCCTGTCTATGATTTGGATGGACTTTTCGATAATACGACGACTATCCAGCTTGGGGCCGGGGAAGTAAATAACAATGTTGATTTTGGGTACAAACTTGTCATTGTGCCGCCTGAGCCGCCCACTGTTCGACCACCTGAAATTGTAGAGCCGGGATTTATCTATGATCCTCTTTTCCAATCATATGTTGAAGGTGGTGAAAGAAGAGATGTGGATGAATTTATCGAGATGAGAGCGGAAGATTCGGTTTTTCAAGAGCCCCTTCTCCCAGTCAGCCCAATTTATACCGGACATGCAGAACCGGGCACGACGCTGAGGATTAATCTCACTGATGCGCAGGGCAACTTTGTTGGAACGCAACTGGTTATGGCAGACACCGGCGGGAACTGGTTGGCGAATTTTGCGGGTTCACTCATGTATGATATGCCGCATAGTATTGAAATTCAACAGGATTTGTCTCTTTATAACGCGAGTACCGCTGGGGGATTCAATCTGAGGACCTACTTTATGCCAGCTCTCAGCGATTCACCATTTACCAGTCTGGCGTTGAGCGTAGATTCAATTTTTGCAACCCGGCCATTTGTTATATTAGAAACTCTGAGCGAATACTATAACCAGAGCAGTGGTTTGGCCTGGGACGATCACTATGACTATGAATATATTGCAGTATCAACTAATCCATCGCAGAGCACATTGTAATGAAAAGGAGCTGTAGAATGAAAAAACTGATTTTATTGCCTGCTATTGGTGTCACATTGCTTCTCTCTTCTTTGCCAATGGCAATGGCGGCTGAAACCGGTGATATTGATCATGAAACAAGCTTTGAAGAGCTGAAGGCTAAAATGTTGGACCGCTACAGACCGCTCATTGAGAAGTTTTCCGGTGCTGAGCAGGTAACGATGTTGGCAATTGACCCGACTCTATCAACAGGTAAAGCTACCGGCACGAAGGATGATACCATGGTTTCATGGTGGCATGCAAAGGCGACAGTCCCACTTGCCGGGATGAAGCAATACACTGAAACGAATATTCCGAACCTCTACTCAACGACCTTGCATAACTCCAGCCAGGTTAAGGTGTTTGGGTACCTTCCACTTATTCGTAAAACGACCATTCAGGAGGCTGAAGGAGAATTTGATACCTCCCTCTATGCGAGTGGTAAGTATAATGATATCGACGAGCCTGTCGGAGATGATCTGCGAACGGGTGGTCCTGAAAGGTATGAAGAAGAATCGGGTGCGTTGAGTGTAGGATTGGAACGAAAATTTATTACAGGTACGACGCTTTCGTTAGAGCAGGGATATGAGTCTTTCGATTCCAATTCAACCTATCTTAATCCAACCGAGCAGGGTATCTCAAAAACCAGTCTCACCCTGACCCAGTCTCTCTTGAAAGGTTTTGGACCAGACTATAATGATGCCATTAAAGAGCTTGCAAAAATTGATTACAAAAGCGCCAACAGTGAACTGAAGCGTCAGCTTGACAGTCATCTTCTGGAAGTAACCCGCTCATATTGGGGGCTCTATATGGAGAGATCGCTCTACCTGCAAAAACAGCGACTCGCCGATAAAACGAAAGAGATCGTCCGGCAGATGGAAGAAAGAAAAGATATTGATGTAGAAGCCAGCCTGCTGGCGCGTGCTCAATCTCAGTTGTTTGGTCATCAGCTGGCAGCAGATGAAGCTCGTTTTTCAATTTTGAACGCTCAGTCGCGTATCTGGACGTTAACGAATGCACCAGAGTTGGTCAATGAATCTGGCCTTGAATATGTCACGGTAGAAAAACCCCTGCATGCCCTGCCGCAGGAGTCCATGGAGGATGTTTTTACGACTGCTCTTAAAAATCGTCCGGAAATTGAACAATCGCTGCATCAATTGGAATCCGCTCTTTTACGTCATTACCGAACAAAGAATGAATTACTTCCCGAGTTAGATCTTTTTGCACAAACCTATGTCAAAGGCCTTGAAGGCGATTATGATCATGGTGAGGCGTGGAATGAATCATGGGATGAAGGGGATCCGAGTTACAGTGTTGGCTTGCGTTTAAACTTTCCTCTTATGAACAATGCAGCAAAGGCTCGGGAGATGAGGAAGAGACTGGAAGTGAAACAACTCATGAGTCAGCTCGATACAACCGTTACCAATATTCTGCTGGAAGCCCAGATAACCTACAGAGAGATGATTAAATACAACATGGCAATGAAACGGCGCTATGCTGTGGTCCAATCGACAAATCAGGAAATCGATAGTCTTATCAGCCGTATCGATTACCTTATCTCAAAAAACGAAGAATACGGCTCAATTCTCTATAGATTACTGGATGCGCTGGAGCGCCTCAATCTGGCTGAAATGGAATTTACTACGAGTGAACTTACGTATAATCTTTCACTGGTCCAGCTTAAAAGTGCAAAAGGTACTCTGATCGATGAGTCCGGTGTGATGATTAAGGAAACAGTTGAGGATGATTTACCTAAAAATATAATAAACATTGGTGATATTAAGATGGATTCAGAACTGCCCTCTTCATCTGGAATTGCAGGTATTACAGAATAGCTGCGATATTAATGTAACGGGTTCAGTGGTGGAGTGACAAGAAAGCTTCACCGCAGTATTTTACTATGGGTTTGGAAATAATATTCATGTCTCGCAATGTTACTCGCTCCTGTGTTCTGCTGCCGATGTTCTGGCTCTTGTTTTTTGCCCACAATGTGGCTGCTGTTACCCTGGAGAGTTTTCTTGAACCGAATAAGAAGGTTGACATTGTTCCGGTAAATAGAGACATCGTTAGAGAAGTACATGTCGTTGAAGGGGAGAGCGTTAAAGCCGGGCAGCTTCTCGTTACTCTTGATCTTGGTGTGCTCAACGCCCAGCATGATACGGCAAAGATACTTGCCTCTAATCGGGGGCAGCTGGATTCTGCAGCAATCATGGTGGAGATGCGTAAGGCGCAGCTTGAAAATCTCAATCGCCTGGAATCCACCGGGCATGTACGGCCAAATGAACTGGAAAAAACCAGAGCTGATCTGGCGCTTGCCCAGGCGGATCTGCTGACAGCAAAAGAGAGTCGGAAGATTCGACTGGCTGAACTTAAACAGATCGAGGCCCAGATTGAGGTCAAAAAAATCAGAGCCCCCATTGATGGAGTTGTCTCAAGAATCTTTAAAACGGAAGGGGAGCTGGTCGGGCTCAATGATGAAGATGCCCTTATCACTGTTGTGCAGGCTTTACCGCTCCATGTTATTTTTCATATCCCGTATAATTTTATGGGAAATTTAGCTTCGGGGCAGAAGGTCACCTTGCACGTCAATGGACAGGATGAGATGGTAACAGGCACAGTGCTCTACTTCTCTCCCTTAGTGAACCCCGAGAGTGGAACTGTACGGGTTAAGATCGGCTTTGCTGATAATTTTGCAGCGAAAAGCGGTATCCGATGCAGTTTTGAAACCAATCAGCTGCTTCCATAGTAATTACTCACATTGTCGATTACTTGTGGAGAGAAAATTTTAAGTAAAGTAGGGGCTTATGGAAAAGAAACCGGAAGCAAAGCGCATAACAATACGCTACACAGATACATCAGTTCTATTCTCTTCACAATTTTTGGTCAACTCAACACCTGAGGATATTACTGTTGGTTTTTCTTCAGGTTATATGAAGGATCCGGGGACAGACGAGATGTCATTACCAATCCACTCGAGGATCGCGATGACCCACGCAGGAGCAAAGCGACTCCATGAACTCTTGGGAAAGATTTTGGCTGGTTCAACTGACGTTCCTGATTCCAACGGGATAAAGGGCGTGTCGGATGATCAAAAACACTAGATACCTGTAATAGAGAGTGACTTTTTCTAATTCCCGACCACAAGGTGGTGTTGGTGCTTCAGGCCTTGATCTGCGGCATCTTAAAGCCTCCCTTGCCGAAATCTTTGCAGAACATGAAAGTGTTTCTGGTCTCTACCAACATCTCACATCATTCATCGTATCGTTGACCGGTGCGGGTGTCGTTTCCATTGGCTCCTGCAAGGGGAGTGAACCATCTGAGGACATAACCTGTATTACAGATAAGGGGCATGGATGGGGCAATGACATCCTTGCTATCTTACAACAGGGCGGAAAAAGAGCAATTGAGCGTAAACAGGTTGCTGTAGCCCGTCTTGCGGGGCAGGACGAGGTGTTTCTCATTGCTGTTCCTGTTGAAAAAAACAGCTCTGAGGTTCTCGCTATTTGTGCAGCAGTGGAAACCAGCCAGCAATCCCCGGATATTTTCATAGTAATTTTTCAATTACTCGCACAGTGTCTATCGCTTTGGATGAGTGGTGGCCAACAGATTGAGACGTCATCTCCTGCGACGTATGAACACAATTTTTCTAAAATTCATGGCGGTGTTGCTGCGGCTCTTGCCTCTGGAGACAGAAAACAGGCTGGCCCCGTTTTTGTGCAAAAGATAAAGGAATACTTTCAGGCAGATGTTGTGATGTTGGCTCCCGGCCTGCAAAGTGTCGGCGGACAATCCATTTTGCACAGCTCGATAACGGGCTTTAGTGAAAGTGCTCCGCAGATGAAACTCATCAAGCAGGTGGTGGCAGAATGTAAGCAGCAAAAGCGGATGCTCACCTGGAAACTCGAACCCTTGTTGCCAGAGACCCTGCAGTCGCTTTTGCTTAGGGATATGACTGCGGCGCTCTTTGCAGGACAGGCTGTCTGTTTTCCCTTGAGGGAACAATCCGGTGCTGTAATTGGTGCACTTCTCGTCTGCTGGAATGAGCCTCAAAACGACCTGGCCTTAAGGATTAAGGCCATTTTAAAGACGGAAACAGAAGTGGTCTAGCTTTTTAGACCACCACTTGGCTGTTTTTAGATATGACGCATAGTTTCAGATCTGTTTCCACACCCCTTCCCCGCGGGGAAGGGGTGACTTCGTTTTTCAAGCCGCTAAAAATAATTTTTTACTATA
>NZ_SWCN01000058.1 GCF_005116575.1 Desulforhopalus sp. IMCC35007 | reverse complement strand
CACTATGACCCCGTCTCTGGTCATGAACTAGAAGAAAATAATTATCCTCGTTGCAAGCATTGGTACTGCAATGAAAAAGAGGCAATGGATTCTTGTTTTGTATTGACAGTGTTAACCATATCAGGAGATATATTGACTTGTAAATCGAGTTTATGAATGCTTTCCTCTTGCAAGTATCTCTACGTAAAATAGGCGGCTTCGAATTTAAAACAGACGTTGATAATGAAGTATTATCAATACTTAGCAAATTGGGGAATGGAGCAATCCTATCGGTTGATTTTCTGGAAGCATCTAGGATTTCAAAATGCTCCTTATATGCAAATTCTTGAAGGTATTACTCTTGTTTAAATTGACTTGCTGAAGATAATAATGGATTTCCGGCAAGTAGCGTACATTCTCCTATTTCTACGTACTTGTTTTGTTGGTCCATATCGTAGTCTACTCCCCCTAATATATCCTGCGTGAAATTGACCGTCTGGTTTAAATTTAAAATTTGTTAGTGATGCTCCGCTACAATCAACATAGGCCAGCCAATCTTCGCCGTGTCTCTTATTTCATAATTCTGTACAATTTACTGTTTCCATATAGGGATCTTGCACCTTTAAACTCATAGCAACCTTTTGTGTAACTCAATGTGGGAGAAGGTTGAACAGTTGCTATTGTTTTCGGTTCTTCCGACTCAAACGTACTTTTTGCTCTAGAGCCCTTAGATATTGAGGTTCAACTGTACACTTTCTGCAATATCAGCCAACTTTTCGAAACAATCAATGTTTCAAAATAATGTTTTCTTCCCCCCCCTTTTTCAAAGGGAGGGAATGGGAAGATATAAAATTCATCAAACGAGAAAATCAGCCAAGACAGAGTGTTTTTCTTCTCTACCCCGCCCACAAACCCGTCGTGGCTGCCATTACCGAGAAGTACGCTTAATCCGGAAGAACCTTGTTTTCGCCAAACTATACTGGTATTTTTTTAGGTAAGGTGTTTTCTTAGCCGTACCACTTTATCCAATCATACTTTTGACCCTCACGAGAACGCCCAAGTATTTTAATTTTGCCCTCGTTAATCTCACTTCCAACTAGGCTGGCCCAGTCATAGCCAGGTTTATGTGTCCAATATGTTGATCCTACCGTATTGTCTGTGAAAGTTCCCTTGCTTGTCTCAATTATTTGCATAAGATCACGCCAGCCGTAATAAACATGTGATCCTTCTACTTTTGCGACAGAGATAATTTTCATAACTTCTCCTTAAACCCATGGAAATTCTTCAGTACTGACTATTGCCTCAGTAATGCCTTTTTCTTTCCAACCACGCAGCGGTCCTGATCTCAAGTTGTTCATAATATTAGAGTTTTCAGTCAATCTAGTCACAACCCACTGTTTATTCACTATCACTCCATCTGTTTTTGTGAGTTGGATCCAAGCCTTTTTAACTTTGAGCAACCTACGCTTGAACTCTTCCATATCGTTATCTGGCTCAAATTTTATGCTTAACGAACTACTAGGTTCTATAAATCCTTCTAGCCCTAGTTCGTGTTGATAGAACACAACTAAAAAATCAATCAAGTCATCAAATGATCTGTGTCCTCTCATTAGCGGCTTCAAGTTTTTCATTGTATTGTCTGATATTTCAATAGTATGGCTCATATTCCTCCCCTCCTTCAAGTTTATACAATTGATCAATATTGATACATATTGATTCAATATCTTCTTTTATTGGGAACATGTCAAGAAATAAAGTTGCCTTGAAGCGATGTCGAGATGAACAGCCTCTCTATTGAATATTTCTTAACACCTTTAATCAAAGATAATTCCAAATTCTCTTGACCTAAAATCCACATCTTTTTTTGTTATCCTAACTCAAAAAACATGTCCTTGATTAAAAGATTATTTCAGAATTATCAACCGAGAAAGTTGCTCTCTTTTTGAATGGTCCCATGAAAGGCAATGTCTTCATAAAATTGGAAAAGAGATCACATTATTCATAAATAATAATGCACAGGGTACAATGGTGTTTATCGTGTTGTGCCGACTGTACTGCCGAGATTCGTGGTGCTGGTCAGCATCGCGATGAGCCCCCAAAATAGCCAGGATGAAAATGATAGAGAAACTCATTCAACGAATTCAAAAACACAACATGGATTTGTGGATATTCAGAAGGCAGCAGCTGAAGTCTTTGCTCGGCATGCTGCCAAAGAAAGTCTTCGATTTGCCCATCAACTCTTCATGTCAGAAATATACCAGGCACGCTCACTGGTAACCTTCATATTTGTGAGTCTCTCACATGTAATGCAGTAAATATTTCAGTGGAATTGGTCTTTGAATTACCCTGAAAATCGGGTAAAGCGCACACTATTTAGTATTCACTCCCAAGTACTTCAAGAGCAGCCTGTCTCTGGCCACCGATTCGGTGGACCATCTATAGCTGCCCATGACAGTCTGGACCTTTGT